>NZ_JBGKAC010000001.1:747847-1495694 GCF_041361465.1 Halobaculum sp. MBLA0143
AAATTGAACGTCAAATCCCGCGCTACGCATTAGCCACTGCTGGTGGGATACTCGTCGTCACAGAGCTACGATTCGATATTAACGCATTTACAAAGATTATCATTTTTTTACTTTCAATATTTCTTTTATCATTACTGCTATTTGAAATCTACGAAAGCAAGAGAGATGAGACGAGCACAGACGTGGTTGAACTGACACCCCAGCGTTTGTTCGAGCTAGTAGCTCTTGTTTCTTGCATACTTCTTTCTGTAGGTGTAGTTACATCAGCTTTGTCAGTGCTGTTTGGGGCAAGTCCACTCCTCGGTGACCTGGCGGGATCTCGGATTGGAATCGTGTATTTTGTCGGTCCTGAGGAGGTCCACGATGAGGCGCGGAGTGTGTTCCGTGCTGTAATAGTTTCACTTGTGTTTGTTACTGTCGTTGCTGATGCAGTCCGAAACCGTGAGTTACAGTGGCTCTCAGTCGTGGCGCTCGTCGTCAGCATCGGTGGAACGAGCTTCTTCTGGTATTACACTTTCTGGACCGCGGCAGTCGCAGCAGCGGGCGCACTGCTCACCGTAATCGTCGTCGCGCTCGCGCTCGACGAGCGATCGGAAACCCATTCAGAGTGACTCTTCCCCGCCTGATTATAAATACACAATTAGAACTAAGTTATCCGGTATAACTATATCAGTAAGAACGTTACTACTCCCGCACAACAGGACGGAGCGCACCACTCGCTAGCGAGAAGGGCCAGCAGGACCCAATCGGAATCATGTACAACGAACACGGCATCTGGTACGGAGGCGAACCATTCAGTGGATGACGGGCGGCTCCCGTTGGTGGTCAGACCGACGAGCTGTCCCCGGCTTAGCCGTCGCTGTACTCATCGTGATGTTTGCTCTGCTCTCTCTGTTCTCTTTCCCCTCTTTCGGGAGAATGCCTGTGACTTACTTATTAGGCAACCCTTCAAGAAGCAATGCTTTCTGGATGATACTATTCTTACTGCTATTTGGAATATTTATTTCTTACTCACTAAGTGCTAGACGAAGATTCACCCGGTACACGCTGGCTGCCACAGGGACTGTTCTCACAGCCGCAGAACTTCGATACTTCGACGACGCGAGTGTCCAGATACTCGCTGTTCTAGTTTCTCTCTACCTCGTCTCTGTGCTCTCTTTCGAGGTCTTCGACGGCGAGGTGAGCCCAAGCGAGGAGCCCCTCGGACTTCCGCCGAGTAGTTTGTTCGAAGCTCTAGCAATTGTCGCTTGTGTCCTTCTCTTCGCGGGAGTCGCAGGGTCACTCCTGTCCGTGTTGTTGCTCGGAGAGAGCCCACTGCTCGGAAAGTTGGCGGGATCACCAGTCGCTGTCGTGTACCTCACTGGCTCTGACGCAGCCGCCTACGAAGCCCGAGTGCCGGTCCAGGCTGCTACTGTAGCGGTAATGTTCGTCGCCGTCGTCGCCGACGCGGTCAGACACTGCGAAGTGCGGTGGCTAACAGCTATTACTCTCGCCGTCGACATCGCTGGGATGATGTTCTTTTGGTACTATACATTTTGGACCGCGACCGTCGCAGCAGTGGGCGCACTGCTCACCGTGATCGTGCTTGCGCTCGTGCTCGACGAACGAACCGAGGCGACTCTGGACTGAGTTTACTCTGTGCGGTTGCTAATGTGCAACAAATCTAAGTTGGCCGGCACAGACAGGTCTGCACAACCCGGGTGAAAACCAGGTGATGGACGCTCACGGGAACAGTGAGGGTGAATAACAACCTCGGCTGGAGATCACTTCCTGCAATCCTTGTAGCAACGGTTCCGATCTACTACTCCGTCTACACGTTGTCAAAACCCGTGAGAACAGTCACAAAGTTCTGGTATTTTTTTGAACCTGAGTCCCTGCCGGAGCATTTCTGGTCTCCTCTATTTCTACTCTTTTCAGGAGTTGCAGTTATATTCACTCAACAGGTCAGACATAGTCTCTCTCGACGCACGTTGGCCGTATCTGGTAGTGTAATTATTTCCGCTGAACTGCGGTATGCTCTTAGTGCAAGCGAACAAGCAACGTTTTTCACTTTATTTGCCTTATTTATACCACTGTTTTTATCTACGGTTCTATACGAAGTCTCCAACAGTAGAGGTGTAGATACCGGTGGAGATCGACTTCACTTTCGTGGCAACACGACGCTTGGCCGAGTTGCGGTAGCTGCGTGTGTGCTCCTCGTCGGTGTGACTGTGTGCATTGCCATTTTAGTGCTCATAATTGAAACGCCCACACTTTCGCCAGGGACAAGCGCATCTACCCCAGGGATTGCGTTTCTCGTTGGTGGACAGGAGGCGCAGGCTGAAACACGGATACAGTTCTGGGCCGTTGCTGTAGCCGTAGTATTCGTTGTCGTCGTCATTGACGCCACGCGATACCGCGAGATTCGGTGGCTCACGGTACTCGCACTCGTCGTCAACACGGGTGCCGTGACCTTCCTCTGGTACCCGAGCCTCTGGACCGCGACAGTCGCCACGGTCGGCGCGTTACTCACCGTGATCGTCGTCGCGCTCGTACTCGACGGGCGATCCGAAACTACTCTGGATTGAGTTCCACACCACCTGGATATAAGTACGTAGCCAAGATCAATCACGCTCTACACAGCTAGACCACGGGGGCGGCTCCACTCTCGCAACGCGAGACGAACTCCGGCACTCGTCGGCGGGGACGGCCAGCAGGACGCAATCGGCACCTCCGGAACAACACGTACGAAGATCAGGTGATCTCGTTTGATCAAAAGCAGTACAGCGGCCGACAAGGTGGCTAGTGTCCGAAAGTACAGTCGACTACCGGCCATCGTCGTCGGCGGGGGTCTGATCGCTATCGCTCTCGTGAGCTGGTTTACACCCCTCAGATACCTCGGAGCGGGCACGTTCGCAACTGTCGAGTACCTTCTCGGAGTCAATGAGGCGGAGCCGTACTACTACCAATCGCTGGGGTACTTCCTGACCGGTGCCTCTGTGTGCTACGCTAGCTATCGAACTCGGACACTCCTACTCGGTGTACTGTCGGGAACAGGTGTCGTCTTCCTGCTCGGTGAACTACGATTCGGGGTTCAGTTGCTCTCCCTCGCAGGGCTCGGTGCTGTTCTAACGGGGACGGTGGGGCTGTTAGCACTCCTGTCTCGTTCCGACGGGCACAGTTCATCTCTCCCGAGCAGACTGGCTCGGCTCATCGATACTGATGTCCGTGAACCTGAACGCCTCGCCGGCTATTCGGCGTGTGTGGTGGTGTGCGTGGTCCTCGGTGCGTATACTGCCGTCGGAGACCCGTTCGCAGGTACAGCAGAGCCAGTACCGGCATTCCTCTATCTCACCGGCAAAGAGAGTGTCTACGCTGAAGCCCAGGGCTCGTTTCGGACGGCAATCGCTCTCGGGTCGTTCGCGGCCTTCGTGGCGGACACGACGCGGCAGGGCGCAACTCGGTGGCTGGCGCTAACGGCAGTTGTGCTCAACCTCTCTGCTATCAGTGTCCTGTGGTTCTGGAACGCTCGGGGTCTCGCAGCTGCAATCGTCGGGGTGCTCGTCACCGTCGCCGCGGTCGGCGCAGCAACTAGAGGAGAGACGGAGCGCGAAGCTGCATCCCCCTGAGCCGCCCCCGAGCCTCCCCAGCTTCAAGTACCATCCCGGGACCACACGCCCCGATGGAGACACGACGGACGCTGAACGCGACGGTCGTCACCCTGCTCTTGCTGGCGGTGCCGGTCGGCGCCGCACAGTTCGGCACCGACACACGCACGACGGCCAACGAGCCGCCGCGGCCGGAGGCCGGGTTAGACCGGACCGTCACCGTCGGGACGACGGTGTACCTCGACGCCGGTGGGTCGACGGACCCGGACGGGACGATCGTCGACTACGAGTGGACGGTCACGCCGCCGGACGGCCAAGAGCGACAGCTGTCGACGACCGGCCCGTTGGCGCAGTTTACCCCGCAGACGACCGGCCGGCACGCGGTTCGGGTCGTCGTGACGGACGACGACGGGGCAACCAGGACGGACACGGCGTTCCTCCAGGCGGTCGCCCCGCCGGAGACGGCGACACCGACGGCGACTGCGACGCCACAGTCCACCCAGCCTCCGACCCCGACCGCGACGACACCCCCGAACACGGAGCAGCCGGGCGAGCAGCCACCAACGGGAGCGACGCCGACGGCGACCCCGACCCCGGCACCGTCGTTGCTCCCCGGCGGTGGCGGCGGCGGACTGTTACCCTCTGGCCCGGCGCTCCCAGCCCCCGGGTGGAACGCGAGTGGGCCGCCGTCGGACAGAAAGAGGTTACTGCCGGCCGACCGAGCGGACCCGCATGGGCTCTCAGTCGTTCGAGACGACGACGGCGTTCGAGACGCTGCGGTGTGTCGACTGTGACGAACACCACGACCCGGCGGTCGTCACACACCAGTGTCCCGACTGCGGCGGGATCCTCGACCCGAGCTACGACCTGTCGGGGGTAGAACTCACGGCCGAAGAACTGGCGACGCGGCCGTTCGACTCGATGTGGCGCTACGAGGAACTGCTCCCGTTCCCGCGGGAGACGGCGGTGTCACTGGGCGAGGGGGCGACCCCGTTGTTGGCGTGTCCGTCGCTCGCCGAGGAGATGGGGGTGGAGGCAGTGTACCTGAAAGACGAGGGACGCAACCCGACGGGGACGTTCAAGGACCGCGGCCAGAGCGCGGCCGTGACGGCCGCGGCGGGCCACGGCGCCGACAGCGTCGCGCTCAACTCCGCCGGCAACGCCGGTCAGGCGGCTGCCGCGTACGCCGCCCGAGCGGACCTGGCGGCACACGTGTTCCTCCCGGACCGCGCCGGCTTCACCCAGAAGGCGATGACGGAGATCCACGGCGCCGACCTCCGGGTGGCCGACGGGGAGATCACGGACGCAGGCGACGCCTACTGGGAGACGACGGCGGCGGCGGACGAGGAGTGGTACTCCACGAAGACGTTCGTGACACCGTACCGGCACGACGGCAAGAAGACGATGGGCCACGAGATCGCCGAACAGCTCGGCTTCGAGAGCCCGGACGCCGTCGTCTACCCTACCGGGGGCGGCGTCGGACTACTCGGCGTCCACAAGGGCGTCGGAGAGTTCCGCGACCTCGGGCTCGTGGACGATCGACCGGCGCTGTACGCCGCGCAGGCAGAGGGGTGTGCGCCGGTGGTCGACGCCTGGGAGTCGGGGGCGACGCGCCACGAGGCGGTGCCAGCCACAGAGATCGACACCGCCTGCAACGGTATCGCAGTCCCGGACCCCGGTGCTTCGCCGCTCCTGTTGGACGCCATCGACGAGAGCGGGGGCGGCGCCGTCGCGACGCCGGACCGGGCGATCCTAGACGCCGCCGTCACCGTCGCACGGAGCGAGGGGATCGAGGTCGGAGCGACGTGTGCGGCCGCCGTCTCCGGTGCGTTCGAACTCGCCGAGCGGGGGGTGTTCGGGGACGACGATACGGTGGTACTGCTCAACACCGGGGCCGGGAACAAGGACGTGGACACGCTGCGGGCTCACGTGGGTGAACGGGAGACCGCCTGACGCTCACTCGCGCCGATTCGGTACCCAGCCGGTGTTGGTCAGTCCGCCGTCGACGAGCAACGACTCGCCGGAGACGAAACTCGCCATATCGCTGGCCAGGAAGACGGCCGCGTCACCGATCTCTCCTGGCCGGCTGGTCCGGTCGAGCGGCGTGTGCGCCCAGAACTGTTCTTCGACCGAACTGTCGATCATTCCGGCGTCGGTCTCTGCCATCGCCGTCTCCGTCAGCCCCGGCAGCACCGCGTTCACACGGATCTCCGGCCCGAGGTCCGCGGCCATACTGTAGGTGAACTGCTCGACTCCACCCTTCATGCCAGCGTACGGAACCTGATTGGCGTACCCTTCGACGCTCAGCGCACTCCCGACGTTGACGATCACGCCTTCTGTCCCGTCGGCCAACATCTTCGTCGCGGCGACCTTCGAGCCGTAGAACACGCCGTCGAGGAGGATCGACCGCGCCCGTTCGTACGCCTCGACGCTGGCCTCGTGGAACGGCCCGATGGGACCAGTGACGCCCGCGTTGTTCACCATCGTGTCGACGCCGCCGAACTCGTCTGCCGCCTCGACGGCGGCGCGGAGATCGTCGATCTCGCGCACGTCACACTCGCAGTAGACCGCCCCGGCGTCCGTCTCCGCCCGGACGAGTTCGGCCGTCGGCGTCTCCCCAGACCGTGGCTGCTCGCGCACGTCCGCCACCACCACGTCGGCTCCCTCCTCCGCGAACCGACGGGCCGTTGCCCTGCCGATGCCGCTCGCCGCACCGGTCACGACTGCCGTCCGATCTTCTAGTAGCTGTGACATAGGTTGAGGTTGTTACTCGAGAATATAAAACCCCGAATCCAGCTATCCGAACTGATATCTGGTGAACCTCGATCGAACGGTGGCTCGGGTGGTGGCCTCGTCAGAAGGGGCTCGGCGGGGGTAACTGCTCGTCATCGCCACCGTACCCACAGTCGACGACACCGACGCATAAACTCCCCGTGTCGTCGCGGTGTTAGTCCGTACACACCTGTGGCTCGTCGGTGTCAAGAAAGGAGCCGGTTCCGTCGTGAGACGGAGAACGTCGTTGTGTCCCGATGCCGCGAATCGAGCGACCTTACAGGCGAGTGAGGTCCTTCGCGCGCGGACCCTTCTCTGCCTGTTCGATCTCGAACTCGACTTCCTGGCCTTCCTCGAGGTCCGGACCACCGACGTCCTCCATGTGGAAGAACACGTCCTCGTCCGAGTCCTCAGTCGAAATGAATCCGTAGCCGCCAGTGTCGTTGAAGAAGTCAACGGTTCCAGTCGCCATTGCAACAGTACCGACAGCGCTCACATTGATAAACCTTGCGAAAGGCGCTGCTCACACGGCCAGACGCGTCGCCGCCAGCTCCCGTGTGCCGCCCAGAGACACCTCACGCGTGTCCGGCGAGGGGGGTGACGGGAGCACCTCTCTCCGCGTTCGCACGCGTACGAGAACGCCGCCGGGTCCCGGACAGGGTACACCAGCACCCCGCTCGTTTTCACTACTCGACGGGAGAGGTCCCCACCGACGACCCCGTCGTAGCCCCGGCTCCGGTGGCGCCCCGGCAGGCGTGACGGGGACGGCTGTCTCTCTCACTCCGCCTCTGACAGTGGCGACGGCGAACCGCAGGGCTCGGTCACCTCCAGGCACGCCGGCCGTGTGGCCCCGGACACGACCCGAACCCGGTGGCGGCAGACGGAGCGTGCGGGTTATGTCCCCAGCCCACCCACGGCCGACAGTGAGCGACACCGACGGCGACGCGAGGACCGACCGTACCGACGTGCCGACCGGCCCACGGATCAGGGACCGACTCGTCTCCGGCGCCGCCGACAAGCCCGTGCTCGCCGTGTTCGTGATCGTCCTCGTCGTTCTCGCCGTCGGCTTCTTCCTCGCCGGCGTGGCCTTCGTCGTGACGTTCTTCGACCTCTCGCTCCCGGTCTAACCCGACTACGGCGTCGACACTCGGAGCCGGAGCGTGAGCGCCGCCCCCTCGGACAGCGCCTCGACCGCCTCGCGGTCCAGATCCGCCGCCGCCCCGGACGCCTCCAGCATCACCGTCCGGTCGTCGACGTAGTCACTCGTCCGACACACCAGACTCCGGTCGCTGTCGAACGTTAGTCGCGGGTCCCCCCGGCCGACGGCCTGCCACGTCCGCTCGCCGACCGTGACAGTCGCCTCGATGCGGGCGTCCGTGGTCTGGCACGCCTCGACGAACGCCGGGTCGAACGCCGCCGGACTGGCGTCCGCCTCGACCGCGAGGATACAGTCACCCGCGGGCGTCAGCCAGTCGTCCGTCGTCACCTCGAACGTACTCTCGTGTGCCGCAGTGACGTTCTCGTGACCGCTCGCCCGCACTACCTCCTCGTGGACCGTCTCCCCGTCCGGATCGTCGCGCTGACTGCTCACACCGGTCGTGATACGCACGGAGACAAGTGTCCGACGGTCCCCCGCCGCGACTACGCCAGTTCGACCTCGCCGGCGGCCCGGTCCAAGACGAGCACGAGCGCCGCTCCGACGACGGCTCCGCCGACGAAGACGGCGGCGACCTCCGGGCTCCAGGCCCGCCCAGCCTCTCGTAGCGCGTCCGTCGTCCCGGCGATCGGTGCCCGCAGCGCCCCGACGACGAGCCCGATCAGGAACGTCATCGTCGTCGTCTCGTCTCGGGCCAGCGCCCGCCTGACGACGTTCGCGACGGTGAACAGCCCGACGAACGCGCCGGCGACGAACACGACGACGGTCGTCCCCGGGGCGACGAGCGCCGCCGGATCCCCACCCTGGAGCACGGACAGGGCCGTCGCCCGGAACGTCTTCAGCGCGCCCGACAGCCGTTCGTACTGTCCGAGGATCACGAGAATCAGGCTCCCGGAGATTCCCGGCAGCAGCATCGCGCTCACGGCGAGTGTCCCCGCGAGCGCCGTCGCCGGCAGCGACGTACCGAGCGTCGCCCGGGCGCTGCCGGAGACGAGCGCCGCGACCGCGGCCCCGCCGACGAACGCGGCGACGTGACGCCGCCGCGCGAACGACACCGCGCTCCGCAACACCACGACGCTGGCCGCGATCAGCCCGAAGAAGCCGCCGAACGTGAGCGCCGGCGCCGTCGTCAGCGCCGTGTTCAACGACGGTACGACGATCAACACCGCCGTCACGACACCCAATCCCAGGGTGACGAGGAACGGCAGGTCGGCCTCCCGGAGCGTCTCGGCGAGGGCTCGCGGATCGCGCAGCTCTCCCAACAGCTCCCGTGCCAGTCCCGGGTCGACGGCGGAGACGGCGGCGACGAGCCGGTCGTAGATCCCCGTGATGAGGGCGATCGTCCCGCCGGAGACGCCCGGCACGCCGTCTGCCGCTCCCATCGCGAGCCCGCGGAGGTACGTCCCCGGGAGCGACTCCGAGCGGTCGGCGACCGTCTCTTCGGCCGTCGCGCCCTCCGTCCGCACGCTCCCCGCCGCTTCGCCGCTGTCACCCGACATCACGGTGTGGCGGCAGTCTGTTCGCGGACGGCGGCTGCCGTCTCGGGCGCAACCACCGCGACAGTCTCGACCGCCGTCGGTGCGTCTCCGGCCGTCGTCGGACCGACGCGTCCGCCAGTCTCGTCGACGGTCACCTCGGTGCCGACGCTCCCGTTGGCAGTCGTCTCGTTACCGTTCGTCCCGTTGGCAGTCGTCTCGTTACTGCTCGTCCCATTACGAGCGCCTTCCGGCCGTTGGAGCACGGTCTCGGACAGCGTGACGGACACCTCGCCGTCGCCGGCGCCGTTCACGTCGGCCTCGGAGACGTTCACCCGCGCCTGGTTGCGGAGGACGTACGTGGACTCGTTGGTCCGCACGTCGCCGGCGATCTGGTAGGGACCGGTCGCGCGGACGCTGACGTTCGTGTAGCCGTTCTCGGGGCCGAACTCCGCGTAGCCGGTCGTGGAGTACGGCAGCGTGAACGAGAACTGGCCGTCGGCGTCGGCGGTCGTCTGCTGGCGGTAGACGAACGTCGAGGCGTTCCCGCGGGACGCCTCCGGGATACGCATCTGGACGCTGGCGGTCAGCGTCTCGTTGGGCGCCGCGCCGGTGCCGGTGACAGTCGCCCCGGGCACCCGCTCGAACGTCTTCACCCACGACGGCGTGGTCTTGAACAGCCGCGAGGGGGACAGCCCGAGCGCCCGTGCCTCTCTGATTGCCCCGGTCTGGTAGCTCCGGGCGGAGAAGGCGGTCGTCTCGGAGGTGTCGACGAGACGGTAGTGTTCGAGCGCCGGCACCGGCTCGCGTGGGTACGCGCCGAAGCCGCCGATCTGTGCGGAGCCGTCGCGTTCCACGAACCGCTCGGCGGCGGTCACGTTGGGGAACGTCCGCAGCGCCGAGCTGTTCTCCGTGTTCCGGAGGAGCTTGATGTCGAACCCAGTCGACTGAATCTCCTCGTAGTCCATCACCAGGACCCGGTCACCGAACGGCGTCCGGACGACCGGCTCCGCCCGGCTCCCGTGGTAGGCGTACAGCCGAGTCACCTGGCTCTCGTAGAAGCGTTGCTTCTTCTCGAAGAAGGCACGTCTGGCACCCTGGTCCTGCCCGGAACTGACGTACACCGGGAACGTCTGGGTGACGCCGCTCTCGTTCGTCTGGCGGTAGAGGATGTCGTCTCGAGACAGGTTCCCCCGGTCGTAGAACAGGATCGGAGCGCCGAACTTCGCAGTGTTGCCCGCCCGCGTGATCGACGACATCTTGTAGTCGACCATCACGTACCGGGTCTGGTCGCCCTCCTCGCCGCGTTCCAGCAGCGCCGACTCGGCGGCCGACTCGTTGGGCGCGAGCAGGAAGTTCGCAGCCGCGGTGGCGCCCTGCTGGAACGGGTTGGCGTTCGGAATCCGCTCGCCACGGGTCGTGATCCAGTGACCGTAGTCCCACCACGACTGGACGCCGTAGGCGCCGTCGGAGTAGTCGAAGTCGGCGTCTCCCGGCCGTTCGTACTGGCCGTACAGCGCCATCTCCTCGCCGTCACCGCCGAAGGTGCCCTCCTCCGGAGTGTTGTCGGACAGCCAGTTCAGGCTCTCTTCCCACACGAGCGAGCCGGTCTTCGGTCTCGTCTCGCTGCTCTGGACGGCGTTCGGCGTCCGGACGTTCTGCGGGCCCAGCGTGAGCGGCACTGTCAACACCGGGACGAGAACGACCATGACGACGAGCGCGGCCGTGAGGACCTGGTACGTCTCTACGTCCGGCGCCTCCACCCCGCTGTCCAAGTCGATGTCCACGAGCCCGAGAGCGAACCGGACGAAGTAGGCGTTGAACGCCGCCACTGCCACCGCGAGGTAGTAGTTGAACCGCACCTGCGTGAACGCCGCCATCGTCAGGAAGGCCGCCCAGACGAACAGGAACAACACCTCGGCGTCGTAGCGGATCCGGGCGGCGGCCGCGAACACGACTCCCGCGAGCACCAACACGCCCACGACCTGCGGCTGGAGGCCGAACAGTCCGACGATCCCGCCGAACACGTCCGGCACGCCGGGGACGTTGCCGGCGAACACGAAGGCGACGACGGCCGCGGCGACGCCGAGGAACTGGCGGTCGCCGTCGTCGTTCCGGCGGTACAACGGGAGCGCGAGCGCCACGACGGCACCGATCACGGCCGTCAGGAGGGCGAACCCGTACTGTGACAGCACGGCGTATGCTTCGCCTACCTGCTGGGCAGACCCGGAGTTGAGCCACGGTTGTGCCTCGCCGATGGTCCGGGTGGCGGCGTTGGCGTTGAAGCCGACGAACCGGAGGAGGTTCTGTTGGAGCAGCCCGAACGGAGTCACGTCGACGAACGCGACGAGCCCGACGGCGACGGCGGAGGCACCGGCGACGACCGCCTGGAACCCGTTGTCGTCCACCCAGTCGTTGTCGAACGTCTTCGCCTCGAAGTACCGGGCCAGCCCGGCGAGCCCGACGGCCGAGACGGCGACTGACAGCGCGAACGCCGGGTGGAGGAGGCCGAGCTTCGTCGGAGTGAACGTCGGGCCGTCGAACTTCACCAGCGCGACGAGTGCCGTGACGACCATCGACACGACGGCGACGAACGCGACGTGGTCCGGGGAGCGACGGCCGTAGTCCGACAGTACCTGGAGCACGAGGTACACCGCGAAGATACCGAGCAGGAGGATACCCGGAGGCCACGCCCAGAGGTACAGCCCCATGGCGACGCCGGCGATGGCGCTCCAGACGGCCGAACGACGGAGGCTGTCCCAGTCGCCGGCGGTGACGAGTTCCCAGATGGGGCGGTCCTCTTGCGCGACGGACAGGGCGACGACGATCCCGACGACCGCGAACGCCTGGAACAACGGCTCGACACCGTTGTGGTCGGCGAACCCGACGAGCGTCCGACGGAGGAACGTCCCGGGCAGCAGGAGGAGGACGACGGCGCCGAACAGCCCCGCGACACGACCGGCGAGCCGCTTTCCGATCAGGTACGTGGGGATCGCAGTCAGAGCCCCCGCGACCGCCGGGGCGACGAGCAGGGTCTTGGCGACTAACTCCGCGGAGGGATCACCGAGTCCGACGATCAGCGCGACCGTCGCCACGATCTGGTCGTACAGCGTGCCGAACTGGCCGACGTTGGTCCCCTTGGGGAAGTTCGTCCAGGGGTCGAAGGGCATGGTGAACGGCCAGTGCTCGACGACGTACTGGGTCGACCGGAGGTGGTACCAGGCGTCGTTGCCCGAGAAGTACACTTCGCCGTCACGGACGAACCTGGAGTACGACCGGAGGCGTATCCACAACATCGTGGCGACGACGACCAGGAGCGCCGGGACCTCGAATCGGTCCCTGACGGCACCCAGGAGCGAGGCAACACCGCCTGCGCCGACAGAGTCGGCCGGGGACTCCTCCTCACTCTCACTACCGTGACTCATTGTCACCACGAACCCCGAAAACGGCAATAAGCCTTTTGACCTCTCCGTGTCGCCGGAGTCGAAGCGACTGTGCCACCCCCTCGCGGGCGGGCACAGACGGGCCGGACTGACGACGACAGGGTTGAGGAGCCGCCGACAGCAGGTCAGACCACTACGAGAGGAGCACCAGAGGACCCGAGAGCAGGGTGAGAGAAAGTCACAGGCAGACGCGCACGCGGAGAGAGACGTGTCCCGAGGCACTCTCGAAAACCCGGCCGTGCGGAGGTGGAGCGATGTGGAGTGGAGCAGAGACGGAGACAAAGTGGAGACGAACGGGAAGCAGAGCGGAGACGCAGGGGAGCAGAGATGGGAGCGGAGGCGAAGCGATGCGGAGAAGAGCAGAGGTGGAGGCAGAGACAGAGCGGAGACGCAGGGGAGCAGAGATGGGGGCGGAGGCGAAGCGATGCAGAAAAGAGCAGAGGTGGAGGCAGAGACAGAGCGATGCAGAAAAGAGCAGAGGTGGAGGCAGAGACAGAGCGATGCAGAAAAGAGCAGAGGTGGAGGTGGAGGCGGAGGCGAAGCGGTGCGGAGACGGAGCAATGTGGAGGAGAGCAGAAGCGGAGCGGGGGCGGAGGGGAGACGGAGTGGTGCGGAGGCGGAGCGGCCGCGGTTGGCACTATCCCACAGTACGCGAGCGAGCGAAGCGAGCGAGCGCTTTTTAATCGACATTTTTTCCTTGGCTGGGCGCGCGCAGCGCGCCCAGCTAAGGAGTGAAAAATGTCGGTTAGTAGCCGTCCACGTCGGTCCCGACCGAACAGACGTACTCGCCGGTGGCGACCTGCGGGAGTCGGCGGCTGCGCCAGAAGATACCGTCGTCGTCGGCGGTGATTCGCCGCCGGACGCGGCCGAACGGGTCGGTGACGACGAACAGGTCGTCACCCCGGGAGACGCGGTCCCCGAGGTCACGCTCGAAGCGAACGAGCCCGCCGACGGGGGAGCCGTACTGGTCGAAGCCGGACACGCGGGTCTGGCGTTCGAGGTCGACAGTGCCGGGGAGGAAGTCGTAGTACCGGAGTACACGCTCCATGCCGACGACGCCGCGGTCGATGCTGTCGTGGTCCCAGCCGACGGCCCCGCCGAGCTCGGGGTCGATGGTGGGGACACCCTCGTCGGGGCCGGCGCGGGCCAGTTGGCCGTCCGGGCCCTTCTGGTCCAAGACGTAGCCGGCGCCGAACGCCTTCGCCAACTCCAGACACTCGCGGTGGAGTCGGTGGCGAGGACCACAACGGACGCGCACCTCGTCGATCATCCGGCTGGTGGAGCCCTGGTGGAGGTCGACGACGAGGTCGGCGTCGGCGGCGGCCTCGAAGGTGGCGGCGGCGATCCGCTCTGACGAGGTCCCGGTCTCGTCGCCGGGGTACGCACGATTCATCTTCGTGTCGTCGATGGGGTTCCGGTGTTCGGCCACCTGGAAGGCGTGGTAGTTGACGACCGCGACGACGAGAATTGTCCCGGAGATCTCCGTCGGGTCGAGCGTCGGCAGCAGCTGCGAGAGAACGCCGAGTCCGTTGAGTTCGTCACCGTCACTGACGGCCTGGACGTACAGTGTGTCACCGCCGTCGGCACCGTTGAGAACCGCGACCGGGAGCTCGACGGGGGAGCCGTCGCGGGTCTCACCGACCTCCAGCCGACCGGTGTCGAACGCCCCGGGAGCCGCGCTCGCGGTTCCGAGCGTGGTTGGCATTAGTGGACGGTCGGCTGCGTCCGTCTTTAGGGGTTCGGTACGCCACGCCCGCCAGGGGCGTGTCGGGAAGTTCAAGTGTGCGTCGGAGGTACGACGGTGCGTGAGACAGCAGCTCCGGCGGGCCGGGGGGTTCGCAGTCGTGGCGACGCTGGCGCTCGCGGCGCCGGCGCTGGGCCCGGCGGCGGCGGCACCGTTCGCCGCAGTGGCTCTGCTGGCGGCGTTCGTCGTCGACGACGGCTGGCTGTTCGAGCTGTTCGCTCGACCGGCCGACCGGAAACAGCGTCGCCTGAACGGGCTCGCGGGGTTCGCGCTCGCGGCCACCGGGCTGGCGGTGTTGACGGCGCTGCCGGAGGCGCCGATGCCGGTGCCGGTGTTCGCCGCTGCGGTGTGTACGCTCGCGTACGGTCGACTGGGTCGTCAGTTCGTCAGAGCGTCGACGAGCGACGAGTTCCTCACGACGGCGGCGTTCGTCGCCACCGGCTTCCTCGGCGGGACGGCCGTCCAGGCGGCCGTCGCGTTCGTGAGCCCGACCGCCAGCGACGCCGGACTGCCGACGTTCGCGTTCCTCGCAGTCGTCGGGGCGTTGGTCGCGGCGTTGCTCCGCTCCGTGTTGTTCGTCGACGACGACCCGCTCGTCGTCGTCGGCGTCGGGTTCCTGTTGTGGCTGTTCCAGGCGATCACGCCGTCAGTGACGCCCTCGGTCGTCGCCGCCGGACTGGGCGTGACCGTGTTCCTCGGCTGGGTGTCGTACGCGCTCCAGACCGCGGACGTGCCGGGGATGCTGACTGGCGTGTTGCTCGGGCTCGTGACGGTCGTTCTCGGCGGAGTCGGGTGGTTCGCGGCGCTGATCTCCTTCTTCGGAATCGGCGGACTGGCGAGCAAGTTCCGGTACGACGACAAGCGGGAGCGCGGGGTCGCACAGGAGAACGAGGGCGCCCGTGGGACGAGCAACGTTCTCGGCAACGCCGCGGTCGCGCTGGTCTCAGTCGTCGCGTACGCCGCGGTGATCGAGGTGGAACTGGGCGCCTCGACCGTCGTCGGGTCGGTCGACCTCTCGACCGTGACCGTCTTCGGCGTCGGGCTGCCGACGCTGTGGGCGCTGGCGTTCGCGGGGTCGCTGGCGGCGGCGATGGCAGACACGCTGGCCTCGGAGGTGGGTGGACTGTTCGACGGCCCGCGGCTCGTCACGACGCTCCAACGGGTGGAGCCGGGGACGGACGGGGCAGTGACGTGGCAGGGTGAACTGGCGGGTACCGTGGGTGCGGCGCTCGTGGCCGGATTGGCTGCGGGGACGATGCCAGTCGGCGGACCGACGACACTCGTGGCCGTGATCGTCCTGGCGGCCGGTGTCGTCGGCATGACGGTCGACAGTCTCTGTGGCGCCGTGATCGAGGGCGACCTCGTCGGCAACGAGACGGTGAACTTCCTCGCCACCGTCGCGGGCGCCATCACCGCCGTCGCCGCCTCCCTGGTGTTGATGTGACTCCGGCCCCTCCAGACGGGTGTGATCCGACCCGGGCGGCCGGCGGACGAGTCGGCACTGTCGTGCCTCCAGGGTTACCTCCGCGAACCGTCGCCGAAGCTGTTGTGTCACGGGCTCGCGACCGGAGACGTGTTCGTCTCTGTCGCCGAGGAGACGGTGGCCGGCTACGTGCTGCCGGTCGGGCGGGGTGACGGCGACCAGCACGTCGCGGAGTTGGTCGTCGCTCCCGCGCACCGGCGCGAGGGGCGCGCGCGTCGGCTGTTGGAGCGAGTCCTGGCGACCAGCGAGCGGGTGACGCTGCTGGTCCACCCGGGCAACGACCCGGCACGGTCGCTGTACGAGTCACTCGGGTTCGAGTACGTCGCCCGCCGACCGGGGTTCTACGACGACGCGGACGCGTTGTTGGCGGCCCGGGAGCCGACGGATCAGGCGGTGTCACCGCGGTAGTGGCGGTACGCCGGGGCGGCCGCCAGGAGGAGGCCGGCGACCGCCGCGGCGGCGACGAGCCGCGGGTCGAACGCGGCCGCGACGCCGGAGACGGCGAGTCGGTGGAGCGAGGCACCGGCGACGACCGCCCCGACGGCCCACGGCAGTTCACCCACGGCCGTTCCGGCGAGGTACGGCCAGAACGGGACGCCGGCGACGCCCGCCGCACCGGAGATCACGTCGGAGGGGAGCGGCGCGAGCCGAGCGACGACGGTCGACCGGAACGGGCCGGCGACGGACAACGCCCGGTCGCCGGCGGCGTCGACGCGGGCGACGGCCGTCGAGATCCGCCCGTCGCCGGCCAGTAACTCCGCACGCCCGCTCGCACCCAGGAGGTACGGCGGGAGACTCGTCAGCGTGAGGAGCCCGACGGCGGGAACGACCCCGGGGAGTCCGAGCCCGTAGCCGGCGACTGCAGACAGCAGTGTCGTCGGCCAGGCGAGGAACGGTCGCACGACCGCCAGGAGTGTCAGTGCGACTACGAGCGCCGCCGGATCGTCCGCCAGTGCGTCGAGCCGGCTCAGCGCCGTCCCCGGGGCGACCGCCACGGCTGCGACGGCGACGGCTCCGACGACGACCCCGAAGGCCAGGAGACGACGGCGCGACACGGACCGAGACTCCGACTGGCAGCAGAATAAGTCCGGTGTTCGTCAAGCGTCGTCGTCGTCGGCCGTGTCGTTGCCCTCTACCGCCTCGTCGGTGTCGGCCGCGTCGTCGGGCCGAGAACCACGGTCCGTCGCGTCGTCGACGTCGGTACCGCCGACGGACGGCTCCCCCCAGGGGTCGTCGGCGTCGACCGGCGCGAGCGCGCGTCGCACGTCGTCCTCGTCGAAGTCGGCGTCGTGGAACGCCATGTTGAGTCGCTGCCAGCGGGCGCTGTGGTCCGGCTCCCCCTCCGGGCCGACGCGGGCGCCGCGGGTCTTGAAGAAGGCGGCGCCGCGGTCTCGCTCGCTCCCGGCGGCGGTGTGACCGTCGAAGACGGCGTCGAAGCGGCCGTCGGGCTCGAACTCGCCGACCGGGAAGTCGTGGGCGGGTTCCTCGTCGTCGGCGGCCGCGTCGGCGCGGATCTCGGCGACGTTCCGGAAGTACTCGTCGGCGTTGGACGCTTCCCGGGACGAGCGAGCCCGGGCACACGCCAGCGCGGCGTGGATCGCACACAGCCGCCCGCGCCACTCGCCCGGCTCCCACCGTTCGGTCGCCAGTTCCTCGTAGCGCTGGACGGTGAGCGCGACGCGTTGCCCGGCTCCGAGGTCTTCGACGACGAAGAGGTTGAGCCGGTCCCAGACGTTCCAGGCGAAGCCAGAACGGGCCAGCTCCCAGGCGGCCCACGCGGCCGTCTCCTCGTCGGAGCGCCGGACTGCCTTCTGGAGCAGGCTGGCGACGGTGTACCGGGAGAACCCGCCGTCCGTGTCGTCGGCGTCTTTCGGGTCGCCGAAGTCGTCCGTGTCGTCGGCGTCGGGCGAGCGATCGGAGAGTTCGCCGTCGGCGCCGATGGTGGCCTGTCTGTGGTCGTCGGTCACGGCGTCGGCTCCGACGTGGGTGGGGGAAAAGACTGTGATCGGGGTGTGTCGGGCTCCCGTACCCCGGTCGAATGAGAACGCTTAAGTTCGACTCGGCGGTTAGCTGTTCGTGTCCGCCCTTAGCTCAGACTGGTAGAGCAGCCGACTGTAGATCGGCTTGCCCCCCGTTCAAATCGGGGAGGGCGGATCTTCTCGACGAGCGAACGAAGTGAGCGAGGAGAGAGATCCAACCGACCCGATTTGAACAGGGAGCGAAGCGAGCGAAGCGAGCGGAGTGACCGAGTTCAAATCGGGGAGGGCAGAGCGGTGCGGACGAACAGACGAGCGGAGCGAGCGAAGCGAGCGGAGTGACCGAGTTCGAATCGGGGAGGGCGGATCTCCTCGACGGCCGGCTCGGAGCCGAGTGAACTCGCACCCTCGTACGATCTCGTCTCGACTGGTCCGTGTCGAACAGAGTGTGAGCCGTGTGTGACCACCGTTGTGCGTCTCCGTACACATTAACACATTTGGAGATCAGATACCCCCAACACACGTTCACTCGACTTCTGTTCTGGCAGTGTAAACGAGATTACCGGAGTCCGAGAACTGGTCGAACGGTCGCCTGTCGACACGTCGAGCCGATTAGGTCGAGCAATACGGTTCGAACCACTCTCTTGAACAGGACGAGAGCAGAGCAATTAGCCAGAGAGGACTCTCAATCACCCCACAACAAGTTGGGTGTAACCGAACAGACAGACGCGTCTGACCCAGCAACCGGTTGTAGGGCGGACGCGACGAGAGATCAACAATGCAACGACGAGAGTTCATCGTAGGTTTGGGATCGCTTGCGGCCGGCACGGCCGCTGCGACTGGTACAGGTGCGTTCACTAGTGTCAGCGCGGAGCGTTCCATCGCGGTCGACGTGGCGCACGACACGAACGCCCTCCTCGGGCTCGCGGCCGCCGATCCCCCAACGCCGACGCGTTCGTCACCGACACTGGCGGCACCGTCGGTATCGACGTGGCGAACACCGACGCCGGCGGTCAAGGTGTCAACAGGGACGCCGCTACCGCCATCGACAACCTGTTCGTCGTCACAAATCGAGGCACCAGCGACGTGTTCGCCATCATCAGGGACGACACGTCCACGACCGCTAACGGCGCCTTCTACGCGCAGGTCGCCGGCGAGCGGATCCTGTTCCAAGACGGCAACCGGTCGAGTGGCACGTTCCTCGACTCGGAGCTGTCGACCGTCCTGAAGATTCCGGTCGGCGAGTCCGTCACCGTCGGCCTCGAACAGGACGAACCGAACACCGGGAGCGGTTACGGGGGGAGCTTCGCCGTCGTCGCGGCCGACAACCTGGCCGACGTCGGAGACGAGACGGCAATCGACGCGGACGGCAGGTTCGGCCCGGGCAGGGGACAGGACCTCAGGGCGTTGGACGGCACCCGGCTCGACCCGTAACCGTCGTCGGGTCGGTCGTCCGTCGCCCGATCACTCACCCGGCGTCGGGGGGTGATCCGTGGTCGGTCTGTGTTCTGCAGTTCGGTGGCGTGACTACACTCTCGAACCTCAGTATCTCTCGGTCGACACCCCACTCGTCGTCCCCGACGGTGGCTCGAACCGTCCGACGCACTCACTCGGGACTCGCGTCCGTCTGCCGTCCGCCGGACTCCTGTTCGATCACAGGCCTCTGCTAGCCCGTGAAGGAGAACGCCTGCGCCCTGTGGAGACCGTCCTGCACCGCTCGGACGACAGTGAGCCTGCTCTCGACCGGCGTGGAGCCGTCGTCGTCGTCTCGCCAGAGCCGATTCTCGTACGGTGCGACCAGTGAGGTCGTGAGATTAGTGCGGTCTCCTCTCCACACTAGCGAACGAGGTGCTCGGGGGTACCTGTGAGTTCGTACGGCCCTCTCAGAAGCGTCGTCTCACGTCCTGGGGGGGAGGGTGCCACCCCGGAGACGTGAGTAGCGTGATCGGTCGGTCGACCGACGCCGTCTCGTTCGACCGCGGCGCACGCGGCGGGACCGCGGTCGATCGGTACGCTCGTGTCTGACTCCGGACGGGTCGCCGCGTCAGGCCCGTCCGTTGAGCGGACAGAGGAAGAAGTTCGGGGGGCCGAAGCCGGGGCGGCCGAGTGTCACCTCGACGAAGTCGGCCGACACGACACGTTCACTGGAGGCGAACGGGCCGTCCTCCGCGACCGCGGCGCGGAACGCCTCGACGTCAGTCACCTCGGCCGAGAAGTGCGTCCACTGTCCGCCGTTCCAGCTCCGTTCGCCCGGCGAGGACTTCGAGACGAACGGGGACCCCTGCGCACCGACCGACCCCACGATCGGTGCCGAGCCGTCGTGGAGGAAGTAGATCGGGTCGTCCGGATCCGGCTGCTCGTCCAGTGTCTTCACTACGTTCGTCCGGAACAACGTGCCGTCCGCCCAGACGCGGCCGAACTGCTTGCCGTTGTTCCCGTTGTCGCCTTCGTTGCCGCCACGGTTTCCGGCCGCTGCGGTGCCGGCGACACCGACTGTCGCCGCCAGCGTTGCTCCCGTCTTCAGGACTCGTCGTCGTGTTCGTCTCTCCATGGTATCCGAGGCGTCTGCCTCGTCTCACGGGCGTGGATCCAACAGTAAACTCGTTTTTCGAACTCCCACCCAATTTCGGGTCGAGTTCACGCGGGATTCGTCCGGGTCCGTGACGACTCTCCCGCTCGTTTCGGGTGAGTCGACACGTACACAACCGCCGAACGACCGCCGCGCGCCGAGGGGTACAGTTGCACAAAATAGTAGCTGTCGTCCGGAGGGAGACGAGACACACCCGAGGTCGTCGGGGCTGGTGTGGCCTCTCCGTCCACGTCGGTGCACGAACTGCTCGAGACAGTATCCGTGGGCCTACCCAAGTCTCTCGAAGGCGTCGTCTCCGCGTCGTGCGAGAGCCCTACTGTTTCCCGTGTGCGACGAGCCCTCGACTGTCGTCTCCACGAACCCACGCCGGCGGTGAGACACCCGAGCGCCTGGCCCGGTATCGGCCTGTCTCCCCACCGCAGTCCTCGTTCGAATCGGGTAGGGTGGACCTCTTCGACGAACGAGCGAAGCGAGTGAGGAGAGACGTTCGACCGACCCGACTCGAACGGGGGGCCGAGCGGGCGGAGGAACCGAGTCCGGGCCGGGGGACAGCGGGAGAGAGGGCTCGGTCACTCCACCGACTGCACGAAGTCCACCTGCTTCGGCCGGAACCCCGAGTCCCGGTAGAACCGCCGCGCACCGTCGTTGTCCCACTCGCAGGAGACCTCCAGCAGATCACAGCCGCGCTCTCGGGCTATCTCGCGGACCCGCTCCACCACGGCCGTGCCGTGACCCTGGCCGCGAACCCCTTCCTCGACGTAGAGATTCACGATTCGGAGCCGCCCAGCGTCGCTCCAGGCGGCGTGATCGTTCTCGGCGAGGCTACAGAACCCGATCGTCTCGCCGTCGTGGACGACGAGGTAGTCGGTGTTGGTCTCGCTGTCGAGGTTGTCGCGGAACCAGTCGTCGGGCACCTCGTCGGGCTCCGTGTAGACGAGGTCGTTCAGCTCGTCGTACGCCTCCATCTCGACGGCGAGGTCGTACCACAGTTCGACGAGCGTGTCGAGGTCCGCCGCGGTCGCTTCGACGAGTCTCACACACGAGTGTCCGAGTCGTCGGTGTTCAAGATGTGTGTGGGACGTGACCACACGTCGACCCGCGTGGTCGCGGCGACGACCGCGACGGCCGTCGTCGCGACGCACGGGGGCGTCGGCTCGTCGCTCACAACCCGACGAGGAGACGGCTCGAATGCGTGCCCTGCGAGCCAGTCGCTCCGAAACGTCCCGCACCGCGGAGCGACGTGAGAGGTCGACGGGTGCGACCGGATCGACGCGGTCGAAGCCGCTACTTCCCCGCGTGGGTGTCGGTGTCACAAAAACCATTTAAGTCGGGGCGATCCAACTATTATCGACAAGTGACCGGAGGGGGGTCGTCGCGCTGGGGGGACACCGGATTGACCGGACACGCGACGACCGTCACTTCCGTGTCGGTTGGAAACCAATGATACAGCAACTCAGAAACTGGACGGACGACTCGGACCGCGCGGTCAGCCCGGTAATCGGCGTGATCCTGATGGTGGCGATCACGGTGATCCTGGCTGCCGTCATCGGCAGCTTCGTGCTCGGAATCGGCGGCGACTTAGAACAGCCGCCACAGTCGCAGTTGAGCGTGTCGGCAACGGAGAACGCATCTGGCAACCTGAACGTCACCATCGCACACGACGGTGGTGACACGCTCACCGGAGACAATCTCCGGGTGATCGTCGAGAACTCGTCGTACTTCAGCCAAGACGGCACAGCGGACCTCGAGGTCGGTGATCAACAGACGATCGGCACAAATAAGAGCGCGATTCCGAGTGAGGTGAACGTCCGGATCGTCCACCTTCCCTCCGACAGTCTGCTCGTGGACACGAGCGTCAGAGTCGAGTGACGCCCGAACGAGGGGCCTAAATCCACGCCGGCCTTCGGGGCCGATGTGACAGACTACAACGTTCTCTTGGTGATCGCGGACAGTCTCAGAGCCGCGAACACCTCCGCCCTGGGCTACCGACGAGAGACGACGCCGTTCCTCTCGGCGTTCGCGTCGGAGGCGACGGTGTACACGCAGGCCCGGGCGCCGAGCAACTGGACGGTGCCGAGTCACGTCTCGATGTTCACTGGCCACGACGCGGCGGCCCACGAGTTCGAGATCACGGACCGGTTCCGACTCGGCCACACGATCTGGGAGGAGCTGGCCGAGCGGGGGTACGACACCGGACTGTTCTCGGACAACCCGTTCTTGACGGCCCACGAGAGCGGGCTGGATCGCCCGTTCCAGACGGCCGAGGGGACCCCGGAGTCGTGGGACGAGACGTACGACACGGGCGGCAGCCTGGGCGACTGGCCGAACGGGTTCTACTACGCGGATCGGCTGCTGGAGTGGGCAGACGGGCGCGACCGGTGGGCGGCGTGTCTGAACCTGATGGACACCCACCGACCGTACGAGCCCCGGGCGGCGTACGACGAGTGGAGCGACGACCGGGTGCGGGCGCTCCAAGAGGAGATGGGGTACAAGTGGCACTGGGAGTTCCTCGCCGGCGAGGTGTCGCTGGGGTTCGCGTCGTTGTTGGAGGCGATCTACGACGGTGGGGTGCGGCAGGCGGACGCGATCTTCGAGCAGTTGCTCGCCGGGCTGGACGACGCCGGGACGCTGGAGGACACCCTCGTCGTGTTCACGTCGGACCACGGCGAGGGACTGGGAGAGGCGACGGCTCTGGAGTCGGAGCCGCCGGCGGTGAGCCACCGGCTCGGTACCCACGACAATCTGTTTCACGTTCCGTTGGTAGTGCGGGCGCCGGGCCAGCGGCGCGGGCGTCGAGTAGACGACCTGGCGACGCTGACGGCGTTCCCCGACGCCGTGCGAGCGTTGGCGCTGGGGGAGGCTCCGGTCGACGGCGGGGCGTTCGTCGCCGACGACGGGGTCGCGCTGGCGTCACAGCGACCGATCACGGCCGCGATGCGCGAGGAGGCGGAACGGATCTGTGGGTCGGCGACCCCGTACGCCCGACGAGCGGACGTGGTGTACGAGGATCGCCCGGGCGACGCGGTGGTCAAACGGGCCCGGTGGGGGCCGGACGGCTACGAGACGCTCCGTCGGGGGCGACGGGAGGCGACGGACCGGGGAGAGATCGACGGCGACCGGGTCGTCGCGGCACGCGACGACCACCGCGGGTCGTCGGTGACGCTGGGGGAGCCGTTAGACGAGATCACCGAGTTCGCCGACGCCTCCGACAACGAGTTCGCCGAGGGGTTAGACGAGCGGTTGGACGCACTGGGCTACCGCTGACGTCGACCGGCCGACGGGGCGCCCGCCGACGTCGACTGACCGGTGGAGACTCGCCGACCGGACCGACACCTACTGGTCGCTGCGGGGACGAGCGGGCGTGTGACCGACGACACGCTCGCGCGACTCGTCTGCCCGGAGTGTGAGCGGGAGTACCGCGACAGGTGGCGGTGTCGCTGTGGTGCGCCGCTGTCGTACGCCGAGCCGCCGACGGCGCTTGCCCGCGAGGCCGGCGACCCGCCCGACACGGCCGGCCACCCCGGGCTGTGGCGCTACGAGTCGCTGCTCCCGGAGTCCCCGCTGGTGACGCTCGGCGAGGGCGGGACCCCGCTCGTCGCGGCACCGGCGTGGGACGCACAGTTCAAGCTGGAGTACGTGTTCCCGACGGCCAGCTTCAAGGACCGTGGAGCGACGGCGACGCTGTCGCGCGCGGCGGCGCTGGGTGTCGATCACGTGGTGGAAGACTCCTCGGGCAACGCCGGCGCGGCAGTGGCGACGTACGCCGCCCGGGCTGGAATCGACGCCGAGGTGTACGTCCCGGCGGACGTGAAGCCGTCGAAGCTGACGGCGATCCGACGAGCCGGCGCAGCGCCCGTCCGGGTGGAGGGGAGCCGCGGCGACGTGACGGACGCCTGTGTCGAGGCGGTGGAGACCGGCGACGCCTGGTACGCCAGCCACGCCTGGCGACCGTCGTTCCTGGCCGGGACCGCGACGGTCGCGTACGAGATCGCGGCCCAGCGCGACTGGACGGCGCCCGACGCCGTCGTCGTCCCGTTGGGTCACGGCACCCTGTTTCTGGGGGCGTACTACGGCTTCCAGGCGCTCCTGGCCGCCGGGTGGATCGAGGAGCTCCCGCGTCTCTTTGCGGCGCAGGCGGCCGGTACGGCGCCGGTCGTCGCCGACAGAGCCGGGGCGACGGCCGCGGCCGGCGACAACGACCTCGCGGATGGGATCCAGATCGCCGACCCGGTGCGGCGGGCGGAGATCCACACTGCGCTCCGAGAGACGGACGGTGACGCCGTCGCCGTGTCCGGCGAGACCGTCGAGACGGAGCTGGACCGGCTCGGCCAGGCGGGGTTCTACACGGAGCCGACGTGTGCGACCGCACCGGCCGCGCTCCGACAGTTCCGCCAGCGGGGCGTCCTCGCGCCCGACGCCGACGTGGTCGTCCCGCTCACCGGGTCCGGACTGAAAACGTGACCCACCCAGGCCCGCCGCTGTCGTCCGGCAGCCGTCACCCCCCGGTGCGTCGGTAGTCGAAGATCCCAGCCTCCAGAGTCGGTTTCGTACCGGAGTTGTTCTCACTGATCTGCCGTGAAACGGGCTGTAGAGCCTCCGAGACTCACTATCACGATAGTTCGACTATCGTCGTGAGGTAGTTTTACGTGTGTCGAAGCCATGGTGGCGTGTACGAATGCACACGGCACACGCGAGTCACACGGGGGAGTCGGGCGAGGAGTCGGTGAACGCTGTCGCACCCGAGAGCGTCACCGTCCCGGACACGGTCTCGTCGCCGCGCGCGAAGCTCGTCTACCTGTACCTGGCGACACACGGGCCCGTGACGGAGTCGGAGCTGTGTGAGGGGCTCGACATGAAACTGATCTCGTTGTACAGCGTCCTCGGGACACTCCGAGACGCCGACCTGGTGGTCCGTGACGACGGACGGTACGCTCTGGTGTGACGCGACTACAGGAGGCTGATGGCGACGCCGATCAGTAACAACAGGAAGAACACCACGACCACTCCGAGGAAGAACCTGTCTGCGCCCTCCATACGCTAGACGTGTCCGGGACGAGCCAAAAGCGTTCACCGTCGTGCCACGGCCCGGTGACGGCACCACGGAATCCTCTTGTCGGTGGCACCGGAGACTCCGGCGTGACACAACTGGAACTCGACTGGGTGCGCGAACGACGCGCGGCCTACGAGCGTGCCTACCCGGACGTACCGTCCGAGACCCGCGAGATCGAGGTGTCTGCCGAGGAGTTCGCCGACTACGAGCGGGTGGAGCCGTACCGCGGCAGCGCCCACGTCTGGGTCGTCCGCGACCCCGAGGACGCACCGCCCACCTCCCCCTCGACGGACGAGGAGCCGGACGACCGCCCGCGGGTGCTCCTGTTGTTCCCGCGTGGTGAGCGAGAGTACTGGGGTATCCCCGGCGGCGGAATCGAGCCCGGCGAGGATCACGAGACCGCAGCCGTCCGCGAGGTGCGCGAGGAGACCGGCGTCGACTGTGACCCGAGTGACCCCTGGCTCGTCCTCCACCGCATCTGGTCGGTCCCCGACACGGACGACGCCAGCCACTCGCTGCACCTGTTCTACCGCGGGACGTACGCCGGCGGCGAGATCTCGGTCCAGCCGGGCGAGGCGAACGGCGCCGCGTGGTTCGCAACGCTGCCGGCGCGCCGCGGCGAGTTCGTCGACCGGCGCGCCACAGAGTGGCCGCCGGAGTGAGCCGTCCCAGTCAGGACGGCCGGATCCGCATCGCCGTCCCGCCGCCGGCGGCCATCGAGATTGTCACCGTGTCGCCGGCCCCGACGCCGTACTCCGAGACGGACACCTCGTCCGGCGCTGTCTCCACGTCCGTCCCCGGCGCGTCGGCGTACTCCGTCACCGTCCAGCCGCCGACGGGCGACAGGAAGTCCAACGACACCGTCACGTCGCGGGCGTTCCCGTCCGTCATCGCCCCGAGGTACCACTCGTCGCCCGACCGCCTGGCCGTGACGACGTAGTCGCCGATTCCGGCGTCGACGACCCGGGTCTCGTCCCAGTCTGTCGGCACCGCCTCCACGAAGTCGAACGCCGGCACCGTGTCGTAGTTCTCTCGACTCGGGTCCACGTCGCCGAAGTTCGCCGCGACCGGCGACTCCCCGCCGGGGGCGCTCACGCCGACCGCGTCTAGATTGAACCCGCCGACGTCGTACGCGTTCAGCTTCACCGCGACCGTGTTGTCGCCCGCTTGGAGGTCGACCGACACCGTGTGGATCTGCCAGTCGTCCCAGTAGCTCGTGAACGGCGGCCGCAGTGGTTGCTCCGCCCCGTCGACGACGAGCGTCGCCTCCGGTCCGTCGTCCGTGACGACCTGCCTGTTCTGCTCGGCGTCGGCCGCGTACCGGAGGTGGAGGTCGTACGTCCCCGCGCTCGGCACGCTGACGGCGAACGACACCGTCGCCCCGTCCGGCTCGCGGCTCGGGTCGATCGGGACGTAGTTCCCGCCGTAGCAGTTCCGCCACTGGTCTGCCGTGATCATCCCGTCCAGTTCCCCGGCGGGCGCCTGGACGAACTCGCCGACGGACAGCGTCGGCGACACGTACGCCTCGATCCGGTCGGCCGCCATCTGGAGCCCGGCGAGGTACGTCGGGTACATCGCCAACTGCTTGGCGAGCGTGCTCTGGACTCGACTGGGGTCGTTGTCCTCGAACGTCAGATCGAAGATCCCGGGCTGGTAGCTCGTCGGCCCCGCGAGCATCCGCGTGAACGGCAGCGTGACGTGGTGCTCCCGCCCCACGTCCGCGCCCAGTTCGCCGAAGCCGTCGTACTCCTGCGCCTTCACCACCTCCCGTGCCGCCACGTTCGGGTACGTCCGGATCTCACCCGTCGGCGGCAGCCCCTCGTGGATCTCCAGCATCTGCCGGTTGGCGGCCGCCTCCCGCATCACCAGCCTGTGGTGGTTGACGGACCGCTGACAGTGCTGGGTGTGGCTCGCGGTCGCGCCGCTCCCCTCGAACCCCAAGCCGGGATCTTTCACGTAGCCGTTCTTGATCGACCTGATCCCCGCCGCCTCGTACTCGGGGAAGATCCCCCGGTCGATCTCGTCTTCGTAGGTGACGACGTTGCCCGCCGTCTCGTTGTGGATCGTCAGTTCCACGGACTCCGAGAGGCCGGCGCCGTAGTCCGTCACCGTCGACACGTCGAAGTCCGGGTAGGAGTCGTCGACGCCCATCTGGAACCCCGTGCCGTCGCCGGGGTACGTCGACCACCCTTCGTTCCACCCCTCCACGAGGACGCTGTCGATCCCGTGCTCGCTCGCGAACTTCATGTACCGCTTCGTCCGCTCCGTCCGGGCGCCGTGGATGTACTTCGCCGGGTTCTGGCCCGCGCTCGACAGCGCCGTGTCCGACCGGTACTCCCAGTTGGCGCTGCCGGCGATCATCATCCACCAGACGCCGACGTACTTCCGGGCGTCCAGCCACGAGGTGTCGACACTCCCGTCCGCGGCCGTCGGGAACGCCGACTCGTCCAACGGCGACGCCAACAACGGAATCAGCTGTGACTCCACCAACTCCCCCGGCGTGTCGCCGATCTGGATCGTCCGCCAGGGCGTCCGGTGGGGCGCCGTCGCCTTCACCGACGACCCGTCCGGCAACGGCGCCAGCTCCACCGCCATCCGCTCGCTGCCGGAGCCGGACTTCGACGCCAGCGACATCTTCGCGTAGTCGTCCAGATCCGACTCGTGGACGCTCAGGTACGTCCCGTCGTTCGTCCGCATCGTCAACGGCGTGTGTGCGCCCCGTTGGACGTAGTTGTCGTTCGGCCGCGTCGACGACCCGCCCGCGGGGATCTCACTCAGCCGCGACTCCGTGTACTCCTGCTCGTACCGGGGGTTCACCCACTCGTTCTCGATCCACCAGGACGTGTAGTCGCCCGCGAAGTTGAACTCCGTCGTCTCGCTGTCGATCGTGAACGACCCGAACTCCTCGTCGAACACGACCCTGAACCCCAGTCCGTCGTCGAACACCCGCGCCTCGAAGTTCACCGAACGCCCCGGGCCGTTCGTCTCCGCCAGCCCGACACGGAGGTAGCTGTACTCCTCAGACACCGTGTCGTAGGCCCCCCACTCCGGCTCCCACGTCTCCGTGACCGTCCCGCGTTCTGTCCCGGTCACCGTCACGTCTGGACCCGTGGAGAAGATCCCCGTCCCGAACGTCGACTGCCCCGCGAAGGTGAACCCCACCGGCGACGGGTCGACGTGCGTCGCCCCCTCGTACGCCACCTCGTACTCCGGCACTCCCGAGGTCGCGTCGAGGGTCAGTTCGATCGACCCGTCCGGCGACGTGACCTGCTGTACGTCCCCGTCGTCACCGTTCGTCACCTGCGCCGCGACGGACTCCGGCACCGTCAGCGAGTACGCCGACGCCGCCAGTAGCCCCGAGAGCCCCCCCAAGAACCCTCGTCTGTCCAGCCGCCTGTCGTTGTCTGACATCCGTGTTCGCCACTCTAGCTCGTAACCGTGTAAATCTTATGCGAAAAGGTTGGGATTACGTTCGGGTTCGGGTGTAGTTGTTTGCGACGGACGTTCGTTGATCTGTGCGTGTCGCCGGCGAGGGGTGATCTGCAGAGATTACAGGGCTGCCGAAAGGTATTTAAATTGCCCCCCGCGCCTAGAGGCATGGTTATTCCAGACCCAGTGATCGCAACGAAAGAGGAAGTAGACGCTGCTGCCCTCGGAGGAGGGGAATCTGACGTAGGAGGATTCACCGTAGTGACAACTACGGCTGGTCTCCTCCTCTCAGGCCCTGCCGGTGCAGTGGTCGGGAGCATTGCGGGAGCCGTCCTCGAGAATCTCGGTGACGGTGAAGACAGCGAGGAACACGACAAGATCCTCGCCCGCGCCCTGACTGCCCTCAACGAGAGTGCAAGCGAATCAGCGAGGCTCCGGGTTCAGCATCTCGACGACGAGGACACGACCGATCTCGACTCTGTCGAAGAGAGCGAGACGACGTACAACGTCTTCGAGGGTGTGGATGGATACCCGGATATTACTTACACAGATCCAGGTGGTCCGACCGGAAATCTCGCCGTCGAAGTGGAACACAGCAGGAAACTCACCGCCGATCCTAAACACGTAGTCGATCAGCTACAGAAGTATCGGGGCGATGGCTGCTCGACGGTGCTTGTCGTGGAGGCTGGCGCGGCGAGTGATGCCCACGATTGGCTTGTTGAGCGTGACGAGGTCCCGTCGCGGACGTACGTCGCCGAAGGCCCTGCTCTCGGTCGATTCGTGCGAACGCCTGTCGAGGAATTTCGGTAACTGCCGACGACCCGACAGGAGCAGATCTCGAACTCACCCACTCCACTTGGTCGCTCCCCGCTCAAATTTCGCTGTCGGGGTGGATTCGAACCTCGGTCGTTCCGCTCACTCCGTTCGCTCCACTCCCTGGTTCGAATCTGCCCACCCACTTCGATACCACGGACGCCTCGCTCCACTCGCGGGTCGCTTCGCTTCCCGCTCGCGTCGCTCACCGTTGCGAGGTATCAGAAGTGGGTTGGGGCGGATTCGAACCGCCGGCCTCCTCCATGTCAAGGAGGTGTCATAACCGGACTAGACTACCAACCCGGGCCGTCTCTGACGCACCCAGACGTACCGCCGATACCCATTTCAATCCGTCGATTGCAGACGACACCCCGCCGCCCGCTACGACTCCGCGGCCAGCGACAGCTCCACGACGAACGCCGCGCCGCCGAGGTCGCTGTCCTCCACCCACACCTCGCCGCCGTACTCCGCGGTCAACACGTCGACGAGGTACAGCCCGACCCCGGTGTCGCTGCTGGACGACCCCGGCGGCGCCCGGTCGAACAGCCCGACACGCTGCTCCTCGGACACCCCGGGCCCGTCGTCGGCGACGGTCACGCGGACGAGTCCCTCCGACTCGTCTACCGTCGTCCGGACGGACACGGTCGGGTCGTCGTCGTTGTGCTGGACGGCGTTGTTGAGGAGGTTGCCGAACACCGACGACAGCATGTGGTTGGCCGACACCGTCGCGTCCGAGGGCGACGGCGCGTCGACGGACACGTCCGGGTACGACGACACCAGTTTTCGGAGCTCTTCGTCCAGAACTCCGTCGAGGTCCACCGGCTCCGTCTCCAGGCTCCCGTCGCCGGTGATGCTCTCCAACAACGGCTCTACCGTCTCCGTGATCTCGATGGCGTGTTCCACGTTCGACAACGCCGTCTCGAACGACTCCGTCGCCTCCGGGCTGGCGTCGTCCATCCCCATCCGGATCGTCCCGCGAGCGATGTTCATGTCGTTGCGGATGTCGTGGTGGAGGATACGGGTGAGGATCTCCAGCTCCTCCGTCCGGGCGGCCAGCCGTCGCTCGTTCTTCTTGCGCTCGATGGCGTACCGGATCGTCCGCGCCAGGAGCTCCCCGTCGAACTCACCTTTGACCAGGAAGTCCTGGGCACCACGCCGAACCGCCTCCACGCCGAAGTCGCGGTCGTTCAGCCCCGTCATCACGATGATCGGGAGGTCGCTCCGCAGTTCGAGCACGGCGTCCAACGTCTCCTCGCCGCGACTGTCCGGCAACATCAGATCGAGCAGGACGATGTCGACTTCGTCGCCGTCCAGCCGCGACTCCGCGTCGGCCAGTCGGCTGACGTGGTCGATCTCGAAGTTGCGCGACACCGCTCCGCCGGCGCTGACGATCCCGCCTTTCATCTGGAGCAGTTCGCGGATCAGCCGGGCGTCGCCGTCGTTGTCCTCGATCAACAGGATCGTCACCGGCGCCTCACCGGGTGGCTCCCCCGTCACCTCCGTGTTCGTCTCTGTACGGTCGCCGTCTCGCCGTCTCGTGCCCCCTCCGGGGGTCTGATCGTTCGAGCGCATCGTTACGGTGGGAGTCTCACCGTCGAGAGCCAGAACCGCTCGATCTGCCGTGCGACTTCGACGAAGTCGTCCACGTCCGCCGGCTTCTCGACGTAAGCGTTCGCGTGTCTGTCGTAGCTCGCCCGCACGTCGGCGTCGGCCGTCGAACTCGTCAACACGATCACCGGGAGTCGCCGCAGCTCCGGGTCCGACTTCAGCTCCTCCAGCACCTCCGTGCCGTGGAGCCGCGGGAGATCTAGGTCCAACAACACCAGATCCGGCCCCGGATCCGACTCCGACCCCCGGAGCCGCTCGACGGCCGCCTTGCCGTCTTTCACCACTTGGAGATCGTGTGAGATCCCCACCTCCTCCAGGGCCAGCTCCGTCAGCCGCACGTCGCCGGGGTTGTCCTCCACGAGGAGGATGTCGATGTGACCCGTGACGTGCTCGGCGTCCGTCACGGCTCTGCCCCCTCGGCGGTCACGGTCGGATCTTCGACCGGCTCGCCCGGCTCCCGCTTCGGGAACGACGCGAAGAACGTCGACCCCTCGCCGACGGTCGACTCCACCCAGATCTCCCCGCCGTGACGCTCCACGATCTTCCGACAGACCGCCAACCCGATGCCGGTGCCGGACTCGTCGCTCCGGTCGTCCAACCGATTGAACACCTCGAAGACGGCGTCTCGTTGGGACTCCGGGATACCGACCCCGTCGTCTTCCACCGCGAGCGTCCACTCGTCGCCCCGGTCGGCCGCCGAGACGTGGATCTGTGGCGTCGACTCGCTGTACTTGATCGCGTTGGCGACCAGGTTCTGCAACAGCATCCGCACCTGGTTCCGGTCGGCCACGAGCGTCGGCAACGGGTCCGCCGTCACCGTCGCACCCGTGTCGTCGATCCTGACGGCCAGGTCGTCACGCACCTCGTCGACCACCGTCTCCAGGTCCGTCTCGACCATCGGGTCGCCGTCCGTGTCGACCCGAGAGTACTCCAGGAGTCCGTCGATCATCGCGCCCATCCGCTTTGCCCCGTCGACCGCGAAGTCCATGAACTCTCGGGCGTCCTCGTCCAGTTCGTCGCCGTAGCGGCTCTCCAACAGCTGGACGTAGCTCGTCACCATCCGTAGCGGCTCCTTCAGGTCGTGTGAGGCGACGTACGCGAACTGTTCGAGCCGTTCGTTCGACTCCTCCAGCTTCTCGACGGTCGCCTCCAGCTTCTGTTGGGCCCGCACTCGGTCCGTCACGTCTCGAGCGGTGAACTGGAACATCGGCGGCTCCCCCGGAATCTCCGCGGGGACGAAGATCGCGGAGAAGTGCTCGCCGTCGACGGTGTCCTCCAGCCGTGTCGGCTCGCCCGTCTCCAACGCCTCCCGGCCGGCCTCCACGCGCCGGCGAGCGACGGCCTCGTCGTACAGGTCGAACAGGCTCGTGCCGACCAGCGCCGACTGCGCCGCGTCGTGAGCCGCCGCCATCGCCGGGTTCGCCGTCTGGATCACCCCGTCGCGGTCGACGTACGCCAACAGCTCCGGCGTGTTGTCGAACAACAGTTCGTACTTCTGTTCCGTCTGCCGTTGCTGGACGGCGTTGACGATGCGGTTCTGTAGCTCCTGGAAGCGTTCGTCCTCGCCGCCCTTCCGGACGTAGCCGGTCACGCCCGAGGCGATGGCCTCGCTGGCGATAGCCTCGCTCCCCTCTCCCGTCACGAGGAAGAACGGCTGATCGTGACCGTCCTCGCGGATCGACCGCAGCAGCTCCACCCCGTCCATCTCCGGCATCTGGTAGTCGCTCACGACACAGTGGATCGCCCCCCTGGCGACGATCCGCCGCGCAACCGACGGGTCCGTCGTCACCCGCGTCCGGATTTCCTCGTGGCTCGACAGCGCCTCCGCGACGTGATTGGCGAAGAACTCGCTGTCGTCTACCACCAACACCTGCAAGTCCATTCGATAGCCTACGGTGTCGGACGCGCGGGTATAAGTGCTTCCGATTCTCCAACGCCGATCCTGTCGGAACCCAACGACGACGGCGACGGCGGCTCAGCGACCGCCGGCCGCCGTCACCTCCCCGGTGTCGAACGCCGCCGCCAGGTCGTCCAGTTCCTGGGCCCGCTCGGCCAGTCGCTCCACCTCGGTCCCGACGCTCGACAGCGACGACGACTGCTGGTCTGCGGCCGTAGACACCGTCTCCGCCTCTGCGGCGGTCTCCTCGACGACTGCCGACACGTCCTCTACCGTCCCGACGACGGCCTGCGCCCTGTCGGCCTGTTCGTCCGTCGCCGTCGCGATAGACTGGAGCCCCTCGTCCACCTCCGCCACGGAGTCGACGACCGCCTCGAACGCCTCGAACGCCTCTGTCACCGTCTCCCGGCCGGTCTCCACTCGTTCCCGGGTCTCGGCCACGTCCGCGACGGCCGCGTCCGTCGACGCCTCCACGTCCGCGACCAGGTCCGCCGCCCGGGTCGTCGCCTCCCGAGTCTCCGTCGCCAACTCCTTCACCTCGTCTGCGATGACGGCGAACCCGTCGCTGCCGTCGCCCGTCGCGCGTGCCGCCTCTACCGAGGCGTTCAACGCGAGCGTGTTCGTCTGCTCTGCCACGTCGTCGATCAGCTCGACGATCTCGCCGATTCGGGCGACGTTCTCGGCCAACTCCCGGTTCGCCGTCTCCGTCGCCTCCGTGTGGTCGACGACCGCGGACATCTCCGTCGCGGCCGTCTCCGCCAGTTCCACGCCGCGTTCACCCTGGCGGGCGACCGTCTCCGACTGGTCGGCGATCTCGTCTGTGGTCGCCGTCACCTCCTCGACAGTCGCCGACAGTGCCGACAGCTCGTTCGTCGCGTCCGCCAGGTCCGTCGACTGGCTCGCCGCGCCGTCGGAGATCTCGCTCACGGAGGCCGCCACCTCCGCGGCCGCCGTCTCCACCTCGCCGATGCCGTCGTCGGCGTCGGCGCTGGCGTCCGCGACCGCCTCCGCGACCGCCTCCACCCGACCGACCGTCTCCGACAGCCGCGCGAGAGCGTCGTTGACCGCCGTCGCAACCTCCCGCATCGCCTCGTCGTCCGCGTCCGTGTCCAGCCGCACCGTCAGGTCGCCGTCGGCGACGGCCGACAGCCGCTCGGCGTACGCCGCCGCCCGTTCCTCCAGCCGCCGGGACCGTCGGCGTGACTCCTCGCGGGCCTCCGTCGCGCGCTCCCGTGCCGCCTCGGCCTCCTGGATGCTCTCCCCCAGCGAGTCGGCCATCCGTTCGAAGGCGTCGAACAACACCCCGATCTCGTCCGGACGCGTCACGGCGAACCCGGCGTCGTACTGTCCCTCGTCGACCGCCCGGACCTCTCGTGTCGTCCGAACGACCACCCAGTACAGCTCACAGTACGCCATGAACCCCGTGAAGATCGTCACCGTCGAGAAGACGAGAGCGGCGGTCAACACGTCGTCGACGAACAACACTGCCGCCCCCGGCCCGATCACGACCACGGCCGACGCGAGGACGAACAGCCGCACGGCGAAGTTCCGCCTGATCACCTCCGGGTAGTACGGCTCCACGTCGACGGCGAACTGTCCGACCGCGAGGAGAATCCGCGCTGTGAGCCCCGCCTCCCCCGGCGTGGCTCCGTCTTGTGTCTCTGACACGGTGGTAGCTCCGATATCGATCAACTGAATCGGTCTGATAAAGGACTGACGGTAGTCGGGTTCGTCCCCACACTCTCACCCGACCCCGGAACCATAGACTTAGGTAGCGGGCGCTCCCCGTGTTTCCGGATGCCGATTCAAAAGCGCTGGAGCAAGGCGACGGTCGAAAAGGTCCGCGAGCGTGTCCCCGAAGGGAAGGGGGTGTACGAACTGAAGTCGTTCGGCGAACTCGTGTTCGTCGGCTACAGCCGCTTCCTCCGTGACAGCCTCGCCGCAGTCGTCGAACGGCAGACGCCCAACTACTTTCGGTTCCAGACGGTGTCGTTCCCGGCAGAGGCCCGTCGGGTCGCCCGCCGGCACTACGACCGGTACGCCGAGACGAACGGAGAGCCACCACGGTGGAACCCGAGTCGCCCGTAGACGACCGGCGTCGACTCGACTCCGTCGACCTCGACGGACGGACTCACTCCGCCTCCGGGAGCGTCAGCTCTACGACCGTCCCTCTGGGTTCGTTGTCCGACAGGCTCACCGAGCCGCCGTAGCCGGACACGAGCGTGTCGACGAGGTACAGCCCCATTCCGGAGCCGTCGCCCACCTCTGGCTCCAACGCGTTGCCGTCGAATCGGTCGGGAACCCCCGGGCCGTCGTCGGCGACCCGCAGGTGGATCCAGTCGTCGTCCGTCTCCGCCGTGACGGTCACGTTCACGACCTCGCGGTCGTGGTGCTCGACCGCGTTCGACAACACGTTCTCCACGACCGCCGGCAGCAGGTCGTCCGCCAACGCCGACAGCTCCGGGTCCACGTCCGTGGTCACGGACAGCCCGTCGTGACTCCCCTCCATGATGGACGCCTGCTCGACCACGACGGCCCGCAGCGGGACGGCCTCGCGGCTCCGGTCGTCGCTGACGGCGTCGACCGCGACGGACACGTCCGACAACAGCTCCAAGACGGCGTCCAACTGCGTCTCGATCGTCGCGCGCTGGTGCTCGTCCACGTCCGTCGCCCCCTCCAGCAGGAGATCCAGCCGGCCGTCGATCACGTTCACGCGGTTGCGGACGTTGTGACGGACGAGCGAGTGGAGAGTGACGAGCCGCTCGCAGTCGGCCGGCGCGGGCCCGTCGGTCACTACCCGGCCGCCGTCGCCGATCACCCCACCGCCGAGCACGCCGTCGCCGTGGCGTCCGACCGGGACGGACGGCAGCCACAGCGCCGTCAGGACGACCCCGACGAGCCCGGCGTCCGTCCCGGTCGCCACGAGCAGGAACACCGCCGTCTCGAAGTCCGGCAGCGTCCCCAGCGTCGTCGGCACCGCGACCACGACTGTCGTCGTCGCCACGACCGCCGCGGCCGCCGCCCCGACACCGACCCGCCAGACCGCCTCGGGACCGAACGCGTCCGTCGACAGCCAGTACGCGGTGTACAGGTGACCGACGGCCGCGACGGCCAGGAGAGACGCCTCGGGCGGGAGCGCCGCCGTCGGCCGGGCGACGACTGCACCCGCGACTTCGAACAGACAGTAGACCGCGGTGACGACGCCCACGACGGCGAACAGCCTGGGCGTCACTACCTCACGGTCGAACGTACGTTCCGGAACCGACATCTCGGTATGAGAACTAGTGCTGTTATTAATTATACCTTCCGGTCACGCGAACCGCGAGACTGTTGGTTTTGCGAGCGAACGACTAAAACGCGCAAATCGCCGTCGAGAGAGCCGCTCGGCGACGGCTCGGTTCACTCCTCGCGTTGCTCCGACAGGGTCTCCCACACTTCGGCGCAGCCACAGCCCGCGTCGACCCCGTCGAGGTGGTCGTCGACTCGTTCCTCCGTCTCCGATTCCCCGTCCGTCTCGTCAGTCTCGGTGGTCTCCGGCTCTGGCTCCGGGTCCGGGTCTGTCGCGTCCGCCTCCTCGGCACGCGTCTCGCTCACTGTCGTGCCTCTCTCTCGTCGAGTGCGAACAGTTCTGGAGCGACGTCCGCGGAGACGTGTTCGGTCGGGTTCTGTGTCTGTCTCACGAGACTCCCCACGGCCGGGGCCGGTATCAAGCCACGGACGGCCCCGAATCTGGCCGTGACAATCTGGAACCAGCAGCAGTTGCTGGTTCCTGCGACCCGGCTGACGGCGACGATCCGGGGACGGCATCCCAGTCGGGTGCCTGTGACGTGTCACTGCTGACGCCCGGGCTTGCAGGCACCGGACGAGTGAAACCCCGGCAGGACAGTCGTTGGAACGTGACAGCCGCACTGCGCGTGCTCGACGACGGCGCCTGGCTCTCCGTGGCCGACAGCCGTGCGGTCGGTGTCGGTGAACTGTGGCGTGTCTCCGGGTTCTGCGGGTGCCGTCCGGCCGACCTCGTCGTCGAAGGGTTCACCGAGGTCGGCGTCGACGGTCGGACGATCGAGGTGCGCGCGTACGGCACCTGCATCCAGTGTGACACCGAGGGAGCGACCGACTGGCTCCCGGTCGGCCGGCTCGTCGACAGGGACACGCCACGGCGGGAAGCGGGCGAACGCGGCGTCTTCCAGGAGCTCGCGCGGTCTGCGCCCGCTGCCGGCGCCGGCTCCCGGGGTGCCCGCGAGTTACCGGCAAACCGTGCATTTTCGTCGGAGAACCCGTAACGATTAGTGGAGTCTGTCACCTTTAGGAAGAGGCGGTCTTCACAGTTCGTATGCCAACTGACGTAGAGAACTGGAAGTCGGAAGTGTACGGTCAGGAGATCCGCGACCACCTGATGGAGTTCGCCGAGGAGGGGTGGGAGTCGATCCCGGACGACGAACACGACGCCTGGTTCGAGCGGTTCAAGTGGTGGGGGCTGTACCACCAGCGATCCGGTCAGGAGAGCTACTTCATGATGCGGATCGGCACGCCGAACGGCGTGCTGGAGCCGGGACAACTGGAGGTCGTCGGCGAGATCGCCGACGAGTACGCCCGCGGCCCGGCCGACAACCCGGAGTTCGGCGCCGCGTACGCCGACTTCACGACCCGACAGTCGATCCAGCTCCACTGGATCCGGCTGTCGGACGTGCCGGAGATCTTCGAGAAGCTGGAGGCCAACGGGCTCACGACACAGCAGGCGTGTGGCGACTCCTGGCGCAACATCGTCGGCTGCCCGGTCGCCGGCAAGGACGCACAGGAGGTCGTCGACGCCCTGCCGGTCGCAGAGCAGCTCAACGAGCAGTTCAAGGGCAACGAAGATCACGCCAACCTCCCGCGGAAGTGGAAGGTGTCCGTGACGGGCTGCCGCGAGGGCTGTGGCCAGGGTGACATCAACGACCTCGCGCTGGAGCCGGCCGAGAAGAACGGCGAGATGGGGTTCAACGTCCGGGTCGGCGGCGGTCTCTCGCGCAACGAGCCGCGACTGGCCCGCGACCTAGACGTGTTCGTCACGCCCGACGAGGCCGAGGAGGTGTCTGGCGCGCTGTCCGCGTTGTTCCGCGAGTACGGCGACCGCGAAGACCGCTACAACGCTCGGATGAAGTTCCTCGTCGACGAGTGGGGCGTCGAGGAGATCCGCGACACGCTGGAGTCGGAGTTCCTGGACCGCGAGCTGCCGTCGGCGGGCGAGGACCTGCGCGACCAGTACACGTACAACGCCGGGCGGGCGCCGGACGCCGACGCGAACGGCACTGGTGCCGTCGCCGACGGCGGCGTCGCGGCACAGTACCCGGGCGGCGACCACGACCACGTCGGCGTCCACCCGCAGGGCGACGACAACTTCTACGTCGGGCTGAACGTGCTCGTCGGCCGGATGGGGTCCGACGACGTGTTGGAGCTGGCCGACCTCGCAGACGAGTACGGCAGCGGGGAGGTGCGGCTCACCCAGCGCCAGAACGTGATCGTGACGGACGTGTCCGAGTCCGACCTCGACGAGTTCCTCGCGGAGCCGTTGCTCGACGACTACGCGCCGGACCCGCACCCGTTCATGCGCGGCTCCATCGCGTGCACCGGGACGGAGTTCTGTTCGCTGTCCATCGTGGAGACGAAGAACCGCCAGGTTCGGTACGCGCGGTGGCTCAAGGAGAACGTCGACCTGCCCGAGGGGGTCGAGGAGTTCCACATCCACCTCTCCGGCTGTACGGCGTCGTGTGCCCAGCCGCAGATCGCGGACGTGAGTCTCCGCGGAATGAAGACCCGGAAGAACGGCGAGGCGGTGGAGGCACTGGACGTCGGGCTCGGCGGCGGGCTCGGCGAGGACCCCCGCTTTGCCGACTGGGTGGCCCAGCGCATCCCGGCCGACGAGGTGCCGGGCGCCATCTCGAACCTCCTCGCGGCGTTCGACGACGCCCGCGAGGACGGGGAGAGCTTCCGCGACTTCGTCGAGCAGACCGACGAGGAGACGCTCGGGGAGATGATCCAGCCGGAGGAGACGGACTACGACGACCCGTACATGCACAACACGAAGCTGACGTGGTACCCGTACGCCGACGAAGACGAGATGGACGACGGACCGGCGCCGGTCGGCTCCGACGAGTACCCGGTCGAGGCGGACGACTGACGTGCCCGACCGACTGCTCCGGGTGAACGCCTACACGACGCTGGACATGGCGTCCGTCACGACGCTCCAGCGCCGCGCCGACGGCACGGACGGCGACCACTCGGCGGCCGACACGGAGTCGCTGGGCGTCGTCAACGCGACCGCCGACCGTCGAGCCCCCGACGAGATCCGGCTGGAGGTGGAGGCGGACCACACGGAGACCGGACTGCCCGCCCACGCCGAACGCGTCCACCTCGCGCCCGACGAGGCCGAGGAACTGGCGGCCGCGCTGGAACGACACGCGGGGCGTGTGCGAGACGCGAACGAGGAGGCAGACGCGGACGACGACTCGGAGACGGACGCGGACGACGACTCGGAGACGGACACGGACGACGACTCGGAGACGGACACGGACGACGCGTCGACGGCGTAGTCCCGCGTTCCGGGAGCCGTCCCGACGGCGTCGGAAGCCGGCGACGACTCTTGTGTCCCCGTCCCCACAGTGGGTACGTGGCCGGCGGCGAGGCGGCTGGTGACTCCGGCGGGGTGGCCCACCCTACCTCGTCCGTTCGCCGCGGCCACGGTTCACCGTGTGTGCGTGCTAGCTGCGGACCCGGAGACGCCCGCGCGAGCCGGTCGCATCGAACTTCCTATCACCCCGGCGTGCGTACTCGAACACGTGAAACTGGAGACACTCCACCCACGGGTCAGGCTGGTGTGGGTGGCCAGCACCCTGGTGTCGGCCGGGCTCCTCGCGGGGTTCGGGTTCGTCGGCGACAGACTCGGCGTCGAACTCCCCGTCGGACCGTCGCCGCTCGTCCTGTTCGGCGCGGTGGCGACCCTGGTCGGACTGCTCGGGATCGTGTTCGCCGTCCTGCGCTACCGGGTGTGGGGGTACGAGATCAGAGACGACTCGCTGTACCTGGTGCGAGGGGTGCTCACTCGCCGGGTGTCGTCCGTCCCGTTCGTCCGGGTCCAACACGTCGACACGCGCCGCGGGCCGGTCGAGCGGGCCGTCGGCCTCGCCAGCGTGGTCGTGTACACCGCCGGCTCCCGCGGCGCCGACATCACGGTGCCGGGGCTGACGCCGGACCGCGCCACGCAGCTCCGCGAGCGTCTGCGCGAACTGGCCGCCGAGAGCGAGTACGACGCCGTCTGACCCCATGCGACGACTCCACTCCCGGTCGGCCGCGATCGACGCGCTCCAGGGCGGCGTCCAGCTCGGGTCGGCGGCGTTGTTCGGCGCCTTCTTCCTCGCCAACCAGGCGGACCTGTTGCCGTTCAGTGTCGCCCTCCTGTTGGCGCCGCTCGGGTTCCTCCTGGGGGCCGGCTACCAGGTGGCGTACTACTACCGGTTCGGCTACGAGCTGACGGCCGACGAGCTGATCGTGGAGAGCGGCGTGATCGGCCGCCAGCGCCGCGAGATCCCGCTCGAACGGATTCAGAACGTGGACGTGAGCCGGCCGGCGCTCAAGCGCGCGCTCGGGCTGGCGGTCGTGGCGTTCGAGACCGCCGGCGGCTCCGGTACGGAGGCGAGTTTAGACGCCGTCTCCCCGGAGGAGGCCGACCGACTCCAACGCGAGGTCGGACCCCGCGCCCGTCGCCGCCGGGAGCGCGCCGAGGGGGGCGAGCAGACGGCCGAAGACGAGCCCCCGGTCGAAGAGCAGGTCGTGTACGAGATCTCCGACCACGAGCTGCGGGTGTTGAGCGCCGTCTCCTTCCGGCCGGGAGCGTTCGCGGTGCCGTTCGTCGGCATCCCGTTCGGGGGTGACGAGGCGACGACCCGGGCGCTGCGGTTCGTCGGAATCGACCTCCGCGCGGGGGTCCGCGAGCTGGCGACGCTGAACCCGGTGACGCTCGCAACCGGCGCGATCGGTGCGGTCCTCGCGTACCTGTTGGCCGTCTGGCTCGTCAGTGTCGTCCTGACGTACCTCCAGTACTACGGCTTCCGGCTGGAGCGGGCCGGCGACGAGCTCCGGTACGAGCGCGGGCTCGTCGGGCGGTACTCCGGAACGATCCCGCTGGGGAAGGTGCAGACGGTGACGGTCGGCGAGAACGTGCTGATGCGGCGGCTGGGCTACGCCGCACTGGCGGTGGAGACGGCCGGCTACGCCCCGGGCTCCAACGGGAGCGGCGGCTCGGAGACGACGGTCCCGCTCGGGACCCGGTCGCACGTGTTGGAGCTCGCACGAGAGGTGTTGGCCGCCAGCGACGACACCGGTCGCTACGAGGCCGGCGAGGGGTTCGACGAGTCGACGGACAGCGGGCCGGTCGTGGATCCGGCGTTCCAACGGCCGGCAGACCGCGCCAAGCGCCGCTACGTTCGGCGGTACCTGATCGGGCTGGGCGTGCTCGCGCTCGCGGCGTTCGGGCTCGCGCAGGTGACGGCGCTGCCGGCGGTCGCGGCCGCGACGCCGTTCGCGCTGGCGCCGGTGACGCCGCTGGCCGCCCGGCTGAAGTGGCGGAACCGCGGCTACCACGAGACGGAGTGGTCGCTCGTCACCCGCGAGGGGTTCTGGCGTCGTCACACCCGGATCGTCCCGGCGTTCCGGCTCCAGACGGTGATCCTCACGCGGACGCTGTTCCAGCGTCGGTGGGACCTGGCGAGCGTCACGGCCGACACGGCCAGCTCCGCGAGTGTGATCGGGAGTGACGCCACCGTCCACGACGTAGACCCGGAGCGGGCGGAGTCGATCCGGGTCGCGTTGTTGGAGCGACTCGACGGCTCGCTGGCGGAGCGACGCCACGCTGCCCGACAGCGTGCCGTCGCCCGCGCGACCGCCGGCGGCAGCGAGACGGGCGACGACGGCGGGACGGAGCAGTCGGCGGAGGCGGCCGACCCGTCCGTCCGGGAGACGGACGCGTCGACCGACCGCGACCCGGTCCGCGAGGGCCCAGTCGCGGACACAGACGAGACGGAGTTCGAGTGGGCCGACGAGCCGTCGCCGGACGGCGACGCCCGCAACGGCCACCACCCGGACGACGGGACGGACTGATCTCCCGGTCGTCAGTCCGTCAACAACGTATTAGTGGCGTCCGGGACGACCAACACGTCGTCGCCGGCGGTGATCGCGTCGGTCGCGGTCGGCGCGGATCCGAGGAGACACGACTCCACCAGATCCGGGCACTCGGCGTCGGTCACCCACACGTCCGTCTCGCGGAGGACTCGCGCGAGGACGAACGCCCGTTGTGCGCCCGGTGGGTAGCCGTCCGCGAGCGACTCGTACAGCGCGTCGGCGGAGTCCGCGGCGGTGAGGCGGTCGACGAACCGGCGTTCACCGGTGCCCTCGCCGGCCCCCTCGGGGAGCCGCGCCGGGAGGACGAGTCGGCCGTCGGGCGCGAGCGGATTCCGGTCGCCCAAGGCGACGTACGTCGCCGCCCGCGAGGCCTGGTAGAGGTTGGTCGCCTTCGACGGTGGGACGCCGGCGACGACGGCGTCGTAGTCGCCGTCGACGGAGACGGACAGCGCCTCGCGGGCCTGGCCGGCCAGTTCGCGCACGACGGCGCGGGGCCGGCCGGCGGCGACGCCGAGGACGCCCGCGGGGCCGTGGGTCACGTCGAGCGCGAACGTCGGGCCGGCGAGGTCGCCCGCGCGGTCGAGGAACGACCGGAACGGGTTCCCGTCGAGCCGGCCGAGCCGGACGCCCGGCTCCGAGAGGAGTTCGGGACCGTGGGTGTGCCGGATAAGCGGCTCGTCGCCGGCACCGACGACGACCGTCTTCGCGCCGCCGGAGAAGCCGGCGTACTGGTGTGGCTCGACGGTGCCGGTGGCGAGGACGGCGTCGGCGGCCGCGACCGTCTCGTGGACGCGGACGGGGACGCCGTCGACGCGGCCGACCTCGACGGTCGCGTCCGGGTCGTGGTTGACGGCCAACGGGGCGAACTCACCGAACGCCGCCGACAGCTCCTCGTCGGTCATCGGGCGGTGGAGCCCCAGCCCGACGACGACGGTGACGGCCGAGCGCTCGACCGGCAGCCGGTCGAGCAACGCCGCGAGCAACGTCTCGTCGGGTGTCGCCCGCGTGCCGTCCGTGACGACGATCGCCACCTCGTCGTCTGAGTCGACGACTCGCTCGACGGGCGGGCCGTGCGGGTCCGCCAGCGCGCGCTCGCTCGCCTCGCGGACGTCGACCGGGTCGCCGCCCGGCGGCTCCGCGACCGTCGTGGTCCAGTTCGTCGGCCGGAGTCGGAGCCGCCCGTCGCCCAACGGCACCGTTGTCTCTGTCACTCCCCGACGTTCGGCCGGTTCCGTGTAAAATCCCGGTGAGACATCCCGGCATTCTATTTACAGAGGCACGGTTGTCGAATCGTGTAGTTACCGGAAATGAAAACTGTCCCCGGTCATTTTTTGTGCGAGTAGTCGAACGCTCCGACGACAGATGTCCGAGAGCACGGCACCGGGCGCAGTCGGTCGGGAGGTCGATGAGTCACCACGCCCGCGTTCGGAGCACGCCGATTCGTTGTACAGTGTCGAAGGGGCCGTCGAACGAACGGAGACGGAGCGACTCCCGGAGGTGGTCGCCGCGCTGTCCGGCGGGAGCCACGGGCTCGGGGGTGGCGACGACCGTGCGCTCGCGTCGGCGGTCGTCTCCCCGTACGCGACGACAGAGCCGGCGTACGACGACGCCTGGGAGCGGGTTCGAGAGTCCGGTGGCTCTGTCGTCGACTACCTAGAGCTCCACGCGGCCGTCCTGGAGGGTGTCGTCGCCGAGACGCTGTCGGCGGCGGACGTGGACGAGGAGACGGCGACGGAGCTGGAGTCACAGCTCCGCGCGAGCGTTCGGACGACCCGCGAGAGCCTCAAGCGGCCGCTCGTCGCCCAGGGCCGGACGGACGGCGCCGCCGAAGAGGCGACCGACCTCCAGGAGACGGACGGCGAGACCCCGGGCGCGGACGAGGCCGCCGACGGGGAGCCGGCAGACGAGACCGACGCCGAGCCGGAAGGAGAAGCGGAGGAAGACGACTTCGACTTCGACTTCGAGGCACTGGGTGACTCTATCGAGGATCTCCAGATGTCGGCCACGGACATGTCCGACCGGATCGGCACCGTGAACGACATCCTCGCGGATCAGTCGGACGCCATCGGCACGGTACGCGGCGAGGTCGACTCGTTGTCCGCGACGACGGAGGAGATCGCCTCCTCCACGAGTCGGGTGAACCAACAGGCCGACAGGGCAGAGCAGTTGGCAGTCGAGGGGGTGGAGGCGGCCGAAGACACCGTCGACCGCATCGAGACGGTCGGGGAGAAACACGAGTCCGTCGTCGACGACGTGGACGAACTGGAGAACCAGGTGGACGAGATCGACGGTGTCGTCGACGTGATCAACGACATCGCCGACCAGACGAACATCATCGCGCTCAACGCCTCCATCGAGGCGGCCCGCGCGGGCGAGGCCGGCGACGGGTTCGCGGTCGTCGCAGACGAGGTGAAGGAACTCGCGGAGTCGACGAAGGCCCGGACGACGGACATCGAGGAGACGGTCACCTCGATCAAGTCCGACACGGAGACGACGGTGGAGAACCTCCAACAGGCCAGCGAGGAGATCCGCGACGCCACCGAACGGGTCGACGAGATGATCGACACGCTCGAAGAGATCGCACAGGCGACTCAGGAGGCGTCCGACGGCGTCGAGGAGGTGTCTCGCGCCACGGACGAACAGGCCGCCTCCGCCGAGGAGGTCGCCTCGATGGTCGCCGACTCCGCCGACAACATCGCGGAGATCTCCGACGAGATGGACACGATCAGCGCATCCAACGAGATGTTCGAGATGGTGATCGACGACGCGCTCGACACCGTCCGCGAGGCACAGGACGCGACCGCCGACGCCGACTGACGCCGCTCAGTCGCTCGCTCGTTCTCCCGTCTCTGTCGGCTCCAACAACGACGGGTCGTCGTTCGCGGGGCTGTTGACCGCAGTCGACACGGGGTAGGCGTGCATCCCCGTGTCGTCGTACGGCTCGAACAACGTCGACTCGTCGGCGCCGGACAGCCAGTCGGCCTCTCGCTCGGGGGGCAGGATCACGGCCATCCGGTGGTGGAGGTCTGCGACGAGGTCGTTCGGCTCCGTCGTCACGACGGCGAAGGTCTCGATCGGGTCGTCGTCCACGTCGGTCCCGTCTGCGCCGAAGTCGGCCAGTCCCGCCTGTCGCGTCGGCGGCTGCCACCGTTCGTAGATCCCCGCCATGGCGAACGGGCGGTCGTCCTCGAAGGCGACGCGGTGGGGCTGCTTGCCGGCTCCCGTCTCCGTCCACTCGTAGAAGCCGGTCGCGGGGACGAGACAGCGTCGGGACTCGTAGGCGTCGGCGAACGACCGTTTCTCGGCGACCGTCTCCGCCCGGGCGTTGATGAGGTCGAACGACTCGTCGGCCCACGACGGGGTGAACCCCCACTCCATTCGGCGACACTCCCCGCCGTCCGTGACGACCGGGAGCTCCTGACCGGGAGCGCAGTTGTACCGGGGCTCGAACTCGCCGAAGTCGACGCCGAATCGGTCCGTCAGTCTCGCCGGCTCCGTGTGGAGTGAGTACCGTCCGCACATCGGTGTCGTCTCCTCTCGGGGCCAGCGAGGCAAGTAGGTGTGGGTCTCGTGGGCCGGGTCCTCGCCGCGTCGCCGGCCGGACGTGGACCCACAACCCTCACGGCGGCCACGGACGGACGGAGAGATATGCCCGCGGAACTGGCGGAGAAGACGGACCGGTACGGGGAGATGCTCGCAGACGCGCTGGCGGCCGCAGAGATCGCGGTGCCGGCGGACACGCCCGCCCACGACGCCGCCCGGGAGGTGCGGGAGATGGCCGTCGCGTACCTGGACGACGGGGAACACTTCCGGGCGGCGGACGACCCGGTGAACGCGCTGGCGTCGTTCTCGTACGGCTACGGCTGGCTGGACTGTGGCGTTCGGCTGGGACTGTTCGACGTGCCGGAGGAGACGGAGCTGTTCACGGTCTGAGCGGCACGCGACTCGGGGCCGACGAGTGTCGTGGCCGTCACCGCCGACCGCGGACGTGGTCGCTCGTGTCCACCTCGATGTCCAGCTTCTCCGTGCCGCGGATCCACGAGAGGTAGCCCGACAGCCGGTCGGCGTCGCGGAGCGCGTCGATCGTGTCGAAGTCCGCTCGGAGTTCCTCGTTGGTGAACGTGGCGTGGATCTGGTCGTGACAGGGGCGACACAGTGTCACGGTGGGACTCGTCTCCCGTTCCTCCGGCCGGAGGTGGTGTTCCTGGATCGCCTGGGAGTCGCGCCGGACGGCGTTCGGGAACACGCGCCGACAGAGCGCACAGGTGACCGACATCGACGGGACAGAGGGGTCGCAGACGGTTGAACGGTACGGCGGGCTACAGGTCCAACGAGAGGAGGGCGTTGGCGGCGAGGACGACCAGACACGCGAGCAACACGACGACGACGCTGCCGAAGGCGACGACCCAGCCGGCCCGCTCCGCGAGCGTGCCGACGACGACGCTCCCGGGGGCCGCGGCGAACATGTAGACGGTGCGGACGAGCCCGAAGCCGTAGCCGCGTTCCTCCGCCGACAGCTGGTCCATGAACCGAGCCTGGACGGGGCCGGGCCAGGAGATACCCACTCCGAGAACCCCGGCGCCGACGAACAACGCCGGACGGCCGGGGGCCAACAGGAGGACGGACAGCCCGGCCGCGGTCAGGGTGACGCTGGCGGCGATGGCGAAGTCACGCGAGATCCGGTCGGACAGCCGGCCGGCGACGGGCTGTGCCAGCGAGGAGAGCCCGAACACGCCGCCGAACACGAGACCGGCGGCGGTGGGGTCGATCCCGGTGCGGTGTTGGACGAGAAACGTCGGGAACAACGAGGAGAACGCCTGGAACGTGAAGCTGACCGCGATCGCGACGACAGTCGTGTAGGCGACGCTCGGTCGGGTCACGAGCGTCCGCAGTTGCTCGAGGTCGACGGCGGCACGCAGCGACCGGTCGGGGTTGGCCGGCGGGACCCGTGGGAGCAGGGCGACGGAGGCGGCGAGCACGGGCAGCGTGACGAGCGTGCCGGCGGCGACGGCGACCCGCCAGCCGAACGTCTCGCCGAGGAACCCCCCGACGGCGGGGTAGACGACACCCGCGAGCGCCCCGCCGGCCGTCAGCGCCCCCAAGGCTCCGCCGGCGTCGTCGAACAACCGAGACAGGAGTGAGGAGGCGGGCGAGAAGAACAGCCCGGCGCCGGCGCCGAGCACGACGGTGAACAGTGCGTACACGGGCAGCGAGGGGGCCAGCGCGACGAGGGTCGTCCCGAGGGCGGCGCCGCCGAGACCGACGAACAGGAGCCGACGCTCGCCGAACCGGTCCGCGAGCACGCCGCTGGGGAACTGGAACAGAGCGTACGTCGCCCACATCAGCGTGAGCGCGAGCCCGACGGTGGACTCGCTCGCGTCCAGGTCGGCGATGACGAACGGGACGACCGGACTCAGGAGGAACCGTGCGCCCAACTGTGTGAAGTTCCCGCCGGAGACGACAGCGAGGACTGTGCGACGCGACTCGACGCCCGACGACTGGGACACGCTTCCCCGGAGGAGACGGATGGGCCTGAACCGTCCCCCCTGGGCAACACTGACCGCCACCGCAGCCCGAGACCGACGGCTGTGTGCGTCGTGTGAACGTCTCAGAGACGGGTGGGGTCCGTGGCTCGACCACACTGCTGCAGGCGCCGACCCGTGTCACTCCCGGTCGGAGCGGTCTCGTGTCTGTATCACACGACCACACCAGGAAAGAACTCTGGCGCCTCCGGCCGTTCGACCGTTCATCCCCCCAGAAAAAGTTCCGAGACACAGGAACAGAAACCATTATCAATTTCAACCGTTTCGGCTTGAAAATCCGATAGTATTAAATTCTCTCGGCCCTTCAGACCAATTTGGGAAGATGGTATCGAATTTACGAGGCGACGACAGACGCGCAGCCATCGAAGCTATCCTGGGGACAATCCACGGCGACGTGCTGCTGGTTGACCCGTCGATCGAGGCGTTCCGCGCACTCGTCGACTACGGGGTCGAGACGGACGACGAACTGCCGGCGATCAGCGTGCTCGCTCGCGAGGACGTGTTGAAGGACGTGCGCGACGACTTCCTCGTCGCGTCGGACGCGGCCGACCTCGTGGAGTCGGAGACGCTGGAGCTCCGGGTCCTGGAGGGTGTCGTCGAGAACACGTTGTTCGTCGGCGAGTCGGACCTGTACGCGCTCGTGCCGGCCTCCGACTCCGTCGCCGGGCTGACGGCCGACGACGAGGCGTTCATCGCGGACGCCTACGAGACGTTCCGCGACCGGTTCGACGCCGCCGAGGCGTTCGACCTCCGCACGCCGGGGCTCACTCGCGTCCGCCGGACGATGGAAGACTCCATCGGCCCGGACGCCCGGGCCGACTTCGACGCAGTGTTGGGCTCCCTGGAGGCCGCCCGCGGCAACGGTGACGGGCTAGACGAGGTGACCATCTCGTTGCTCGTCGCCGCGAAGAACGAGGCGCTGCTGTACGACATCTCCAAGTGGGGCGAGGACATCGGAATCGCCAGCAAGGCGACGTTCTCCCGCACGAAGACGGAGTTGGAGGACATGGGCATCATCGACACCGAGAAGGTGCCCATCGACGTCGGGCGGCCGCGGCTCCGCCTGAAGTTCGCCGACGGCCCGCTGGCGGAGGCGGACGGCAGCGAACTCGCCAGCGTCGCACAGAAGGTCCTCAACTGACGACGGCCCGAGGTCGCCCCGCCGTGGGAGCGGGTCCGACTTCGTCTGCCGTCGCTGGGAGCGGGACGTACCCACAAACGCCTTAAGAGCCGCCCGTGGAGTGGTGGGTATGGCCGACGGAACACTCCTCCAGTTCGCACTCGACCCACAGCAGTTGGGACTGGAACTCGGAACGGGCGCGGCTATCGGTGGGATCACCGGCTTCGCCGCCAAGAAGATCGCCAAACTGATCGCCGTGCTGGTCGGGTTGGAGGTCGCGTTGTTCAAATTCCTGGAATCGCGTGGGTTCGTCACCGTCAACTGGGAGAAGTTCGGCAGCTTCGCACAGGGGCTGGCGAAGGACGGCGGCGCCACCGGCGCGGAGAGCGTCCCGTTCCTCAACACCATCCTCTCTACGTTGTCCGTCTCCGCCGGCTTCACCGGCGGCTTCATGGTCGGCTTCCGGAAGGGATAGTCGCTACCGCGTGCTGATGTCGTCTTCGTCCTTGACGACCCGTGTCTCGGCTTCCCCGCTGGACACCTCGTTCACGAGGTCGTAGAAGTCGTCTTGGAGCCCGGCGGGGAACCGAACCACGCCCACCCAGGAGCCGTCCGACTGCCACTCCTCTCGTTCCAACTCGCCGAACTCCCGGATCTTCGCCTGGCCGCTGCCGGCGTACTCCGGCGGGAGCTGACACGCCATCGTCACCTCGTCGAACCGGATCGGGATGATCGGCCGCAACACGTCCAGCGCCTCGTCCACCTGGCTCTCGACGGGCTCCATCGGGTCGACGGTGAACCCACCCTCCTCTAACGCTCGCTCGATCCGCTCGGGCGGGTGCGGGGCGTCGTCCATCTGCGGGTTGACCGCGTTCCGGGTGATCGTGTTCACCAACTGCTTGTGCTTCTGTTCTTGCATCTCGCGGCGTTGCTCGGCCGTGATCTGGATCTCCCCGTCTTCGACCACCTGCGGGACGATCTCCAACGGCTCCGTCGTGCCGAACACCTCCTCCAGGTCGGACTCCGCCGGCCGGTCGCCACGAGAGGCGTTCTCGAAGACGTCCTCGGCGGCGATTACGTCCTCCAGCTCTCCGTCGAACTCTCCGCGCTGAATGGCGAGTGCCGCGTCCGGGTCGATCAACACCTCGAACCGTGCGCCGTGTGACTCCAGCCGTGCGGTGACGGCCTCGTCGAGTGAGATCATGTGCTGGCTATTGCGCCCCCGTATATAAAATACTGTTATGAGGTGGCACTCGGTGTCAGTCCGAAACACAAAAGAAAACTAATCATATAGTGATGTTATGAACGAACTGATTAACTTGGTTCGGCCAAGCGAACACCCACTGCTGTATTTTGTTTTCTTGACATCTGTCGTCTTCGGAACAGTCGCTTCCGATATGTTCTACGAAACTCCAGAGAGTGTGATTATCACGAAAGGAGAGTACGAGGCTGAAGTTCCGGGATATCTGGAGGCAATGCTCGTCTACCCGTTCTCGTATGTTTTTATAATCCCGTTCGTTTCACTGAGTGTAGTTCTATTCACTTCTGTCAACGCCGCTAGTGTTAAGGCTATCGTTGGGACTGATCCTGCACCTGTTGTGCTGGATCTCCTGATATATGTGCTGACTCCAATATTCGCTGTTACACTGTACTCAACTAGCAAGACTCTGTCAAACTTCTTTAGATGGATAAGTAGTAACATTCCAGTATCGTTCTACAGGGTAGATGATTCAGAGAGAATCTTGGCCTTCACCGTCACGTCGCTTTTTCTCTTCGCGACTCTCATCGTGTCTCTTGAACCTATTACAAATAAAAATCTGGATGCCAGTGTGTTATCGTACGTAGTGAGCTACATTCTCTCCATTGTGTTCATCTCTCATCTGCTTACACTGATTGCCACTTCCGCCAGCTCCCTATGGAAGAGGATCACCGAAACGGACCAACCTACCGAGTGAACTCAATACTGCTTCACCTTTTCCACAATCTCCACCCCACCAATCTCCGTGTCGTACCCACCGTCCACCCCTTTCTCGGCCGACTTCACCATGTCCAACACCGTCGCCAGCCCCGTCGTCACACCCTGGACGGCCTCCATCTCGCAGCCGGTCTGCCCGGTCGTCGCAACCGTCACTGCGAGCACGATCCGGTCGTCGTGGACCTCGAAGTCCGTCTCCACGTCGCCGATGGGAATCTGGTGACACATGGGGATCGTCTCCCAGGTGTGTTTCACCGCCCGGATCGCGGCGATCCGGGCCGTCGTCAACACGTCGCCTTTCCCCACCTCGTCGGCCCGCACCGCCGCGACGGTCGACTCCCGGAGTCTGATCTCCCCGCGGGCCGTCGCCCGACGGTCGCTGTCCGGCTTGGCCGTCACGTCCACCATCTGCGCGTCCCCGTCGGCGGTGTGGGTGAGCGTGGGGTCGTCGGAGTCCCCTTCGCTCTCGTCACCGTCGTCGCTCACGCGTCCACCTCCTCGTCGCGCAGCGCGGTCGGCAGTTCGTCGATCAGGTCCGTCGCCGCCAGCCCGTCGCCGGACGCCGCGTGAGCGGCGTCGCCGGCCCGGCCGTTCGCCCACGCGGCCAGCGCCGCCGCCCGCGTCGGCGCCAGCACGGCCGCGAGTGCGCCCGTCACCCCTGCGAGCACGTCCCCGGTGCCGCCGACGGTCATCCCGGGGTTCCCCGTCCGGGAGCGTCGTGTCGTCTCCCCGTCCGAGATCACGTCGACCGGCCCCTTCACCAGCAGCGTCGCCGCCGGGGACAGCCCCGCCGCGAACGCCTCGACTGCGGTCGCCCGCGCGTCTGCGTCCCCGTCCGGGTCGCCGCCCATCCGGGCGAACTCACCGCGGTGTGGCGTACAGATCAGCCGCGCGTCCGTCTCCAGGTCCGGGACGACCCGCAGCGCGTCCGCGTCGACGACGGCCGTCCCGTCGTACGCCCCGAGGAACGACTCGACGGCCGCGAGCGTCTCCTCGTCGGCACCCAGCCCCGGCCCGACGACGACCGTGTCGCTCCCGGCCGCCAGCTCGTGGAGTCGGTCGACGTGCTCCGGCCGGAGTCGGTCGCCCGACAGCGACCGGACGATCAGCGACTCGTCGAACCCCTGGACCGCTCCAGCGACGGCGGACGGCACCGCGACCCGGACGAGATCCCCGCCCGCCCGGATCGCCGCCCGCGCCGCGAGCGTCGGCGCGCCGGCGTACGGCCCGCCGCCGACGACGAGCACCTCCCCGTTGTCGCCTTTGTGGCTGTCCGAGGCTCGCGTTAGCGGCCGGAGGTCGCCCGGGCCGACGACCCGTTCTGCCGCCGGCGGGATGCCGATGTCCGCGACTGTCAGGTCGAACGCGCCGCGGTCCGCGAGTTCCGTCAGTCCGGGCTTCGCGTCGTGGAACGTCACCACGCTGTCGGCGTCGACGAACGCCGACCGAGTCGCCGTCGGATCACCGGCCACGACGGCCTCGGCGTCCGCGTCGCCGCCGGCGACACAGCCCGTGTCCGCGTCCACGCCCGAGGGCACGTCGACGGCAACGACCGGCGCGTCCGCCTCGGAGACCACCCGCGCGACCGTCGCCGCCGGCTCCCGGAGCGCGCCGGTCACGCCCGTCCCGAGCATCGCGTCCACGATCAGGTCCGGGTCCCCGAGTTCGAACCCACTGCTGTCTCGACAGGTCGTCGTCTCGACGCCGGTGGCTTCCAGGGCGGCCCAGTTGTCGCGGGCGATCTCCGTCCGGATCGTCGCCGGCCGTCCCAGAAGCTCGACGCTCACGTCGTACGCCGAGAGGAACCGCGCGGCGACGAGGGCGTCGCCGCCGTTGTTCCCCCGGCCACAGAGTAGTCGCACGCTCGCGCCCGGCTCGCACCGCTCGCGGACGGCCCGCGCGACGGCGTTGCCGCTGGACTCCATCAGCTTCGCTCGTGGGACGCCGAGCGCGGCCGCGTTCCGGTCGACCTCCGCCATCCTGGCTGCGGTGAGCATCGGGGCGACGTTCGGCCGCGGCGGGGTAAGGGGTTGCGGGAGTGACACACACCACGCCGCGTTCACAAGGCTTGAACCCGCCCGCCGACTCCTGTCTCACAGTGACCCGCCGTCTCTTCACCGCGCTGTGTGGGCTGGTGTTCCTCGTCAACTTCGGCCGCGTGGCGTTCGCCCCGCTCGTGCCGGAGTTCCAGCGCAGCCTCGGGCTGTCGCCGGCGGCGGTCGGCTCCGTCACCACGCTCGTGTGGGTCGGGACGGCGCTGCCGCGCATCCCCGTCGGCTACCTCCTCACGAGGGTGCGCCGCGAACGGGTCGTCCTCGCCACCGGGGTGTCGCTGACGCTCGCGGCGGCGTTCACCGCCCGGGCGGAGAGCCTCGTGGCGCTCCAGGCCGGCTCGCTCGCGGTGGGGCTGTCCACCGGCGGTTACTTCGTCGCCGCGATCCCGCTGATCGGGGCGTTGTACCCCGACCAGACGGGCCGGATGGTCGGGATCCACGGCACCGCCAGCCAGATCGCGCCGGTGGTCGCGCCGGCGGCGGTCGTGTTCGCGGTCGCACAGCTGGGCGACTGGCGGCTCGTGTTCTGGGCGCTCGCGGCGACCGCGACGGGGCTCACGGTCGCCCTGCTGTGGGTGTTCCGGGAGCAGTCGGAGCCAGTCGGCGGCGCGCCGGAGCGCGACTTCCGGACGGCGCTCGGCCGGTGGCGGGTGATCGCCGCCGGGCTGGCGTTCGTCGTCGCCGCGGGCTTCGTCTGGCAGGGGACGTTCAACTTCTACGTCAGCTACCTCACGGCGAAGGGGCTGAGCCAGGAGGCCGCGAACGGAGTACTGACGCTCACGTTCGCCGCCGGCGTGCCGGCGTTCTGGCTGGGCGGACGGCTCGCCGACCGACTGCCGAACGTGCCGTACCTCGTCGGCATCAACGCCGTGTTCGTCGCGTCGTTGCTGACGCTGACAGCCGTCGACTCCCTGCTCGTGATCGCGGCTGTCTCGGTCGTGCTCGGGCTGGCGGCCCACTCGTTGTTCCCCGCGGTCGACACGTACATGCTGTCGGCGCTGCCGCCGGCCGGCCGGGCGAGCGCGTACGCCGTGTTCAGCGGCGTCGCACTCCTGTTGGAGTCCGGCGGCAGCGGCGCCGTCGGCGCGCTCGTGGACGCCGGCGTCGCCTTCGAGACGGCCTACCGGGCGCTGGGCGGCGGCGTGGCCGTCGTCACCGTCTTCGTCGCCGTGCTGTACGCCGGCGGTCGGGTGCCGCTCCCGGGCTGGTGGTCGGACGCCGAGGCTGCCGCCGACGGCGGACACCGGGAGTGACCCGTCGTCACGAGCAGTCACCGCCGGGAGTGACCCGTCGTCGGAACCCTTTCGGCGACTCACCCGGAACGGTAACGAGATGGACACGGAACGAACGCGGGGGCTCGGCGCCGTCCGGCTGGCCGTCCTGACGGACGGCACTGTCGGCCCGGCCGTCCGTCGGGCGGCGAGCCGTGTCGCCGACGCCGACCCCGTTCCGCTCGCGTCGCTGGCCGACGGCGCGGCGTTGGCCGACTACGACGCCGTCTGGTGGCACCGGGAGGAGCCGTTGGCGACGGAGACGTGGTCGCTCCTGTCGCCGGCCGACGGGGAGCCGGACCCGAGCGCTCCGGACGACCCGGAGACGGCGGCCGCCTTCGAGGCCGTCTCCGACCGACTCCGCGGGTTCGTCGCCGACGGCGGCGGCCTCTTGTTGTCGGCACACGCCCTGACGGCGGTGCCGGCGCTGGGGTTCGACCCGGTCGGCCCGGACGCCGTCGGCACGGACGAACCGGAGCGACCGACCGGCTACCGCCCGACTGCCGTCGCGCACGACCACCCACTGTTCGACGGGCTGGGCGACCGGGTGACGGTCGCCGGCGCGGGCGTCCCGGCGCCGTTCGCCCGCTACGAGGCGGTGTTGCCCGAGCGGGGGGCAGTGTTGGCCTCTGCCCACTACGGCGACGAGGACGACTACCGCGGCAAGGTGGCCGTCGAGTGGCGACTGGGTGACGGCGCCGTCCTCGGCCTCGGGGGCTCCCTGTCGCCCGGGGCCGGCGACGGCCACGACCGCACCCGCCGACGACTCCTCGCCAACGCCGTCACGGCGCTCGCCCGCGACGACGCGCTGCCGCCAGCCGACCGCGCAGGAGACGACGTCGAGAGCGTCGACGGCGCGGACGGCGACGACACGACGACGACCGACACCGAGACCGTCCGCCCGCCCGGTCGCCCGGTGACACCCGCGGGGTTCCAGCGGCTCCGCGACCGGCTGGCCGACGACCACCACCGCCCCGCCTACCACTTCGCCCCGCCGGCGAACTGGCTCAACGACCCGAACGGGCTGATCCGGTGGAACGGGACGTACCACCTGTTCTACCAGTACAACCCCGCCGGACCGTTCCACGACACGATCCACTGGGGCCACGCCGTCAGCGACGACCTGCTCCGCTGGGAAGACCGGCCGGTCGCGCTGTCGCCGGACCCGGACGGCCCGGACCGGGACGGCTGTTGGTCCGGTTGTGCCGTCTCCGACGGCGGGACGGCGACGCTGTTGTACACCGGTGGCCGGGGACGCGAACAGCTCCCGTGTCTCGCCGTCGCCGCCGACGACGGACTGGACGGCTGGCGGAAGGACCCGGACAACCCGATCATCGACTCGGCGCCGGAGACGCTGGCGGTCACCCGCTCGCCCGACTGGGAGGCGGAGTTCCGCGACCACTGTGTCTGGCGGGCGGACGGGCGGTGGTACCAACTGATCGGCTCCGGCGTCGCCGACGGTCGCGGCGCAGCCCTGCTGTACGAGAGCGACGACCTCCGGGAGTGGGAGTACGTCGGCCCGTTGCTGGTGGGCGAGGGACCACGCGGCGCCCCGGTGTGGGAGTGTCCGGAGCTGTTGCGGTTCGGCGACGGCGGCTCGTTGTTGCACGTCTCCGACGAGGACCGCGTCGCCTTCTTCTTCGGACGGGCGGACCTGGAGACGCCCGCCTTCCGGGTGCGGGAGCGTGGCCTGCTGGACCACGGCGACTTCTACGCGCCACAGTCGCTGTGGGACGACGAGCACGACCGTTACCTCACCTGGGGGTGGATCCCGGAGACCCGCGACGAGCCCGCACAGTGGGACGCGGGCTGGTCCGGGCTGCTGTCGCTCCCGCGAGTGGTGACGCCTGCCGTCGATCACGTCCGACAGGAGCCGGCCGCGGAGGTGGAGCGGCTCCGGGCCGAGCGGCTGGCGGGCGTCGAGACGACGCTGACGGACGGCGACTACGAGCGACTCTGCCGGGGGGCTGCGGTGGAGGTGGCGGCGACGGTCGAACTGGACGGCGCCAACGAGGCCGGGCTCGTCGTCGCGGAGTCGGTCGCGGGCGCCGAACGGACGCCCGTCCGGTACACCGGCGACGAGGTCGTCGTCGACCGGACGGCGTCCGGCGACGACGGGGCGACGGAGTCGCTGTCGATGCCCGTCGACGACGGCCCGTTGGAGCTCCGGGCGTTCCTCGACGGCTCCGTGTTGGAGCTGTTCGCCGACCAACGGCGGTGTCTCACGGCGCGGCTCTACCCCAGCGCCGACAGCGACCGGCTGTCCGTGTTCGCCCGCGGCGGCGCGGCGACGGTGACGGCCGACGCCTGGCGGCTGACCGACGTGTGGCGGGAGTGACGACAGCCTACAACGCCGTCGATTCTCCCGCCAGCACCCGGTAGCTGTCCAACGTGCCCGCCATCGACGGGGCCGACTCGTCGTCGTGACGCTGCGTCCCGTAGTCCATCCACCGGCCGCCGGTGTAGCTGAACATCCGGAAGCCGACCGTCGTCTCGACGACCACGTCGATCACCGCGTCGTCCGGGTCGTCCGCGCCGACGGCCGCCGACCGAACGCCCGTCCCGTGGTCCATCACCCAGACGGCGACCGGGTCGTCGTCGGGCGAGAGCAGTTCTGTCGGGTCCAGCGCCTCTCGACGGTCGCTCGCGTCGGGTGCGTCGTCGCTCGCGTCGCTCGACTCGGGCGCGTCGCCCAGGAGCGCCGCCGCCTCCGTCTCCGACAACGGTCGGTCCGGCCACTCGGACGCGGGTTCTGGTTCGTCCACGCCGGAGCCACGGCCGCGAGGGGAATGTGGCTTGTGCCCCACCCCGTCACAACACCTCGGAGTGGCCAGAGAGCACGCGGTACGCCGACAGCGAGTCGCCGGCGACGACCTCGTGGACGGCCGCCGTCGTCCGCCAGCCGGAGTCGAGCCACCGACCGCCGGTGTAGGTGTACGCTCTGATCTCCGCGTCCGTCTCCAGCACCACGTCTACGACGGCCTCGTGGGGCGTGTCGTCCGGGACCAGCCGAACCCGGACACTGTCCTCGTAGTCCAACACCCAGACGCCTCTGGCGTCGGCCCGCTCGTACACCGCCTCCGCCTCCGCCGGCGTCACCGGCCGGTCCGGCCAGGCGCGTGCCGGCTGTGTCTCCGCCACGGGGGGCTTCTGTCCCGGACGAGTATCATTGCTCTCTATCCGAGAGAGTAAAACCGACACTGTGGTCGTCGATCACGCCGAGCTGGCGTCGACTCACGCAGCGACGGCGTCGGCCGTCACGCGGCGTCGTCGACCCACTCGGTCACGACGGCCGCGAGGTGCTCGTGGCCCGCCTCGTTCGGGTGGACCCCGTCCGTCGTGCGGTCGTGCCACGCCTCGACCGGCCGGGCGACGGCGCGGTGGTCGGCGACCGTCGCGTGGATCGCGTCGTCGTACAGCAACGACCGCCCCGGCTGGGCGTCGTCGAAGCCGACGCCGCCAGTGACGGACAGCAGTGGGACGACCCCGAGAAAGCCGTGCCAGCCGACTGCGTCGTGGTTCGCGAGCGTCCGGTCCAGCTCCGCGGCGGCGTGCCGAAACTCCCCTTCCGACACTCGGGGCGCGCCGTCCGACAGCTGTGCGTCGTTGTGTCCGGCGTGAACGACGACACACAGCCGCGGCTCGGCCGTGTCGACGGCCGCGACCGTCTCGGCCAGGTGCTCCTCGACCGTCTCCGCGTGCTCGGCAAGCGTCGTCGCGGTCGACCCGAACCGGTGCACCGAGGTGCCCGACAGCGCGTCACACTCGGAGAGCCGGCTCGGCCACCCCGTCGCGTCCGTGTAGCTGCCCGCCGCGACACTGTCACCGAGAACGGCCAGCGCGTCGAAGGAACTGCTCACGGTCTCCCGAGGCGGGCGAGCGGCTTGGCGCTTGCGTCGTGTGTCGGCTCAGACGACCTGGACGGGCACGTCCGTCCCGTCCGGTCGCCGGGGGAGTCGCCAGTCCACGTCGACGGCCCGATCCGGGAACGACGGGGTCGACACCACCTCGAACGTGCGGTCGGCGGCCGCGGGTGTGGTCGCCGCCGCCGCCAGCAGCCGAGCCACGTCCGCCCGCGACACCGTCCCCCACAGCTTCGCCCCGGGGTCGGCGACGGTGACATCGTCCGTCCGCGGACTGCCCGTGAGCACGCCCGGTCGGAGAATCGTGTGACGCACGTCCGCGTCCCGGAGCGCAGCCTCCGCGTCCGCCTTCGCGGCTTGGACCGGGCCGATGGCGGCCTCGAACACGGCCGCCAACGGACTCGCCGGCTCGTCGCCGACACCCAGCGCCGACTCCAGGACGACGGTGTCGACGTCGGTCGCCTCTGCGGCCGCGACGAGCGTCCGGTTCCCCTCCCCGTCGACGTACGGCCCGCCGGCGTGGACCTGCGTCGCGGCGGTGCCGACCGTGGAGAAGACGGCGTCGACGCCCGCCAGCGCCATCTCCAACCCGTCCGGGTCGAGTAGGTCGTCGACGAACACCTCGTCTGCGCCGAGCGCGTGCAACGACTCCCCGTTCGCCGAGTCGCGGGTGAGCGTGACCAGCGTCTCCACCCGGGGGGCGAGCAGTTCCGTCAGGGCGCGTCCGGTCGCCCCGGTCGCCCCGGCGACGAACGCGGTGTCGAGCCGTGTCGTCTGGTCTGTCACGGCCCCGTCTCGGGGGCCCGCGCCCGTGAAGGGTCCGGTCCGTCACGGGGGCTCGGGCACCGACGGTCACAAGCCCACCGCGCCCCTCGACGGAGTATGGTGCGACGGTCCGGGCGCTTCCGCGTCTACCGCGTCGTGGAGTCGGTGCCACACTACAACCTCCAACGGGTCGACGAGCCCCGGCTGTACACCGTCTACAGCTCCGGCTACGACCCGGACCGGCAGGCGGCCGTCGACGACCTCCGGACGGGAACGCTCGTGGACGCGACGCTGACGGGCGACCCGGACGACGAGACGGAGCCGTGGCGGCTGGCGGCCGTCGAGCACGACGAGGCGGCCAGCGTCGAGACGGCGTTCGCCGTCGACGTCGACCCACCGGCGGTCGCCGTCGACGCCTGGGGGTCCGAGCCCGGGGCGACTGAGCCGATCTGTCGGACGCTGACGGAGGACGGGGAGCCGGTCGGCGCCTGTTGTGTCCAGCCCCGCGAGCCGTTGCCCAACGACGCGTTCGTCCCGAACGTGCTGACGGGGCTGCTCCCGTTGGAGTCGGAGCTGACGGCCGTCCCCGGCGTCGACGAACCGGCCGCGGAGGCGGTGTTTCTCGACCCGGACCCGCCGTCGGCGACGAGCTACGACGCCCCGTTCGGGGTGCTGTTGTTGTTCACCGCGGCCGCGACGGAACTGCCCGACCGGTTCCGGGAACGGTACGACCTCCCGCGCGGGAGCGACACTCGGCCGGCGTTCGACCCGTACGCGCCCTGACCCGCGTTTCGACCGACTTATTCCCGCGACGACACACCCCAACGGCATGAGCATCACGACGACGGTCGCGTACGCGCTCCACACGGTGTTCGCAGGGGTGTGGACCGGCGCGGTCGTGTTCACGACGTGGAAGCTCCTGCCGTTGGCGGCCGACAGCGACCTCTCGCCGGCCGTGCTCCGAGGAGCCGCCGGCGGGCTGTCGGTGTTCTCGCGGACGAGCGCGGTGGTGTTGCCGGCGACGGGGTTGTGGATGATCTGGACGCAGTACGGCGGGCTCTCCGGGCTGACCGTCCCGCCGCGGGGCCACGCCGTCCTGACGATGGTCGTCCTCTGGCTCCTGATGACCGGGATGACGGAGGCGGGCGCGGCGCGCATCCGCGAGGCGGCGGACGCGGGGAAGGTGCGGACCGCGGCCCGCGAGTCCGGGCGGTTCCTGAAGGCCGCGAGCGCAGCCGGCGTCGTCACCCTCCTCCTCGGCGGCTACCTCGCGGCGCCGCCGCTGTAACTCGTCGCCACGTTCACCACGGGGGGGCGCGAACGCCCGGCCGTGATCGACGGCGACCAGACGGTAGACGAGAGTCTGGTGCGGTTCGTGCGGGCGACCGGACCGGACCACACGGACGTGCAAGCCGAGATGGCGGCCCACGCCGAGGCGGAGTCGTTCCCGAACGTCGGCCGCGGAGCGGGGGCCGTGTTGCAGTTACTGGCCCGGCTCGCGGACGCCGAGACCGTCTTCGAGTTCGGCTCCGGCTTCGGCTACTCCGCCTCCTGGTTCCTCCGGGGCGGCGCGGGCCGGGTCGTCCTGACGGAGTTCGACGAGGACGAACTCGCGCTCGGTCGGGAGTTCCTGACGGACGCCGGCCTGGCCGAGCGGTGTGTGTTCGAGTCGGGCGACGCGATGGAGACGGTGGAACGCTACGGCGGGCCGTTCGACGTCGTGCTCGTCGACCACCAGAAGTCGCGGTACCCCGAGGCGTTCGAGGCGGTGCGGCGGAAGCTGTCGCCCGGCGGCGTGATCGTCGCCGACAACGTCACCCGCGGCCCGGCGTCGTTCTCGGCCGTGCTCGACCACCTGGAGTCGGGCGAGCCGCTACCGGCCGACGACGACCAGACGGCCGGGACCGCCGAGTACCTCGACCGCGTGCGGACGGCCGACGAGTTCGACACGGCCGTGCTCCCGGTCGGCTCCGGGCTGTCCGTCTCCGTGAAACGGCGGTGACGGCGGTCGATTTCGACACACACTTTCCAGGGGTTCCCGGAGTCACGGTGTGACAGACGAGGAGACGCGATCTGACGAGGGGTCGCCGGGTCGGAGCCAGTTTTGGGCGCTGTACCTCGCTCGCTTCTCCGCGGGCTACGGGCTCGTCACGCTCCTGACGCTCCTGCCGAAGTTCGCAAACACGCTGGACGCCGGCGGCGAGACGATCGGACTGTTCTACACCGGGTTCACCGTCGCCCAGACGCTGGCGGTCGTGCCCCTGGCGTGGGCCGGCGACCGCGGCGACAAGCGGACGATCCTGTTGGGCTGTCTCGGGCTCGGCGTCGCCACGTACGCGCTGTTCGGGTTCGTCGGCTCGGCCGCGGGGCTGATCGCCGTCCGAGCGCTCCAGGGCGTCGTCGCAACCGGAATGGGGCTCATGACGTTGTCGCTCGTCGGCGAGCTTGCGACCGCCGACACGCGAGCGAATCGGATCGGGCGAGCGAACGCGGCGCGGTTCCTGGCGTCCATCGGCGGCGGGCTGTCGGCCGGCTGGCTGTACGACACCTTCGACGGGTTCGAGGCCGTGTTCGGGGTGACGACCGCCCTGTTCGTCGTGACGCTCGTCGCGGTCGCGGCGGTGTTGTCCCGAGACGAGACGACGATTCCGGGGTTCCCGTTCCGCGACCTGGCGGTCAACCGCCGGATCGTCACCCTGACGAGCTTCCGGGCGCAGTACGCCGTCGCGGTGACGCTCGTCCGGTCGTGGGTGCCGTTGTTCGCGGGCGTCGTCGCCGCCAAGGGTGGACTGGGCTACCCCGCCTTCGCCGTCTCCGTGATCGTCGTCTCGGAGAAGTTCACGAACATGCTGTGTCAGCCGCTGACCGGCCGGCTGTCGGACCGCAACGGCCGGTCGTTGTTCGTGTTCGCCGGCGGCGGCGCCTACGGACTGGTCGCGCTCGCGGTGCCGTTCACGCCGGCGCTGGGCCAGGTCCTGGGAGCACCCGCGAGCCTGCCGGGCGTCGGCGAGGTGTCGGCCGCGTTCCTCCCGCTCGTCGGGCTGAACGCGACGCTCGGCGTCGCAGACAGCTTCCGCGAGCCGGCGAGCATGGCGTTGTTCGCCGACGAGGGGTCCGACGGCGACGGCGTCGCCTCCAGTTTCGGGATCAGAGAACTCGTCTGGCGCCCGGGGTCCGTGCTCGCGCCGGTCGCTGGCGGGTGGCTGATGGGCAACGTCGGGATGGACGTGGTCTTCTTCCTCGGCGGGGCGGCAGCGGTCGCGGGTGCGGTGACGTTCGCCGTCGTCCTCCGGCGGTTCCACGGCGCCGGCGCCCTCCGGGAGTGGTAGCTACCACTCAGTCCGGAACACCTGGGTCTGGATCGTCCGACGGTCGTCCGTGTGGTGCTCGAACTGCCGGGCGACCGGGAACGCGACGGCGTACGCGTCCGTCACGGTCGCACCGGCGTCGGCGGCGAACGACTCCACGAACCCGCGGCTGCCGTCGTTGTGGACGGTGTAGGAGACGACCGGAACCCGTTCGGCCAGGGCGGCGACGGCCGAGAGGAACCGCCGGTCGGCGTGTTCGTTGGTCGTCTGCGCGCCGAACGGAGGGTTCGACACGACGGTGACGGGGCCGCGGGGGCGGACTGGGGGCCGAGTCGCGTCCCCGCGGACCCACGCGACGGGGACGGGTGGCTCGACACGACGCTCGTTGTGCCGAGCAGTCACGAGCGGCGCGGGGTCGCGCTCGACGGCGACGACCCGGGCGGGTTCGTAGAGAGCGGCCGCGAGCGCGAGACTGCCCGTGCCGGCGCCCAAGTCGACGACGGTCGCGTCCGCGAGATCACCCCGGACGGCCGCGACGTGGAGGAGGTGGGCGGCGACGTCGGCTGGTGTCGGGTACTGTTCGAGGGCCGGATCGGGGTCGCGGAACCCCTCGACGGCCGCGAGTCGGTGCTCGACGGCCCGCTTGTGCACGTCAGAGGCTCACGGGACCGTCGAGGGTGAGCGTTACGCCTTCGCGTTCCGCGCGTTCCGCCAGCGCCGCCAGCGCCCGCCGGGCGGCGGACTCGTCGGCGACCGTCGTCACCTCGACCGCGAGCCGGCCGGCACCCAGGAACGACGCTGCCCGGACGAACTCTCGGAGCCGGTCCGTCTCCCGCTGGGCCGGCAGCGTGCCGGTCTCCTCGAAGCTCGCCTCCGCCCGCAGCGTCGCCGGCTGGGAGCCCGAGGCCGCGAGTTCCGTCTTCAGCTCCCGGAGGTACTCCGGGGCCGTCGACTCCAGCGTCGCTGCCGTCAGCTCCACCGACTCCACGTCTGCCGGCCGACTCGCCGCCACCGCCCGGTCCACGTCGGACCGCACCGCGCCCGTGCTCGTACTCATGCTACCCACACATACAAACTGGTAATACAAAAACCTTCTTCAATGCATAGCAGTAATCTCTGTTGCCCCGGACCCATCGTTGCCTAGCGGAGGACACGAAACCACGAGGTGGTACGACGGACCGGGAGAACCCGCAGAAAACGGGCAGTAACGCCACAATTAAACCGAAAATCGGTTCGTTATCGTATCTAATACTAACGGAGCGTGGCCGGGGGAGACGACGGGGAATCGCAAGACGACGGCCGTCTCTCTCGGGTGACCCCGCCGAATGGCCGACAGGCTTATATATGGGCGTGTCCAGAAACCTTAATAATGGAAGGCCCGAGCCGACAGCGGACGCGAGAGGCCGAGACGGAAGAAGAGGAGTCCGACGAGGCCGTCGAGTGCCCGGAGTGTGGGTCGGACGACGTGGTCATGGACGCAGACCAAGGGGAGCTAGTCTGTGACGACTGCGGGCTGGTGTTGGACGAACGGCAGATCGACCGCGGGCCGGAGTGGCGGGCGTTCAACCACTCCGAGCGGCAGTCGAAGTCTCGGGTCGGAGCGCCGGTGACGGAGACGATGCACGACAAGGGGCTGACGACCACCATCGACTGGAAGGACAAAGACGCCTACGGGCGGTCGCTCTCCTCCGAGAAACGCTCCCAGATGCACCGTCTCCGGAAGTGGCAGGAACGCATTCGGACGAAGGACGCCGGCGAACGCAACCTCCAGTTCGCACTGTCGGAGGTCGACCGGATGGCCTCCGCGCTCGGCGTCCCCCGGTCCGTCCGCGAGGTCGCCTCGGTGATCTACCGTCGAGCGCTCAAGGAGGACCTCATCCGCGGTCGCTCCATCGAGGGTGTCGCCACCGCGGCGCTGTACGCCGCCTGCCGACAGGAGGGTATCCCCCGCTCGCTCGACGAGGTGGCGGAGGTATCACGCGTCGAACAGAAGGAGATCGGCCGAACGTACCGGTACATCTCCCAGGAACTGGGCTTGGAGCTGAAGCCGGTCGACCCCAAGCAGTTCGTCCCACGGTTCGCCTCCGCGCTCGGACTCTCCGAGGAGACACAGGCGAAGGCAACGGAGATCATCGACGTGTCCGCAGAGCAGGGCCTGCTGTCCGGGAAGTCACCCACCGGCTTCGCGGCCGCGGCCATCTACGCCGCGTCGCTGCTGTGCAACGAGAAGAAGACCCAACGCGAGGTCGCCGAGGTAGCCCAGGTGACGGAAGTCACCATCCGAAACCGGTACCAGGAGCAGATCGAGGCGATGGGGTTCCGTTAGCGCCTGACGAACACGGTCACTTTTCTGGAGTGGAGCCCCAGTCGGAGCTCCCGTCGCTCGTAGTCGCCCGACAGCCGATTGCGGACGGCGCCGGCGTACCGCGGTGTCGTCACCACGACCGGGACGGTCCCGGCGTCGCGTGGCACGTACGAGACGTTGAACGCGGAGCCCGTCTCGGCGTCTGCCCGTTCGAAGTACCACTGGAGCGGGAGTCGGTTCCCCCACCGTATCCGGTCGAACCCGGTGATCGGCGGCCGGTCGTACTCCTCGCGGGTGTCGAACCGTGGGGCGACGTACAACACGTCCAGCCCGGTGTCGTTCTCCGTCGCCCGCTCGACGGCCGGCAGCAGTTCCCCGGGGTCGTCTGCCGGCTGGGCGTACTGTGCGAACGGCGAGCCGCGCTCCGGCGCGGCGTAGGCCCCGGCGACGGGCGCCCCGCCGGCCGCGACGGCCGCGAGCACGACCGCCGTCGCCAGCGCCACCCGGGCGGGTGTGTCCCCGCTCGTCCGCCGACGCAGGAGGCTCCAGCCCCGCGCGACGCCGACGGCCGCCGGCAGCGCGGCCAACGGCAGCAGGTGGACGATCACCCAGGGGTGTGGCTCGGGGGCGGCGATCGCCAGGACGAACACACCCCACAGCGTCGCGTAGCCGCCGAACGCGACGAGCGACCGGCTGTCCGCGCGGTAGCGCTCCGAGAAGAACCCGACGAGTCCGGCCACGAGCGTCGCCGGAGCGACGCGCACGGCCGTCTCCACGAGCGGGAACGCGTACTCCAGCAGCCCGTGGCGCCCGGCGGTGCGGGGTTGGAGTCGGTAGACGACACGGTAGCTCCAGAACTCCCGGAGCGCGCCCTCAAAGGCGGCGTCCGCGACCGCGAACACCCGGGTCGGGTCGTACAGCCCGGGCGCCAACCCGGGTGTCCGCGGCGCGAACAGAAAGAACCACACGCCCAAGAAGACGAACGTGGCGCGCGCCAGCGGGGTGGCGTGGGGCGCCAGCCGTTCGTGCGGCGCCGGTCGGTCGTCGCCGCCGAGCAACGCCGCTCGGGCACGCCCCGGCACGCCACGGATCCGCGCCTCGTCGACGGTGAACAGGGCGGCGACGAGCCAGACGATCGGGTAGGCGAACGCGAACCCGGAGGCGCCCACGGCAGCCGCCAGCGCTCCCGCGGCGACGTACAGACCACGGCGGTCGCCGTGGTGGCGGTACCGGGTCACGCCGCCGAGCACGGCCAGTCCGAAGACGGCCGCCGGCACGTCACCTCGGAGGAACCGGGAGTAGTAGAGTCCCAGCGGCTGGACGGCGAGTAGCCCGGCCAGCGCGACCGTCTCGCGGTCGTCGAACGGGCCACGGAACGACAGCGCCACCAGCGGAGCGAGTCCGCCGACGAGCGCCACCGGCGCCCGGGCGACGGCGTCGGAGACGCCCGCCAGCTCGAACGCCCACCGGGCGGCGACGTAGACGAACGGGCCGCCCGCGACGGGTCGGTAGTCGTACGCTCCGGTCTCGAAGAATCGCAGCGCCCAGTAGCCGACCCGCCCCTCCGACCAGTGGAACGGGCGACCACCGAGCGCGACGAACCGCGCGACGAGCGCCAGGAGTGTCACCCCGAAGACGGCGACGACGACGCGGTCGCGTCGCTGTGACATACCCTGGCGTGTCGTGGCCGCGAGTATGTGTCTTCCGGGTTCGTCACGGGCGAGGACGGGCCGACGGTCGGCTTCCGAACCCTCTTGAAGTCGGCTCCCGAGAGGCACGACGTGACAGCGTTCACACTCCCATCACCCGGACTGGGAACGTCCGGCAACGACGAGTTCGAGCGGTGTGCCGAGACGGTTGCGACGGCGCTCGACGCCGGCTACCGCCACGTCGACACGGCACAGATGTACGACAACGAGGCGGCCGTCGGTGCCGGGATCGAGCGTGCGGACGTTCCGCGCGAGGAGGTGGTCGTCGCCACGAAGATCCACCCGGACAACCTCTCGTACGAGGCGACGAGACGCACCGCGCGGGAGTCGTTGGACCGACTCGGGCTCGACCGCGTCGACCTCCTGTACGTCCACTGGCCCATCTCCGCGTACGACCCCGCGGAGACGCTCCCGGCGTTCCAGGAGCTGGTAGACGAGGGGGTGACGGACCACGTCGCCGTCTCCAACTTCGATCGGGAGCTGTTCGAGACTGCCGCCGACCGGCTGGACGCCCCGATCGTCGCCAATCAGGTGGAGTGTCACCCGTTGCTCCCACAGGACGACCTCCGGGCGCTGGCCCGCGACCACGGTCACCACCTCGTCGCCTACTCCCCGTTGGCGGGCGGAGAGATCCTGGACGATCCGTTGCTGTCGGAGATTGCGACCGAACACGACACGACGACCGCCGCCGTCTGTCTCGCCTGGGCGGCGTCGAAAGACAGCGTCGTACCGATCCCGAAGGGGGAGGGTGACCACGTCCGTGCCAACTACGAAGCCCGAAGCCTGGAGCTGTCCGACGACGCGCTCGCCCGGATCGACGGCTACGACGAACGGCTGCGGGTGGTCGATCCGGCGCCGGCGCCGTGGAACGAGTAGACGCGACTGTTGGAGGCCGTTCTCTACCAGAACAATATTACTCAACTACAACTATCGCGTTACGTGGGGGTCCTCTCGGCGGTCGAGTCTCGGTGTCGGTCGTGGTGATACGCCACTGGACGGCGTCCTCGCTCGGCGAACTGTCGGTGCTGCCGACGCTGTCAGCGGGACAGCGTCGCTGAGAGTCGACACGAACGAGATCAGCCCTTCGACGGTCCGCTCCGTGGAACTGTCTTCGTACACCCGCTCGACACCCGCGCCGGCGACGGACACGGCGCGGACGCCGTCTCACCGCATTTCAAGACACGACCCGCCGTAGCGTCGCGCGTGACGGACGACGCAGACGCGGACCCAGAGACGGACGCACCAGACGGAGACACCCCCGAGCCGACGCTGAACCCGGACGCCCAACGGCGATTCCCGGTGCCGGAGTTCGAGTCGCTGCCGGCGGACCTGCAGGAACGGATCGCCGAGGAGACCGAAGACGCGGGGTTCACCCCGAACGTGTTCGCGGCGTTGGCGTACCGTCCGGCGCAGTTCCGGGCGTTCGTCGCCTACCACGACGCGCTCGTGGAGGAGACGGCGTTGGACCGCGAAGAGGTGGAGATGATCGTGGTGACGGTGTCGGGACGCAACCACTGTTACTACTGTAACGTCGCACACGGCGCACTGCTCCGGATCTACGCGCGTGACCCACACCTCGCCGACCAACTCGTCGCCAACTACCGACAGGCGGACGTGAGCGACGAGCGACTCCTGATGCTGGACGTGGCGGTGACGCTGACGGAGAACCCGGACGAGGTGACGGCGGCGGATCTGGACCGGTTGGCGGAGGCGGGGTACAGCCGGTCGGAGATCTGGGACGTCGGGGCGATCACGGCGTTCTTCAATCTCTCCAACCGAATGGCGATCTTCGCCGACTGGCGCCCCAACGCGGAGTTCCACGAGATGGGGCGGTAGCGCGGGCGTCGGACGACTGTCGGACTCTCCGGAAAGTATTTGCGTCGGACGGGGTGAGGTACCCACGATGGATAGTGAGATCGTCGACGTGGTGACCGACTGGGAGTCGGAGTCGTACACGGGGGGGTACGACGGGCTCCGGGATCTCGCCGACGGGGAGTTCACGGGCGCGGTCACGGAGGGTTCGGCCTGGCTGTTCTTCCTCAACGGCCGGGTCGTCGGCGCGTTCGACGGCGGCGTGGACGCCTTCGAGGCGGCCGACGGAACGGCCTTCGGCGCCCCAGACCCCTCGTTACCGTTGTTGTTCACGATGCTGGCGACCGGTGGGGAGACGAAGGCGCAGTACTACACGGAAGACACCTCGTTGTCGTCGGCGGACGACACGCTGTCGGCGGGTAGCTTCACGGGCTACGTCGAGCTGTCGGAGAACGTGTTCTCGGGCGACTACTACGTCGTCTACTACGGTGGGCGGAAGCTCCCGTGTGCGTTCGTCGGCCAGGGCCGCGACCTGCTGACCGGCGACGAGGCGTTCTCCCGGGCCGCAGACGAGACTGGGATCTACGAGGTGATGGACGTCGACGTCGAGGTCACCGAGCTGCCGGAGCCGCCAGAGCCGGACGAGCCGGCGGAGCCGGAGTCCGACCCCGACCCGGACGCCGGTTCGTCGGGCACGGCGGAACCGGCGGAGCCGTCGACGGCGACGACGGCGACGACGGAGACGGCCGAGCCGACGGCGACCGAGACGACCGAGACGACTGACGACACGCCCGACGGGACGGCCGCGGCGACGGCCCAGCCGCCAGAGGGCGACGACGGGACGACGGAGTCTCCGACGGACGGCGGCGCCACGGCGGCGCCGTCGGCACCCGCTCCCGAGGCCGGCGCGGGAACGGCCGATCCCGCCGGCGGGGCTGGAGCGACGGCGTCGGAGTCGGGAACGACGGCGTCGGAGTCGACACCGAGCGGGCCGGAGCCGGCGACCGACCCGACGACGACGGACCCGACGACCCGGACGGCCGCCGAACGGGAGTGGCAGGAGACGCGGACGATCCCGTCGTTGGATCCGACGGAGTCGTCGACGGACGGCGAGCCCAGCGGCGACACCACCGAGACGGAGTCGCGCTCGGAGTCGACGTCCGGCGGCGGCACGGACGCCCGGACGAGCGGCCGAACGGTCGGCGCTCCGGCCGACGGCGGGACGCGGGGACAGAGCGCCGACGCCGGGACACAGACCGACAGTCGAGCCCGAGGCGGCGAGCAGAGCCGTGGCCGCAGCCAGGCGGGCGGCGGCAGTCGGTCGGACGAGCAGACGGCGGCGCTGCGCGAGCGGGTCGCCGAACTGGAGTCCGAGCGAGACGACGCCCGCGACAGGCTCCAGGAGCGGGAGTCGGAGCTGGAGGAGACGGAGGCGACCGTCTCGCAGCTCCGCGAGGACAACGAGCGGCTGGAGTCGCGTGTCGCGGAGCTGGAGTCGGAGCTGGAGGAGACGCGCGAGCGGCTCCGGGAGTTCGAGGCCCAGCGCCCGGACGGCGACACGGAGGTGACGCCGTCGGCGGCGCTGTCCGGGACGAACCTGTTCGTCCGGTACGACTCCAAGAGCGATCCGACGCTGGAGACGGCCCACGCCGAGACCGCCACCCGGGCGCAGGTGGAGGAGAACCTCCGCGTGGAGGTGCACACGGACTTCGAGTCCGAGGACGCCGTCGTCGACGGGGAGACGTACGACGAGTTCCTGGCCGGGACGGTGGAGTACAACTTCGTCGGCTGGGTGATCCGGGAGCTGCTGTACGAGCTCCAGGAGACGGGCGCAGAGGGGAAGCTGCGTGACCTGTACGACGCCATCCCGAAGGTGGACCGGGCGGAGCTCCACGGCGTGGTGGAGCTCGTCGGCGACGACCAGAAGGTGGAGGGTGAGCGCCCGTTCGACGTGATCCTCCGCGACCGGATGGGTGACCCGTTGGTGGTCGCGAACGTCACGGACGCCCGCGAGGCGACGGCCGAGCCGGAGGTGACGGAGCTGATCTCCGACGCCCGCGAGGTGGCGGAGTCCCGCGACTCACTGGGGTGTGCCGCCTACGTCTCGGCGTCGTTCTTCGAGCCGCGGGCGTTGGAGGCGGTCACCTCCGAGACCGGTGGCGGGCTGCTCTCCCGGAACAAGCGCGCCAGCTACGTGAAGCTCGCGCGGAAACAGGGGTTCCACCTCGGGCTCGTCGAGTCGCGCGAGGAGGGGTTCCACTTCACGGTGCCGGAGCTGTAGCCGGCTACGCGAACCGTTCTTCCCAACAGACGGAGAGAATCGACTTCCCGATAGCGACGCCGCCGTCGACGGGGTCGAGTGTCGTCTCGCCCGCCCGTTCGCGGTACTCGATGGGTTCTTCGACCACGTCGTAGCCGCGGGCGACCGGCCGGAGCAGCAGTTCCGCCGACAGCCCGGTGTTCTCCGTCCAGGTGATGTCGTGGAGCATCTCCCGGCGGTAGGCGCGCATCCCCGTCGTCACGTCGTGGACCCGTTCGCCCAGGAGGAGCGAGGAGACGAGCGCGAACCCGACGTTACCCAGGCGGTTGAACGACGGCATCGCGTCGGCGCCGTGGTACAGCCGGTCGCCGGAGACGACGTCGTACCCCTCGTTGATCCGGTCCAGAAACGTCGGCAGTGCCTCCATCGGGTAGGTGTCGTCACAGTCCGTCGTGACGACGACCGGGCGGTCGGGCGCGAGCACGGCCTCCCGAACGGCCTCACCGTAGCCGCGCGGGGGCTGCTCGATCACGGTCGCCCCCTTCTCGCGGGCGATCTCCGGCGTGCGGTCCGACGAGGAGTCCACGAGGACGACCTCCGCACGGTCGTCCGTCACGTCGGCGACGTCGTCTAACACCGTCCCGACGGCCGCCTCCTCGTTGTACGTTCCCATCACGACCGCCACGTCGTCGAACGTGTACGGTGCCCCGCCTGTCGACTCGTCCATACCGGTCGCTGTCGACGGCCGCACTTTAGACTTTAGGTTCGCCTAAAACAGATCAGCCCAGTCCACGACCGTCGGGCTCGTCTTCCAGGTGCTTCGCCTGGTCGACGAGGTGTTCGACGAGTCCACGGGCAGACTCCTCTACGGCGGCGAGATCGTCGTCGGCGCTCCCCTTCACACGGACGTTGATCTGGTAGAGCCCCAACTCCACCTCCGGGGCAGTGTCGGGCGACTCGGCGTCGTTCGGCGGAGCCTCGTCGTCTTCGGGTGCGTCCGTCTCCGTCTCCATCTCCTCGTCGGACTCCTGACTCATACTGCGAGCGGTGTCTCCCCGCCGGCAAAAGCGTTCGTCTTCGCAGGCTCCACTCGGGCGTCGGCGTCAGAGGCGGTCGCCGCCCGAGTCCGCGAGCGAACTGACGCCGTCGTCCAACGGCGTCCGGGCGTGGAGGCGGCGGCAGGTCTCGTCGGCGAGTCGGCGGAGATTCTCCGTGTCGTCGCGGTTGTACGACACGAGCCGTTCGAGCGCCGACTCGTCGCCGGCCTCGTACTGGTGCCACAGCCGGACGGCGTCACTGCCGCCGATGTCCGGACCGTCGCGGTCGATGCCGAGCTCTCGCTCAATCGGCTTGAGCCCACCCGTCAGGTCGAGCCGACGACAGGGGTACATCAGGTCGAGGTGTGGTGTGTCCACGTCGATGTCGAGGGCAGTCTCCAGGAACGGCACGTCGAACCGCTCGCCGTTGAACGTACACAGGAGATCTGCCGCGGCGAACTCCTCGCGGACGGCCGACGGCGTGAGGTCTCGCCCTTGGACGAGCGTCGTCGTCTCCCCGCCACGGTGGAAGGAGACGGTCGTCACCCGGTCGCGGTGCTGTGAGAGCCCGGTGGTCTCGATGTCGAAGAAACAGACGTTCTCCCGGAACGTCTCGTACAGCCGCCAGTGTTCCCCACGGGGGAACGCCCGGTCGAAGTAGTCGGCGTCGCGGTCGTCCAGTCGTTCGAGCGCCTCGTCGACGAACGACTCGATCCGGCCGGCCGTCGTCGCCCCGACGCCGCGCGGCCGTTGGCCGTCGTACGCGGACCAGCCGGTCACCCCCGACTCCCACAGCCGCCGTTCCGTCGTCTCGCCCACGCCCCGTACCGGAATGAAACTATTGTCGACACGCATCGTACTGTGCCTCGTTCGCGTTCGTCGTGCTTGTGTGTTGTCTCATCGATGTGTGTCCCTCGATGCTGACTGACAGGAGCGTTGGGCCACCTTCGAGAGTCACTAGACGTGTCGTACCTCACCGACTCAGCTCTCGTGAGACGGGAGAATCATTCCCTCTGGGGTCGGAAGCTGGCCGAACGCCTCCTTCTCGAACGTCGACGACCGCCAAGCGAGAACGTTCTCCTTCCGTTGCACGTACTCGACGGTCGAACCCAGAGTGTCGGCGACATCCTGATATGAGTTATCCTCAGCACACAAAAGACAGAGAACTGTGAAGTCCTGCCGATCGAGATTCGCCTGATCAAGATCGGCTTCGATTCGGTGAAGGAGGAACGACTCGCAGGAGCGGAGAAACTCCATCGTCGTTTCGTACAGCTCGTGTTGATCGTCTGTCGCTCTCGCGTCGTCGTTCGGTAACTGTTCGAAGCGCACCCCGTGAGTCACGTTTCGATACCCGGCACTCCCGATACTGATGTTCCACCGTAACTGTTCAACGGTGACAACATCTGAATCACTGATAACTTCGAACGATTCTCTGTGGTGTTGCTTCCAGTGCTGCGTAGTGGTTTCAATGGCTGCGTCGCATCGACTGCTCAGGTACTCCGCCGGTCCGTTCTCTGCGATGAGCCTCGCTGCTGCCTTCCCGGTGATGTTTAAAGCTCCAGTGACCGCTTGATCGATCTCCTTCAGCCTCTCGCCGACCCACTCGCCCTCGTCCCGTCGTGCTAGCCCCGTACGGCGCCGGGGATTGTGGACGAGATCGTTTCGCAGCTGTTTTGTCTCGTTGAGATCATCTTTGAGATCTTCAGATATTATTCCACTGCTCTCCAGTATGCTCATCCTCTGTCCCTGCGTGAGATCGTTCACGCGCATTTCGTTCTCCGACAGCCGGTGTTCTTCCCTGTATATCTCCCTGAAAAGAGCTTCTGCGGTCAACTCTTCGATCAGCGCAGTCGCCAGCAACAGATGAGCGACAAACTCTCGTTCAAGTCTCGGTGTCATCTGTCCATCCATCTCGGCGAGGTGGTCGGCAACACTGTCACGAGACCTGATGTACTGGGTCAGGGTGTCGTCAGATCGCCCGAGCGACCGGTTCACACTCTCGACAAACCCGAGCAGGAGAATTAACCTGGGAGCGGTGTCGTGGTCATCTGCGATTCTGACAACCGTTGACCGTTGTGGCTCTGTCAGGTGTCGACTGAGGTACGCCTCCTCATTGTACTCTTGTGGGAGGTTCTCGGGAATTGCCTCAACGATATTCTTGAATCTCTCATCTCTCTGTATCTCTTGAACTGTGTTCTCAACCTGGGTAGGGTCTTCGTCGACTAATGGCTCAATCCGGTACTGACGGCCGTCCACCTCTACCGTCGTCTCAAGATCGTCACTCACCGTGAGATTCGACTGTTGCCCAATGTCGACGTGGTAGCGAGTTAAACAGAACTCACGTCTGTAGTCGTCCAAGTACGAAGCGGACTCGCATCTCGGGCACGGCATTGCAAGAGGGCTGGATCAGTTTAGTCGTAGTACTCCCGTCGGACTGCATCGATATCACGGTCCTGGTACTCTGCGACGAACCGAATGTAGTCCTCCTCAGACTCGAATCGCCTGACTTGTGCCATGGAGTACGCCTCGTACTGGTGTAGTCTGCTCTGAGGTGTATAATTTGGGGTTGTGAATACGTCAACGGCGCCGAACGGATGTCGATGATTGTAGAGAACTCTGCTGACAGGCCGACGAGAACAGCCTGGTCCGAAATCCACAAACGACCCGGCCGCGAACGGCGGTCGTGAACCCACTCGACCGCTACGCCGACCTCGTGGACGACGAGGCGGCGCTGCGGGCCGCCTGCGACCGCCCCCTGCCGCAGGTCGTCCGGGTCAACACGCTCGCGGCCGACGCCGACCGCGTCGCCGACGCCTTCGACGAGACCGGCGTCGCCTACGAGCGTGTCGACTGGCACGACGGACTGTTCCGGCTGCCGGACGGCTCACCCGGCACGACCTGGCCGTACTTCCACGGCTGGGTCCACGGCCAGGAGGAGGTGTCCGTCCTGCCCGGCCTCGCCATCGACCCCGAGCCGGGCGAGACCGTCTGGGACGCCTGTGCGGCGCCCGGGAGCAAGACCTCCCACGTCGCGGCGCTGATGGACGACCGCGGCACGCTCGTCGCCAACGACTCCAACCTCGGCCGGCTGTCGGCGCTCCGGCACAACGCCGAGCGACTGGGGCTGACGAACCTGGCCGTCACCAACCGGGACGCCCGCAACTACTCGCTGCGTCCGTTCGCGTTCGACGAGTTCGACCGCGCGCTCGTCGACGCCCCGTGTTCCTGTGAGGGGACGATCCGGAAGAACCCGGACGCCCACGAGACGTGGAGCCTGGATCACGTCCACGAGATCGCCTCCGTCCAGAAGGGAATCTTACGCCGGGCCGTCCAGGCCACCCGCGAGGGCGGCACCGTCGTGTACGCCACCTGCACGTTCGCGCCCGAGGAGAACGAGGCCGTTCTGGACCACGTCCTCCAGGAGGAAGACTGCCGGATCGTCGACTGGGAGCCACCCCTGGAGACCCGGCCGGGTGTGACTGCCTGGCAGGACGAGACGTTCGACCCGGCAGTCGAACGCGCCAACCGGGTGTACCCACACCTGAACGACACGGGTGGGTTCTTCCTCGCCCGGCTGGAGGTGGGGGCGTGACGGACAACGACGGCCAGGTGTTCGACCGACTGCCGGCGACGGCCGACGACCGCGAGGCTTCCGGTCGGCCGACCCGGGCGGCGGTGTTGGAGTGGTGGGACGACCGGTTCGCCGTCCCGCCGTCGACGTTCGACGGCCACACGTTCTGGGAGAAGGGCAACGGGAAGATCTGGGCGTTCGCGGGCGACGCCCCCGACGGGATCGACGTGGAGGCGGTCGGGATCACGTTCCTCCACGCCCGCCAGGAGCACTGGAAGCCGACGACGGACGCCGCCCAGCGGTTCGGCCGGGCGGCGACACGCAACGTGATCGACCTGTCGGACCCGGAGGCGGCGGCGTTCGCCGCCGGCCACGACCAGGACCTCCCCCGGTGGGACGGGGACTGGGGCTACCTGATCGCGACGCGACGGACCGCGGGCGAACGCGAGCCCGTCGGCGTCGGCCTGTACCTCTACGGCGAACTCCGGTCGCGGATCCCGAAGGGGCGCCAGGAGGCGATGGAGTAGCCACACCCGTCACCGATTTACCCTGGCAGACCCAATCGGGGGTATGGCCGAGGACACCGGTGACTGGCAGTTCGAGGTCGACGAGGTCGGGGAGGAGTCCGCGACGGCCGGTGGCGCGGCCGAGTCGATCGAACCGGAGACCGTCGACCTGGAGAACGCCGCGTTCGTCGCCGCGGGCGTCGTCGGGACCGTGCTCGTGTTCCTGATCGCCCTGTGAGTATGCTGTTACAGAACTTCGTCGGCCCGAACACGATCCCGTTGCTGCTGACACTCGCGGGCCTGATCCTGTCGATCATGGAGGCGCTGGCACCGGGGGCCAACTTCATCGTCGTCGGCGTGGCGCTGTTGGCCGCCGGGCTCGTCGGGCTGCTCGTGCCCGTGTTGGCGACGCCGTTCGTCCTCGGGCTGATGGTGGTCGCGTTCGGCGCCGCCGCGCTGTACGTCTACCGTGACCTGGGCATCTACGACAGTGACGGCACCTCACAGACGAGTGACTCGACGGACCTCAAGGGGACGATGGCCCGCGTGACGGAGCGTGTCACGCCGACCGAGGGGGAGGTGAAGCTAGACGACGGCGGGTTCAACCCCTACTACTCCGCCCGGTCGATCGACGGCGAGATCGCCGAGGGGACCCGGGTGATGGTGGTCGACCCCGGCGGCGGCAACGTCGTCACCGTCGAGTCCGTCGACGCGGACGCCGACGAGATCGACCGGGAGTTGGCCCGCGAGCGCGACCGACGGGCTGCTCGGGAGCGGACGGACGTGGATTCGGAGCGAGAACGAGAGCGAGAAGGCGACCCGGAGTAGCCGCGCGACGGACGGTCGTGACAGACCACAAGCTACGAGTTGTCGCGGGGGCTCCGTCCGTGCGTGTACGACCACCACGTCCACTCGACGTACTCCGACGGCTCGTTCCTCCGCTGGATGGTAGAGGCGGCTGCCGACGCGGGGCTGGACGGCGTCGGAATCGCCGACCACTGTGTCGTCACCCCGACGGACGAGGCCCGCGAGTACCGCCGCGAGATGGGGTTCAACTTAGACGTGGTCCACCAGCGCCGCCGCGAGGCGATCCGCGACGTAGACGAGCGCCGCGAGATCGACGTGTTCGACGCCGTCGAGGTGGACTACGACCCGGAGTACGAGGCGGAGATCGGCTCGTTCCTGGCCACCGCCGACTTCGACTACGCCGTCGGGAGCGTCCACGACCTGGACGGCGTGAACGTCCACAGCCGCGACCACTTCGCCGAGTACGACGAGGCGACCCGCGCGAGGCTGGTGGACCGTTACTTCGACAAGCTGGTGGCGCTCGCAGAGTCGGAGCTGTTCGAGATCGCCGCCCACCCGGACCTGATCGAGCGCAACCCTCAGCTCCGGGGGTTCGCCGACCGCGAGCAGTACGAACGTGTCGCGGCGGCGTTCGCCGACTCCCGGACGGTGCCGGAGCTGAACGCCGGTCGCGTCGACCGGGAGTACGGCGAACTCCACCCCAAGCCGGCGTTCGTGGACGCGCTCGTCGACGCGGGCGTGGACTTCGCCGTCGGGACGGACAGCCACGAGCCCGACAGGATCGACCCCCGGGCGACGGCGCTGACAGACACCCTCTCGGAGCGAGGCCTGGAGCCCGTCTCCGTCGCCGAGCGGGCGACCGACCGGGTGTGAGCCCCGGAGAGTTATGAGTCGGGGCCCCGAGTGGTCGGGTATGTCAGCCGCTCGTCGCCTGGGGGTCGCGGCGGTCGTCGTCGTCCTGACCGTCACGCTGTTCGCGGGCAACGTCGTGGTCGTCGGCCACCAGACGGTGTTGGATCCGGACTACGTCACGGAGACGCTCGCCGAAGAGGACGGCTACGAGGCGATCCAGACGGAGTTGGCCGGCCAGGGGACGCTCCCCATCGGCGAGACCGGGCCGTTGCCCGGCTCCGGGACGGAGATCGTCGGTCGTATCCTCACACCCGAGTACGTACAGTCACAGACGGAGGCGAACCTCGGACGGTTCTACGCCTACCTCCACGGCAACGAACGACAGCTCCGGCTCGTCGTCGACACCGGGCCGTTGAAGAACCGGACGGCGGTCGTCGTGAGCGAGACAGTGGAGAACACCTCCGCCCGCGAGCTGGCGTCGTTCGCCGGCTTCGAGTCTCGAGAGATCGGCGGCGTCACCGTCGACGAGACCGTCCTGTCGATGGGCGAAGACGAGGCGGCGTTCCGGACGGCACGGAGTCGGGTGCGTGAACGAGTGCGCGAACGGGTCGCCGACGGGGAGCAGTCGCCCGAGGCGGACCGACGGGTGAACGAGACGCTGCGACAGCTCCGGCCGGCCGTCCGGGAGCGGGCGACGGACGTCGACACGTCGTTCGGCGACGAGGTGGACCGGGAAGCCGCCGGGCTGGTCGCCGTCTACGTGGACGGACTGCTCGCGCCGTCTGCGGACTACGAGGAGTTCCGAGCGAACCTGACGGCACAGAAGGCGGAGCTGGGCGAGACGCTCGGTGTCGCCGTCCGCGACCGGCTCGACCGGACCGTGCCCGACCAGCTCGCGCCGACGGACTTCCTCCCGGCGGAGCTGGTACGGCCGTTGATCCGGCTGCGGGCGGCGATCGTGTTCCTGGACGTGCTCGGGTGGCTGTTGCCGTTGCTGTCCGTCGCGGTCGCCGCACAGCTGTGGCTGCTGTCGGACGACCCCGGGACCCCGGTGTTGTGGACCGGAGTTGCGGGCGTGCTCGCCGGGCTGCCCGGGCTGGCCGTCGGAAGCGTCGCGTCCGGCGCCGTGACCGACAGACTGCGGACGGCCGCTCCGGAGACGGGTGAGGCGGTCGTCGGCGTGGCGCTCGCGCTCGTCGAGGGAGTGTTCGGCACCCTCTCGGCGCAGTCGCTCGCGCTCGTCGTCGGCGGCGGGGTGTTGGCCGTCGCCGGTGGGCTCGTCCGTGGCGGCGTCGTCGATCCGCCGGAGCTGTCGGGCGGCGACTCCGACGACTCGGCGGGACTGTCGGGCGGCGACTCCGACGACGAGTCGGGTGTGGACACGACGGACACACCCGAGGGTGACGAGCGGTCGTAGCGGCACGGAGAAAACGGCGAGTGGTGTCGCGGCGGTCTACAGGTCGCGCGGTTGGACGGTCTTCCGGTCGTTCTCCTCGGCACGTCGGCTGGCGTCGTCCAGCAGCTCGGCGACACGCCCGTCCAGGGCGTCGTAGAAGTCGGACGCCACGTTCTCGTCTTCCAGGTACTCCTTGACCGCAGATTTGACGATCAGGTCTGACATCGACAGGACGTTCCGCCGTCCGCCTCTTAGAGGTACCGAAATCCAGCGGCCTGGCGGCCTCTGTGGCCGGTTGTTGCTCACTCGAACAGGCGAGCGAGCGCACGGCCGCCCGCCAGTAGCTCTCGCCCGGCCGCGGCGACGCCGCCGCCGACGCGAACCTCGACGGGATCGACGCCGAGTTCGCGGGCCAGCGGGCCGGCGACGGCGTCGGCGCCCGCCACCGCGACCGTGGCGCCTCTGACGCGGACCTCGACGGTGAGGTCGGTCACCGCCAGCAGGGTCGACAGGCGGTCGGTTGCCCGTTCGCCGTCGCGGGCGATCCGGATCGCCGTCCGGAGGTTCGGCACCTCGACGAACAGGCGGTCGCCGGTCGACCGCAGCGGGATGTCCGTGCCGTCGACGGAGAGGGTGAGGTCCGTCTCGACCGACAGCGGTGCGGCGCCGGCGTAGTCAGTCACTCTCTCGTGTGGTGATGGTGATCGTTCCGTCGAGTTCCCAGTGGGCGTGTTCGGCGTCCTCGCCGGTGCCGCTGGGAACTGCGACCTCCATGTCGTCCATCTCGTACTCGATTTCGGCGTTGCGTCCGGTGAGTCGGTCGTACAGACCGATTGCCAGATCCGGCCAGGTCGTCGTCTCGTCGATACGCTCGTCGGGGGCTTCTGCCTCGCTCATGCGGGTGGAGTAGACGCGCGCCAGTGGTATATATGTGTGGGCAGAGTCGGCGACGGGAGTGTGGCGGGAACGGAGTGAGGCCGTGGCAGTCACTACCGAGCGACTCGCTCTCCGTGGTGAACGAGAGCGTCCTCCCTTCGGGGTCGTCCTCCACCGACGGCACTAGCTTCGACACGACGACTCGTGGCTCACTCGACTGAACCCGTGATCGCTCGCCGGCGCCCCGTGACCCTCGCTCGTAGTTCCACCCCTCGCCACTCGTCTCCGTCTCGTCACTACCACTGTCTCACACACGTTGTCGACCGCGCTCATCAGTGAACTACCCACCACACAGATGGACTCGCCGGGAGCCACACTCGCTGCCTCGACAAAACACGCTCACACAGATGGACTCGCCGGGAGTCACACTCGCTACCTCGGCAAAACACGCTCACACAGATGGACTCGCCGGGAGTCACACTCGCTACCTCGGCAAAACACGCTCACACAGATGGACTCGCCGGGAGTCACGCGAGCGACCGCAGGGAGCGAGCGTGACTACGGCGAGTCCAGTGACTGAGCGAACGAAGTGAGCGAAGGAACTGGACTCGCCGGGATTTGAACCCGGGGCCTTCCCCGTGCCAGGGGGATGATCTACCACTGATCTACGAGCCCGCGCAACCTAACGTACTGCCGAATCGGACAAAAGCCCTTCGAAAGGGCGACGCCGTGGGGCGACGGGACACGCCGAGAGAGGGAAGGCCACGGAGCGCTTGGGAGTGGTATGTCGATACTCGACGACGCGGACCGCCAGAAGCGAGACACGCGCCCGGACGGGGCGTTCTACGACCAGCCGCGACTGGTGACCCACGCGGACGACGGCTTCCTGGGACGGCTGACCGAGCTGTACGACGGGGTCCTCGCGGCCGGCGACGACGTGTTCGACGCCATGGGGTCGTGGGTGAGCCACTACCCCGAGACGGAGTTGGGTCGAGTGGTGGGCCACGGGCTGAACGAGGCGGAGCTGCGGGAGAACGACCGCTACGACGAGTGGTTCGTCCAGAACCTGAACGCGGACCAGACGCTGCCGGTGGCAGACGACACGGTCGACGCGGTGACGTGCGCGCTGTCGGTGCAGTACCTCCAGTACCCCGCGGCGGTGTTCCGAGAGTTCGCACGGGTGGTGCGCCCGGGTGGTGTCGTGATCGTGAGCTTCACCAACCGGATGTTCCCGACGAAGGCGGTGCGGGCGTGGCGCGAGCGGACGGGCGACGAACGGCTGGCGCTCGTGGAGCGGTACGTCGAGACGGCGGGGTTGGCAGTCGAGACGACACTCCGGGAACGGCCGGCGTCGGACCCGTTGTACGCAGTCGTCGGCAGGGCACCCACGGAGTGAGCCCGGGGAGTGACGCTACCGAGCGGTGCGGCGGGGTCGTCCCCCCGGCAGAGACCGAAAGCGGTTAAGCCGGGGGGACGGACTCACGAGTGGGAACAGCACGGCCGCAAATCTGACTCGTCTCGCGAGAGACTCGGGATTGCGGAGGTGCGTCGCGCGCCGGCGGCGACAGCCGTCGGCGTCGTCAGACACACTCTCGCGGTCGCTGCGTTCCAACCAGACAGATGGCACGAATGCACACCCGTCGCCGTGGTTCGTCCGGCTCGGACAACCCGGCGGCAGACGACCCACCGGAGTGGAGTGACGTAGACGAAGACGCCGTCGAGGAGCGCGTGGTCGAGCTGGCCGAGCAGGGCCACGACCCCAGCCAGATCGGGCTGAAGCTCCGCGACGAGGGCGTCAAGGGGACGCCGATTCCGGACGTGAAGCTGGCGACCGGGAAGAAGGTGACCGAGATCCTGGAGGAACACGACGCGGAAGCGGAGATGCCGGAGGACCTCCGGAACCTGATGGAACGGGCCGTCCGGCTGCGCGAACACGTCGACGACAACCCACAGGACGTCCAGAACAAGCGAGCGCTCCAGAACACGGAGTCGAAGATCCGCCGGCTCGTCGACTACTACCGTGGCGACGAGCTGGAAGAGTCGTTCACCTACAGCTACGACGTCGCCGTCGAGCTGCTGGAAGACTACGAGTAACGCCCGATGTCGAGCAGTCCCGCCCGGTCGGCGTCCGACCCCGCCGCAGTAGCCGCGGCGCTGTCGGACGACGGACTCCTCCGGGTGTTCGTCCGACCGACGGGCGACGCGGTCGCGGCCGCGGGACTGCTCGCGCGTGCGGCGGAGGCGCGTGGCACGGGCTTCCAGGTGCGACCCACCCGCGCGGAGACGGCGCCGTCCGGCGACGGGACGGCGGTCGCGGTCGGCTGGCCGGCAGCGGAGACGGCGGCGTTGTCGCCCGACGGCCGGCCAGTGTCCGTCGCGGCCGCGGAGGCGGTCCGCGAGGCCGGCGGGGAGCCGGACCCGACCCTGGCGCTGGCGGGCGCCGTCGCGGCCGGTGTCCACCCGGACGCAGCCGGGACGACGGCGAGCCAACAGTCGGACGGCACCGGCGCGTTGGTCGAGGCGGCCGGTCGCCGTGACGCGGTCACCCGACGACCGGGCGTGGCGACGCCGACGGCCGACCTCGTCGACGGGCTCGCTCACTCGACGCTGCTATGGCTGCCGACCTCCGGCGACGAGGCGGCCACCCGGGAGCTGCTCGCCGACCTCGGCGCGACGGAGCCGGGGACGGGCGTCGACACGGAGACGAACCGGCGGCTAGCCTCCGTCGTCGCCTTAGACGCGACGGAGGGGGCCCCGGAGACGGCGGTCGCCGCGGTCGAACGGACGCTGCGGCCGGTCGTCACGGACGGCCCGTTCGAGACGGTCGGCGGGTTCGCGGACGTGTTGCGCGCGACTGCCCGGACGGATCCGGGACTGGCGGTCGCGCTCGCGGTCTCGCCCGAGAGCGTCCGGGGGGCCGCGCTCGACGCCTGGCGGGCCCACGGACGGACGGTCCACGCGCTCGCGGCCGGCGCCGAGACGGCACGCTACGACGGCGTCTCCGTGTTCCGGGTTGACGGCGCGGACGCGACGGCCGACCCGCCGGCCGCGGCGGCGCTGCCGACGCTGTGTCGGCTCGCGGCCGCCTACCGTGCCCGGGAGGCGACGACACTCGTCGTGACGGACGGCGCCGCGAGCGTGGCGTCGACGGCTCACGACGCGACGGAACTGCTCGCGCCCGTCGCCGCCGACCCCGTCGGCCACCCCGGGCTGGCGACGGCGACGGACACGGACGCGCCACAGACGGTCGTCGAGACCGTCAGGGGGGCAGTGTGAGCGACGACGAGTCGGCCGCCCGGCCGACGGCGACGGTCCGGACGACGTACGCGGACGCCGCGACGGCGCGGACGGTCGCGGACGCGGTGCGGCCGGACAACACCGCCGACGTGGACACTCACGTCGACGGCGCGACCGTCCGGACGGTGGTGCGGCGGGCGACGCCGGGTGGACTGGCGTCGACCGTCGACGACTACGTCGTCGGGGTCGACGTGGCGGCGACGGTCGTGGACGCGGCGGACGGCGAGACGAACAGTGCGGCAGACGACACGCAGACACGACAACACGACACATGAGCGAACGATCGGTCTCACGACAGCGCCAGGGGAAGCGGTGGTACACCGTCCTGGCACCGGAACAGTTCGACCGCGCAGAGCTCGGCGAGACGCTCGCCGAAGAGCCCGAAGACGTGATCGGGCGGACGGTCGAGACGACCTTGGGCGAGATCACGGACGACCAAGGCCAGAACAACACGAAGCTGACGTTCAAGATCACGGACGTGGGCAGCGACTCGGCGTACACGGAGTTCGTCGAACACGAACTCACCCGTGACTACCTCCGCTCGCTCGTCCGGCGGGGCGCCTCGAAGATCGAGGCGGTCGTCACGGTCCGGACGACGGACGACTACCGCGTGCGGGTCCAGCCCGTCGCGTTCACGACGAAGAAGGCAGACCGCTCTCAGGAGCAGGCGATCCGACAGATCATGGTCGACCTGGTCGAGGAGGCCGCAGACGAGCGGTCGTTCGAGGGGTTGATCGACTCCGTCGTCGAGGGACGGCTCTCGTCGGCCATCTACGGCGAGGGGAAGGAAGTGTACCCGCTGCGACGCGCAGAGGTACAGAAGCTGACGATGGAGGCGCGGCCCGCGGAGATCGCCGCCGAAGAGGAGACCTCCGCAGACGTGGGCGACGACGAGTAACCCCCCGCGCGACACTTCTCGCTGCTCTGTTACAGACGCGACCGGCGACGGCGCCGTTCACTCCCGCACGACGACCGTGCCGAGCATCCCGGCAGTCTCGTGGGGGATACAGAAGTACGGGTAGCGGCCGGGCACCTGGAAGGTGTGTTCGTACGTCTCGCCGTTGACGATGACACCCCGGTTGTCGTCCCAGGCCTCGCGGGCGGCGGGCTCGGAGCCGAACTCGCCGGTGGCGAAGTAGTCGGCCGCGTCGGGAATCGACTCCTCGTAGGCCGTGACGGAGTGTGCACGGGTGGAGGTGTTGCGCCAGGCGACCGTCTCGCCGACGGAGACGGTGATCTCGGCGGGCCGGAACGCCTGTGCAGTCATCCCCACCTGGTAGTCGGCGTCGTCGTCCGGGCCGAGTCCGAGACAGCCGGCAGACAGGCTGGCGGCTCCGCCGACGGCCGCCAGGAGACGGCGTCGCTGCATACCAGAGAGAGGAGTTCGACCGGTAAATGGGGCGCGGTCTCCCCCGGCGAGCGGGAGAGTCGCCAGATGGAAAGGGGTTTACCGCCGGTGACCGACCGGACGGGTATGTCCCGCCCCCGGTTCCTGAGCCGGCTGGGCCTCGCCGACGCCGTCACGGTGACGAACGCCGTCGTGGGGCTGCTGGCGGCCGTCGCTGCCACCGTGGACACGGCGGTCGCGGCGCGGCTCGTCCTGTTGGCGGCCGTCGCCGACGGCTTGGACGGCGTGCTCGCCCGAAAGTTCGGGGGAACGGCCGTCGGTCCACACCTGGACTCGCTGGCGGACGTGGCCTCCTTCGGCGTCGCGCCGGCGTTGTTGGTCGTCGCGGTCGCGCTGCCGGCGTCGCCGGCCGCGTCACCGGGCGCCGCGGCGCCCGTCCTGGTCGTCGCGGCCGCCTACGTCGCGTTCGCGGTCGTCAGACTCGCCGTCTACACCGTCGAAGACGAGTCGGCGGCCACGACACACGGCGTCCAGACGACGCTGTCGGCGACGGTCGTCGCGGCGACGGTGTTGGCGGGCGTCGCCGGCCCGACGGTCCTGCTCGCGGCCGCGGCGGTGTTGGCGCCGGCGATGGTGACGCCCATCGCCTACCCGGACCTCCACGCGCAGGACGCGCTCGTGATGGGCGTGGTCCAGGCGGTCGCGGTGCTGGCGGGCGGTCGGGTCGGCGAGACGTTCGCGTTCGCGTTGTTGTTTCTGGCGGTAGGCTACGCCGTGCTCGGCCCGGCGTTCTACTGGCGGGAGACGGACGACGGCCCGGTCGCGGCAGACGAGACGGACGTACAGTGAGCGACACGTGGAGACGGCGACAGCCGGCAGGAGACTTATGTCGGGCCCCGACAACCGCCCGACGGAATGGATCGTCCGCCCTCGCCGTCTCCCCGAGGAGTCGTCGCCGTCGCCCTCCTCCTCGTGGTCGCCGTGCCCGCTGTCGCGCCCGCCGTCGCCGCGCCGCCGCCAGATCCGATCTGTAGCGCGTGCGCCGGGTTCGAGACGGCCGCCGCAGACGCCGGGGTCCCCGTCGACCTCCGACACGCGACGGCGACGGTGGCGCTCGCGCGGAACGGCACCGCGGCGTGGACGGTCAGACTCCGGGTCGACGACCGCTCGGCCCGGACGTTCGCCGCCGACCGGGAACTCCGTCGGAGCGTCGCTGCCGACGCCGTCACCGGTCGCGGACTCCCGTCCGTTCGAGCGCCCGTCCCGGGGTTGTCGACGAGCGTCTCGAACCAGACGGTCGTCGTCCGGTTCCGCGACCCGGACGCCGGCCGGCGGGAGGCGGGGCTGCTCGTGGCGACGTTCCTCCGGCCGACCGACGGAGTCGTCGTCGACGCCACCGACCGCGTGCGGATCCGCGGACCGTCGGAGACGACGCTGTTGGCCGGCGGCGAGGCGGTCGACGCGGCCGTCGACGGCCGGCGCGTCACGCTCTCGGACCCCGGCCCGGCCGTCTCCCGGACGCTGCTCGTCTTCGGGCCACCGGACACACCCCCGGGCGTGGCGGCGGCTGCGACGACCGCGACGCTGTCGCCCGCGTGGCTCCGTGCCGTCGTCCGAGTCGGTCCGCTGCCGGCCGCAGTCGGGGCCGTGCTCGCGGCCGGGTTCGCCGTCGCCGTCTTCCGGGTCGGCGACCGAGACCGGACGGCGACGACAGTCGGCCGTCGACTCCTGATCGCCGTCGCCGTCGGGAGCGTGCCGCTGACGGTCGGGGTCGCCGGCGGTGGACTCCCGACGGAGCTGCTCGCCGCCGTCGGGCCGTACCTGGTGGTCGGACTGACCGCGTGGCGACGGCCGACCCGCCTCCGGTCGCGCGACGGGCTCGCGGCCGTGACGGTCGCCGGTGCCGCAGCGGCGTTCCTGATCGCCGTCGCCTGCCACGGGAGTGACCCGGGCCGTGCGCTGCGGGCGACCGGCCGCGTCGCCCCGGTGATCCTGGCGGCCGTCGCGGGCACCGCCCGGCGACGACTCACCACGCTCGCCGTCTGGGTCGTCGGCGCCGTCGTCGTGGTCGCGTCCTCCGTCGGGCCGGACGGCGGGAGCGGGCTGCTCGCGGTCGTCCTGACGGTCGTCGTCGCCGCCGGACTCGTCGCCGCCGTCCCGCTCGCCGTCGTCGCTGGCGCGGCTACTCCCCGGCGACACGACGCGCGGTCCTGACGTAGCGCCCGGCCAACGACCGGAACTGACCGAGGTAGGTTCCGTCGCGGAACTCCCCGTCCACCTCGGCGAGGCGGCCGTCGAACGCCCGGCTGTCGATCCTGATCCCCTCCGTGGTGTACTCCGTCAGCGACTCCATCCCAGTCTCCGGGCTGGGCTCGTCGAACGCCACGTCGAACTGACCCACCGGGAGCGGCCAGGAGCCGTCGACGGAGGCGTCCCACCGAGCGTACGCCACGGCGACTGCGGCGGTCGAGAGCGCCAGCCGGGCGTCCGCGACCGTGTCCAACGGCCCGGACAACGGGGTCAGCCGGTCGCCGGCGTCGACAGCGTCCGGCAGCACCTCGTCGTACGCCGACAGCACGCTCACCACGAGGTCCGCCCGTTGTGGGTTGGGAAACGCCGGGAGTCGGTCGTCGTCGACGGCGGAGGGGTCGGTCGTCTCGTAGCGCTGGTACAGGAACGCCCCCAACTCCAGGAGGTGGTCGCCGTACGGGATCATCACCGCACGGGTCTCCGTCTTCGTCTCCTGACGTTTCATCCGAGTGAGCGTGTCACGACACTCCGCGATCTCGTCGGCGAGTCGGTCGACCGTGTCGTACACCCGGCGACCGAGGGTGTACTTCCGAGCGACGTACTCGGCCAACAGATCCGCCGCCGTGTCGTACGGCTCCGGAAACGTCCCCATCGCCCCCAGCGAGCGGTTGAGATCGGCCAACACGTCGTCGTCCATCACCGTACTGTGTTGGAACCGCTCCCCGTGAGTGGCGAGGTTGATCCGGTCTGCGGCCGGCTCGAACAGGTCGTCCAGGTAGCCGAACGCCAGCCCGAAGTCGTCCGCGAGCTCGACTCCCATCACACGGGCGGTCGCCGGATCCGTCTCGTCGGTCACCGCGGCCGTCGGGGAGCTGTCGAGAAACCAACTGCCGGCGGCCGGGTCCGACTGGTCGTTCATTCGCTGTCGCCCGCTAACCGCCGCCCGGTCAAATGCCTCACGGTGCACCACTGGCCGAGGACCACCGGACGACGGCCGTCTCACCCGACCGAGACTCCGGATCTGTGTCGACACTGACAGATCGACGACCGGTCACGCCCCCGACATCTCACCGAGCACCTCCCGGTAGCGGTCGACGATCTGCCGGAACTGGTCGAGGTACGCGCCGTCGTGGAACCGGTCTGCGCTCTCCGCGAGCTTCTCGTCGAACGCCCGCAGGTCGTTGACGATTCCCTCCGTGCGGTACTCCGTCAGCGACTCCATCCCGGTCTCCGGGCTCGGTTCGCCGAACTCCACGCGGTACTGGCCGACGTCCAACGGCCAGCAGGCGTCGACGGCGGCGTCCCACCGGGCGTAGAACACGGCCGCCCCGGCCCGCGCCAGCGTCTCCCGAGCGTCGGCGACGCCGTCGACGGGGCCGGGCGGCGCCGCGAGCAGGGTCTCCGTGGCTCCGGCCCGTGGGAGTGCCTGGTCGTACGCCGTCAATACCCTCCGGACGGCCTCCGCCCGTCGCGGGTTCGGGAACGCCGGTAGTTCTCCCGCCGCCAGCACGGTCGGCTCGAACGTCTCGTAGCGTTGGAACAGAAACGCGCCGAGCGTCGTCAGCTGTTCGCCCAGCGTGATCAACACCCCTCGGACCGCCTCCGCCGACTCCTGTTCGTCCAGCCGACTGAGCGACGACTGGCACAGCCGGAGCCGGCCGTCCAGCTCCCGGATGCGTTCGAACTCCCGGCGGCCGAGCGTGTACTTCCGGGCGACGTACTCGGTCAACAGGTCCGCCGGCGTGTCGTACGGCTCCGGAAACGTCTCCATCGTCGCCAGGCCGTCGTCGAGTTCGTCCAACTCCGCCGGGTCGATCAGCCCGGTGTGACGCAGGCTGCCGCCGTGTGTCGACAGTCGGAGCCGACTCGCCGTCGGGCCGAACTGATCGTCCAGCCAGCCGTAGGTGAGCGCGAAGTCACCCCCGAGCTCGACCCCACTCACGCGGTCCGTCGCCGGGTCCGTCGTCTCCGGGAGCTCGGCCGTCGGATCCGCTTGGAGGAAGTCCGGCGGCGTCGCCCCACGCTCCCGGTCTGACGCCATGTACTGCGGTTACGACGCCCCGGGTTTCGGTTTTCCGGTCGCGGCGACGGTCACCCCTCGATCGGCGGCCGTGCGACCGTCACCTCGCGGGCGACCGTCTCCGTGTCCTCGCGCAGGAGAGTGACGGCGACCCGGCGGGGCATCTCCCCGTTCGGCAGCCGCCAGGCACCCGTCACCACCCCGGTCTCGCCCGGTGGGATCGTTCCGGTGCTCGACTCCCCGGCGACGGTCGTCCCGTCGTACAGGGTCACGGTCCCGAGCCGGAGTTCGTGTGGTGTGTCCGTGGAGTTGTCCACCTGGACCCGGAGGAGGTACGTCCGGTCGGTCGCTCCGCGGACGACCGACCGAGCGACGGTCGCGGAGACGGCGGCCGCCGGGAGGAGCCCGTCGCCCTCTCCGACGGCGTCCCGGCCGGCCGTCGGGGTCGGAGTCCGCGTCGCCCCCGCGGCACCGCCGTCGTCACCGCCGAACAACGCGTCCACCGCCAGCCCGCCGAACGTGATCACCTCGATCACGACCGGGACGCCGAACGCCAGAGCCGCCACCCACTTCAGCAGCCGGCGGCGGTCCGTCTCCTCGCCGTACGCCCCCGTCGGCTCGTCTGCGTCGTCGTCTGTCGTCATCGGTGTCGTGTGTCGCGGGGTGACCCCGCAGCGTGTCGGGATCGGTCGGTCACACCGGGAACGGGACGCTACCCGGGCTCAACAGCCCGTCGGACAGCATCGAGTACAACGGCAGCCCGTAGGCGATGGCGACGAGGATGACCGCGATCCCGACCCACAGCTTCAGGTTGTCCAGCACGCGGGGGGAGTCTTCCGCGGTCGACATCGGCGTCGGTAGCTCTCCGTTGACGCGCAGCGACGCGTTCGGCGGGCTGGCGAACCAGGTCCAGGCCATCACCGCCAGGAACATCGCGGCCGCGACGAACAGGAGCGTGCCGCCGACGGCGATCTGGATCTGCATCTCACCGACGCCGCCGACGACGGCGTCGTAGCTGAACTGCTGGTACTCCGGCTCGGCCGTCCGGCGCGGGACGCCCGCCAGCCCGGCGCGGTGCATCGCGTTGCTCATCAGCACCATCCCGACGAACCAGACGTACGGCTGGACGGCCGCGACCCCGCGGAGCTTCAGCCGCTTGCCCGTGATCTGCGGGACGAGCCAGTACGACACCGCCATCAGCGTCAGCGCGAACGCCGTCCCGACGGTGAGGTGGAAGTGGCCCGGCACCCACAGCGTGTTGTGGATCAGGTAGTTGATGTTCATCCCGGCGTTGATCATGCCGGAGAAGCCGCCGGCGGCGAAGGCGACCCCCGACAGCGCGATCCCGGAGAACGCCGGCCGGTGCCACGGCAGCGCCTTCAGCCAGCCGAAGTACCCCTCCCCGCCGCGCTGGCGGGCCCCGTGTTCCATGCTGGCGACCACCGTGAACAGCGTCAGCAACGACGGCAACAGCAACAGCATCGTGTTCGTCATCGCTACGGCCTTGAACCCGGAGGCGATCCCGGGGTCGGTGTACTGGTGGTGGAAGCCGACCGGGGTCGACAGGATCAGGAACAACACGAACACGACACGCGCCAGCGGGTCGGAGAACAGCCGACCGCCGGCGAGCTTCGGCAACACCGTGTACCAGATCACGTACGCCGGCAACAGCCAGAAGTACACCACCGGGTGGCCGAAGTACCAGAACAGCGTCCGGGTGAGCAAGGGGTCGACCTTCGGGATCAGCCCCAGCGACCACGGGATCAGGAAGAACACGACGCTCACGGCCAGCCCCAGCGTCGAGATGTACCACATCAGCATCGTCGTCGTCACCATGAACGACTGGAGCGGGATGCGGGCGTCCGGGTTGGCCGACCGCCACTCGCGGTACTGGAGGAACCAGTCGACGCCGGCGACCCACGACCCGACGATCAACAGCGCGGCACCGATGTAGAACAACGGGTGTGCCTGGAGCGGGGCGTAGAACGTGTAGAGCACGTCGGCGCTGGCCGGAATCTCGTCGATCAGGCCGGCGAGGATGGTGCCGCCGGCCAGCAGCGTGCCGAACGACATCGTGCCGACCCACGCCCAGGTGAGCCGTGGCCGCGTGGGCGAGACGCCGAGGCTCCTGGTGTTGGCCCAGTGGAACAGCCCGGTGATGCCGAACGTGGTGAACACGAGCGCCATCAGGACGCCGTGGCCGGTCAACAACGTGTAGTAGTCGCTCGACGGCACGATCCGGAGCACGTCCGTGCGGTGGAGCGCCTGCATCAGCCCGAAGACCGCCCCACCGGCGAACGCCAGGAAGGAGACGGCAAACAGGACCCGCACGGCCGCGGCGGCGTCCGGGAACCGGTCGACGAACGCCTGTCGACTGCTCGTGTCCTCGTGGTCTCCGTACGACTCCTCCGTGTCGGTCGGCGTCTCCGCCGGTGTGTCGACGTTGTCCGGGTGTTCAGTCGCCATCCGTCCCTCCCGACGCCGCCCGAGCGTCGCTCGTGTCGGGCTCGACGTCGAACTGTGACTGCGGCACCACCTCCAACGACCCCGCCATCGTGTGGTGGCCCGACCCGCAGTACTCGTGACAGACGATCCCGTAGCTCCCCGCCTCGTCGAAGGTGACGGAGAACTCCGACACCTGTCCGGGGATCACCATCGTGTTGACGTTCGTGCCCGCGAGATTGAACCCGTGTGTCACGTCGGCGGAGGTGACGTGGAACGTCACCTGCTCGCCGGCGGGCACCTCGACCGCCTCGGCCGTGCCGGGCTCGAACAGGAACTGCCGCGCGACGACGTACACGTGGAGTCCGTCGTCCTCGCGGTACACACCCGGCTCGCGGAAGTTGTCCATCCGGTCGAACTCACCGTCGGCGACGGCGGAGGCGTCGATCGTGCCGCCGGAGTCGTCGACCATCGCTACCCCCGGGCCGACGGCGCCGTAGACGATCGTGGCGACGAACGCCCCGATCAACAACAGCGCGGCCCCGAACCAGATCTTCTCGAATCTGTGTACGTGCATCGTGTCACCCCCCGATCGACGGTCCGGTGAGGAACTCGACGAAGTACATGAACACCCACAGCAGCCCGATCAACACGAAGTAACCGGCGACGAGCGCGGCCGTGCCGACCGGGTCGTAGTCGTCGTCGACCTCCCGGGCGTGTTCTTCGGCGGGCGCCTCGGTCGCGGTCCCGCCGGCGGCGGCCTCCTTGGCCGCCGAGATGTCCCTGTACCCCGAGTACGCCTCACCGCCCAACACCGCGACGGCCGCCACCGTCGTGATCCCGCCGGCGAACAGGGCGAACCACCCCCGGAAGTCGCCCGGCATCGGGAGGACACCGCCGCCGGAGGCGGCCGCGCTGTCGCCGCCGTCACTGCCACCGCCGCCGATGTCCCCGACGACGATCGCGCCCTTCATCCCGAGTGCCCTGTGCGGCTGGCAGTAGTACGTGTACACCCCCGGCACCTCGAACGTGTGCGAGAAGGTGTGGCCGGCGTCGGCGACGAGTTCGCTCTCGAAGGTGCCGTCGGTGCCGACCACGTTGTGAGAGCCACCGTTCCCGTTCCACTCCCAGGCCACGGTCGTGCCCGGGGAGACGCGGACGGCGGCGGGTCCGAACCCGTACGGTCCGTCCCCGTTCTGGGCGCCGACGGTGACGCTCACGCCGTCGCTGCCGCGTTCGTCGACGGTGCCGTCGTAGTTGGCGACGTCGTCGAACCACCCCTCGTAGTTCGGCTCGGCGACGCTGCCGCCGGAGCCGTCGCCGGAGCCGACGACGACGGCACCCTTCATCCCGAGCGCCCGGTGTGGCCGACAGTAGTACTCGTACGTGCCCTCGGCCTCGAACGTGTGCGAGAAGGTGTGGCCGGCGTCGGCGACGAGTTCGCTCTCGAAGGCACCGTCCGTGTGGACGACGTTGTGAGAGCCACCGTTCCCGTTCCACTCCCAGGTCACGGTCGTCCCTGGGGAGACGCGAACGGCGGCGGGCCCGAACCCGTACGGTCCGTCCCCGTTCTGGACACCGACCTCGACCGTGACCTCGTCGCGGCCGGTCCGGTCGGTGACTCCGTCGAAGTTGGAGACACCGTCGAACCACCCCCCGAAGTCCCTGCCGGACTGCGCGGCCGCGGGCTCGGCGGCACCCAGGAGTGCCACGGAGGCCGTCGCGCCGCCAGCCAGCACCTGCCGGCGGGTCGGTGTGCGTTCGATGCGTGACATGTGATTCGGCGTTCTCCACACGCGCCGATAAGAGGGTCGAGCGGTTCCCAATCAGTAGGAAGCGGGGCGTTCGAGCGTCCCAGACGACGGGAGCCGCCCGCCGTCGGCGGACGCCGACGGTCGAAGGAGGCAAATGTCGGCTCCCCGTAGCAGGCAGGGATGTCGCTCATCGACCGGATCAAGCGCCTCCTCGGAGTGGCGGACGACGACGACGACGACGCCAGTGGCGCCGTGACGATCGAACGCGAGCCGGAGAGGGAGACGGCACCCCCGGCAACCGAGACGGAGGCGGCGGTGAAGGGGACGGACGCCGGCGCGGCCGCCCCCGCCGACGAGCCGGTCGAGACGGACGAGACGAGCGGGGACGACGCCACGACGGACGACGACACGACCGACACCGCGACGGACGACGACACGACCGACACCGCGACGGACGACGACACGACCGACACCACGACGGACGACGCCGCGGCGGACGACACGGCTGCAGACGGCGACGAAACTGCTGCCGAACCGAGAGACGACGAGGCGGCGGGAGGGGACTCTCCGGAGACAGTCGCAGACGACACCGAGGAGACGGCAGACGACACCGAGGAGACGGCAGACGACACCGAGGAGACGGCAGACGACACCGAGGAGACGGCAGACGACGCCACGGACACCACGAACGACACCGCGGAGCCGGAGGACGTACCGGTCGCGGAGATTCGCGGGATCGGTCCGGCGTACTCCGACCGGTTGGCCGACGCGGGCGTGGAGACGGTCGCGGAGCTGGCGGCCACGGACGCCGAGACGGTCGCGTCGGCGACGGAGCTGTCGGAGAAACGGGTGTCCACGTGGATCCAGCGGGCGGCCGACCACGGGGCGACGTAGCCGCGACCGGAAGTCACATTCGGCCGACACGCCGAACTGTCGTATGCGACTCACGACGGACCGCGAGACGTACCGGCGGCTCGCGGCCGACGGCCCGCCGTCGGCCCGCGTGCCGGTGGTCGGGCGTCTCCAGGTCGCGGACCCGTTCGACGCCTACCGCCGCGCCCGCGGCGACGACTGGAGCGTGTTCTTGGAGACCAGCGGGGTCCAGTCCGGCTGGGGCTACTTCGGAGTGACGCCGACGGATCGACTGACCGTGCGGGCGCCGGCGGCGCCACGGAGCCGCGAGCCCGACGGCCACGGCCAGTACGCGGACCCGTCGCCGACGCTCGCGGCGTTGTCCGGCTTTCTGGACGCCGGGGAGCTCCGACGGGGGGAGTGTCCGGTGCCGTACCCCGGCGGGACGGTCGGCTGGCTGTCGTACGACGTGGCCCGGGAGCTAGAGACGCTGCCGGGGGGGACCCCCGACGACCGAGGACTGCCGCGGCTCCAGGCGGCGCGTTACGACGCGCTGGCGGCCTGGGAGTGTCCCGCCGGCGACGACGAGCCGCTGTACGACGACTCCGTCGACCTGTGGCTGTGTGCGAGCCCGCCGGTCGGCGACGACCCGGACGCGGGCTACGACCGCGCGGTCGCGGCCGTGCGGTCGCTGGCCGACCGAATCCAGACTGGCGACCCGGGGGTCGGAGCGCCGCCGGCGGCGGCCGACCGGGTTCGGTTCGAGAGCGGCGTGGGCCGGGAAGCGTACGCCGACCGGGTGCGGGCGGTGCGGGAGTACGTCCGCGCGGGCGACACGTTCCAGGCGAACGTGAGCCACCGGCTGACGGCGCCGGCCGCGGTCCACCCGGTCGACGCCTTCGCCGCGCTCCGGCGGGTGAACCCGGCGCCGTACTCCGGGCTCGCGGAGTTCGGCGGCGTGGACTTAGTGGGCGCGAGCCCCGAGCTGTTGCTCCGGCGGGAGCCCGTCGACGACGACACGGTGGCCGTCGACGGGGAGTCGTTCTCGGCGACGGCGCGGCTCGTCACCGAGCCGATCGCCGGGACACGGCCCCGTGGGGAGACGACCGACGCCGACGCGGCGCTGGAGACGGACCTCCTGAACGACGAGAAGGAACGCGCCGAGCACGCGATGCTCGTGGACCTGGAGCGAAACGACTTGGGGAAGGTGTCGGTTCCGGGGTCGGTCGCGGTGCCGGAGTACCGTCGGGTGGACCGCTACAGCGAGGTGATGCACCTCGTGTCGTTGGTCGAGGGTGCAGAGCGGCCGGACCGCTCGCTCGCGGACGGGGTCGCGGCGGTGTTCCCCGGCGGGACGATCACGGGCGCGCCCAAGCCGCGGACGATGGACATAATCGACGAACTGGAGACGACGCGTCGCGGGCCGTACACGGGGTCGCTCGGCCTGTTCGGCTTCGACGGCCGGGCGACGCTGAACATCCAGATCCGGACGCTCGTCCGGACTGGCGAGCAGTACGCCCTCCGGGTGGGCGCGGGGATCGTCCACGACTCCGAGCCGGAGCGAGAGTACGACGAGACGCTGGCGAAGGCCCGCGGGCTGGTGTCGGCGTTGGACGACCGGTTGGACGCGGCGGCACTCGACATCGTCGGACCGAACGAGACGGGAACGTCAGCGGGTGACGAGACGGACGAACCGAACGTATCGACAGGCGACGAGATGGACGAACCGAACGTATCGGCAGGCGACGAGACGGACGAACTGGACGCCCCAGCTGGCGACGGGGGTGAGGGGTCGTGACGGAGATTCTCGTCGTGGACAACTACGACTCGTTCGCGTACAACCTCGTCCAGTACCTCGGACAGTTCGCGTCCGTGACGGTCCGGCGCAACGACCGGATCGACACGGCCGGAATCGCGGAACTGGATCCGGACGGGATCGTCGTCTCCCCGGGCCCGGGAACGCCCGCGGACGCCGGGGTGTCGATCCCGGTGTTCGAGGAGCTGTCGTACCCGACACTGGGGGTGTGTCTGGGCCACCAGGCGCTGTGTGCCGCGGCCGGCGGCAACGTCGGGTCGGCGCCGGAGGTGGTCCACGGGAAGCCGTCGGCGATCACACACGACGGTGAAGGGGTGTTCGCGGGGCTCCCGCCGGAGGTCGACGTGGGGCGGTACCACTCGCTCTGTGTCGCACCCCACGACGTACCGTCGTCGCTGTCGGTGACGGCCCGGACGGCGGACGACCGCGGGACGGTGATGGCCGTCAGGAGCCGGACGGAGCCGCACGTCGGGGTGCAGTTCCACCCGGAGAGCGTGCTGACGGACGCCGGCGAACGACTCGTCGAGAACTTCGTCGCCGGCTGTGAGTGACGGTCGGTCGCGTGACGAGCACGACCGCCAGCCAGTTGTCCCTGCCCCGCCTACGGACGGTGTGAGTGACACGACACGCGGGGCGGAGGCGGCGCCGGCGTTCGAGCTTCGAAACGTCGGTCCGGGTCCGGACCCGTTCACCCCGATGGCGGCCGCCGAGACGGAGGCGAGTCTCGTCGTCCTGTTCCAGCGCGACTACTACTGTGGCAACTGCCGCGACCAGGTGGCGGACGTGGCCGACAGAATCGAGGAGTTCCGCGAGCTGGACGCGCTCCCGGTGTCCGTGCTCCCGGAGTCCGTCGACCGGACGCGGGAGTGGCAGGCCAAAGTGGAGCTGCCGTACCCGGTGTTGGCGGACCCCGGCGGCGCCGTCGGCGACGAGTACGACCAACCCAGCCGCTTCGGCGTCCTCGGCAACGTCTTCGACCTCGTCGGCCGGATGCCGTTGGCGGTCGTCGTCCGTCTCGACGAGACGGGCCCGACCGTCACGACGACGTACCCCGGGTCGACGCCGTCTGACCGCCCCGACATCGACGAGTTAGTGGCCGACTGCCGGGCATGCCTGGACGAGGATTGACGTTCTCCCGACGAGTGTAAGAAATCTGATATCGGTCGTCGCCGAGCAGATCGCACGACGGTGCGGTAGTCGCTCGGACGGCGCCGCCGGCCCTTTCGAACGGAAACACGTCCATCTACACACAGTTACACTGCGCGAACCAATGGGAAATGCATTTGAATACGCCCTCGAACGTCTACGTAACGGTGGCGACAGACAGACGGCCAGGCGTCGAAGCCGGCGCCGGGCGTGACGACGAGTGTGGTGACAGTGAGTCGGACGGGGACGCCAGACCGGACGGAGGCAGTGTCGTCCAGAGTCGCTCGCGACTCGTGGTGCCCCGAGCACTGTGGCAGATGCTCAGGCCCGACCAGGCGGCGCTGATTCTGTTCCTCTACGGTGTCGGGCTGGCGGCGGCGGCGGTGACCGCTGGCGAGCCGTTGGCGGCTCACCTCTCCCGGGCCGTCGGCGGACTGGTCGCGCTGGCGGCGACGACGGCGACCGTCCACTACGCCAACGAGTACGCCGACTACGAGACGGACGCGCTGTCGACCGGCAGCGAGTTCTCCGGCGGCAGCGGCGCGCTCCACGAGTACGACCTCCCGCGGTCGGTTGCCCGGTGGGCGACGACCACCACCGCCGCCGCGACCCTGCCGGCTGGCCTGTTGGCGTACAGCCTGGGCGTTCCGCTCCGGGCGCTCGCGGTGTTGGGGGTCGTGTTGGTGGGGGGCTGGGAGTACTCGCTGCCCCCGTTGGAGTTGGCCTGGCGCGGCCTCGGTGCGCTCACGAACGCACTCTTGGGGGCGCTCCTGTTGCCCGTGTACGCCGTCGCCGTCGTGACGACCCCGACGCTCGACCACGTCGCCCTCTTCGTTCCGTTCACCGTGGTGACGACGCTGAGCCTCCTCACGACACAGTGGCCCGACCGCGACGGCGACGCCGCCGTCGGCAAGCGGACGCTCGCCACCCGGCTGTCGCCCGCTCGGCTCCGTCGGTTGTTCTTCGCCGTCGCGGCCGCGTACCCCGTCAGCGTCGCCACGGTCCACCTGACCGTCGGCCTCCCGACGCCCGTGCTCGTCGCCCACCTCCTGCCGCTCCCGGCCATCGCCTGGGGTACGCGGACGTTCACCCGCCAGGAGTCGCCGCTGCCGGGCGTCACCGCCATGGTGTCGACGGCGGTCGCCGTCGGGGCCGCCTGGGGTCTCGAACTGCTCGCGCACGGCTGAGTGGGCTTTTCCCGGCTGGAGCGTCTCTACTCACCCGTGACCGAGGGACAGACGACGGCGACGGACCCACTGGCCGCCAGCCGGTCGTTCCTGTTGGCGGTGCGACGCGACGAGCCGACCGACGAAGCGGAACGGCGGCTCGCGGCGCTGTCGGAGTCGGCGCTGTCGGCACTCTCCGTCGACGCCCGGACGGCGTTCTGGCTGAACGTGTACAACGCCGCGACCCAGACGCTGTTCGCCGACCGAGGGGAACTGTACGAACGGAGCAGGTGGCGCTTCTTCCGGGCGGACGCCGTCCGCGTCGCCGGCGCGACGCTGTCGCTGGACGACGTCGAACACGGACTGCTCCGGGCCAAGAGCAAGTACGGCCTCGGCTACGTCCCGCGACTGTTGGCGTCCGGCTTCGAGCGCCGGCACGCGCTCCCGGAGCCGGACCCGCGAGTCCACTTCGCGCTCAACTGTGGGGCCGCCTCCTGTCCCCCCATCGCGGCGTACTCGCGCGACGTGGACGCCGAGTTGGATCTGGCCGCGGCCGGCTACCTGGAGGCGACGGTAGATCACGACCCGGAGGCGAACGTCGTCAGGGTGCCGGCGCTGTGCCGGTGGTTCCGGGGTGACTTCGGCGGACCGGCCGGCGTCCGCGAACTGCTCGCTCGCTACGACCTGATCGACGAGGCGGCGACGCCGACGGTCCGGTACCTGGAGTGGGACTGGAGCCGGACGCCGCCGGCGTTCCGAGACGTGTGAGTCGGGGGCCTGCACCACGCCGTCGACCACTGTCGTCGAAGATCACGGTGAACGGACGCTCCGTGGTCGAAGACAGTGCACGTAGCGGTCCCGTCCCCCGGTGTCGGAACCGTAGGCTTTTGTCCCGCCCGGGCTACTGTGACGAGCATGAAGGAGTCGCTGCTGGACATCGTCTGTTGCCCGGTCGACAAGGCGGACCTGGAGCTGGAGGGTGCCGAACACGAGGACGGGGAGATCGTCGCCGGCGAACTCGTCTGTGTCGAGTGTGGTGAGACGTACCCCGTGGAAGACGGGATCCCGAACCTCTTGCCGCCGGACATGCGCGAGGAAGCGTAGTCAATCCGTCCGCAGTCGGGCGATTTCGGGTTCCGAGAGAGCCAGCTCGGACCGCCCGCGCTTCGGGACGAAGTTTTTTGTTCCACGCCGAGAATCTCCGGACGTGTCACGTCGCGGTACACTGTCGGTCGCGCTCAACCGGGACCGCCTCAACGGGGTGAGTCTGCCCGAGCGGTTCGAGACCGTCGGTGACTTCCGCGTGGGGCTGGAGAACGCCGACGCCCCGGTCCACGTCCACCTCAGGCTCGAGGGGCCGTTGGCGAGGGTCGCCGAGACGGTCAGCTCCAACCACTACCTGGAGCCGGGCGACCGCAAGTTCGTCGACGTGGAGGTGGCGGCCGTCGACGAGTCCGTCGCCGGTCGGCTCACCGTCGTCACGGGCCACGGCTCCATCGAGGAGAGTGTCCCGGTGACGGTGACGTCCGCCACCTCCGGCGCGGTGGAGGTCGACCCGGACCTCGCGGCGCCGGACGGTCGCGCGCCACGAGCGGAGTCGGACGGCCAGCAGCCACGGGCAGAGTCGGACGACCAGCCGCCACGAACAGAGCCGGACGACGAGGAGCCGCCCCCCGTCGCGGAGGTCGCCGCCGCCGTCGCCGACAGCCGCCCGGACTCCGGCACGCTGCTCGTCGGCGGCTTCGCCGTCGGTGCTCTCCTGTTGGCCGTCGGGCTGCAAGTGACCGTCGGCTCCCCGGTCGTCACGCTCGGGTTGTTCGCCGTCCTCGTGGCTGTCGCCGCCGCCGGGTACATCCTCCTGTCCGAGTAGCCGTCGAGCTACGCCTCGTCGTCGGCTTCCGTCTCCTCGTCGACCCGCGACCGGAGCCGTTCGACCGTCCCGCGGAGGTCGTCCACGGCGGTCTGGATCTCGTCGAGTCGCCGCTCGACGGCGTCGGCCTCCTCCAACACTGCCTCGACGGTCGCGGGGGTCGGCGACGCCGTCTCACCGGCGTCACCCGTGAACTCGATCCGAGTGCGCCGTCCAACCCGGACGGTCGGGTCTTCGGGCTCCGTCTCCGTCACGGTGAACTCTACGACGCCAGTCTCGCCGGCACGCGACTCGATGTCGTACCGCTCCGTGCCGCGGTGGAGGAACGCCTCCCGGTCACGGAGGAGACTCGCGAGATCAGTCGGGTCGTTGCTCCCGGGGTCGACGACCACCCGGTCGGCCTCCGGGACGACCCCCGGAGAGACGGTCTCGACACGGATCTCCCCGGCCTCGGGCGGCGGGAGCAGCCGCTCGGCGAGAGGTTCGGCGACGTGGACCTCGTCGTCGATCCCGTTCGCGAGCTGGTCGTCCACCGGATCCACCCGGAAGAAGACGGAGTGGTCGTCCGCCCGGAGAGCGACCGCGTCACCCTTCTGGAGCCGACCGCCGAGCTGCGTGCGCCCGAGCCGGACGTGTGAGGTCGGCCGGTCTGCCGTCGGAACGAGCGTGGCGTACAGCGTCACGACACACCACCCCGGCGGCCCGGGCGCCCGGCGGCGCGAGCGTGTCCGGACATACTCGACACGGTCGGTCGGCCGTCGGGTAAACTTTCCCACACTCCTCGGGCGTCGAGAGTCACTTCCAGCGCGAACGGACAGGATTTATCCTCGTGCCGTTCCTGTGGCTGGAACGTAACGTGATCGACAGACTGGACGGACTGCTCTCGGGCGACGACGCCGAAGTCCTGATCGAGTGTCGCAACTGTGGCCGGACGCTCGACGAGGACACCGGCGCCTGTCCCGCCTGCGAGGCGACGGAGTTCGCACGCTACGAGGTCTGATCGGGTCAGTTCCCCTCCGTGCTCGCTTCCCCCTCGACAGCCGGCGGCTCGTACGGACACGACGGGTCCGGCCCGAGCGGGTCGCCCGTCTCGGCGTACGCCCGCGAGCGACTCCCGCCACACACCTGCCGGTACGGACAGACGCCACACTTCCCGGTCAGCGCCCCCGTGTCCCGCAGCCGTTCGAACAGGTCACTCTCTCGATAGCGTTCCACGAGCGACGCCTCGCGGACGTTGCCGACGGAGACCGGCAGGAACCCGGAGGGGTACACCTCGCCGACGTGCGAGACGAACGCGAACCCGTCGCCCGCGCGGGCCGCCGGCCGCGTCGCCGGCGGCCCGCGTGTCGGCGTCAGGCTCGCGGGGTCGACACCCCGCCGTTCGAGGTCGACACGTCGGAACGCCGGTGCCTCCGTCGTCTTCACGGCGAACTCGCTGGTCGCCCGCACGTCGTGGAGCCAGTCGAACACGCGGTCGGTCCGCTCCGGGGCCACGGGCGTCAGCGTCTCCCCCCGGCCGACGCCCACGAGGAAGAACACGGCCCACCGCGTCACGCCCAACTCGGCGACGAGATCCCGAACCGCCGGGAGTTCGTCGACGGTTCGCTCACAGACGGTCGTGTTCACCTGGAGTTCCAGGCCGAGATCGTCGGCCCACCGCGCCGCCCGGAGCGTCTCCTGGAACACACCCGACTCCCCCCGGTGGCCGTCGTGGACCGCCGGGTCGGCGGCGTCGAACGACAGCGCGAGCCGGGCGAGCCCGGCGTCGGCCAGCCGCGCCAGCCGCTCGCGGGTGAGCGACGTGGTGCCGCTGGGAGTGAGCGCCAGCCGCAGTCCCAGGTCCGTCCCGTGGGCGATCAGCTCCGCCAGGTCCGGCCGCTTCAGCGGGTCGCCGCCGGACAGGATCACGATCTGGCCGTCGCCGAACGCGGCGGCCGCCTCCAACAGTCGCTTCCCCTCCGCGGTCCCGAGCTCGTCCGGGTGTCGTGCCGGCGTCGCCGCCGCGCGACAGTGGTCACACGCCAGGTCACAGGCGCGTGACACCTCCCAGACGAGCACGATCGGTCGGCGGCTCGTGTCGAACACACCGACAGACGGGGCCCGGGGGTGAAACAGTCCGGTGCGGCTCCCGGGCGGCTGGAACGCCGGCGCCCTACCACTCCGCGAGGCTGCCGTCGTCGTGGCGCCAGACGGGGTTGTGCCAGTCCGGCTCCGGCGCCGCCGCGAGCGCCGTCTCGTCCACCTCGACCCCCAGCCCGGGACCGGTCGGCAGGTCGACGAAGCCGTCGTCGAACGCGAACACGTCCGGGTTCGCGAGGTAGTCCAACACGTCGCTCGTCTCGTTGTAGTGGATGTCCAGGCTCTGTTCCTGGATCGTCGCGTTCGGCGCGACGGCGTCCACCTGGACACACGCCGCCAGCGCGACCGGTCCGAGCGGGCAGTGGGGGGCCAGCGCGGCGTCGTGTGTCTCGGCGGCGGCCGCGATCTTCTGCACCTCCGTGATTCCGCCGGCGTGTGACACGTCCGGCTGGACCACGTCGACGGCGCCCGTCTCCAACACCTCCCGGAAGTCCCACCGGCTGTACAGCCGTTCGCCGACCGCGACCGGCGTCGTGGTGTGGGCAGCCACCGCCGCGAGTTCGGCCGTCTGCTCCGGCCCCACCGGCTCCTCCACGAACGCCGGATCGTACGGCTCTAAGGCGGCGACGAGCCGTTTGGCCGCCGGCTTCGACGCCCGGCCGTGGAGGTCGACCGCCACGTCGACGTCCGGCCCGACCGCCTCCCGGACGGCCGCGAGTCGGTCTGCGGCCGCCTCCACGGCCGCCGGCGACGCCAGCCGTTCCAGCTCCGCCGTCGCGTTCATCTTCACCGCCGAGAAGCCGGCCGCGACCTTCTCGCGGGCGGCGTCGGCGACGTCCGCCGGCCGGTCGCCGCCGATCCACTGGTACACCTGGACGCGGTCCCGCACCGGACCGCCCAGCAGTTCGTAGACGGGAGCGCCGAACCGTTTCCCCTTCAGGTCCCACAGCGCCTGGTCGATCCCGGCGATCGCCGACAGCAGGACCGGTCCACCGCGGTAGAACCCGCCGCGGTACATCGTCTGCCAGTGGTCCTCGATCCGCCCGGCGTCCTCGCCGACGACGTGTGTCTCCAACAGCTCCTCGACGGCCGTCTCCACCGTCCGGGCGCGCCCCTCGACGACCGGCTCACCCCAGCCGACGAGGCCGTCTGCAGTCTCCAGCCGGAGGAACAGCCACCGTGGCGGGGCGTGGTAGAGGTCGTAGTCCGTGACTCGCACGCCCGCCTGTCGGCCCCGTCGGCGCTTAGTCCCGGTGGTCGCGGTAGACGGCGAGCAGCCGGTCCGTCGTCTCCGCCCACGTCGGGACGGCCGTCGGGTCCGGCGCCGGCCCGTCGACGGCCGTCCGGACGGCCTCGCCGACCGTCGACGGGTCGACCTCGGAGACGCCGACGACGCCGTCGTCGCCCGTCCAGTCGGACAACGCCGCCGCCGTCCGGACGACCGCGGGCGTGCCCGCCGCCAGTGACTCCCCGACCGTCAGTCCGTACGCCTCGTGTGTCGACAGCGCGACCGTCGCCGCCGCGCCGGCGTACAGCCCTGGCAGCCGCTCGTCGGCGACGTACCCCAGGAACTCGACGCGGTCGGCCACGCCCGCGGCCCGCGCCCGCTCGGCCAGCGTCTCCCGGTACGGCCCCGCGCCGGCCACCCGGAGGTCGTACTCCGGGAGCACTTCCAGCGCCGCGACGGCGTGTTGCACGCCCTTGTACGCCTCCAGCCGACCGACGGACAGGAGGTAGGGGCGATCGGTCGACGCCGGCGTCGCCGACTGGAACCGCTCGCGGACGACGCCGTTCGGGACGACCGTCCCCTCGACGCCGAAGTCGGTCGCCAACTGCCGTCGCTCCCAGTCGCCGACCGGCAACACCGCCGCGGCCCGCCGGAGCGTCGCCGCCCCCAGCGGTCGGTAGACGGCCAACAGCCGGTCGCGGAGTGTGTCGTCACTCCCGCCGTGGTAGTGTGGCGTGGCGACGACCGGCACCGCCTCGTAGGCGGCGGTGAGTCCACCCAACGCGAACGGGATCGCGTGGTAGTTGTGGACGTGGACCACGTCCGGGTTCCACGACCGACAGCACTGCCGGACGGCCGCGACGACCCCGGGGGCGACGTAGAGGTTGTCACCGGGGGCGAACGCTCGGACGCGACGCACCCGGACGCCGTCGCGCCGCTCCCGCCGTGCGCCGTCGTCGCCGGCGTCGGCGGCCACGACGGTCACGTCGTGGCCCCGGTCGACGAACCGCGTGGCGACCGCCTTGACGTGGGTCTCCACGCCGCCGGACTGTGGCGGGTAGCGGTGGGTGACGAGACAGATCCGCACGGCTCAGTCGTACGCCTCCCGCAGCTCCGCGTCTACCTCCCAGGTGCCGTCACCCTCGCCCGCGAGCAGCTTCAACGCCGCCCGGAACAGCGACACCTGGGTGTCGAACAACGAGTAGACGGGCTGGAGGTCACCCAGCGCGTCCCGGGAGCCGGCGAGGACGAACGCGTACACCGCCAGCGGGACTGCGAGCCCGACGGGCCCGGCGAGCGCGAGCCCCGCGAGCGTGGCGACGGCGACGCCGCCGGCGACGAGCCACGGGGAGACGACGGTCGCCCAGAAGTTGAACGGCAGGACGACCGCACCGTACAGGCCGTACTGCGGGCGGAACAGGGCGTCGCGCTGGCGCCACAGCAGCCGGACCAGTCCCATCGCGCGGCGGTCCTTCTGGCGGCGTCGTTTCCGGAACTCGGAGTGGGCCGCCTCCATGTACCTGATCGCGGGGTCGAACACCACGCGGTCACCGCCGCGGCGAATCCGCAGCGCCAGCTCCGTGTCGTCGGCGATGGAGTCGTCGTCCACCGGGACGACCGCGTCCCGCTCGAACGCCGAGAACGGACCGTGGAACACGAACGTGGAGTCGAGGTGCGACTCCAGCGTCTGGATCCGGGCCTGCACGTCGCGGTAGCCGCGTTCGACGGCGCTGCCGCCCAACACCTCGGCGTTCCGGCCGGTGACGGCGCCGATCGCCGGGTCCGCGAGGTTGGCGACGGCCTCCCGGACGGCGTCGGCCGCGACCCGGGAGTCACAGTCCGTCTTCACGATCACCTCGTTCTCGGCGGCGGCGTACGCCTCGTTCAACGCGACCGCGAGCCCACGGCGCTCGTCTTCCTCGATCAGCGTGAGCGACGGCGTCACCCGGTCCGTGAAGAACGACTCCACGATCTCCGGGGTGTCGTCGTCGCTGGAGTCGACGACGACCACCTCCACGCGCTCCATCGGGTAGTCCCACGAACAGATCGACTGGAGCTTCGACTCGACGATCTCCGCCTCGTCGTACGTCGGCAACACGACACTGACGGTCGGGCGGTGGTCGCGTCGCTTGTCGGCCGGTGACCCCTCGGGGTCCCAGACGACGGAGAGGGCGGCGAACACGAGGTACGGCAGCCCCGTCGCGGCGACGAGCCCCGCCAACACGGAGAGGAGACGGCGCGGGTTCACGATCCGCCGTACACCGACCCGACGGGAAAAGGCGTCGGACCGTTCAGCCGAAGTTCTCCACCTTCGCCGTCGCCGGGTCGACGCCCGCGGCCTCCAGGGCCGCCTCCGCCTCCGCGACGAAGTCGTCGAAGCCGTAGACGAACGCCTGCTCGCCGTCGCCGCCGGCCACGGCGTCGGCGACGGCCGCGCCGACGGCGCCGTCGGTCACGGTCACGGCGGCGCCGGCCTCCCGCAGCGCCGCCAGTCGGTCCTCGTGGGCCGGCGCGTCGTCGCGGTAGACGACCGCCGCCTCGTTGTCGGCCGCGACCGCCCGCTCGGCGATGGCGACGGCCGGGCCGACGCCCGGTCCGCTGGCCAGCACGACCGCCCGCGACTCCTCCTCGTAGAACTCCTCGCCGAACGGGCCGGCGACGGCCAGCTCGTCGCCCGCCGACAGCGCCGCGAGGTAGCCGGCGAAGTCCGGACCGTCGCCGTCGCCGCCGCCGACCCCCACGGTGGTCTGGAAGCCGCCGGCCGTCTCCGGCGACGACACCGTGTAGAACCGCGAGACCGACTCGCCGTCTACGGTCGCGGTCAGCTTGACGAACTGCCCGGGCTTCGCGTCGAACGTCTCCGGAGCCGACAGTTCCACCGCGACCGTCTCCGGTCCGACGGACGCAACCTCCCGCACCGTTGCAGTGAACTCCATACCGGACGGTGGGGCGGCGACGACACGAGGCTGTCGGTCTCAGCTCTCCCCGCCGGCCGGCTCCCCGTCGCCGCCCGTCGTGTCGCTCGCGGTGGGCGTAGGTCCGGCGTGGTCGGTCACCGGCGCGAGCGTCACCTCCAACTGCCGGCGTCGGCCGTCACGCTCCAACTCCAGTCTCACGGGGTCGGAGGGGTGGAGTCGGGCCGACCCCTCCCCGAGGTCGAGTGTCAGCGGGCCGCCGGCGCCGAGATCAGCCGCCAGCCCACGAAGCTGTGCCGCTACGGTCGTCGGCTCGTCTCCAGGTGTAGTCACGGACGACGGTCACCGTCCCCGACCCTCAACCCCGGGCGTTCTCCTCGCGCGGCGGCGAGAAGTCTCACCTGCGGGCCGCGTCCAGCCCGACGGCCGCGAGGCCGACGAACGACACCGCGAGCCCGACGCCCGGGCGGACCGCGAACGACGACACCACCACGGGCGTGACCGCGACCGCCAACGCCGACAGGAGTGACCGTTCGGCGTCGTCCGTCGCCGGTGCCGTCGTGCCGGGGTGGCCCCCGACCTGCGGTGTTCCGGTCAGTTCCGTGGGTTCTCCCCGTGTTCCGATAAGCGCCCGGCGCGTGCCACGGTCGTCGGAACGCCTCCCGGGCACGACAGCACCCAGAGCTCCGCGTGCGTGCCGGTGGAACCTCCCGCCGCTCACCGCCGCAATCGTCAGTGGTATGTCGGCGTGGTACCGACGACTCACAGATGCGAGTCGAATACGGAACGTACCTCGTGACCCAGGCGACCCTCTCCGACGGGCGACCGACGGACGAGATCGTGGCGGCGGCGCTCGAGGGAGGGGTAGACGTGGTGCAGGTGCGCGAGAAGGGTCGGTCGGCCCGAGAACGGTTGGAACTGGCCCGACGGCTCCGCGAGCCGACGGCCGAGGCGGGCGTTCCGTTGATCGTCAACGACCGCGTGGACGTGGCCGCCGCCGCGGACGCCGACGGCGTCCACCTCGGCGACGAGGACCTCCCGGTGGCCGACGCCAGAGCGCAACTGGGCTCGGGCGCGCTGATCGGCCGGTCCGTCTCGACCGTCGCCGACGCGGAGGCGGCCGTCGCCGCCGGCGCAGACTACCTCGGTGTCGGCGCCGTCTTCGAGACGAGCTCGAAAGACGTCGACGACGAGGAGTCGGGGATCGGGACGGAACGAGTCCGAGCAATCGCCGACGCCGTGAGCGTCCCGATCGTCGGGATCGGCGGGATCGACGCCGACAACGCCGCGGACGTGGTCGCGGCCGGCGCGGACGGCGTGGCCGTGATCTCGGCGATCACCGGCGCGGACGACCCCGCGGCGGCGACGGCGTCGCTCGGGGAGGCGGTCGAGACCGGCCGGGAGCGCCGCGCGACGCGGGCCGGGGGGCCAGAGCAGTGAGCCACCCACCCGTCGACCTCCCGGACGCGCTGGCGACCGTCGCGGAGACGGCGCCGCTCGTGACGGCCGTCACCAACCGCGTCACGGTCGCGGACGTGGCACAGACCGTCGACCACTGGGGTGCGCTCCCGGTGATGTCCGAGGACGAACGCGAGGTGGACGAACTCGTCGCGGTCGCCGGCGGACTCCTGCTCAACGTCGGCACGATCACGGCGAGCCAGGAGGAGACGATGCTCGCGGCCAGCGAGGCGGCGAGCGACCACGACGTCCCGGTCGTGTTGGACCCGGTCGGCGCCGGCGCGACGGACACCCGCGACCGTGTGTCGGCGACGCTGGCCGATCACGGCGTCGCGGCGATCTGTGGCAACTACGGCGAGATAACGGCGCTGACGGGCGCCGACGCCGAGGTGCGGGGGGTGGAGTCCGTCGGCGACTACGACGACATCGCGGAGACGGCAGTCGCCTGCGCCCGCCAGTCCGACGCGGTCGTCGTCGCCTCCGGCGAGACCGACGTGGTCGCCACGACGGACGCGGCCTACGAGGTCGCCGTCGGCACGCCGGAGATGGGTGAGGTGGTCGGGACGGGCTGTACGCTCGGTGCGACCCTGGCGGCGTTCCTGGCGGCGCTGCCGGCCGAACGGGGGGCGCTGGCGGCGACGGCGGCCTTCGGGCTCGCGGGCGAGGCCGCCGCGGCCGAGGAGTTCGGCTCCGTCTCCGGACCGGCGTCGTTCCAGACGGCGATGCGAGACGCCGTCGCCGGGCTCGCGGCGACGGCGCCGGACGCGAGCGACCGGATCACCCGGGTGCTCGCTCCGGAGTAGCTCACGCCTCCGCCGGCGCCAACTGCGGCACGAGTCGGTCGGCCGCCAGCCGGGCGCCCGCGAGGTTCGGCGCCAACGGCCCGACGGTCGTCACCGCCGCGGCCCCGACCGGGAACACCCCCGACCGACTCCCGTCGCGGCGCCGCCAGGCGAGCGTCCGGTCACACGCGACGGGGTAGCCCTCGTCGTCGCGTGCCAGCCCCAACTCCTCGGCGACCCGTGCCACGATCGGGTGTGCCGACACGGCCTCCAGCCCGGTTGCCAGCACGACCGTCCCGGCGACGACGGTCGCCCCGTCCGACAGCCGGAGTCGGACGCCGTCGGTCGTCGGCCCCGCGGCCGTCACCTCGCGGACGTGGGCGGCCAGCCGGTCGCGGTCGCGCGCCTTCGTCAGCCGCACCTTCAGATACGGCGGCACGGTGCCGTCGGCGCGGGCCGACCTGACGAGTCGGTGGCGGTCGGGACTCCCCGGCGGCAGGGTGTGGAGCGTCTCCGCGAGGTGATCCCACTCCGTCCAGACGGCCGGCGCCTCCGCCTGCTGCACCCGCAGCGGCCGCCGACACAACAACGTCGTCTCCGTCTCCACCTCCGTCGCCAGCCGACAGGCGAACTGCCCGGCCGTCGCCCCGCCGCCGACGACGGCCACCCGCCCGGGCCGGTCGACCAGCCGCGACGGCGCCGCGTCGTCCGCCCAGACGTGTGTCACCGGGGCCGTCGCCGGCAGTTCGCGGGCCCAGTCCGGGTAGGTGAGCCCGGCGTCCACGCCGACCGCGAGCACGACTCGGTCGGCGACGACCGGCCCCGCACGGGTCGACAGCCTGTACCCGTCACCCTCGCGGGCGACGCCCGTGACGGTCGTCTGGACGTGACAGTCGTCGAGCCTCTGGCGGGCGACGACGTGGCGCGCGTGGTCCAAGAACAGCTCCAGCGTCGGCCGTCGCGGGTAGTCGGTCGTCGACACGAGCTCGACGGCCCGGTCGCGGTCGTCGGCGAACTCGACCAACGAGCAGTCGGCGCCGACGTGGTGGGCGACCGACGACCGGAGCGTCCGCGTGCCACACCGGCGGGTGCGCTCGGTGAAGCATGCCAGCAGCTCCGGATGTGGGTCGAGGACACACACGTCGTCGACCGACAGCCCGGCCGCACGGAGGTGTGCGGCGGCACAGACGCCGTGGAGCCCTCCGCCGACGACGGCGACCGTCGGCTCCGTCTCGTCGACTGCCACGTCCCCCCGTGTGCGGGCGAGGGTCTAATACTCCTGGGTCGACCGGGGTCGGTTCAGTCGTCTTCCAGCGCCTGAGCGATGCGTTGGAGCTGGCGGGTGGCGTCGCGAACCTCGTCGCGCAGTTGGCGCACCTCGCGGACGAGCTCCTCGCTGTCGGTGCCGTCGTCGTCGGCCTGTTGGCCGCCGGGGCCCATCTCGCCGCCCATGCCGCCCATGCCACCCATTCCGCCGCCGCCGCCACCGCCGCCCATCATCCCGCCCATCATCTGGGCGAAGGGGTTGCCGCCGCCGCCGCCACCGCCGGGACCCATCCCGCCGCCGCCGCCCATCATCTCGTCGGGGGACGGCGGACCCTCGCCCTCCTCGCGTTGTTGCTCGCGTCGCTCGCGGATCTCCTCGACGCGCTCTCGGAACGACTTCTCTTCACCGTCTCCGTCCCCGTCGCCGGCGTCCGTCTCCGGCGCGGCGTCGGCCGTCTCGTCGTTGTCGTCTGCCATACTCCCGGTTGGCCGGCGGCTCCAAAAAGCGTTGTCTCTGTCGCCCGCGGGCGCGACTCCCGGTCGAACACCCCGAATCTCCCGCGTGACGCCTCGACACGACGGGTCTCTCGGCGAGCAGTTCGACCCTGCCGCCCGGCTGTCGTTCGTGACGCGACTGCAGCGACCGCCGACGCTGGTGGTCCTGGTCGTACCCGTCGGCCGTGGCGGGCCGGGTGGACCGCCGACGACGGCGACCGACCCCACGGCGGCACGAGCCTCTTCTGCGGCACGAGCACCTCCGGAGACCTAGCCGCCGCCTCGGACCTGGCCACTCGCCCGTGGCGGACTGTTCGTCGTCGCCCCGGAGGCGACGCCCGAGTCGGCGGGAGTGTCACGGCCGACCTGTCGCCGGGGGAACACGGCGTCGTCGCCGGCGAGCCTCGACGGCGTCAGTCGTCGGCCGGCGTCGCCCGGGCGCGGGCGGCGGCGGTGTCGGTCAGGGCTTCGACCCGTCGCTCGACGGGCGGGTGCGCCCGGGTGTCCAGGCTGAAGGAGTCGAACAGGCTCGTCTCCGGCGACGACGAGTCGCGCTCGAAGCCGAACGGGAGCAGCGACAGCTCGGCGACGTGAGCCGCTCGGGCCCGGCGCGCGTCCGTCGCTGTCGGCCCGGCGTCCGCCAGCCGTTGGAGTGCGCCGGCGACGGCCGCCGGCGAGCCGGTCAGCTCCGCGGCCGCGCGGTCGGCGGCGAACTCGCGTTCCCGCGACAGTTCCCGGGCGAGGAACAACGTCGCGGTCGCGGCGACGCCCAGCGCGATCCCACCGAGGACGACCACGCCCACCAAGGCGCCCGCGTAGGCGACGAACGAACTGGCGGTCCACGCCGGCGCCGGCAACGACGGCGCCGCCAGGAAGTAACCGGCGGCGACGACGGCGCCGCCCAACAGCCACTGGGCGCCCGCCGGGCGGTCGTCGAGTCCGAGGTCCGACACGGGGCTGTAGTCGCCGGCGACGACCGCTGGGAGGAACGACGCGAGCGTCAGGACGACCGCGTCGCGGTTGCGGAGGTGCGCCAGTTCGTGTGCGAGCACGGCGTCCAGTTCCTCGTCGTCCAACTCGGACAGGAGCCCGGCCGAGACGACGACCGTGCCGGCGGCAGAGCCGGCGACGGAACAGCTGTTGGGGACGGCGCTGTCGACGACCGCGAGGTCGGGCACCGGGGCGTCCGCGGTGCCGGCGAGTCGGGTGAGCCGGGCGTGTAGTTCGGGGTAGTCGTCGCGCGAGACGACCGTCGCGTCCACCTCCGAGAGGAGGCCCCGGCGAACGTACCGGAGCTGGACGGCGACGAGCCCGACGGTCAACAGGCCGGTCAGCAGTGCGACACCGACGGCGCCGGACGGGAGCACGGCCGCCAGCCACGGCGCCAGCAGGCCGGCGAGCCCGGCGGCGACGCCGACCGTCGCCGACAGCGCCGCCGCGAGCGTGGCGGCGACCCGGAGCGTCCGAGCACCGCCGCGAGTGTCTGTCGAAGTGCGGGAGACCATCCTACCCCCACCTCGTGTCCGGAAAAACATATACTTCCCCCCTCCCACGAACGAGATAGCATGGGACACGACCCCGCACGCGCCGCGACAGTCGGCGTGCTCGCCCTCCTCCTCGTCCTCACGGCGTCGTTGTTCCCCGCCGGAGGGTTCGGGAGCTACCCCGGAGCCGACCGGGCGGGCGTCGCCGACGACGACTCCACAGGCACTGGTCTCTCCGCGTTGGACGACGCGGACGCGACGACGTCGACGCCGGCACAGCAGGCGACGCCGACCCCGACGGCGACGCCGACACCGACGCCGGAGCCGACAGACGACGACAGCGATCCGCCGAGCGGCGGGTTCGACGGCCCGGATCTGAACCTCGGCGCCGTGATCCTCTGGGGCGGTGGACTGCTGCTCGTCGCGCTCCTGGCCGCTGTCGGCCTCTCGGCGGCCGGCACGGTCGCCGCGGCCGAGACCCTCCCGGACGGCCGACTCCCCCGGGTCCGGTTGTTCCTGGCGGCGGTGCCGCGGGCGACCGTCGCGGTCCTGTTGGGTTCGGGCGGCGTGGTCGCCTCGCTGAGCGGGACGGTCGCCCGGCTCGGCTCCGGCGTCGGAGGCGTCGGTCTGGGCGGGCTGGCGGCGTTCGCCCGAGGCATCGGGGCCGCCGCCGGCGGGCTGGCGACCGGCGTCGCCTCGCTGTCGCTGCCGTCGCTGTCGCTGCCAACCGGCGGGCTGTCGTTGTCGACGCCGGACCGCGGCACGGAGACGACCGCCGGTGCCGCGTCCGGCTCGGCGACCGCCGCGACCGACCCGACCCCGGAGCCGACCGACGACGGCCCGACCGGCCCACAGACCGTCCGAGAGGCGTGGGCCAGGTTCCCAGCGCAGGTGCCCGGCGTCGCCGGCCGCGTAGAGACGCGGACCCCCGGTGAACTCGCCCGGACGGCCGTCGCGGCCGGGCTGCCGGCCGACGCGGTCGAGACGCTCACCGCGGCGTTCCGGCGAGTTCGGTACGCCGACGACGTCGGCGAGACGGACCGAACGGCCGCGCTCGCGGCGTTCGACCGACTCCGACGCGGCGCGGACGACGACTCGGACACCCGCGCGGACGACGACACCGACGGAGGTGGGTCGTCGTGAGCCTCCGCGGACGGTTCGCGCGGGCTGCCGGCCGGACGCTCGGCCGCGCAGCCGGTCGGGCTGCCCGGTGGTGGGGCGGCGACAGCGACGACGGCGACGAAGGCGGTCGACTGTCGACCGTGTTGCCGAGCGGTCGTCGGGTGTTCGACGCCGTCGCCGTCGCGGCAGTCGCGGGCGCGGCGGCGTCACTGGCCGGGCTGTTGCCGGCGGCGGTCGTCCGGACCCTGTCGGCCGGCGCCCGCCCGGCGTTGGGTGTGATCGGTGTGGCGACCGTCACGGTCGTCCTCCTGACGTGGGGCTCCGACGAGACGGACGACGACGACGAGTGGACGGAGGAACTGCGCGCGGCGGCGCCCGAACGGGTGCCTGCCGGCGACGCCGTCCCGTTGGGGGCGTGGGTGACGGTGGCTGCCGACGGGGACGACCGGATCGCCGACGCGGCGACGGTGGGTCACTCCGGCCACGGGATGGCCCGCGAGCGCCTGACGGACGCGGCCGTCGAGACGCTGACCACCGTCCGCGACGTGGACGAGACGGCCGCTCGGGCGGCGGTCGCGGACGGCAGTTGGACGGACGACCCCCGGGCGGCGGCGTACCTCGCGGACGGGGAGACGCCGACCGTCTCGCCGACGACCCGGTTGCGCGACTGGTTCGCCGGCGAACGACGGGCGCGTCGCGTTCGGGCGACCGCCCGGGCGATCCGTCGACTGGACCCCGGAGCCGAGGAGCCGGCCGTGCCGGAGCCGACGACGGACGCGGTGGCGGCGACGACGACACCGGCAGCGGCCGAACTGACGGCGTCGGTCGAGCCGGAGGAACCGGTGTCGACCGATCCGGAGTCGGCCGACAGCGAGCCGACGGTCGCCGACGAGTCCGTTGCGGCGGCGACGGACGGCGGCGAGACCGGCGTCCGCCGGGAGGTGGAGGAGTGAGCAGTCTCGCGGAGCGCTCGCGGTACGCGCCGGCGTTGCTGCTGGCGGTCGCGCTCGCGGGTGTCGGCGTCGTCGCCGGCGACCCGGTGACGTTGTTCGCGGCGGTGATCCCGTTGGCGGTCGTCGCCTTCGGCGTGCTCGTCGTCGCGCCCCCGGAGGACGCGGTGACGGTCGACCGGACGCTGTCGACTCACGCGGCTGCGCCGGGAGAGACGGTCACGGTCACGCTGACCGTCGAGAACGAGACGGACCGACACCTCCCGGACGTGCGGCTGGCCGACGGCGTGCCGGACGCGCTCGCGGTCGTCGACGGCTCTCCCCGTGCCCACCTCACCCTGGCGCCCGGGGAGTCGACGACCGTCTCGTACGAGGTGCGGGCGGCCCGCGGCGAGGCGACGTTCGAGCCGGCACAGTTGGACGTGCGGTCGTTGGCCGAGACCGCACAGCGCCGGCGGACGGTCGCGGGCACGGACCGACTCCAAGCCCGGACGGCCGCGGAGCCGTTGTCGGTGACGGACGCCGCCGGCGTCGTCGGCCGGGTGGAGACGGACGACGCCGGTGACGGCGTCGCCTTCCACTCCAGCCGGGAGTACCGTCCGGGCGACCCGATCAGCCGGGTGGACTGGAACCGCTACGCTTCGACGGGGGAGCTGAGCACCGTCCAGTTCCACGAGGAGGCGGCCGCGACGGTCGTCCTCGTGGTCGACGACCGGCCGAGCGTCCGAGCGGTGGCGGCGCCCGGCGAGCGCGACGCCGGTCAACGGGGTCGGGCGGCCGCGCGCGAACTGGCGACGGAGCTCCTGGCCGTCGGCGACCGGGTCGGGCTGGCGCTGAAAGACTCCGCCGGCGGGTTCGTCTCCCCCCGTTCCGAGGACGGGAGACTGGAGACCGCGCCGTCGCGCTACCGCGCGGCGGCCGAAGGGTACCTCCCGCCACGGGGCGCCGGCACCGCCCAGGAGACGGCGATCAGAAAGTGTCTCGCGACCCGTGACGAGGAAGCGACGAACCTCCCGCTGTCGGAGTTCGGCTTCTGGTTCGCAGACGACCTGGCAGACCGGTTCCCGTCGGCCGCGGAGGTGGTCGTGGTGTCGCCGCTGACGGACGACGAACCGGTCGCGGCAGCCGAGACGTGGCTGGCCCGGGGCCACGCCGTGACGGTGATCGCGCCGGACCCGACGCCGGAGTCTGTCGGCGGTCAGGTGGAGCAGACGCGACGACGCGAACGCCGGCGACGGCTCCGCCGCGCCGGCGCACGGGTCGTCGACTGGGACGGGACGGAACGGCTCGCGGCGGCGGTCGAACGCACGAACACGGAGGCCACGGGATGACGACGACACGACAGCCCGAGACGGGCGCGACACGGACGGGGAGTGTAGTCGCACTGATCGCAACGGCGCTCGCGGTCGTGACGGTCGGCTTCGGCGTGGGCGTCGGCGCCCCGGCCGCCGTCGTCGCGGCCGGCGGGGTACTGCTGTGGCCGGCCGCGCGGCTGACGGACGACGACGGTCCGCTACGCGACCGGGCGGCCGCGGCGGCGGGGCGCCCCGAAGACGACGCGCGGACGCTGACGGCGGCGGCCGCGACCGCGGCCGCGGTCGTCCACGGCCTGACGGTCGGGCTGGCGATGACGGCGCTCGCCGGCCCGGTCGCGTTCGTCCTGTTGTACGTCGGCGGCGTCGCGGAGACGGTGACCGTCGTCGCCGGCGGGTTCGCGGTCTCGGCGGTCGCGCTGGAGAGGGCCGTCGGCTTCGACCGCGCCGACGACCTCTGGGCGATCGACGACGGGCTGTGGGCCCGGCTGTCCAACCCGTTGTTGGGGCTGACCGTCGTCGCCGTGACGCTGGCCACGCTCGTGCTCGCGCTCGCGGCCGGCGGTGTCGGCGCCGTCGACTGGCTGTCCCGCGGCGGGGTCGGTCCGTTCGGGCTCGCCGTCCTCCTCCAGGCGACGGTGTTGGGGCTGGCGCTGTTGGCCCCACACGTCGAGCGGTCACTGTCGCAGCTGCTGGGGCCAGACCGGTTCGACCCTCCGGCGTTGCTGTCGGAACTGGGGCGCTCTCCCGAAGAGATCCCCCGCGGGTACTGGGTCGGGATCGGCGTCCAGCTCCTGTTCCTGTGGAGCGGGTTCGGTCTGCCGGCCGTCTGGCCCGGTGGGATCGTCGGGCTGGTGCTCGGGACGCTGCTGCCCGGGATCGCGGTCGCCACCGTCGTCGTCGCGCTGTCCGTCGTCGGCGTCTGGGGACTCGTGGAGTTCGTCCTGGCGGCCAGCGGCGACGACGGGCCGTTCGTCGTGCGGACGGTCGCGTCGGCGCTCCCGGCGGGCGCGGCGACGCTGCTCGTCGTCGCGCCGTTGCCGGTCCAGACTCCGTACGTCACGGCCGTCACGGTCCCGTTGGGGGTCGGCGTCGGCACGATCCTCGTTCGGCTGTGTGGCCACGCCCTGTCGTTGTTCGCTCGGTTCGGCCCGCTCGAGAACGACGTCGCCGGGTTCGGTGTCGCCGCCGGACTGACGGCGGCGCTGGCGCCGACGGCCGCGCTGTCCGGGGCGCCGGCGCCGACGGTGTACCTCGCCGTCGCGGCCGCGCTGGCCTGTTGGTACGCCGGCGAGCTGTCGGCCGGGCTCGGCGCGGCGCTGGGCCGCGACGCCGACACCGCCGCCGGAGAGGCCGCCCACACCGTCGGTCTGACGGTCGTGCTCGTGGCCGCGCTCGGGCTCGTCACGGGGCTCACCTACTTCCTGTCCGTGCCCGCCGGGCTCGTCGCCGGCCCGCAGACGGCCGCGGCGATCGTGTTGTTGGTGGTCGCCGCCGCCGCGCTCGTCGCCCGCGAGAGCGTCGTCCGCGATCGGGGGTGAGACGGGCGGGAGTTCCGCCCGGTGACGCGCGCCGCCACAGATCAGTCCGGTGCGGTCGCGGTGCGGCCGCGGAGGCGGTGTGACGGCACAGCGGACGACGCTCGGCCCGCGAGCGAGCGTCGACGATTCGGGTGAGCGGCACACCGCGGTGCTGTGCGGTACAGCACCAGAATCAGGACGCGAGCGAGCGCCTCTTTCGCCACCGAATCGCGGAGCGATCCGGTTGGCAGCCAGATCTCTCCGGGATCTGGCGGCATCGACCATTTTTCCCGTGAGAGGTGAGCGCGCGCAGCGCGCTCACCCGAACGGCAAAAAGGTCGTACTATTGGGCGTCTACTACGGCCACTCCGGCCAGGTTGACGATGTCTTTCACCTCGTCGCCGCGCTGGAGGACGTGGACGGGTTCGTCCATCCCGACGAGCATGGGGCCGATGGCCTCGGCACCGCCGAGGCGTTGGAGCAGCTTGTAGCCGATGTTGCCGGACTCCAGGTTGGGGAAGATCAGGACGTTCGCGGGCTCGTTCAGCTCGGAGAACTCGTAGGTGTCACGTAGGATGTCCTGGACGACGGCAGTGTCGGCCTGCATCTCCCCGTCGACGGGGAAGTCGACGCCGTCGTCGGCGTGGAGCCGTTCGACGGCCTCCCGAGAGGTCTGTGGGGAGCCGTCGTCGACGGAGCCGAAGTTGGAGTACGACAGCATGGCGGCCCGGGGCTCGACGTTGAACCGCCGCGCCAGGTCGGCGGTGTGGCGGGTGATCTCCGCGAGCGTGTCGGCGTCCGGGTCGCGGTTGACCGTGGCGTCTGCACAGAACACGACACGGTTGCTGAAGGTGAGCATGTAGACGCCGGCGACGTGGTCGGTGTCCTCCGTGGCGCCGATCACTTGGAGCGGCGGCCGGAGCGCGGACGGGTAGTTGTGGGTGAGCCCGGTGAGGAGCGCGTCGGCGTCGTCCTGTTCCACCATGACGGAGCCGAAGTAGTTGGTGTCACGCCGGACGAGTTCGCCGGCCTCCGTCCGGGTGATCCCGTCGCGGCGACGCATCTCGAACAACCGGTCTGCGTACTGTTCGGCGGCCTCGTCGGCGCCGGGGTCGACGATCTGGGGGTCGTAGTCCAAGCCGAGCCGAGCCGTCTCCGAGCGGATCGTGTCGGCGTCACCCAGGAGGACGGGGTCGGCGATCTCCTGTTCGGACAGCTGGTAGGCGGCGCGGATCATCTTCTCGTCGGTACCCTCGGCGAGCGCGACGCACTTGGGATCGGACTTGGCCTTGTTGAGGACGACCCGCATCATCTCGCGGCTCTTGCCCAGCCGGGCCTCCAGCCGCTCGGCGTACGCCTCGGGGTCGATCTCGCGGCGGGCACACCCGGAGTCCATCGCGGCCTCCGCGACTGCGGGGGCGATCTCGAACAGGACCCGCGGGTCCAACGGCTTCGGGATGACGTAGTCCGGCCCGAACTGGAGCGGCTGGTCGCCGTACGCCTTCACCACTTCGTCGGGCACGTCCTTGCGGGTGAGCTCCGCCAGCGCCTCGGCGGCGGCGCGTTTCATCTCCTCGTTGATGTCCGTCGCCCGCGCGTCGAGCGCCCCGCGGAAGATGAACGGGAACCCCAAGACGTTGTTCACCTGGTTGGGGTAGTCCGACCGTCCGGTCGCCATGACGACGGTGTCGTCGCGGGCGGCCTTGGCGGTCTCGTAGCCGATCTCCGGGTCCGGGTTCGCCATGGCGAAGATGATCGGGTCGTCGGCCATCGACCGGACCATCTCCTCGTCGACGATGCCGCCGACGGACAGCCCGACGAACACGTCGGCGCCGGCCATCGCGTCCGCGAGCCCGCCTTCGGGCACGTCGCGGGCGAACTCGCGTTTGAACTCGTTCACGTCGCCGTCGGCCGCGCGGGCGTCCGTGATGATCCCGGAGGAGTCACACATCGTGATGTTCTCCCGGCGAGCGCCCAGCGAGAGGTAGAAGCGCGCGGTGGCGATGGCGGAGGCGCCGGCGCCCGAGAAGACGATCTCCAGGTCTTCGATCTCCTTGTCGGCGATGTCGGCGGCGTTGATCAGCGCTGCCCCGGAGATGATCGCCGTGCCGTGTTGGTCGTCGTGGAACACGGGCACGTCCATCTCCTCGCGGAGCCGTTGTTCGATCTCGAAACACTCCGGCGCCTTGATGTCCTCCAAGTTGATGCCGCCGAACGTCGGCTCCATCGCGGAGACGGACCGGACGAAGTCGTCCACGTCCGTCTCGTCGAGCTCCACGTCGAACACGTCGATGTCGGCGAACCGCTTGAACAGGACGCCTTTCCCCTCCATCACCGGCTTCGACGCCTGGGCGCCGATGTCGCCGAGCCCGAGAACCGCAGAGCCGTTAGAGACGACACCGACCAAGTTCCCCTTCGCGGTGTACTCGTAGGCGCGCTCCGAGTCCGTGTCGATGTCACGACACGGAGCGGCGACGCCCGGCGAGTACGCAAGCGAGAGGTCTCGTTGTGTGTTCGTCGGCTTCGTCGTCGAGATCTCCAGTTTCCCGGGTGGCTCCTCGCGGTGGTACTCCCGGGCGTCGTCTTCGAGTCCCATGCTGGGTCTCTCCGGCGGCGTGACAAAAAGCGTACCTACTTGCGTACTGCCGTTGTGCCAGACGGGACCAGACCCCGAGGGGGCTCACGCCCAGCGATCGTCGTCAGTGTCGTCGCCGTACTCTGTGTCGTCGCCGTACTCTGTGTCGTCGCCGCTCTCCCGCTCGTCGAGGTCGTCCACGTCGACGTACTCCGTGTCGTCACGCGAACGCGTGGACCCCGGCGGGGGACCGGAACGGGTCGTCGGCGGGACGAGCGACGGGGACAGGACCGCGAGGTCGTCGTCGAACCCGGCCAGCGACCGGAGTTCGAACGCCCGGGTGTACGTCTTCGACACGGCGTTGATCGGGAGCAGGACGACGAGCATCGCCAACAGCCAGGTGACGCCGCCGGCGACGAAGCCGAGCCCGACGCCCAACGGCCCGGCGAGTCCACCGCCGAGCGCCCCGACGACCAGCCCGACGGCGGCTGCGAGGATCGTCGCCGGAATCGCCCCGACCACCAACAGGAACGTCCGGACGATCCCGACGCCGATCCCGACCAGGAGGTGGACGACGACGTAGACGACCGTCTGCCACCCCTCTCCACGCAGTAGGGGCCAGAGCCGTCGCCAGGCGTCGACGACGCCCCGGCCCTCGTCGAACATCACGGGGACGACGAACTGGTTCGTCAGCGACCGGACGAGTCCGGAGACGAAGGCGAGACCGGCGACGACGGCGACGACGGCGACGACCCCGACGGCGCCGACGGCCGCGGGCGACACCACCCCGCCGAGCACGGCGGCTACGCCGACGAGCACGGGGGTGGCGACCGGCAGCGTCACGGCGAGCCGGAAGCCGAACAACCGCAGCCCGTCGCCGGTGTGTCGCCGGAACGGCGCGCGGATCCGAACCTCGTCCGTCGACAGCGCCGCGAGGAACACGAACTCCATCACGGCGCCGACGACGTCGAAGAGGAGCCACACCCCGATCAGAATCACGACGACCGCGACCAGGAGCCAGACGTCCGGCCCGCCGAACTCGACGAGGCCGGGGTCGGTCGACGGCAGGGTCGGTGACGGCCTCTCGCCGGGGGACAGCCCCGGAACGTTCGAGAGGTTCGAGAACTGCCCCCCGACGCCGCCGGTCCCGAGGAGCAGCGTGATCGCCGCCAACCGCGCCCACCGCCACAGCGAGGCCCCCCCGAGGAACGTTCGCGTGGCGCCGATGGCGTCGTCGACGGCGTCGACCGCGTACCACGACATACACACACGGACGCCGTCCCCAATAAAAGGGGTTGTCGTTCATTACGCAGCCAGAAACACGCCACGGCGGCGCGACGACTCCGTCGGCGACCGACTCGGCGGTTCCGTCGGCGACGACACAGACGAGCACGCGCCTCCCGTGACGGCTACACCGACAACACGTCCGGCCGTTCCAGCGACAGGCCGTCGACAGTCACGGTCGTCGTCGGCCAGTCGCCGGTCGTCGTCACCGGCTCCACCGTCTCTCCGTCGACGATGGCAGTGTCCTCGCTCTTCGCGCCCTCGACCGTCGGGTTCCAGGCGTACGCCGCCGGGGAGACGACGGGGGCGTCGCTGTCGGGCGTCGCGATCCACTCTCGGCCGGCGTAGCCCGTCGCGCCGCCCTGGTGGTGTTCACGCCACTCCCCCCGGTGGCCGGCGTCGGCGTACGCCGACTCGATCGCGTCGAACACCGTGCCGGCGCGGCCCGGCTCCGTCTCCGCCGTCGCCGACTCGCGGTGGGTCGCGACCCGGCGCGTCGCCGCCAGCGCCGCCGTCTCCACCTGCTGGGCGGCGCTGTGGCGATCACAGAGCCAAGTTGGCGGATCGAACGCGACCGTCCGGGTGAGACTGACGGACAGCCCCCCGCGGCGCGCCGTGACGGCGACGAGCGCGTACGACCCCAACTGCTCGGTCGTCGGCGTCGGGTGTCGGTACGCCGGCGCGCGCTCGCTGCCGCCGACGAGGACGACCGGCGTGTCGATCCCGCGGCCGGACAACCCCACCTGGAGCGCGCTTGCGACCTCGCGTTCCGTGTCCTCCGGCTGGAGCTGTCGACACACCCGTTCGACTCCGGCCGCGACCTCGCCGCCGAGCCGGCGGTAGCGCTCGCGGTCCGCCGCCGACAGGCGGAGTCGGAGCCGCGTCGGGTCGATCTCCGTCGTGCCGGCGACCGGGAAGTCCGCGAGCGCGTCGTCGGTCGCCCGGGCGGCGACGGCGCCCGCCAGATCCGTCTCGTACCACGGGTCCGCGACGACGGACATCGACAGCGCCGCCGGCAGTTGCTCGACCGCCAGTCGTTCGCTCTCGATCTCGTTCGTCAGGACGGTCCAGTCCCCGTCCCCGTGGTAGCCGACCGCCGCCTCGCCGACCCCTGCCGCGCGGGAGACGCGGCTGTCGGCCCCGCCGGTTGCCCACGCGAAGCTGTCCGGCCGACCCAGCCAGACCTCGTCTGCGTCCTCGGCCGCGAGCAACGCCTCCAGTCGCCGCTCGCGTTCGTCCGTGTCGAACTCGACTGTCACACCGGAGCGTGCGTGCCGACGGATTTCAGCCGTGCGGTCCCGGCGGGACCGACTCGCTCGTCTCCGGTGTGTCGACCCACCCGTTCCCGGTCGTCGGGGGAGTCAGACAGGTATAAATTCACGAGACACTGGGTTCGACCCGAGATGGACTGGCCAGAGTGGCTCACCTTCAGGCGGTACGTCGCGGCGGCGACCGGGATGGCTGGACTCCTGATCGCGCTCGGGATCTACACCGCCGCCTCCGGCTCCGGGCTGGCGTGCGCCCAGCAGTGGCCGTTGTGTGACGGCGGCGTCCTCCCGCAGACGATCCCCTCCTTCGTGGAGTGGTTCCACAGACTCTGGGCGATGATCACCGGGTTCGTGATCTTCGGCGCCGCGGTCTGGGCGTGGCGGGCGGATCTCCCCCGGGTGACGACGGCGGCGACGCTGACGGCAGCCGTCCTCACCCCGTTGCAGGCGGTGTTCGGCGCGGTGACGGTGACGCTGGAGGGGGCGGTCCCCGGCGGCTACTCCGCGCCCGTCCACGCGGCGCACTTCCTCACCGGGACGACGATCTTCCTCGGACTGACGTACGCGGCGCTGACGAGCGCCGAGACGCGAGTGCCCGACCGACGCGCCCGCGTCCGGCTGGCCACTCGGACGGCCGTCGTCGGCGTCGGCGTGTCGCTGCTGTTGTCGCGCGCGCTCCCGTTCGTCCAGTTCGGGCCGTGGGCACAGGCGGGCTTCTACCTCGCCGCGCTGACGACGCTGGGGGCGCTCGTCGCCGCCGTGCGGTGGCTGGGGGCGCTGGGGCGCGGTCGGCTCCGCGCCGCGGCGGGGCTCGCGGCCGTCGCCCACGCCGGCGCGATGCTGCTGGGGCGTGATCTCGTCTACTACGCCGAGACGGTGGAACTGCTCAACCTCGTGTTCGCGCTCGTGGCGGCCGCGCTCGTCGCCGGCACCGCCTGGAGCGTGGAGACGGAAGACGGCGGTCGCGCCGACCGGGCGCGGGCGCCGACGGACGACTAACGACGGTAGAAGCAGTCTCGTTCGCGCCGTTGTCCCCCCGGAACCGACTGTCGTGTGTACGTGTCACGTGAAACGATACACTTATGAATTCGTGATCTCAATTATTGTCAGATGTCGCGTGGATGGAACATCAGCCCGCGAGCACAGTTCGTGGCGGAAGTTCTGCTCGTTCTGATCCCATCCGGGATCGCACTCTTCCTGTCAGACCTCGCAACTTTATAGAAGCTCTTGGGATTCGTCGGGGCGACAGTAGTCGCCACTCTGGCTAAGTACCTGACCGTCTACCGACAACGAGAGAACGTCAAAGAACTCCAGCACGATGAGTTTCTGACTCGTCATCTCGAACTGATGATTGGCGATTACAAACAGAAGTACGACCCAACACACGACATCCGCGTCAACGTGATGCTCCCGCAGAGTAAACGGGAGTTGTCGTACGAGGGCGGTGGGTTTGATTACACGCACGAACAATATCTCCAGATTGCGCACTGTGCAGGAGGCGGTATCGACAGTGACATTCGTGAACACGACTGCGGGGAACAAGATGAAACAACGACCCCGTGGGGGGTCGACCAACCGGCAGAGGGCAACTGTGGTCGTGCGTTCGTAGCTGGGGAGGTCCGTGTCGCTGGACGAGTCCCGGCTGAGGATCGATGGCCTGGCCAAGAGACGACACACGGGCAGGACCGGGACACTCGGGCGGTGAACAGCGTCCTCAGTGTGCCGATACGGAACTCCGAAGCAGGGGAGCCGATTGCAGTACTGAACGTCGATGCACCAGCACCGCTTCGAGAGACGAGCTTCGAGAGTGACGAGGTTCAACGGACCGTCGCTGAGCGATACGCCAGCCGGCTTGCTACTGTAGTGTGATCGCTCACCGATGCCGTGCGAATCCTCTAATTCCTCTGTTTGTCCTCCAGTAGAAGATATTCCGACAGTTTCAGTATGTATTCTGCTTCGCCAGCTTTTTAAAACGCCGGGAGCGATAACAGGGTATGAGTCAGACCCACGATGACAGCAAGACCGGTGACGGCGAGTGGGTGTACCGCAAGTCCGACGGAGAGGAGACTGAAAGAGTATCCGATGAGCCGTCGGCGGTGGAAGAAGTAAAACAGCAGGTAGTATCGTCGAAGTACATCCCAGTCGTCAACTACGACGCGGAGAACAAGACGATCAGTATCACGACTCGGCTGTAGTTCGCCGCGACGGCTGTCTCCCGAAAACAGCGTCCGCGCGTTCTTCGACTGACGCCCGGGAAGTCACACGTACAACGAAACTTGCCCGAGGACGGCGACGACGCCGACGGCCAACAACAGCCAGATCCCGAGCGCACGCCACCCCTCCGAGGGGCCGTCGTCGCTCGTGATCTCCACCCAGCCGGCTGCGACCGTGAAGCTCCCGAGTCCGGCCACCACCGCCGGCAGCGTGAACAACGCCGTCCCCAGCGCCTGTAGCCCGAGCGAGACGGCAACGAGCCCCAGCGAGACGGTGAGCGTCACGCGCGGACGCGCCGGCGGGACGGACGGACTCACTCGAACGACACCTCGACGGCCGCGTCCTCGTCGTCCGGCCGCTGGCCACACGGCAACTCCGCGAACGCCTCCCGGAGGAGGTCGTACGTCTCGTCGATCGCCTCCACGATCACCGTCGTGTCCGAGATCACCGGCATGAAGTTGGTGTCGCCGGTGTACCGCGGGACGACGTGGGTGTGGACGTGGTCGTCGATAGAGCCGCCGGCGGCGTCGCCGCCGTGGTTGAGTCCGGCGTTGAGCCCGTTCGGGTCCAACGCCGCGCGGACGGCGTCGAACGTCGCCTGCTTCAGCCGGGCGTGGTCCGCGACGACCGCCGGCGAGAGCGCGGCGTAGTCTCCTTCGTGGGCGTCCGGGATCACCATGACGTGGCCAGGGTTGTACGGGGCGTTGTTGCAGATCACGAACGAGTGGGGTGACCGGGCCACGATCCGACTCGCCCGGTCGTCGTCGCGGGCCGGCAGGACGCAGAACGGACAGCCGTCCACCGCGTCCTCGTGGTCCTCCCGCCGAATCCACTCGATCCGCCAGGGCGCGAACACCTGTTCCATGTGTCTCCGTCCACCTCGGGCGTCTTCCCCCTTCCGCTCGTGCCCGCCGACTCGCTGCGTTCCCGGCCGTTCCGGCGGTCGAACGTACCAGTGCAGTTATACTCGGGGTACGGTTTTAAATAGGACAACGACGACGTGTTACGCATGGCCACACAGCCCGCTGGGACGGACAGCGTGCGCGAGCGGTGTCGGGAGTGCGGCCGCGAGACTTCCCACCGCGTCCGGGTGGAGATCCGGACGGAGAGCGAGGCAGCCGAGAACGCCCAGTTCTCCCGTGAACCGTATCGCGTGTCGACGTGTACAGAGTGTGGCACGGAGTCCGTCACCCGCATGAACAACGCCTGAGTCGCCTCCGCGCCGCCCGCCCTCCACGGCCCGCCGCCGAACCAGCCGACGGCCCACTCACTCGAATAGCCCGCGGGTCGTCACCTCGATCCCGTCCTCCCGGACGAGGATGGTGTGTTCCGCCTGGCTGACGAGCCGCCCCGGCTCCTCCGTCAACACCGGGTACCCCTTCACGATCCCCTGTTGGGTCAGTCGGCGCAGCGCCATCTCCGCCCGCGAGGTGTCGAGCGCCCGCGCCGCGAACGGCAGTCCGTCGAACTCTCGGATCTGTTCTAACGCCTGGCGGGCCGACCGGTTCCGGACGGACCGATCCTCCACGAGTTCGAAAATCTCCTCTTTCGACCCCTCACCCACCTTGCCGCGGCCGTCTGTGGCGAACGGCTCGATGGCGACCGCCTGGCCGGGCTCTAGCTCGACGGAGCGGTCGACCCCGCGGTTCGGCACGTTCGGCCCCGTGTGGGCGTCGAACCGTTGGACGCCGTGGCCCGAGAGATTGTACACCGGGGTGTAGTCGTACGCCTCGATCACGTCCTCGATCTCGGCCCCGATCTCGCCGACTGGCACCCCCGGGCCGGCGGCCTCGACTGCGGCGGCCAGCGCCTCCTCGGCGGCCTCGACCAGCTCCGGCGTCTCCGAGAGATCCACCGTCACCGCCGCGTCCGCGATGTAGCCGTCGACGTGGACGCCGATGTCCAGACACACCATCTCGTCGTCGAACTCCGTCTCGTCTTCGCGTGCCGGTGTCGCGTGGCTCGCTTCCGCGTCGACGCTCACGTTCACCGGGAACGCCAGCCCGTCGCCCAGCTCTCGCACCCGGTCTTCCGCGTACTCCGCGACCTCCAGGTGGGTGACGCCCGGCTCGATCATCTCCCGCGTCTCCCCCATCACCGTGGTGAGCACTTCGCCGGCCTCGCGGTGGCTCTCCAACGCCGCTTCGTCGAACTCGGTCATGGCCGCAGCTTCGACTGTCGCGTCCAAGTACGTTGTGGGACGGGCCGCCGTCCGGGTCTCCTGCGGTTCGTCCCCTCGGCCGTTCCAGGCAGTCAGGGCAGGTCGCCCAGCCCGTACCCCTGGCGTCGGGCGACGGCGAACGCGACGGCGACGGCAGCGGCCAGGACGGCGATCCAGGCGGTCAGCCCGGCGGCGGCGCCGGGCGTGGCGCCGGCGGCGCCGACGGCGGCGACGACCGCACCCCCGAGGACGACCCCGCCGACCCCGCCGACGACGGCGCTACCGCCGACGGCCACGAGCCGACGGCGGCGGGTCTCGCCCAAGTCCGCGACGGAGAACGGCTCCAACGCCGGCGCGTCCAGCAGCTCGGCGTCGACGAAGGCGGCGTACGACGACCCGGGGGCGTCCGACGACGCCTCGTACGACCGGCGGACGGCGGCGAGTCGGTCCGGAACCGTGCCGCCACTGCCGGGCGTGTCCAACAGCGTCCCGCCAGAGCCCGGGAACACCGCCGCCTCGGAGACGGGTGGGTAGCGCCACCACGCCCGGAACGCCGCCAGCCAGCCGACGAGCGCCGGGTGTCGCCCGGCGGGTCGGGCGGCCGCGACGGCGACTGCCGCGAGACAGACCACGGCCTGGAGTCCGACCGGGACGGCCGGCAGCCCGCCGACGCCGAGCAACGGCGCACCGGCGCCGAGCCCGTCCAGCGCGCCCGACAGCGCCGCGAGCGTCAGCGTCGCCGCCGCGGCGACCGCGCCGGCGACGGTGGCCCAGCCGACGGCCGCGGCGCGTCGACGTGCGGTCGTCGCCGGCGCAGTGATCGTGAACCGGTGGTCCTCCGGCAGCCGCTGGGTCAACAGCTCCGCCAGGAACGCCTCCAGGTGGGTGTCGTCCGCGCCGGTCTCGCGCACCTCCTCGGCCACCGCCTCCACGACGGTGACGAACGCGTCCGTCGCCTGCCGAGTCCGGTCACCCAGTGCCTGGCGGTCGACACGCTCTGCGGCCTCGCCGACCAGTTCCACCCCGTCTGCGGTGTCGTCAGGCTGGATCACCACGTCCGCCCACTCCGTCTCCCGAGTGCGGCCGGCGTCGGCGACGACCACCCCGGCCCGCGGCACCGTCTCGCGCACCCACCGGAACAGCTCCACCGCCTTCGAGTGTGTCGGGACCCCGAAGTCCGCCGTACCGGACTCCAGCAGGGCCGCGAACTCGCCGGGCACGTCCGGCTCGAACGGCGTCGCGTCCGTCGCGTGCTCGAACACGAGCGACGGGCCGGTCGTCCCCTCCGCCGGCCGCCAGCCCAGTTCGTCGACGGTCGCCCGCACCGTCTCCACGAACGTCTCCACGAGTTCGTCGGGCGCGGCCCCCGACGCCTCGAAGTCGGCGAGAAACGTCTCCGGTCCGTTCCGGACGGCCGTCACCGTCCCCCGAGCGCGACCACGCGCCGGGTCGACGGCCAACGCGACCCCGTGGTCTGCCGCCCGGACGGCCCGTTCGTCGACGCCCGGCTCGTCTCGCTCTGTCGACAGCGCCAGCTCTCCGGTCGCCGTCTCGTACAGCCGGAGCTCGTAGCTCGCGGCCGGCGCGAGCCCGAGCTTCGGCCCGCCGCGCCCGGTCGACTCCGTCGAGACCGCCCGGCGCGCCGGCCCGTCAGCGTCTGCACTGTCACCCCCGAGGTCGCCGTCCGGCGGACCACGACCGGCGCTCGTGGGGTCCGGGCCACTACCGATCGGTCCCGGGTCGGTGTCCGCGGAACCACGGCCGCCCCCAGCCGGTTCTGGGTCGGTGTCCGCAGGACCACGGCCGCCCCCAGCCGGCTCCGGGTCGGCGTCCACTCCCCCCGTGTCACCGGACCCCGTGTGGGCGTCCGTCGGCGCCGTCGACCCCGAACGCTCTTCCGGCGTGGCGTCGGCCGAACGGCGCTCGTCGCCCGGCTCCGACCCCTCGCGGGGGGTGTGGTCGGGCCCGCCTCCGAGCACGTCGCTCGCCGGGTCCGGCTCGTCGCGGCGGGTGCGGTCGGGGGCTCCACGCGGCACGTCGTCGGGCGCGTGTGGGCTCCGGGGAGAGCCCGGGTCCGGCGACCCGGCGTCCGCGTCGCCGCGGGCGGGGTCGGTCGACCCCCCGCGTTCCGTGTCGTCTGTCAGCCCGTCGAACGGGTCCCCCCCCGACAGCGCCTCCAGGTCGAACTCGTCGTCCCCCGTCGCCGGCTCGCCGGTCGGAGCCGTCGAGGCGTCGTCCCGACTCCGGCCGACGCCACCGGGTGCGCCGCGGGTCGGGTCCGTCGCCGACGGGTCGGTGCCGTCGGACGGAGTCCCGGACGTTCCGGCGCCCGGCAGCGGCTCCACGACCGGCTCCGAGGCGTCGGGGTCGCTCGTCACCACCACGTCCACGCCCGACGGCGGGTCGAAAGCACCCGCGTCCGACTCCGTCACGACGACGGACGACGGCCGACCGTCGGCCGTCCGGACGAGGTGGTTGAACACTGCCACCGCGTCGGGGGTCGACGGGGTCGTCACGAGCGCCGGCCGGTCGCCGACAGCCCCTCCGAGCGACGACTGCCCGGCCGCGACCGGGTCCAGCGCCCGGTTGTCCAGCTTCCGGAACACGGTCCGGGTGAGACTGTCGTCGGCGACCCGCCAGCCGTTGGTCTCCAGCCCGGAGTCGACGAACCGCTCGAAGTTGCTCCAGGGCGGCTCCGGTACGCCGGCGTAGCCGTCGCCACTCCAGCGCCCCTGCGCGACGACCGGTCGACGCTCCCCGTCGACCGTCGCCGCGAGGAGACACCGGATCTCCCCCCCGTCGGCGTCCGCCCGGTAGGCGGCGAGTACCCCCGTCTCGAAGTCACGACGGGCTCTCGCGGCGTCGTTCCGGCGGACGTCGTCACCGTCGATCGGGCGGCCGGCCGCGGCGTCGAACAGGTTGACGCGGAGGCTCACGCCGGCTCACCCGGCAGACGGCACGACTCACTCTGAGAGGACATCTGACTCGGCGGACGTTCACGACCGGGGCGCAAAAATCCTCTCCCACGACGGCCCGGCGACTCTCGCCGGGGGCGCCGAGGGGTGTGGAGGCCGCGAGCGTCCCCGTGTAGAGCAGCGTAGGGTGGAGGTCGACAGCCGCGTCAGTTCTCCAGTTCCGGTGCGTCTTCGATCCGCATGCCGCCGATCTTCTCCGTGATCTCGTCGAGCTTGCCGTCCAGGTCGTCGACGAACTCGGCGGTCCGCTCCGTCGTGATCGCCCCCTGGCTCGACGGCTCGATCAGGTTCTCCTCCTCCAACACCCGCAGCGAGTACCGGACCTTGTGGTGAGGGTAGCCCGTCTCGTTCGACATCTTCACGATCCCGATCGGCTCGTTCTCGATCACCATCCGCAACACCTTCAGGTGCCGTTCCAGCATGTCGACCTCCTTCTCCAGTCGATCTATCATGGCACTTGTTAACTTGTCCCTACCAGATTTAAAGGTTCTCCCTCGGGCCGACCGCCGAGATCGGACGGTGGTGCGAGAGTGACGACACCCGGACGCGGTCGGGTGACGTGTCTCGGCGGCTCCCGACGAGGCTGATTCGCATCGGGCTTGTTCATCTCGGGATTTGAATGTTCGGGGAAGACGGACCCGTTGCCGCGACCCCTCGTCTCGGCGCCCGGCCGGCGGACCGAAATCGCTTTGCCCCGGCCTTCGGAAGTTGCGTGCGGTATGACTGTCACCATCGTCGGCACCCAACTGGGCGACGAGGGCAAGGGAGCCCTCGTCGACCGCTACGGCGGGGCCGCCGACGTCGTCGTCCGGTACCAAGGAGGAGACAACGCCGGCCACACCGTCGTCGAGGACGGTGAGGAGTACGCGCTGTCGTTGGTCCCCTCCGGTGCCGTCCGCGGGACGACTGGCGTGCTCGGCAACGGCTGTGTCGTCAACCCGCAGACACTGTTCTCCGAGCTCGACGACCTCCGCGAGCGCGGGCTGGAGCCGGACGTGCGCGTCGCCCGCCGTGCACACGTCATCTTCCCGTACCACCGTCGGCTCGACGGCATCGAGGAAGAGGCCAAGGCCGACTCCGGCGAGGAGATCGGCACCACCGGTCGCGGGATCGGCCCCTCGTACGAGGACAAGGCCGCCCGCCGGGGGGTCCGGGTCGGTGACCTCCTGGCGCCGGACGTGCTCCGCGAGAAGCTGGAACACGTCGTCCCACAGAAGCGCGCGCTGATCGAGGACGTGTACGACGCCGACGCCGGCGAGGAGTGCGACCTGGAGGCGCTCCACGAGGAGTACGCCGACTACGGCCGTCGGCTCGGCGAGGAGGGGATGACCGTGAACTGCGGCGACTACCTCGCCGACCGACTGGCCGACGGCGACAACGTCGTGTTCGAGGGTGCACAGGGCACCTGTATCGACGTCGACCACGGCAACTACCCGTTCGTCACCTCTTCGAACCCGACGGCCGGCGGCGCCACCGTCGGCACCGGGCTCGGTCCGACCGTCGTCGGCGACGGCGAGGTGATCGGCGTCGTGAAGGCGTACCTCTCGCGTGTCGGCTCCGGCCCGATGCCGACGGAGCTCGACGGTGACGACGAGGCGGAGGCCCTCGCGACGGAGATTCGCGAGCGTGGCGGGGAGTTCGGCACCGTCACCGGTCGCCCGCGCCGGGTCGGTTGGCTGGACCTGCCGGTGCTCCGGCACGCCGCCCGCGCCAACGGCCTCACCGGAATCGCGGTCAACCACCTGGACGTGCTCGCCGACCTGGACGAGCTCGCCGTCGGCCACGCCTACGAGCTCGACGGAGAGACGATCCACACCCCACCGACCCGCACGGAGGCCTGGGAGGAGTGCTCCCCCGTCACCCGGTCGTTCGAGCCGTGGCCGGACGTGGACTGGGACGCCGTCGCCGACGAGGGGTACGACGCGCTCCCCGCCGCCGCTCGGACGTACCTGGAGTACCTGGAGTCGGAGTTGGACACGGAGGTGTACGCCGTCGGCGTCGGCCCGGACCGCGACCAGACGATCGAACTCGTCGACCCCTGGGACCGGGTCTGAGCCTCGCGTCCGTTCCCGACTCGGACTCTCTCGTCTGTTCTCGGACTCCCCCGTCTGCTTTCGACTCGGACTCTCTCGTCTGTTCTCGACTCAGACTGCGTCGGCGGTGACCCGGCCGACAGCGACGGAGCCGACGAGGTAGACGCCGACGGCGACGAGCAGCCCGCTCGCGGTGCCGACGAGCAGGTCCGGCGTGTCGGTGACGAACCCGACCGCGAACATCACCACCCCACCCAGGTCCAGTCCGAGTCCGAACAGCCTCGGTCCCGGTGACTCCTCGGAGGCGTCGACCAACTCCCCGAACGACGCCCCCTCGTCGTCTGCCTCGCCGGCCAGCCCGACGAACCACGGCACGAACAGGTACGAGCCGACTCCCGAGAGGACGCCCGCGATCGACCCGTACGGGAGGCTCTCCAACGCAGTCAGTCCGACGGCCCCGAACGCGACCGGGAAGCCGACGAGCGACGAGAGCCCGATCAGACGGGACACCAGTTCGTTCGACACGGATTCGTCAGTCGACGCGGATTCGTCAGTCGACACGAGAGAACGACAGGAGGCTCTCGAACAAGAGTCCCGTGGCACTGTCTCCGCTCGGACACAGCGTGTAGGAGATCCGTCACGAGCCGCTCGGCGCGGTTGCTCGGACGATACCCGAGAGACCGACGGGCTACCCCACCGTCAGTTCCAGCAACGCCTCCTGGGCGTACAGTCTGTTCTCCGCCTGCTGCCAGACGACCGACTGACCGCTCTCCAACACCGCCTCCGTCACCTCCTCACCCCGGTGGGCCGGCAGACAGTGCATGAACACGGCGTCGTCCGCGGCCAGCCCGAGGAGGTCGCTGTCGACACCGAACCCCCCGTCGACGAACGCCGCGCGCTTGTCCCCGTCCGGGTCTTCGCCCATGCTCACCCACACGTCAGTGTAGACGGCGTCCGCGTCCGCGACGGCCGCCGCCGGGTCCGTCGTCGTCTCCGGTGGCCCCCCGAGCGCCACCGCTCGCTCCAACAACCCGTCGTCCAGGCCGTACCCCGCCGGCGTCGCCACGGTGAGGTCCACACCCAGCGCCGCACAGCCGACGACCAACGACCGACAGACGTTGTTCGTGTCGCCGACCCAGGTCAGGCTCGCGTCCAGTCCGACCGTCTGCCGGAGCGTCAACAGGTCCGCCAGCGTCTGACACGGGTGGGCGGCGTCCGTCAGCCCGTTGACCACCGGGACGCTCGCGTACTCCGCGAGCGTCAGTAGGTCCTCGTGGTCGAACAGCCGGGCGACGATCCCGTCGACGTAGCCGGACAGCGCCCGGGCGGTGTCCCGCAGCGGCTCGCCGGCGCCCAGTTGGAGGTCGTCCGGCCCGAGGAACTGGGCGTGACCCCCCAGCCGCGTCAGCCCGGTCTCGAAGGAGACGCGCGTCCGGGTGGAGGGTTTCTCGAACAACAGGGCGACCGTCTGGCCGGCCAGCGGCGACCCGGAGGGGTCGTCCGCGCGGGCCGTAGCGTCGGCCAACAGCCCGCGCAGCGCCGCCGGCGAGCGGTCGTCGACGGTCGTGAAGTCGTCTGCTTCCGTGGTGTCGTGTGGGGGTTGCATCTGCATGGTGTGTCGTGACAGCGTATGGTGTGGTGGCGGTGCGTCCGTGCCGGAAGAGGAGAAGGTGGGTGGGGTGGGAGGCCCCTATCGCAGTCGCTCGACGGCGTCGACGAGGACGGCCGTCGCGTGGTCGACCGCCGGCAACGGGACGCGTTCGTCGCTCGTGTGGTCCAGCGTGGAGTCGCCCGGGCCGTACGTCACCGTCGGGACGCCCCAGGCGTCGGCGTACAAGTTGGCGTCGGCGGTGCCGGTCTTCCGGAGCAGCCGCGTGTCGCCGCCGGCCGTCCTGATCGCCGCCCGGAACGCCCGCGCGAGCTCCGTCCGCGGGCTGGCGGTCGTCGGCGGAATCGCCGTCCCCCACGACAGCGTCCCGTGTGGGGTCGCGTCGACGACCCGCTCGCGGAGCGTGGCCGCGGTCGTGTCCGGCGGAATCCGGAACTGCGCCTCGACGGTCGCCCGGACGGCGCCGTCCTCGGTCGACCCGCCGTCGAACTGGGTCGGCGTCGCGGTGACGGCCGTCGACACCCCCTCGGCGTCGCCGGCGGGCTCGTCCGGCGGCCGAGCGGTGTCGTCGTCCCCGACGAGCGTGCCGCCGTCGTCGACGACCCGGTCGGCGATCCGGCGCCACCACGCCGTCGCGTACTGGACGGCGTTGGGCTCCGGTCGAGAAGCGTGGCCCGCGGCCGTCTCCACCGTGTACGTGACCGGGAGGAACCCACGGTAGCCCAGCGTGAGCGCGTCCCAGCCGGACGGCTCCCCGTTGACGACCGCAGCCGGCGCCGGGCGGTCACCGACGAGGTGGCGCGCGCCGCGCGAGCCGCGTTCCTCGCCCACGACCGCCGCGAACGACGCCCCGGTCTCGACGGCCGCGACCGCCATCGTCGCCAACGGCCCGGTGGCGTCCACGCTGCCGCGACCCCACAGTTCGGCCACCTCGTCGTCGCCGCCGACGTCCGGCACCGGACTGTGGCCCCAGCGCGCCTCGGCCGCCGAGACGGTCTCGACCCGCACTGGCACCTCGCCCGGCACGGTGTCGACGTGTGAGGTGAGCAACACGTCGTCGCCTTCTTCGGTCCCCGGCGCCGGCGCACGGACGTTGCCGACGGCGTCCGTGTGGACCTCGCGGCCACACCCGCGGAGGAACGCCGCGAGCAGCCGCCCGGCGTCCGCCTCCTCGCCCGACGGCGACGGCGTCGCCACCAGGTCACACAGTAGCTGCCGGACGGGCGTGTCGAGCGCCGCCGACTCGGCGGGCGAGTCGACGGCGTCCGTCCCGGCGGCCGCGCGGCCGTCGACGGTCACGACAACACCTCCACGAGCGCGTCCACGAGCCGGTCGGCGTCCGACTCCGTCACCGTCAGCGGCGGGAGCAGACGGAGCACCGTCCGACCAGCCGGCAGCGCCAGCACGTTCTCCGACAGCGCCAGCTCCCGGAGCACCCGGTTCGCGCCACGACGGAGCTGGACACCGAGCATCAGCCCGGCGCCCCGCACCTCGCGGATCGGGAGGTCGTGTGTCTCCGTGGCCGCCTCGATCTCGGACCGGAGGTACGAGCCGACGGCGGCGGCGTGTTCCGGCAGCCGTTCGTCCACGATGGTGTCGAGGGTGGCGACCGCGGCGGCACACGGAATCGGGTTGCCGGAGAAGGTGGAGCCGTGGTTGCCGGCGCCGTCGGCGAGCCAGTCGGCACACAGTGTCGCCCCCAGCGGCAGCCCGGAGGCGACCCCCTTGGCCGTCGTGACGGCGTCCGGGACGATCCCGGCGCGCTCGCAGGCCCACAGCTGTCCCGTCCGACCGAGCCCGGTCTGGATCTCGTCACAGACGAGTGCCGCGCCCGCCTCCGCGGTCGCCTCGCGGGCGGTCTGGAGGTAGTCGACGCTCGCGGGGTGGATACCGCCTTCACCCTGGATCGGCTCCAGGAACACCGCCGCAGTGTCCTCGGTGACGGCCTCCGCCAACGCCTCGCCGTCCCCGTACGGGACGAACCGGACGCCCCGGGGGATCGGGTCGAAGCCGGCGCGGTACTTCGGCTTCCAGGTGAGCGACAGCGCCCCCATCGTCCGGCCGTGGAAGGCACGCTTCGCCGCGATCACCTCCGTCCGACCGGTGGCAGATCTGGCGAACTTCAAGGCCGCCTCGACCGCCTCGGTCCCGGAGTTACACAGCCAGACGTTGTCGAGACTGCCCGGCGCGATCGCGCCCAGCTTCTCGTAGGTCGCCGTCCGGGTCGCCGTCGGGTACGACGCCTGGACGTACAACAGGTCGCCCGCCTGCTCGCGGACCGCGCTCACCACGTCCGGGTGGCAGTGGCCGACCGGGACACAGGCGTACGACGCCCCGAAGTCGAGGTACTCCCGACCGTCCGTGTCCACGAGGTGGACGCCGTCGCCGCCGGCCAGCTCCAACGGCTTCTCCGAGAAGACGAACCCCTCTCCTTCTCCTTCGCTCTCACCTTCGCCTCCGCCGGCGCCGTCCGCCGGCGACTGGTCGACGTCGCTCACTGTTCCACCTCCTCGGCGACGGCCGCGCGGTCGATCCGAGTGCCGGCACCGCCCAGCGCCGCCACGACGGGGTCGCGCACGCCGGCGTCACCCACGACGACCGCAGGCGCGCCCGCCGACAACGCCTCCTCGGCGGCCATCACCTTCCGGGTCATGAACCCCTCCGCGGCCGTCTCCAACTCGGCGAACCCCGCGGGCGTCGACACCCGTTCGATCAGCGTCTCCGGGTCGTCCGGATCGGCGTACACCCCGGCCACGTCCGTCAGCGCCACGAGCGGCGCCGACAGCGCCCCCGCGACGGCCGCCGCCGCGCGGTCGGCGTCCGCGTTGGCCGGGAGCGACTCGTCGCCGTCCGCGGCGAACATCGGGACAGTGACGACCGGGACGTGACCCGCGTCCAAGAGGAGTTCCAGCAGTTCCGTCCGGACGGACTCGATCCGGCCGGAGTGGTCCCCGCGGCGCACCTTCCGACGGCCGTCCTCCTTCACCCGGACGGTGCCGGTGCGCGGCCCCGTGAGGAGCCCGCCGTCGACGCCCGAGAGGCCGACGGCGTCGACGGTCTCGTTGCGGAGTTGGGCGACGAACTCTGTGTTCAGCCCGCCCGCCATCGTCATCGTGAACAGCTCCATCGTCTCGGCGTCGGTGAACCGGCCGGTGACGCCGTCGGGCGTCTCGACGTACTCCGGCTCGCGGCCGACCCGTTCCAGCGTCTCGTCGACGGCGGTCGACCCACCGTGGACGACCACCACCCGGACGCCGTTGGCGACGAGGTGGGCCACGTCGCCGACGGCGCCCGCGGGATCCACGGCGGCTGCACCGCCCACCTTCACCACGACCGTCTCCGGGTCGAGCGCGTCCGGGTCCGGCTCTCTGCCGCCGTCGGCCGCGAACGTCACGTCCGCCGGCGGGGCCGCGTCGAACCCCGTCACGGCGCACCCACCGGGTGGAGTCCCCGACTGTCCAGACCGGCCGTCTCAGACAGCCCCAACGCCACGTTCGCGGCGTGGACCGCCTGGCCGGCCGACCCCTTCTGGAGGTTGTCGATCGCCGAGAACACGACGACACGGCCGGCGTCGGCGTCCACCTCGAACCCCACCTCCGCACGATTCGTCCCGGCGACACACTTCGGCTCCGGGTAACGGTAGACGCCGCTCCCGCCGGCGACCAAGTCAACGAACGGCTCCGTCTCGTAGGCGTCCCGGTAGGCGTCCCACAGGTCGCGTTTCGACACCGGGTCGACGAAGGCGTGACAGGTCGCACTCGCGCCCCGGGTCGTGTCGACCGCGTGGGCGGTGAACGCCGTCTCGATCCCGAGGGACGCCTCGATCTCCGCCTGGTGGCGGTGGCCCGTCGGCGCGTACGGCCGGACGACGCCGGAGCGCTCCGGGTGGCTTCCCGCGGTGCCGTTGCCGGCACCCCCCTCGCTGGAGCCCACCTTCACGTCGACGACTACCGTGTCGTCGACCGCGAGGTGGCCGGCGTCGACCAACGGCGCGAGTCCCAGGATCGTGGCCGTGGCGTTGCAGCCGCCGGCCGCGATCAGGTCCGCGCCGGGTAGGCCCTCGCGGTCCAACTCCGGCAGGCCGTAGACTGCCTCCGACAGCAGCTCCGGCGCGTCGTGGCCGTCGTACCACTCGTCGTAGGCCGCCTCGTCGGGCAGCCGGAAGTCCGCCGACAGGTCCACCACCGTGTCGGCGGCCTCGCGGAAGGCGTCGATCCGTTCCATGCTCACGCCGTGTGGCGTCGCCGCGAACAGGAGGTCAGTCGACGGCAGCTCCGCCGGGTCGGTGAACCGAAGGTCCAGGTCGCGCAGGTTCGGGTGGACCGTCCCCAGCGAACGGTTCTCGTACTGTCTGGAGGTGACGGCCGTCAGGTCGACCGCCGGGTGGTCCGCCAGGATCGCACACAGCTCTCCGCCGGCGAACCCGGAGCCGCCAACGACCGTCGCGGTGTAGTTCGTCATGGCGTCGCCTGGAGTGTCGTCGCTGCGGTCTGTTCGAGCCAGTCGACGACCGTCGCGGGCACGTCCGCCTCGACGGCGTCGTTCAACGCCTGGAACTCGACGGTGTGGTTCACCTCGTGGACGGTGTAGCCGTCGTCGCCGGTCTCCATCAGGTCGACGCCGAGGAGTCCGCCGCCGACCGCCTCCGCCGCGGCCGTCGCGAGCTCGGTCGCTTCCTCGTCCAACTCGAACGCCGCCGTCTCCGCGCCCCGCTTGGCGTTCGTGAGCCAGTGGTCGCCCGCGCGGGTCATCGCCGCGACCGGCTCCGTCCCACAGACGAGGACCCGCACGTCCCGGCCGGGCTTGGCGACGAAGTCCTGGACGTAGAACACCTTGTGCTCGTAGTGGCCCAGCGTCGCCTTGTGCTCGAGGACGGCCTCCGCGGCCGCACGTCCCTCCAGCTTGGCCATCAGCCGGCCCCACGAGCCGACGACCGGCTTCAAGACACAGGGGTAGCCGAACGACTCGACGGCCGAGAGCGCCGACTCCGTGTCGAACGCCACCGTCGTCGCCGGCGTCGGCACGCCGGCCTCCGAGAGCGCCAGGCTCGTCTCGACTTTGTCCGCACACAGCCTGGCCGTCGCCGGATCGTTGACGACCGGCACGTCGTAGGCGTCCGCGAACCGAGTCGTGTACAGCGACCGCGAAGTGGCCAGACACCGGTCTAAGACCACGTCACAGCCCGACAGGACGGCCGCGCCGTCCGTCACGTCGCCGTCCGTAGCGTCTGTGTCGTCCGCGTCGCTCTCGGCACCACCGGCCGCCTCGTCCGCGTCGCCCGCGGCTCCCACCGCGAACGTCGTGTCGCGCACGTCCACCTTCCGCACGTCGTGGCCGCGGTCGCGCAGCTCGGACAACAGTAGCTTCTCGTCCCGTCTGATTCGGGAGTACAGCAGGCCGATCTCCACGCTCACTCACCCCAGTCCTCTTCGAGCTCCGGTGCTCGATCGAGGACCGGCGGCGCCGCCTCCAACACTTCGAGTTCCACTCCACACGTCTCACAGTCGAGTATCTCCCCGGCCTCGTAGTCGTCGTGCAGGGTCACCGTCCCCCCGCACTCGACGCAGTCTGCCTCGGTCATGGCGTACCTCCCCGTCCGTACCGGATCTACTTCAATTCATCGATAACTGTTGTGCAATAATAAAGTAGAGCGGCCGCTAGCGGGGTTCCACACGGTCGCACCACGCCCCGGGAACCGGTCCCCAGACGTGGGTCGCTCCCCCGAGCGTGGGTCGGCAGGCCGTTCGGCGGTGGTGGTGTGGTGTGTGCCCCTCTCGGGGCGGCGGCAGCGGCGCCGTCGCCGGACGGGGTCGTCGCGTTCGGCGGGTGCTCGGTCGTCGCGTTTGTCGCGTTCGGCGCGTCCGGCGTGTCTGTCGCGTTCGGCGCGTCTGTCGCGTGCGTCGCGTTCGGCGCGTCTGTCGCGTGCGTCGCGTTCGCGCCGCTCGTCGATCAGACACGGTCGTCCACCTCCTCGGTCAGTCGGGCGGCGGCGGCCGCGAGCGCGTCTCGGCGGTCGGCGACGGCCGTCTCGTCGGCCTCGACCTCCGCGCGGGCCGTCGTCACTTCCTCCGTGGTCGCCGTCGGCGCCGGGCCGCCGGCGGAGTCGCGCTCGGCCACGCTCGTCGCCGGCGCCAACACGGCCGCCAACCGGTCGCGGGCGACGTACGCCTCCACCGCTTCGCCGGTCGACGCCCGGACGGCGGCGTCGACGGCGTCGACGGCCGCCTCTGGGTCGTCGTCGTCCAACGCGGCCTCGGCGTCTTCGGCCGCGGCCGCGACCGCCTCGTGGGCCGTCCGGAAGGGGAGCCCGGCCCGTGCGAGCGCGTCCGCGACGCCGGTCGCCGCGGAGAACCCCTCGCCGGCCGCGGCCGTCAGCGCCGACTCGTTCCAGTCGGCCGTGGCGACGGCGCCGGCGGCCACCTCCGTCGCCTCCGTCACCGCGTCGACCGTCTCCCAGGCGTGGGGGGTCGCGCGCTGTAGGTCGCGGTTGTACGCCCGCGGCAGCCCCTTCAGCGTGGTCAGGAGTCCGTTCAGCCCCGCGGCGGCGTCCCCGGCGGTCGCCCGCACCAGCTCCAACGTGTCCGGGTTCACCTTCTGGGGCATGATCGAGGAGGTGGAAGCGTAGTCGTCGGCGGGCGTCAGGAACCCACGGTTGGCGAACAGGAGCGTGTCCTCCGCGAGTCCGGACAGGGTCGTCGCGTGGGTCGCCAGCGCCGTCGTCGCCTCCACGAGGAAGTCACGTCCGGCCGCGGCGTCGGCAGCGTTGCGGACGACGCCGTCGAACCCGAGCAGCCCGGCCGTCCGCTCGCGGTCGATCTCGAACGGCGTGCCCGCGAACGCCGCCGCCCCCAGCGGCGACCGGTTCGTCCGGTCGAACGCCGCCAACAGCCGCGCAGTGTCGCGCCCCACGGCCGCCTCGTACGACAGCGCCCAGTGGGCCACCGTCGTCGGCTGTGCGGGCTGGAGGTGGGTGTAGCCGGGCATCACCGTCTCCGTGTTGTCGGCGGCGACCGCCGTCAGCGCCGTCCGCAGGCCGACGGTCGCCGCCGCAGCCGCGAGCAGATCCTCGCGCAGCCGGTGCCGGATACACGCCGCCACCTCGTCGTTGCGTGAACGGGCGGTGTGCATGCGGCCGCCGTCCGGGCCGACACGGTCGACGACCGCCGACTCGATCGCCTCGTGGACGTCCTCGCCGTCCGGCAGCGCGTCGTGGCCGGCCGCCTCCACGTCGTCCAGCGCCGCCAGGATCTCGCTCGCGACGCCGTCGTCGACGATCCTCTGTTCGGCCAGCATCACGACGTGGGCGCGGTCGACGGCCAAGTCCGCCGCGAAGATGCGTTCGTCGGCCGCGAGACTGGAGAGGAACGACCGCGCCGGACCGCCGCGGAACCGCTCCCCGCGGACGACCGTCCCGGACTCCGTTCCGTCGTCGGTGTCGCCCGCCTGGCCGCCGTGGCCGTCGGTCTCGCGGTCAGTCACGGCTCACTCCCCGTCGTCGGCACCGCCCGACAGGCGGCTCTGGAAGCCGTGGTACTTCGCGACGCCTGTCGCGTCCGCCTGTTCGATGTCGCCGACGGCGGCCGTGTCGAACGACGCCGCCTCCGCGGAGTAGGTGGCGTGTGGCGACTCCCGGCCGACGACCCGCGCCTGGCCGCCCTCGAACCGGACGGTGACGGCTCCCGTGACACGCTCGTTCGTCTCCGCGAGGAAGCCGTCCAGCGCGCTCACGAGCGGCGCGTCGATCAGCCCCTCGTAGGCCTTCTGTGCCCACTGTTGGCTGACGTGCTGGGTGAACTGACGCTCCGCCTGGGTGTGGACGAGCCCGGCGAGCCCCTCGTGGGCCGCGAGCAGGGTCGTCGCAGCCGGGTGTTCGTAGTTCTCGCGCACCTTCAGCCCGAGCATCCGGTCTTCCATCAGGTCCGTGCGGCCGACGCCGTAGCGACCGGCGAGTTCGTTCAACGCCTCGATCAGTGCGACCGGTTCCATCTCCTCCCCGTTCAGCGCGACGGGGTAGCCGGACTCGAACGCGATCTCCACCTCGGCGGTCTCGGCCGTCGGGTCGTCCGTCCACTCGTAGATCTCCGTCGTCGGGACGTGATCCGGTTGTTCTAGGTCGCCCCCCTCGACGGACCGCGACCAGAGGTTGGTGTCGATGGACCAGGTGCCGCCGTCACCCCCCTCTACCGGGAGGTCGCGCTCGGCGGCGTACTCCATCTCCCACTCGCGGGTGAGCCCCAGTTCGCGGACGGGGGCGATCACGTCCAGGTCACCGGCGCGCCACACCGTCTCGAACCGGAGCTGGTCGTTCCCCTTCCCGGTGCAGCCGTGTGCGAGCGCGTCACAGTCGTGGTCCTGCGCGACCCCGAGGATCTCCTCGGCGATCACCGGGCGCGCGAGCGCCGTCCCGAGGGGGTACCCCTGGTACGTCGCCTCCGCGCGCACGGCGTCCAGACACAGCTCGGCGAACTCGGCTCGCGCGTCCACGACGTAGTGCTCCAGGTCCAACGCCTCGGCGGTCGCCTCCGCCTCGGCGAACTCCGCCTCGGGCTGACCGACGTCCACCGTGACGCCGACCACCTCGTCGTAGCCGTACTCCTCTTTCAGCAGCGGAACACAGACGGTCGTGTCCAGTCCGCCACTGAACGCGAGCGCGACGCGAGCTGTCATCGTACACAGACAACGACGACACGGGCATAAATTTGACGTTGTCACTTCAGCAAAATAATCGGAGAGCGGACGCTACGCGGCCGAAGGGTGGGGCGACGACGGGGAGAGAGGGTAGTGTCGGGCCTAACGGCCCGGTCGCGGTCGCACGGCTCGCGGGAGCGGCGAGAACGGAGTGGCGGAGCGAGCCGTCATCTCGAACAGACGTAGCAGGCGGGGGTACATAAATCGTTTCGCCGTGGCGAAGTTCGCCGGGCGACTACCACCGGTCGAGCCGCTCCAGCACCGTCTCTAGCTCCGCGGTCCACTGGGCGTCCGACGGGAACGACCGGAACCAGTCTGCGGTCTCGACGGTCTCGTCGGCGACGCCCAGTTCCGCATCCGGGGGAATCTCCGTCCGTTCTGGGCGCGCCGTCCAAGTGACGACAGTGAACGACAGCGTCTCGTCGTCACAGCGGTGGACGGACTCGGTCAGGAGGTGCGGGCGCTCCGGCACCACCGGCACCCCCGTCTCCTCGCACACCTCGCGGACGAGCGCGTCGGCCAAGTCCTCGCCCGGCTGGACTGTCCCGCCGGGAGCGTGCCAGGCGTCGTGGTCCGCCTCGCGGACGAGCAACACCCGGCCGTCGTCGTCCACGACCGCGCCGACGGCGACCCAGCCGCTCTCGAACGCCTCCGCACCCCGAAGCCGCTCGAACGTCTCCGGGTCGTACGTCGTCTCGTCGCGTCGGACGAGCAGGTCGTCGTACTGCTCGCGGGGATCGGTGACGGTCACGGTGAGGAGATCGGCGTCGGTTCTCCCGCCCTCGAACGGCTCTCTGCGGTCCTGGTCTTCGTCGTCTTCCGGTGGTTCGTTCTGGTCGCTCACTGTACGACGCGAGTGACACGTAACGCGTCACGACACAAGAAATTCCGGGCCGGTCGGGTCTGTGACCACTCCTCGGAGTAGCCCAGTTCGAACCCCAGAACCGCCACCAGTAGGACGAACGTCGAGCCCGTCGTGACGAGGACGAACCGACGGATCGTCACACTGCCGAGTCCAGAGGCGACGGGCGCGACAGAGGTGGTGGAGGGCTCTATTTCGAGCAAGAGTAGCGCGGCACCCCCGTGCAACAGAGTCGAGTCGATCGGCTGTGCTCGCCCGTTCCGCTCGATCCAGCTCTCGTGGCTGCGCAGTAGGAGAACGCGGAACTCACTGTCGTCGACTCCGTCCTCGACGACCCCCTGGGCTCGCTCCGAGTCCGAGACGCCGAATTCGCAGTGATCGGCGTCACGACGCACGCGAACAGGCCACCGAACGACGAGAGAATCGCAGTCGCCACCGCAGCGGAGGAGACGAAGTTGGGTAGTTCGGTCGCTACAGGGTCCACGACCGTGGATTCGCCAGCGTCGGTCGACCCGACACTGACCACGCTCGGGAAGATTCCGACGATAGCCACGTCGAGTCGTACGTTCCGGAGCGCCCGCCGCAACTGTTCGTCCGACACGCGACCCTGCTCTCCTTCGGTTCGACTCCCGACTGCGGTCGCGTCGCTGTTGTTCTCCGGACGACTCCCGCTCACGCCCGCACCGACGCCCCACCACCCACGGACCACAGTCGCTTTCACGCTCGCACCCCTCCCACCGACGATGAGTACGACCGAGGAGGTGTCCCGGTCGCGGGCGTGGCTGATGGCCGCCCGGCCGCAGACGCTGCCGGCGGCGGCGGCGCCGGTCGTGGTGGGCGTCGGGCTCGCGGTCGGCAGGGGTGTGTTCCGGCCACTGCCGGCGCTGGCGGCGCTCGTCGGCGCGGCGCTGATCCAGGTGGGCACCAACTTCGCCAACGACTACTACGACGCGGTGAAGGGGGCAGACACGGACGAGCGGGAGGGGTTCACCCGTGTGACCGCCGACGGGCTGATCGAGCCCCCCAGCGTGAAACGGGCGATGTGGCTGACGTTCGCGGCCGCAGTCGGTGTCGGGACGTACCTCGTCGCCGTCGGCGGGCTGCCGATCCTGGTGATCGGCCTGTTGTCAGTCGCCTCTGGAATCGCCTACACCGGCGGTCCCTACCCGTTGGGCTACCACGGGCTGGGTGACCTGTTCGTGTTCGTCTTCTTCGGGCTCGTCGCCGTCGCCGGCACCTACTACGTCCAGGCGGCGGCGGCGTTGGCGCCCGCCTTCTGGCGGCTCGTGCCGTCGCCGGAGCTCGTGCCGCTCGCGGCCGTCGTCGCCGGGATTCCGGTCGCGGCCGTCTCGACGAACATCCTCGTCGTCAACAACGTCCGCGACCGGGAGGAGGACGCCACCACGGGCAAACGGACGCTGGCGGTACGGTACGGCTACGGCTTCGCCCGCGGGGAGTTCCTGACGCTCCTGGGGGCGGCGTACACCGTTCCGGCCGTGTTCGCGCTCGCGGGCCAGCCGACCGCGCTGCTCCCGTTCGTGACGCTGCCGTACGCCGCGCTGATCGCCCGGACGGTGGTGACGGAGACGGCGGGCGAGGCGCTCAACCCCGCGCTGGAGTCGACCGGGAAGCTGTTGGCCGCCTACGCCGCCCTGTTCGCCGTGGGGCTGGCGGTGTGACCGTGACGCCGACCTGGCGCACGCGGTCGTTCTCGCTGCCGTTGGCGTCGCCGCTGGGGACCGCGAACGGGGAGATCAGGCGCCGCGAGGGGCTGCTCGTCGGCGTCGACGGCGACTGCGCCGACGGCGGCGATTCGGTCGGCGTCGGCGAGGCGACGCCACTCCCCGGGTGGACGGAGTCGCTCGCGGACTGCCGGGCGGCGTTGCAGGCCGCGACGGGGGGCGACGGCGCTCCCGTCTCGCCGCGTCGGGGCCGACTGCCCGGCCCGGAGACCCCGGCCGCGCGCTTCGCCGTGACGCTCGCGCACCGGGACCGACTGGCCCGCCGCCGGGGAGTGTCCGTCGCGGCGACGCTGGCGACCGACCCACCGGCGACGGTGCCGGCGAACGCGACCGTCGGTGACGGCGACCGGGAGACGACGGTCGCGGCCGCCCGCGGGGCGGTCGCGGCGGGGTTCGAGACGCTGAAGCTGAAGATCGGCGCCCGCGACCCGGCGACGGACCGCGAGCGCGTCCGAGCGGTCGCGGACGCCGTCGGCGAGGCGTCGGGTGCGACCGCCGACCCGGACTCCCCCGGGCCGACGCTGCGGGCGGACGCCAACGGCGCCTGGAACCGCGCGACGGCCCGCGAGACGCTCTCGGCGTTGGAGGGGGTCGTCGCCTACGTCGAACAGCCGGTGCCGGCGACGGACCTGACGGGGCTGGCGGCGCTGCGGGGGGTCGGCGCCCCGGTCGCGGCCGACGAGGCGTTGGCGGAACACGGACCGACGGCGGTGCTGACGGCAGACGCGGCCGACGTACTCGTCTGCAAGCCACAGGCGCTCGGCGGGCTCGAACGGACGCTCGGGGTCGCGCGGACGGCCGCCGTCCGGGGCGTCGACACGGTCGTCACGACGACCGTCGACGGCGCGGTCGCACGGACCGCGGCGACACACCTCGCGGCCGCGGTCACGGCGACGACCGGGCGGACTCGCGCCCACGGACTGGCCACCGGTGACCTGCTCGCGCGGGACGTACAGACGCCGGACGGAGAGCCGATTCCGGACCCGGTTCCGGTCTCGGACGGTCGCGTCCCGGTGCCGACGGGACCGGGGCTGGCGGGCGACACGTTCGCGTCGGTGGTGTGAGGCTCACGCCGTCTCGGCGGCCGGGGCCACGGGAGCGACCACGCTCGCGACGACGGCCGCGACCGTGACGGCTACGAGGAGTGACAGGACGACGGGGGTGGCGGGGACCACGACGGCGCCGACGAACACGGAGAAGGCGACCCGCGAGGCCGGCAGTTCGGTCACCGGGAGCCCGACGACCGGGACCGCGAGGACGCCGGCACCGGCCGCGGCGAGGAGTCGTTTGGGCTGCACTGTCGACTGCTGTGTGCAGAGACGCGCGCTGCAGATGTCGACGAGACGGGTCGTTCCCGGCGGGAGAGAAACGGGTGAGGAGTCAGTCCTCGTCTTCTTCGTCTTTCATGTCCTGGAGCTTCGAGACGAGGTCGGACGTGGACTCGTCCGTCTCGAAGTTCACGTCGCCGTCGTGGTCGTTCTGGTGGACGTCGACGGTCGCCTCGTCGCCCGGACCGTCCTCGGACTGCTGGCGTTCCTGCTCGGACTCGTCGTAGCTTCCGAAGCCCATGTTCCACGCTGAACGGTCCACGGCAATAAACCCCGGCTCTCGTGGTCGCCAGAGCGTGCGGGCGCCTCACACGGTCGGTCCGGCGTCACTCCAGCAGCCGTTCGACGGCCGCACGGTCGGGGAGCGCCGCCATCGCGCCGCGGGCCGTGGTGGACTCGGCGGCGACGGCGTCGGCGAACCGGAGCGCGTCCGACAGCGGTCGTCCGTTCCCGAGCGCGTGGACGACGCCCGCGGTGAAGGCGTCGCCCGCGCCGGTGGTGTCGACGACGTCCGCCGGGAACCCCTCGTGGGCCGTCTCGGCGGGGCCCCACGGTGCCGCCGGGGTCGCGTGGGCGACGGCGCCGTCCGCGCCGCGGGTGACGAGCGCCGTGTGCGGGCCGGCGTCGGCGACGCGCGCGGCGACGCCGACGGGGTCGCCGTCGTAGCCGGCCGGCCGGAGGTCCTCGACGGAGGCGACGAGTACGTCTACGTCCGGGAGGACGCGGGAGAGCGTGTCGGCGTAGTCGAAGGAGGTCCACAGCTGTGGGCGGGCGTTCGGGTCGAGCGACACGGTCGTGTCCGGAGGCGCCCGCTCCAGGAGGTCGAACACGGCGCTCCGGGCGGGCTCGTGGGCCAGCTCCACGCCGCCGAGGTGGAGCCACTCCGTGGCCGCGAGTCGGTCGTCGCCGACGCGGCCGGGCTGGAGCCGGGTGGTGGCGGTGCCGTCGAGGTAGAGCACGAATCCACGGTCGCCGTCGTCGTCGGCCGAGACGACGGCCAGTCCCGTTGGGGCGTCCTCGTCCCGTTGTACGAGGTCGTCGGGAACCCCTTCGTCGGCGAGCGTGCCCGCGAGGAACTCCCCGAGTCCGTCTTCGCCCAGTCGTGTCCAGAACGCCGGCGGGGCCCCGAGCCTGGCGAGTCCGACCGCCACGTTCGCCGGGGCGCCGCCCGGGCGGCGGTGGAACGTCTCCCGTGCCGCGAGCGACCCCGGTCCGTCCGGGTGCATGTCGACGATGGTCTCGCCGACGACGAGTGTCTCCTGCACGCTCGGCCGTCCGCGGGCGACCCACTCGAACCCGTCGCTCCGACCGGGAGAGCATTGAAGTTCTCCCGCCGACGACTGTGGAGACGGTGCAGTCCCCCGTGGCGACGCCGTGGGGAGAGATTTAAGTACACCCGAAGACGACAACTCGAACATGAGTAAATCAGGCCTGGCAGCGGCGACAGACGTGGACGATCCGGTACGAGTGGGACTCAACGGGTTCGGCCGGATCGGTCGCAACGTGTTGCGGGCGGTTGCGACGGAGCCGCGGATCGAACTGGTCGGCATCAACGACGTGATGGACCCCGAGGACATGCAGTACCTCGGGAAGTACGACACGGTGATGGGGCGACTGGATCTGGAACTGTCGGACGGCGCGCTCGTGATGGGCGACACGTCCGTGCCGATCCACGACGAGCAGGACCCCGCCGCGCTGCCGTGGGGTGACGAGGACGTGGACGTGGCCTTGGAGTGTACGGGCGTGTTCCGGACGCGCGAGGACGCCGCACGGCACCTGGACGCGGGCGCAGAGACGGTCGTCATCTCGGCGCCGCCGAAGGGCGACGAGTACGTCAAGCAGATCGTCTACGGCGTCAACCACGACGAGTACGACGGCGAACGGGTGGTGTCGAACGCCTCCTGCACCACCAACTCCGTCACCCCGGTGGCGAAGGTGTTAGACGAGTCGTTCGGTATCGACTCCGGGACGCTGACGACGGTCCACGCCTACACCGGCAGCCAGAACCTCGTCGACGGGCCGAAGGGGAAGACCCGCCGAGGTCGGGCGGCCGCCGAGAACATCGTCCCGACCTCCACGGGCGCCGCACAGGCTGCCACCCAGATCCTCCCGCAGCTGGAGGGGAAGCTGGACGGGATGGCGATGCGGGTGCCCGTCCCCAACGGCTCGCTCACGGAGGTGGTCGTGGACTTGGACGCGAACCCCACGACGACGGAGATCAACGACGCGTTCCGGGCGGCCGCAGACAGCGGCCCGCTAGCGGGCGTACTGGGCTACACCGACGACGAAGTGGTGTCCTCGGACATCGTCGGTCTCCCCTTCTCCTCGATGGTCGACCTCCAGTCGACGAACGTCGTCGGCGACGACGGGCTGGTGAAGGTGTTGACCTGGTACGACAACGAGTTCGGCTTCTCCAACCGGATGCTGGACGTGGCGACGCTGCTGACCGACGACTGACCGTCAGTCTCTCGCCGCCGCCGGCCCTCGTCTCCCGCGTGTCCGACACACCCACAGACAGCGACAGCGACGACCCCGGCGAGAGCGACGGCGACGCCACGGAGTACGACAAGCTCGTGCGCGACGAGATTCCGCGGGTGATCCGCGAGGACGGCGCGACGCCCGTCACCGACCGCGTCGACGGGGAGGCCTACGAGCGCCGGCTCGCCGCGAAGCTGCGCGAGGAGGCCGCGGAGTTCGCGGCCGACCGCGACCCGGAGGAGCTGGCGGACGTAGTCGAGGTGGTGGAGACGCTCCTCGACGCCGTCGGCCGGGAGCGTGTCGCCGCCGCTCGCCGGCGGAAGGCGACCGAACGGGGCCGGTTCGAGGAGGGGGTGGTGTTGGAGCGCGTAGAGTGAGCGGAGCGAGTGGTTCCGGTCGGACGGCTCCGAAACTGGTAATCCCGTGGCGGCGTATCGCCCGAGTGGACGAATGGACCCACGCATCCGCGAACACGCCCAGACGGTCGTCGACCACTCGTTGGACCTGTCTGCAGGCGACGATCTGGTGATTCGACTGCCGGCCGAGGCGGAGGAGTTCGCCGTCGCGCTCCACGAGATCGCGGGCGACCGCGGCGCCAACCCGATCTACCTCAACAACTCCTCTCGCGCCCGTCGGGCGTACCTCCGTGCCCGGGAGGACGACTTCGAGACGCCCGATCACCACCTCGCGCTCAACGAGGCCGCAGACGCGTTCGTCATCTCCCGCGGCGGTCACAACGCCACGGAGCAGAGCGACGTGCCGCCCGACACCACGGCCGGGTTCAACCGCGCGAACAAGCCGGTTCAGGAGGCACGGCTGGAGGCGGACTGGTGTCTCACCCAGTTCCCGACGACCGACCGCGCGCAGTTGGCCGGGATGTCGACGGAGGCGTACGAGAACTTCGTGTACGACGCCGTCTCGTTGGACTGGGACGAACAACGGGAGTTCCAGTCGCAGATGGTGGAGATCCTCGACGACGCCCGAGAGGTCCGGATCCGCTCGGGCGACGAGACGGACGTGACGATGTCCGTCGCGGGCAACGAGACGATCAACGACTACGGGCGTGCGAACCTCCCGGGCGGCGAGGTGTTCACCGCCCCCGTCCGCGACAGCGTGAACGGGACCGTCCACTTCGACCTCCCCCTCTACCGCCAGGGCCGCGAGATCGAGCACGCCCGCGTCCGGTTCGAGGACGGGCGTGTGGTCTCCTTCTCCGCCGAGCGCAACGAGGACGTGCTCGCGGGCGTGTTCGACACGGACGAGAACGCCCGGTACCTCGGAGAGCTCGGAATCGGGATGAACCGTGCGATCGACCAGTTCACCTACAACATGTTGTTCGACGAGAAGATGGGCGACACCGTCCACATGGCCGTCGGCTCGGCGTACCCGGCCACCGTCGGCGAGGAGAACGTCGTCAACGAGTCGGCCGAACACGTCGACATGATCGTCGACATGAGCGACGACTCCGTGATCGAGGTGGACGGCGACGTGGTCCAACGGGACGGCGAGTTCGTCTTCGAGTAGCCCGCGGGGGTCGTGGTCCGTCGCCCGTGTCCCCCGCCCGTCGTCTCGCCAGTCCCGGCTCCGGGACGGCAGACTTCGGAGGACTTTACGCGCCGGTCGCCGAACCGCCGCGCGTGACGGACAGCGACGACACCACGGACGGGGAGTACCGGACGGAGGCAGACAGCCTGGGCGAGATCCAGGTACCGGCAGACGCCTACTGGGGAGCACAGACCCAGCGGGCCGTGGAGAACTTCCCCATCTCCGGAATCGGCTTCTCGCGGCGGTTCGTCCGCGCGCTGGGGGTCGTCAAGAAGGCGGCCGCCCAGGCCAACCGCGACCTGGGGCTGTTGGACGACGACACCGCGGACGCGATCGTCGCGGCCGCAGACGAGGTCATCGCGGGCGACCACGACGACCAGTTCCCGGTCGACGTGTTCCAGACTGGCTCGGGCACCTCCTCGAACATGAACGCCAACGAGGTGATCGCCAATCGGGCCGCAGAGATCACGGGCGCGGCCGTCGGCGACCGGGTGGTCCACCCGAACGACCACGTCAACTACGGCCAGTCGTCGAACGACGTGATCCCGACGGCGATGCACGTCGCGGCGCTGGAGGCGGTCGAACGGGACCTGCTCCCGGCGTTGGAGACGCTCCACGCCGCCTTAGAGGAGAAGGAGGCGGCGTTCGACGACGTGGTGAAGACCGGCCGGACCCACCTCCAGGACGCCACGCCGATCCGGCTGGGCCAGGAGTTCGCCGGCTACCGCACCCAGGTCCGCAAGGGGATCGAACGAGTGAAAGACAGCCGCACCCGGCTGCGAGAGCTCGCGCTCGGCGGGACGGCCGTCGGGACGGGGCTGAACACCCACCCGGAGTTCCCGGAGCGCGCCGCAGAGTACATCCGCCAGGAGACGGGGACGGAGTTCCGAGAGGCGGACAGCCACTTCGAGGCGCAGGCGGCCCACGACGCGATGGCGGAGGCCCACGGCGCCCTCCAGACGGTCGCCGGCAGCCTGAACAAGATCGCCAACGACCTGCGGCTGCTGGCGTCCGGCCCCCGGAACGGGCTGGGTGAGCTCGAACAGCCGGAGAACCAGCCCGGCTCCTCGATCATGCCGGGGAAGGTGAACCCGGTCGTCGCGGAGGCGGTGAATCAGGTCCACAAACAGGTCGTCGGCAACGACGCTGCGGTGTCGGCCGGCGCCGCCGAGGGCCAGATCGACCTCAACCTGTACAAACCGGTGATCGCGCACAACTACCTCCAGTCGGCGGAGCTGTTGACCAACGCGAGTGAGGTGTTCGCCGAGCGGTTCGTCGCGCAGCTGGAGGCGAACGCCGACCACGCCGAGACGGCCGTCGAACAGTCGATGGCGTTGGCGACGGCGCTCAACCCCGCGATCGGCTACGACCGCGCCAGCGAGGTGGCGAAGGAGGCGCTGAAGACGGACCGGACCGTCCGCGAGGTGGTCGTCGAGAAGGGGTACCTCGGGGAGGCGGAGGCCGAGGAGGTGCTCGACCCCGAGGCGATGACACACCGGGTCATCCTCGGTGACGACGACCCGTCGGACGCCGCCGACGCAGACGACCCGTCGGACGCCGCCGACGCAGACGACGACACGGCGAGCGGTGCTGGTGCGGACGACGGAACGACAGAGGCGGGCGACGACCCGGACGAGACGTAGCTCAGGACTCCCCGTCGGCGGCGGCCGCCTCCAGTCGCGCGTGTCGTTCGCGGAACGCGGCGGCACACGACTCACAACAGAAGTGTTTGAGTTCGTCGCCGACGACGGTGCTCTGTCCCTCGGCGGTGACGGTGTTGCCACACTCCGCGCAGTCGAACGCGAACCCGGCTGGGTCGACGGACGCCGTCCACTCCGTGTCGGCGACGAGGTCGACGGACACGTCCGCGACGGCGTCCCCGTCGACGACCTCCGTCACCCACTCGTGGACGGCGGTGGTGGCCGTGCGGGCGAACGCCACCACGTCGCCGTCGGCCGTGACGAACAGGTGTTCCGTCGCGTCGGCGCTCGACAACGGCTCTCGAACGGCTTCGGGGTCGTCGGCGGGAGTCACGCGGACGAGCACCGGAGTTCCCTCTCGGAGCGTCGCGTGGTCGACGTCGATCGTGAACCGGTTGATGACACCTGCGTCCACGAGCCGGCTCACCCGGTCGGACACCGCGGGCGGCGTCAGGTCGACCCGTTCGCCGATCTCGCTGTACGACCGTCGGCTGTCTGCGGCCAGCAGGCGTAAGATCACCACGTCGGTCTCGTCGAGCTCTCGCATGTTTTCGCTACAGTGGTCCGACAACAAGTAGTTGACTGGATCCGCTCGCCGGCGCCGGGGTCCACGGGAGTCGTGAAATTTGCCCGTGGCGGGCCACTCTCTCCACGTTCGTTGGCGAACTGACGCGAAATATCGGTATATTCAAATCCTCCGGGTCCGACCGTACGGGTATGCCTCAACTGGCGACACGCGAGATGGGTCGGGATCTGCTTCGGTGCCGAAAGTGCGGCGCGGAGTTCCCGGAGGGTCGAGCGACGGAAGACGGCTGGCACTACGGCTGCCCGGAGGACGGCTGTGACGCCAGCGGAATCGGGCAGGGACTCAAACGCGTAGACTGATCGACCGGCCTCTCGACTGAACTGACCCAACCCCCACCCGACTGCTCTCTCTCGGTCTCGCGGTCGTCACTCGTTGTCACGCCACACTCCGACGCCGCCGGGTTTTACGTCGTCGCGCCGCCGACGCCAGGAGTGTGCCCCCCGCAATCACCGCCGACGGGCTGTCGAAGCGCTACGGCGACACGGTCGCCGTCGAGTCCGTCGATCTCGAGATCGACTCCGGCACCGTCTACGGCTTTCTCGGGCCGAACGGCGCGGGCAAGACGACGACGATGCGGATGCTGGCGACACTGACGACCCCCACTTCCGGCACCGCGACCGTCGCCGGCCACCCGGTGTCCGACCGGGAGGCCGTCGTCGAGCGGATCGGCTACCTCCCGGACCAGCCGCCGTTGTTCGACGAGCTGACCGCCCGCGAGCAGCTGGAGTACACCGCCGGACTCCGTCGACTGCCGGCGTCGACCGCCGACCGGATCGACCGGCTGCTGGAACGGTTCGGGCTCGCGGACGACGCCGACCGCCGGATCGACGACTACTCCAAGGGGATGAAACAGAAGACCGGAATAATCCAGGCGATGCTCCACGAGCCGGCGGTGTTGTTCTTAGACGAGCCGACGAGCGGGCTGGACCCGCGCGCCTCTCGCACCGTCCGCGACACCATCGCCGAGCTGGCGACCGGTGAGACGACCGTGTTCCTGTCCACACACGTTCTCCCGGTGGTCGACGAACTCGCGGACGAGGTCGGGGTGTTGTCGAACGGCCGCGTGGTCGCCCAGGGAGCGCCCGCGGAGCTCAAGCGTCGGGCCGCCGCCGGCGACCAGCGCAGCCTGGAGGACGTGTTCTTGGACGTGACCGGCGAGGTGGACGTAGCCGAGGCAACGCCGGTCGGGGAGGAGTCGTCGTGAGCGCCGGAAGCCGTCTCCCCCGGCCCCGGGTCGCGTGGCTGATTGCCGTCACGGAGAGCCGCCGTCGACTGCGCGCGCTCCGGGGACGGACCACACAGCTGTTCGCGCTGCTGATCTCCGCGGTGTTCGTCGGACTGGCGCTGGTCGGGCTCGCGGTCGTGTCCTTCCTCGCTGGCCAGTCGCCCGCGTCTGCTCCCGTCGACTTCGTCGCCCGGGCCGCGCCTGCGGGACTGTGGCTGCTGGCGACCGTCCTGTTGGCGTTCCGGGTGTTGTCGAACGCGGCCGACCCGGACAACCGCGACGGCTACCTCACGACGGTCCCCGCCCGGGAGCTGTTCGTCGGGGTCGCGGCCGTCGAGGCCGGCGCCGGGCTGGCGTACGTCGTCGCCCCGGTCGTGGTCGCCGGCGCGGGGTTCGCGGCCGGCAGCGGCCGTCCGCTGGCGGCCGTCGCCGTCTGGGTCGCCGGGGTCGTCCCGGCGGTCCTGGGGGTCGCGACCGGACTGACCGCGGGGTTCGCCGTCCGTAACCTCTCCGTCCGCTCGCGGCTCGTCGCCCGGCTCCGCGTCCCGCTGTGGATCGGGGCGTTCGTCGCATACGCCGCCGTCTTCCTCACCGGGCAGGTGGAGTCCGCAATCGCCCCGGTCGTCACGGCCGTCACTCGACCGCCGTTCACCTGGCTGGGCGACCTCGTGGCCTGGGGGCTCGGCACCGCCGGCCCGGGACGCGGCCCGGCTGCCGTCGCCCTGCTGGCTGCGGCCGCCGTCCCGACGTTCGCCGTCGCCGGCCGGCTGGCCACGCTGCTGTGGTACGCGGACGGCGTCGAGACCGCCGCGGAGTACGGCGACGGCGAGACGACGCTCGACCCCGGGGTGTACGGCCGCTTCGCCCGCCCGGAGACGGCGTGGGTGGCGCGCGTCGCCACGACACGCGCCCGACGGGCCCCGGTGAAGCTGCTGTACCTCGCGTACCCCGTGTTCCTCCTCGCGCCTGGAGTGACGCGGGCCGTCGAGACGGGCGTCGTCCCCGGATCACTCCCGCCGACCGTCGCGGTGTTCGCGGCGTGGGCCGGCGGCGCCGGCTTCGCCCTCAACCCGTTGGGCGACCAGGGGGCGACGCTCCCGGTCGCGGTCACGAGCGGCGTCTCCGGCCGGGCGTTCGTCCGCGGCGTCGCGCTCCCGGGGGCCGTCTCCGGCGGCGGTGTCGCCTGCGTCGCCGCCGCCGGTCTCGGCGCGGCCGCCGGCTACGCCCCGCCGCGGGTCGCGCTCGTCGCCGCCGTCGGCGCCGGAGTCGGGGTCGGGGCGGCCGCGCTGGCGACCGGCGTCGGCGTCGTCTTCCCCAACTACGAGACGACAGAAGTCGTCCGGAGCCGCGAGGCGGTCGTGCCGAGTCTGTTCGCGTTCGCCGCCTACTCGATCACCCTCCTGCTCGTCGCCGGGCCGGCAGCCGCACTCGCCGTCCCCTGGGCGGCCGAGGTGGTCGCCGGCGTCGCCGGCGTGTCTGGGCTGGCCGTCTCCGCCGCCGGCGTCGCCGGCTCCGGGCTCGTCCTCGCGGCGCTCGCGTGGGGGGCGCTCGCGTACGCCGGCTCGAAGTTCGACCGCTACACGGTGTAGCCGTCGCCGAGGGGCCCGTCGTCTCGTCGGGTGGCCCGTCGCGCGACGGCGAGAAGAACTGTTCTGAGGCGTCAGTCGGCCGTCTCGGCGACCGCCGACAACACCGCGTCTCGCACGGCCTCCCGCCGGCCGCGGAGGTACTCGATACGACCCTCGCGGACGCCCGCGGCCGTCACGCCGCCGTCGGGCACCTGGTCTGCGGCCGTCGCGGCGACGGCGCGCACGTCCACGTCGCCGTTCGCCCGGACGTACAGGTCGTCGTCACCCAACACGACGACCGGGTCGTCGTGGCGCCGCCGGAGTTCGTCGGCCAACAGCTCCGTCGGCGGGAAGTCGTACTGGTGTGCGAACGCGTGTGCGTCCAACACACGGAGCGTCCGGTCGCCGCCGTCCCGGGTCTCGATGTTGGCGTTGGCGGTCTCCAGCTCGCGGTCCAGCCGCTCGCGGAACTGGTCTGCAACGTGGCCGGCGAGGTCGCCGTCGTCCCCGAACAACAGGTCTGCGACGAGCTCGCGCTTGTCCTCGTAGCGCTGGTAGAACGCCTCCAACGCCATCGCCGCCCGGAGGTCCGCGACGTGGTCCGTGTCGTAGCCGGCCTCGCTCGCCAGGTCGGCGAACGCCGTCGGCGGCTCCTCCCAGTAGGTGATCGCCGGGAGGTGGCTCAGCTCCGACTCCACGTCCGGGTTCACCGTCGCCGACAGCGTCGCCGCCAGCGCGCCGGTCGTCAGCTGCGGCGCCTCCGGCGTCGCCGGCGGGTTCACCATCGTCTCGACGGAGTCGGCCACCTCGGCGTCGCCGGCCCGCGGGTCGACGACGACCCGCTCGGCGCCGTACACGCCCAACAGCCCCAGGCCGTCTGCCGACTCCTCCGTGGAGCCGGTGCCCAGCAGGACCACCAACGGCAGCTTCTCGCCGTGACGCTCCCGGTCGGACAGCATCCGCGTGGTGTCGTTCGTCGCCGCGTCCATGTCGTACACGGAGCCGTCGAGGGGCCGCCGGTCGAAGTAGTGGTACTCCGCGTCCGACTCCGGGTGTTCCGCCCGCACCAGGGGCAGCGTCGCACGCTCGATAGCCGCGCCGGCGACGTAGCCGTCCGTCGTCGCCGCGTGCCGGACGACCACCGGCCGGTCCGACAGGACTGCGCGGTGGATCGCCTCCGCGGCGTCCAGCAGCCCCTCGGTCACGGCGTCGAGAGCGGGGTGAGCGGCCAACGCCCGCACCTCGTCGGGTCGGCTCTTCGCTCGCATCGCGTCCGCGAGCCGTTCGCGGACGGCGTCGGCGTCCTCGTCTTCCAACGCCGCCAGCGCCTCCGTCTCCACCTGGATCTCCTCTTGACGGCGCTCGACTTCCCCGTCCAGCCGGACGGTCTCGCCGACGTCGATGCCGGGGTACGCCCGCACGCCCGCCTCGACGAACGCCGCACAGTCGACCGTCCCCGTCTCGTCGCGGAGCTCGAACACCGTCGGCCCGCTCGTCTGGCGGGCGTCCGTGATCTCACCCTCCAGTCGCACCGTCTCGCCGACGCGGTCCGTGAGACTCTCGACCGTCACGCGGTCGGTCTCGTCGGTCTCGTCGGTCTCGTCGGTCTCGTCGGTCGTCTCTGTCTCGACTTCGTCGTCGTCGACGGACTCGGTGTCGTCGACGGACTCGGCGTCGTCGTCAGACGCATCGGTCTCCTCGACCGTCTCGCCGTTCTCGCCGCCGGCCGGGGATCCGAACTCGAAGCTCGTGTCGTCGGCCGTCTCTCGGTCCGCCTCCGCCGGCGACGGCTCGCCGCCGACCTGGCCGTCCGGGCTCTCGCCCGCCTCGGTGTCGACTTCGCCGCCGGTCTCGTCGGCCGTCGGCTCGTCGGTCTCCGTCTGTTCGTGTCGTTCCTCCGCCTCTGCCTCGTCGTCGTCGGCCTCGTCGTCGTCGGCCTCGTCGGCCGTCGCCTCGTCGGCCTCCGTCTGTTCGTGTCGTTCCTCCGCCTCTGCCTCGTCGTCGTCGGCCTCGTCGTCGCCGGTCTCGTCGATCGCGGTCGGCTCGCGTTCCCGGTCGCCGTCCTGGACGAGCGAACCGCGGAACTCCCGTTCCGCCTGCCGAATCGACCACGACAGGTCCACGTTCCCGTTGTCGCGGACGTTCTTGACCTGCACGTAGACGGTGTCACCCGGCTCCCAGTCGAGCGACTCCAGCCGTCGGTCCAACTCCGATCGGTGGAGCAGTCCGGTCACGTCCGACGAGAGGTCGACGAACACGCCGAAGTCGGCGTAGCCGTCGACCGTACCGCGGTAGAAGCGACCGGCACGGAGCAACGAGGGGTCCGTTCCCTTGAACTCGAAGACGACGTCTTGATCGTGGGAACCACAGATCCGACCGTCGGTGGACATCCCACAGATGATGCACGTACCCATTCGTTCGATTGGTGTATCCCCCGCCTAAAACTGTTGTCGAAACCGCTCCGAGCGCGGCCGTCTCCGGCCGACTCCGCCCGCCTCGTGGTCGCTCTCCGGGTCGCCGCCGCCTACCGTCGCGCCGTCACCGACTCAGATCACGTACCACTGTCCCAACAACGACAGTGTCGCGGCGACCCCGCCGAACCCGTAGCCGAACACGAGCGTCCCGGGGACGGCCGCGGCCGCGAGCGTTCGGGAGACCGACAGCCCGTGGATCTCCCGCAGCCCGACGACGAGGAGGTACGCCCCGTACCCCGCCACGAGTACCTGCACCTCCAACACGGGGACCCCGGCGGCCACACACGGTGCCGCGGCGTACGCGATCACCTGGACGGTCTCGCTCACGCCGCCGCGGTCGGCCGTCCGGAGCCAGCCGTCGCCGCGGACCAACGCCGCCGCCGTCGCCCGCAGCCGAACGGCCGCCGTGACCAGGAACACCGTCTGGAGCGCGGCCGCGAGGTGGAGTGTCGCCGGCGCGACCAGCAGTCCAACCGCGGCCAACGCCACGACCACAGAGCCAGCACGACCACCGAACACGCCCGGCACGAGCCCCGGCTCCGCCGCGATTCGCGTGCCGGCGAACGTCAGCGCCACTACGACGGCGAACACGAGCCCCGGCGCTTGGTCGCCGGGCGCGATTCCGTTCCTGAAGAACCGTCGGGGGTGGACGACCACCTCGAACCAGGCGCGCGCCAGCCCGCGGACGCCGCGTGCCCGCCCGCCCTCCGAGTTCTCGACCCACGTCGTCACGCGCAGCCGTTCGTCGCTCGCGGTCATTACCGTTCCGGAGTCGATTCGGCGTGAGTCGACCCGGCACAGAGAGAGTCCCGAGCGCGCCGTCAGGCGTACTTCGCGACGACGTTCAACACTTCGTCGAGCTCGTCGCCGTCCATCGCGTACCGTTCGTTGGCGAACACGGACCGCAGCTCCGTCCGGTCCGCCGGCAACACGTCGGCAATCTTGATCGCCGTCGAGCCGTCTACCTTCTCTAGCTCCCGCAGTTCGTCGACGAGCTCCCGGGACTCCCCCCCGTCCAACAGGGCGAACCGGTTGACGTGCTCGACGGCCCGCGCGAGCTCGTACCGGAGTTCCCGGTCGTCGTCGGCCGCTCGCTCCGCCTCGACGGCCTCCAAGATCTCCTTCGCCTCCGAGGTCGTCAGGTACTCCTCGTCGAGCGTGTTCTTGAAGATCGTCATTCGTCCGTCACTCCCCGGTGGGCTTCAGGTGGGCGGGCTTGACGATGATCGTCTTCTCGACGGAGTCGTCCGTGATCTCCACCTTGTAGGCGGCTCCCTGCATCCCGGCGACGGTGCCGGTCTGGCCGTTGAACCGTGCGTGGAACTGGCCGTCCTCGACGGACGGGTCCAAGGCGAGGTGGACCGTCTCACCCTCCTCGAACTCCGCGATCGCACGCTGGGGCGGAGAGGTGCCCGCGTCGCGTGGGTCGTTCTTCAGCTTCCCCTTCGTCTTCGAGAGTGGACCGTTGGAGTTCGGCATAGTCGTAGCCAGAGATTCAGCCGGTCGACGTATAAATGGTGCGTTCCCCGACGGGCACGGTGTCGAACGTGAGCCCGCGACCGTCGGACCAGTCGGTGGCGGTCTGCGGACGGCGAGAGAATGAGACGAGACGGTCGCTACTCGTACAGCCAGGTCTCGTCGGCCCGCTCGTAGTCGACCAGCTCCGACTCGTCGAAGAACAGGTCGATCTCGCGCTCCCACGAGCCCTCGTCCTCGTGGTCGGAGCCGTGGATCACGTTGCGACCCAAGTCGAGCCCGAAGTCGCCACGGATGGTGCCCGGGTCCGACTCCGCCGGGTCCGTCTCGCCCATCATCTTCCGGACCTGTCGCACGGCGTCTTGTCCCTCCCAGACCATCGCCATCACCGGTCCGGAGGTGATGAAGTCGACGAGGTCGTCGAAGAACGGCTTGCCCTCGTGTTCGCCGTAGTGTTCCTCGGCCAGTTCGCGGTCGAGTTGGGTGAACTTCGCGGCGACGAGCTTCAGCCCTCGTTCTTCCAGCCGACCGACGATCTCGCCGATCAGGCCGCGCTGGACGCCGTCCGGCTTCACCATCACGAACGTGCGCTGTGTGTCGGACACGGTGTCACTCCTCCTCGCCGGTCCACTCCAGATCCCGCGCCTCGCGGCCGAGATCCGCGTTCTTCTCGCACTTGGCCGAACAGTAGTGCGTGATCGCTCCGTCCGTCTCCACGAACATCGTCCCGGTGCCGGGCTCGATGTCGCTGTCGCAGTAGTCGCAGGTTCGTTCCTGTGGCATCGTCACTGACCCCCGATCGAGTCCGCGTCGCGCTGGGTCTCCCGCAGTTGGAGGACATCGCCCTCCTTGACGGGCCCCAGGACGTTTCGCGTGATGATCCGACCCTGGTTACCGCCCTCCTGAATGCGGCACTTGACCTGCATGGCCTCACCGTGCATCCCGGTCTTCCCGACGATCTCGATGACCTCGGCAGACTGCGAGCCGTCGTCTCCTCCGTCTTCGGCGGACATCGTTGGTTACTGGAGTTCCTCGACCTTGTTGCCAATGTCCTCCACGTCGTCGGACGCCTCACCGGCGTGGACGACTGCGGCGGCCGCGGAGCCGACCTCCAGCCCGGCGGCGTGACCGACGTCGTCCTGTGTACCGATGAATACGTACGGGATCCCCTTCTCCTCGCACAGCTCCGGGAGGTGCATGACGATCTCCTCCGGCTCCACGTCCTCGGCGACGAACACGAGGTCCGCGTTGCCTCGCTCGACCGCCTTGGTCGTCTCGTTCGTTCCTTTCTTTACTGTACCAGTGTCGCGGGCGACCTCGAGCGCGTCGAGACTCCGGTCCGCGAGATCTGCCGGCGTGTCGTAGTCGACGTAGACTGACATTGTTGTTGGTGTCCCGCCCGGTGGCTCGACTTCCCCGCCGCTTCCGGTGTCCCTACCGACGGAGAGGGTCACGACCCCGAGCGGGTCGTACTACACGGGTTGTCCGGAGCAGGTTAAAAGCGTGTTCGTTGCGACCCACGGGTGTCAACCGTCGACACACAGTGTGGACCCGTTCACCCCTCGGTCCGGACTCACTTCTTAGAGGCAAAATAAACGCCAGGTAGTAACAACACGAAACGAAACTGAATTATCCCCGCGTTGTCGTCTGTACCGTACGGCGATGGAACTGCAACGGGAGAGTGACGCGTTCCGGGTGATCGACGCTGCGAAGAACACTGTACGAATCGGCACGGACGGGTGGGACGGTGGCGCCGACGCCCCCACGGTCACGGACGCTATCTCCGTCGGCGGGGACAACTCCGAGGTGGACCCAGACATCTCCGTCAGCGGGACGACAGGCGGACTCGAATTTCCCCAGACTGCAGTCAACGTTGTCCGGCTGGACACGGACGAACGATTCCGTGTCAGTACCCACCAGGATCGGGTTCTGTTCGAGCCAGGGAGCTACGTGCTCCGGATCGACTCTGAGCCACGAGTGTACGTCCGGTTCGACGGCTCGGGAGAGATCAACCGACACGCGCGTGGCCAGATCACCCTGTCGCTGTCGGACCCGACGCCGCTAACTATCCGTTTCAACAGCGATACAGGGCGACCAGGCGACCAGATCACGGTTGGATCCAGCGTCGAAGACGTGGCGAGAGCGCTCCCGTTGCTCGCTGCCGCGACCGACTGTACGACCCCAGACCGGACCTGGCCGGCTGCCAGGAAAGACCCAGTAGGGATCAGGCTCGGCGAGGCGTTCGATCGGCCAGACGGGCTCGAACCGCTCGACACGGGCGTAGAGCTCGTCGTCCCTCCGGAACTGCGCTACCTCGTCGCGAGTGCGTCGCTGGTCTCCTATCTGGGCGCAGACGTGCGGCTGGAGCAGGACTGTACTCCGACACTCCGGGTAGGTGGTGAACCCCACCGGCTCGGTCCCCTCCCGGAGTTCCAGTACGAGGTTGCCTCGACGCTCCGACGAACGTTCTACCTCGACTGTCTCGCCCGCGAGGCCGGGCCACACGCAGAGCGCGTGTCTCTCTCTCACTACCTCCCGGAACTCGGGTTGGACGCGGACTGGCTGTACGAGGCACCGATTGCGGATCGAGTCCAGGCGTACCTGAACGCCCCGTTCGACTCTGTTACCGAGGAGTTCCCCGAGTGGAATCTCTCGATGTACGTCGAACCGAGTCTCGAGAACGTTGAGTGTCTCCCTTACTTCCTAGAGGGGCTGCCGTTCTTCTTCCTCCCGGAGTCGGAGGAGTTGGACAAGGCGGAGTGGATCTCGCTGTCGATGGACGACAGCTACCAACACGGCGACCAGACGGCCGACCCTCGTGAGCCGACGGACGAGACGTTCACACGTCTCCAGCGGGAGATCTCGAACGTCGACCTGGTGAAACCTGTGTTGGGGCCGAGCCGCTACCACGGCTGGCTGGGCGACGACGTGCCAATCGACGTGTTCAAAACGTTTCCGGAGGCGTACGAGAACCGCCAGAAGTACCTCGACGACAGTCCAATCTCGGTAGTCGCGGTCCTCAACAACGCCGACATGCGGGAGGAACACGACGCTGCAGTTGAGCGGTACGAACAACAGGCGGACGCACTCAACATCGACATCGAGGTGCGAGAGAACATCACGAGCGCCGAGCTCGCCCGAGTGTTCGAGTCCCGCAACGACCTGGTCCACTTCATCGGTCACAGCGACGAGGACGGGCTGGAGTGTGCCGACGGCTTCCTCTCCATCTCGTCGGTGTCTGAGTCGAACACACAGACGTTCTTCCTCAACGCCTGTGGCTCCTACCACGAGGGCGTCGGGCTCGTCCGGAAAGGGAGTGTCGCCGGCGGTGTCACCTTCGAGGCGGTGACGGACAGCCAGGCCGCAAAGGTTGGGACGACGTTCGCCCGGCTGATGGTGTCGGGTTACTCGATGGAGCGAGCGCTCGATAAGGCACGACAACAGGTGATGACACCCAAGGACTACGCGGTGGTCGGGGACGGGACACACGTCCTGACGCAGTCTGATGCAATCATTCCACCGGGCCACCGCCTCTCCGAGCACGACGACGAGTGTGTTCTCGAAGTCACACAGATGACTCCAAGAGAGAAAGGCGGTGAAGGACAAGAGAGATTCGAAGGGTTCGACCTGGACTTCCACCTGAACGCACAGCGACGCACGTACCGCTTCGCCAAAGAGGATCTATCGGCGGCAACCGAAGTGATCGAGAACCCAGTACTGTTCGACGGACAGCTCTACTGGTCAGACGAACTACGAGAGCTACTCTGACACCGGGGAGGTCGCTGCAATCACGGTTCTCTCGGGCCGTCGCTGTACGAACTTGCCGCCATCTCCGGAGCACTCTCTACCCCGACGACCAGCTCCCCCGCGACGGTGGAGACGCCTGCGAAGGTGACGAGGACCGCGAGCACGATGATCGCCGCGAGGAGCCGCGGGTTCGTCGTCAGGATCTGGGTCACTGCGTTCGATGCGAGCCGTCGGGTCACGCCTTCTTGCGCCATGTGAAATCGAAACGAACGTCGCCATTTAGGATAAACGATTACCACTTAATCATCAACTTGTAATACAAGAGCATCTGATTTACGAATTCTAACACAACCTGTGAGACACCAGAATTCCGGCGGTAGAGGCGGGAGAGAGCCGCTCGATTCCGGATTTAATACTAACGGAAGTAGTGGAAATTGGTCAGATTTCTGCGTATAGAACGCGCAACAATCTCGCGCGCGGCCTCGGCGAGAGTCTCGACGCGGGGAGATCGGAGCCACCCGAGGCCGTCAGTTCCGTCCCGCCGACACTCGCGTAGCACCCTATCCTGTGTGTACACGGCCCGTGACACGTGGTCTCGTGCCGCACGCGGGCGCGACCGACAACAGTGAACGGAGTCGTCGATCGACGGCGTCTTACGGAGTCTCCTGTACGAACGTGTTCGTTCGTCGACGGCTCGAACGCCGATATCGGGGCGTTCGTGGTTGTTTCATTACAGTTTCTGCCTGGTACAGTCCTCTTACAGCCGGTGGTATTAACTTGTACGAGCGACATACCTTGTCGTATGGTGAAGGCAGAGAACTTACGCACCGACACGGCGAAAGGGGCACTGGAGGCAGTGTTCGAGCGGTGCGACGGCGAGACGTTCGTCGTCGACCCGTGGGTAGATATGCTGCGGGCCATCGCGGAGGCCGGCCGGTCGTTCGACGGCGACCTGCCGACGCTTCGCGTGCTCGCAGACGAAGACACCCTCCGGACCGCACGGAAGGACTTCACGCTCGGCTCGAAGCTGGCCGACATGGTGGACGCCGGCCACGCCGAGCTGCGATCGTACGACGTGACCAACAGCACGGCGTTCACCGACGGCGACGTGCTGTACTCACCGATCGAGGTGGGTGACAACGTCGCCGCGATCGCCGACACCGACGAGCCGTTCGTCACCGACACGTACGACACGCTGTGTGACCAGTGGGACGACGCAGCGACCTTCGATCTCCGGACCCCCGGGCGCAACTCCGTTCGAGAGACGATGTCTGCGGAGTTCGGAAAGACTCCCCAGGAGGACTTCGAGACGGTCGTCACCTCCATCGAGGGTGGCCGTAGCTCCCGTGAGCTGGACGAGGTGATCGTCTCGTTGCTCGTCGCCGCCAAGAACGAGCTGCTGCTGTACGACATCTCGAAGTGGGGGGAGAACGTCGGGCTCGCCAGCAAGGCGACGTTCTCTCGCCGCAAGAACGACCTCGAGGAGATGGGGATCGTCGAGACGGAGAAGTCGCCGACGGATGTCGGTCGGCCGCGCCAACGGCTGAAGCTCACCGACGAGCGGCTCCAGGAGGCGGACGGCGACCAACTGGCCGTCGTCGCACAGAACATCCTCCACTGATACCGGACGGCCATCCCGGCCGCCGACGGGCGAGGGGCGTCGTGCAGTCGGCGGGAGGGAAAGAGCCAACACCGGCGCCGCGGTAGCGACGGTGTGACAGAGATCGCTGCGGCCGTCGCCGCCCTGCGCCGCGAGGCACGGGCAACCGACGGTCGTCGGCTCCTCGCCGTCGTCGGCGAGAGCCACGAGACCTGTCGGGCGGTCGCCGACACCGCGACGGATCTGGCCGTGGTGTCTGGCGACGACTCTCACGACATCCTCGCAGAGTCCGTCGAGACGTACGAGCGACAGCCGGCTCCACACGCCGGCCGGCTGATGGGGACGACACACGAGACGGTCGTCTACGACGGGGTCGACGAGTTCTCGCCGGACGCCGTCGGCCGAACCGTCGGTGCCGTCGCCGGCGGCGGCCTGTACGTCCTCCTGCTGCCGACCGACTGGACCGACCGGACGGACGACTTCCGGGCGTCGCTGGCGGTCCCGCCGTTCGACGCCGCGGACCCGACGAACGCCTTCCGCGAACGGGTCCTGGAGACGTTCGACCACCCGGGTGTCGCGGTCTACGACGCCGACGAGGGCCGTCTCCGCCGTGACGGACTCACCGGTCGGGAACGGCCCCCACCCCGAAGCGACGGGACGCTCCCGGCGGACCCAGGGTTCCCGCTCGCGGCCTACGAGGCGTGTCGCACGGCCGACCAGGGGCGGAGTCTGCGTGCGTTAGAGCGGCTCCGCGAGCCCGAGACGGCAGTCGTCGTGGAGGCGGACCGCGGCCGCGGGAAGTCCACCGTCGCCGGGCTCGCCGCCGGCGCCCTCGCGGCCGCCGGCAGCGAGGTCGTCGTCACGGCACCCACGCGTTCCAACGCCGCCACCCTGTTACAGCGGGCGACCGAACTGACTGGGACGCTCGGCGCACGGTCGGGTACGGAGCCACTCGTCACGGCCGCCGGCGGCCGCGTGGCGTACGTCCCGCCGACGGAGGTGGCCGACCGAGCCGACGACGCCGACGCCGTCTTCGTCGACGAGGCGGCCGGGCTCCCGGTGGCGACGCTGTCCGCGACGCTGGCGGCCGACCGCGCGGCGTTCGTCACGACCGTCCACGGCTACGAGGGCGCCGGGCGTGGCTTCTCCGTCCGGTTCCGCGACCGACTCGCGGACGCCCGCCACACGGTCACGGAGACGCGGCCGACGGAGCCGATCCGACACGCTCCGGGCGACCCACTGGAGTCGTGGTCGTTCCGAGCCCTCGCGCTCGACGCTCGGCCGGCCGTCGACCAACTCCTCGCGGACGCGAGTCTCGCGGACGCGACGTACCGCAGACTGTCGACCGACCGACTCCGCACGGACGACCACCTCCTCCGGGAGGTGTTCGGACTGCTCGTCGTCGCCCACTACCGGACGGAGCCGACGGATCTCGCCCGACTCCTGGACGCGCCGAACCTCTCCGTCCACGCCCTGCTCGTCTCCGGCCACGTCGCCGCCGTCGCGCTCGTCGCCCGCGAGGGTGGGCTCTCGGAGCGTCGCCGCCGCGAGCTGTTCGACGGCGGTCGGATCCACGGCAACATGGTTCCGGATCTCCTGGGGGGACAGCTGCGGGACCCCGACGCCGCACGGCCGGTCGGCTACCGGGTCGTCCGGGTCGCCACACACGGCGTCCTCCGGCGGTCTGGCTTCGGCTCGCGGCTGTTGTCGGCCGTCGAGACCGACCTCGCAGACGGCGCCGACCGCCCGGGGTTCGCGCCCGCCGACTACTTCTCGTCCGGCTTCGGCGCCTCGCCGGGCGTCGTCGACTTCTGGCGTCAGAACGGCTACCGGACCGTCCACCTCTCGACGACCCGCAACGACACGAGCGGGGAACACTCCGCCGTCGTCGTCCGCCCGGTGACGGACGCCGGCCGAGCGTTCGCGGCCCGCCACGGCCAGGGGTTCCGCGACCGGGTCGCCGGCGTGCTCTCGGACGGACTCTCGGACCTCTCGCCGGATGTCGTCCGCGCGACCCTCCGCGCGTGTGGCGCCGACCCCGAACCACTACTAGAGTTGACCGACTACGAGTGGCGGGTCGTCGTCGGCGCCGGCACCGGCCCGACCGGCTACGGCGTCGCGCCGGACCCGTTCCGCCGGCTCGCCGTCGCGTGGTTCCTCGACACGGACGCGCCGGGCGACACTCCCGCCGACGACATCGACGCCCGCCGCGAGCGACTGCTCGTCCGGAAGGTGCTCCAGGGCCACGCCTGGGACGATGTCACGGAGGAACTCGGCTTCGTCTCCACGGGAGAGTGTATGCGGACGCTCGGGGAGACCGTCACGGCGCTCGTCGACCGCTTCGGCGGCGACCGCGCCGCCCGCGAGCGGGCCCGCTACGACTGACCGACGGTTCCGTGGGCTTAACGGCGCCCGTCGTGTACCGTCCCGACATGGGAATTCCGCCGGTCGACGCACTCGTCCGGGTGTTCGGACCGTTCGCACTGCCCGGACTGATCTTCGTGCTCGGACTCGTCGGCTACCTCGTGATCGTCGGGCTGAACAGGCTCGGGTTGGAGTTCTAATCCGGGCGACGGCTCGGGAGGACCGTCAGGTCGCCGAAGTCTCGGACGCGAACCGACAACTCGGCGTCCACCTCGACCGTACCGCCGACCGTCTTCAGTGCTCGCTGGCCCGGCGGAATATCGGGGTTGTCGACCGTCTCGTCGAGGGTGCGGCTCGTCTCGACGCTCACAGTCCCCACGTCGGCGCCGAACGACGCGCCCTCGCCACGGGCCGCCGTCGCGCGGCCGTTCGGGTGGTCGACGGTGGTCCCCTCGGGACCCACCTCCACGCCGAACTCCGGCGGTGAGAAGGGACGGGCCAGCGCGACCGTCTCGGTAGTCCGCCCGCGCGGTGCGGTCCGCGTGACGAGCGAGGTCGTCTCCTCGCCCCCGAAGGCCCGCTCGGACGCCTGTGCGACACCGGGACTCCCGTCGGGACCGTTCACGCCCGGACTGTCCCCCGTCGGCAGCGACTCCTGTCCGACCGGGCGCACGGTCCCCCGGTCTTCGTCGACGGTGTACGGCGGCAGCTCGTCCCAGTGGTACTTCTGGTACCGACTCGACTCCGGGAGGTCGTACGTCCGGTACACCTCGACGACCCGGACGGAGTCTCCGGAGGCCGCCGCCGCGGGGCCGACGAGCGCGGTGACGCCCGTCGCGCCGATTGTAGTCAGTACGTCTCGTCGTGCTGGCGTGTCTCGTGTCATCAGTTGTTGTTGTCGTCTTTAGAACAGTCGTCTGGCTTGCTCTGCTGACCGTTGCACTGGTTGTTCGCAACCTGTCTCACCGCCTCGATGGTGCAGTCGGTCAGCCGTTGGTCGTACCCCTCGAACTGCGTCCCGTCGCCGTCGCACGTCCCCTCGTTGTACTGATCACTCTCGTTGGCGTGGTACGTGAGCATCGGCGTCACCTCCCGATCCCGCACCTCACCGAGTCGATGCTCGTCGTAGTTGCTCCCCCCTCCGCCAACGAGCGCACTCTCTTCGATCTGCGAGAACCGGATGAAGCCGTGGAGCACCTCTTGAATTGCGGAGTTGCGCTGGAGTCCGTCGAAGCCACCACAGGCGGCTCCTGTGAAGGCCATGACGCCGCGCTTGAACGCGGAGGGGTTATTACAGGTGTCTGCGAGTTCACCACCGGCTGTGTTAGCAGCCCTCACTGTGGACCAGCATATGAATTCCGTTCATATCCTTGAGGTTCTGCCCCGTCCCGTTCTCGGAGCCAGTCTCCAGGTACGACCGGAACTTGCTCCTTAGGTCGTCCGTACCGCTGAAGCTGATGTCTGGGTACGAGATAGCCGACGACTGCGCGCGCTGTACATCGTAGTAGGACACGGCGTCGGCGGAGAGGAGCGTGGAGAATGCTCCGTCAATCGCCGACGGGATGTCGTCGCCCTTCCTCACGTAGTAGGTGTCCTCGTAGGACGTGTTGGGGTACAGACGGATGTACGCTCGCTTCTTCGTACACTCATCACCGCCGTTGTACAGTGGCTTGTATATGTTCACAATAGGCGGAATAAGGTGGAGACATTATTCGTTTCGAAATTAATCCACTACCACAAGACACATGAACTAGACCAATAATGAGTGGACTGTGGTAGAAGATAGCTCTCGTCGAAAGGTCCTCCAAATCCTTTCCGGGTCCGGACTAACGGTTTTGACGGGGTGTAACACGCTCGGGGGCGAGACGGAGAGCCCGTCGAGACGATCGCCGACACAGCGGCCCAGTCGGACGACCACCGCCACAGAAACTACTTCGCCAACAGACAGCCCTACCCCGACAGACACGTCAACTCCCGCAGACACCGCTTCGCCGACTGACTCCCCAATTCAGACGGATTCCCCCTCCCCAACGGACTCACCGACCCCGACAGACTCCCCCACACCGACTGCGACCCCAACGCCCACCGGCACACCGACGCCACGCGCGTGCGCTGGTATCGACCTCACGAAGGAGAACGGACTCTGGATTCGAATCGCGTTCGACCACGGTGTCACGCGCCCGGACGGCCGGGAGGTGTCGATCCGGATCGACTCGATCACGATGAGCGGTGCGACTGACGACTACGGGAAGACGTACGACGTAGGCAGCGACACAGACAAAATCGAGTTCGTCGACGGTGCGTACGACCCCGAGCGCTCCGGGGGGCGGACGTATCGGTGGTTCGAGCCGACGTTCACACTCCAGTTTCCGACACACCTGTACTGGGACTTCCACAGTGGGATCACAGCCGAAGCCGACACCTCCGCGTACGACGACGACGTGCTTCTCACCCGTTGTTCGAAGATGTTCGACCGACAGCGACTCTCACCGCGGTCGTGGCACGAAGTAGACTTTCCGTTCTATCGCTACGGGTCCCCGGAGCCGAGGACGCCGGACAACTGACGGTGACTCCGGTACGAGCGTCCCCGATCACGGGTCCTCGACTTCACTAATGAAGTATTTATGAATTCACAAGAAGACAATGAGATCCACCACAGCATGCCGGGAGACAGCTCACGCCGGAAGGTCCTCCAACTCCTCTCCGCCTCCAGCATCACGGTCCTCACTGGGTGTAACGCACTCGGTGGTGAGACGGAAAGTCCGTCGAGACGACCGCCGACACAGCGGCCCAGTCGGACAGCCACACCTACAGACACACCTTCACCGACGGACAGCCCCACCCCGACAGACACACGCTCTCCCACAGACACTGCTTCGCCGACGGACTCTCCGACCCCGACAGACAGTCCCACCCCAACGGACTCTCCGACCCCGACAGACTCCCCCACACCGACAGACAGCCCGACACCGACCGGCACACCGACGCCTCGCGTGTGCGCTGGAATCGACCTCACGAAGGAGAACGGACTCTGGATTCGAATCGCGTTCGACCGCGGTGTCACGCTCCCGGACGGCCGGGAGGTGTCGATCCGGATCGACTCGATCACGATGAGCGGTGCGACTGACAACTACGGGAAGACGTACGACGTAGGCAGCGACACGGACAAGATCGAGTTCGTCGACGGGGCGTACGAACCCGAGCGCTCCGGGGGGCGGACGTACCGGTGGTTCGAGCCGACGTTCACGCTCCAGTTCCCGACGCACACCTACTGGGACTTCCACAGTGGGATCACAGCCGAAGCCGACACCTCCGCGTACGACGACGACGTGGTCCTCACCCGTTGCTCGGATGACTTCGACCGACAACGAGTTTCGCCGAAGTCGTGGCACGAAGTCTACTTCGGGTTCATTCGCTTCGGTCCTGCAAAACCGAGGACGCCGAACAACTGACGTGGTGACGCCGATACGAGCGTGTCTGATAGTGGTTCGTCGACTTCACTAATGAAATATTTATAAGTACACGACCGAGGATGCAATTCGCCGCAGACATGCCGGGAGACAGTTCACGCCGGAAGGTCCTCCAACTCCTCTCTGCCTCGGGCGTCGCGGCCCTCACTGGGTGTAACGCGCTCGGCGGCGAGACGGAGAGCCCGTCGAGACGCCCGCCGACACAGCGGCCCAGTCGGACAGCCACCGCCACAGAGACACCGTCTCCCACAGACAGCCCCACCTCGACAGACACGCCGACTCCGACAGACACCGCCTCGCCGACGGACTCTGCAACTCCGACAGACAGGCCGACACCGACAGACAGCCCGACACCGACAGATAGCCCGACACCGACCGGCACACCGACACCCCGTGTGTGCGCAGGCATCGGTCTCACGAGTGAGAACGGACTCTGGATTCGAATCGCGTTCGATCGCGGTGTCACACTCCCGGACGGCCGGGAGGTGTCGATCCGGATCGACTCGATCAGGATGCGCGGTGGGACTGGCAACCCCGGGAAGACGTACGACGTAGGCAGCGACACAGACAAGATCGAGTTCGTCGACGGCGCGTACGACCCCGAGCGGTCCGGTGGGCGAACGTACCGGTGGTTCGAACCGACGTTCACACTCCAGTTCCCGACGCACCTGCACTGGAACTTCCACGCCGGAATCACGGTTGAGGCCGACACCTCCGCGTACGACGACGACGTGCTTCTCACCCGTTGCTCGAAGGAGTTCGATCGGCAGCGTGTTTCGCCGGACTCGTGGAACGAAGTCTACTTCGGATTCCGTCGGTTCGGTCCCCCCGAGCCCCAGACACCAGACGGCTGACACTGCGACACCCTGCGACGACACCACCCGCCGACCGCTGTCACCGACACGACTACGACCCACCCCGACCTACCGCCGTCGATGCGTCTCCGTTCGTTCGACGTCGGTCTCCTCCACCTCCTGACGTTCCTCTCGGCGGTCGTGCTGGGGCTCCTCCTGCTGTACCTCGTCGTCGAACTCGCCGCCGACCTAGAGACGGTGTTGTCGGAGCTGTTCGGTTAGTCGCGCCGGAACAGCCCGGCCAGCGAGTACCGCTCGTCCGGGTCGTACCGTCGGAACAGGAGGCTGTTCGACAGGACGGACACGGAGGAGGCGGCCATCGCGGCCGCGGCGAGCACGGGCTGGAGCAGGCCCAGCGAGGCCAACGGGATCAGGACGGTGTTGTACCCCAGCGCCCACACGAGGTTCTGGCGGATCTTCGACATCGTCCCCTCGGAGACGTTCAGCGCCCGGACCACGTCGTACGGGTCCGACCGCATGAGCGTCACGTCGCCGGCTTCCACGGCCACGTCCGTGCCCGAGCCGATGGCGACGCCGACGGCGGCGGTCGCCAGCGCCGGCGCGTCGTTGACGCCGTCGCCGACCATCGCCACGCGACTGCCGTCCGACTGGATCGTCTCGACGGCGTCGGCCTTGTCGTCCGGCAACACCTCGGCACGGACGTTGTCGGGGTCGATCCCGACCGTCTCCGCGACGGCGGCCGCGGTCCGCTCGTTGTCGCCGGTGAGCATGTGGACGGCGACACCGCGCTCCCGCAGCGCCGTCACCGCGTCGACCGCGGTGGGCTTCACCTCGTCGGCCACCGCGAGCACGCCCAGGAGTTCGCCGTCACACGCGGCCGCGACGGCCGTCTTCCCCTCCGACTGGAGGTCGGCGACGACGGACTCCGCCGGCCCCACCGTCACGCCGCGGTCGGCCAGCAACGAGAGCTTGCCGACGACCACGTCGCCGTGCTCCGTCCGGGCGCGGATCCCCCGGCCGGAGACGTTCTGGAGCGCGGTGAGATCGCCCGGTTCGACACCGCGCTCGCGGGCGCCGGCGACGATCGCCTCCCCGATCGGGTGTTCACTGCCGTTCTCCGCGGTCGCCGCGACCGCGAGCAGTCGCTCCGTCGCGGTCGGATCGTCTCCGGCCGCCTCCTCACCCTCGGGAGCGCCGTCCCCGCCGTGCTCCACCGCGCCGTCCGTCGTCGGCCGGATCGGGCGCACGTCCGTCAGCTCCATCTCCCCTTCGGTGAGGGTGCCGGTCTTGTCGAACACGACCGTGTCGATCCGGCCGACCCGTTCCAACACGTCCCCGCCGTCGAACAGGACGCCGGCCTGGGCGCCGATGGTAGTGCCGACCATCGTCGCCGCCGGCGTCGCCAGCCCGAGCGCACACGGACAGGCGATCAACACCGCCGACGCGAACACGAGTACGGCGAACTCCGTGGCGCCGACCGCCGCCGGGCCGCCGGCGGCCAGCCCCCAGATGGGGAGTGTGGCGACGAAGTCGGCGAGCGCGCCGGGAGCGAGCGCCCAGACTGCCCCCCACAGGAGAGCGTTGCCGATCACCGCCGGGACGAAGTACGCCGAGATCCGGTCGGCGACCTGTTGGATCTCCGGCTGTCGGGACTGGGCTTCCTTCACGCGCCGGACGATCTGCTCGATGGCCGTCTCCTCGCCCACGCGAGTCGCCTCGATCACGAGCACACCCTGCTCGTTGACGGTCGCGCCGATCACCTCGTCGCCGGGCGCCTTCGACACCGGGACGGACTCCCCGGTGACGGTCGACTCGTCGACGGCCGACTCACCCTCGACCACCTCGCCGTCCGTCGGCACCGTCTCGCCGGGGCGCACCTTCAGCCGGTCGCCGACAGTCACGTCCTCGAGTGGCACCTCGCGTTCGACCGTGTTGCCGTCGTCGTCCGTCTCCAGCCGCGTGGCGGTGTCGGCCTCCAACTCCAGCAGCGACCGGAGCGCCTCGCCGGCCTGCCCCTTCGAGCGGGCTTCGAGGTAGTTGCCGAGCGTGATGAACGTCAGGATCAGCGCCGCGGTGTCGAAGTACAGCCCCGCGCTCGGGAGCAGCCCGACGAGCGCGACGACGGAGTAACCGAACGCCGTCGACGACCCCAGCGCGATCAACACGTCCATGTTCGCGGTGCGGTTCTTCACGATCGCGTCGTAGCTGTTGGCGTAGAACTCTCGGCCGAGCACGACCTGGGCGACGGACGCCAGCCCGAACTGGAGCCAGCCGACGGAGCCCCCCCCGACTGTCGCCGGCAGGAGCTCCCCGCCGAACAGGAGGTGGTCGGCCATGAACGCCAACAGCGGGACGGAGACGGCGACACCGACGAGCGTGAGGTTGCGTTGTCGCCGGATCTCCGCCGTCCGGGCGGCCTCTCGGCGGTCCGCCTCACTCTCCGCCCCGTCGTCGTCCCCGCGGACGGGGCTGTACCCCGCCGTCTCGACGGCGTCGTCGATCTCCGCGCGCGTCACCGCGTCCGGGAGATACTCGACGTGTGCCTCGTCGGCCGCGAAGTTGGCGGCCACGTCGACGACCCCTGCGACCGATCCGACGGCGTCTTCCACCGTGCCGGCGCAGTTCGCACACGTCATGTCGGTGATCCCGACGGTCGTCTCGGCGGTGACGGGCTCGTAACCCGCCGCCTCGATCGCCTCGATCACCGCCGACAGGTCCGTCTCCGCCGGGTCGTACGACACCGTCGCCTCGTCCGTGGCGAAGTTGGCCGACGCTTCCGACACTCCGGACAGCGTCTCCAACCGCTCCGTGACGGTGTTCACGCAGTTGGCACAGCTCATCCCGCCGACGCCGACTGTGACTCGCTCCACTGTCATCACCCACCTGTATCTACGGGTTCCTCACTCATTGCGTTTTCTATTTAAAAGACACTGGTGGAAGACACTGACGAGTTCAGTTACCAAAGTACCGAGGGAGGTACGCCACCGTCGGCGAAAAACAGACACGACCGGGTTCCGGGTCGTCGTGGGGGGACCGGCGAGGAGCCAGGCTCCTCGTGGGACTGTGCGGTGGTTTCAAATCCAAAGCCGACACAACGAGCAGACAGTGTGGGCGAGGAGCCGGAGCGACAGACAGGGTCGCCCAGCGACCCCGGCCGACAGATGACCGCCGGTGACAGTCTCGACGGCGCGACGCTGTCGGAGAAACTGCAGTTACTCCGTGGAGAGGTGGACCCGACGGGTCGAGCGACCGGCTACCTGCCGGGTGTCGAACGGCTCGGCGTCGAGCCGCTGCGGTTCGTCGACGGGCCGTTGGGGGTCGTCGACGGGGAGTCGACTGCGTTCCCGGCGACAGTCGCGTTGGGCGCGAGCTGGGACCCGGAGCTGGCGCGGCGGTTCGGTCGTGCGCTCGGTCGCGAGACGCGCGCGAACGGCCACGACGTCGTGCTCGCGCCCGGTGCGAATCTGGTTCGTGTCCCGACGTGTGGCCGGAACTTCGAGTACCCCGGAGAGGACCCGCACCACGCCGCCCGGCTCACGGCTGCGACCGTCGCCGGCGTCGAGGCGACCGGTGCCGGGGCGACGCTGAAACACTTCGTCGTCAACAACCAGGAACGGAACCGCGACAAACTGAACGTCGTCGTCGGCGAGCGAGCGCTCCGGGAGCTGTACCTCCCGGCGTTCCGTGCCGGAGTCGACGCCGGGGCGTCTGTCGTGATGACGGCGTACAACCGTGTGGGTGGCCACTACGCGAGCGAACACCGGCGACTGCTGGAGAGGGTCCTCCGCCGGCGTTGGGGGTTCGACGGCGTGACAGTCTCGGACTGGTGGGGCACACACGACACGGTGGCGGCCGCGACGGCGGGACTCGACGTCGAGATGCCGGGCGTCTCGCCGGTCGCTCGACGCGCGCCCGACAGTCGGCTGGCGCGGCTCGTCGAGACGGTCGGCCTGTCGGAGCGACTGGGACTGTCGGTCCCGCTCTACTGGCGTGTCGTCGACCGGTTGCTCGCGGAAGACGGCCAGCCGGAACCGTACCCACCGGCAGTGTTCGACGACCGGCTCCGGCGAGCAGTCGACCGCGGAGCCGTCCCGGAGACCCGGGTCGACAAGGCTGCCCGCCGGGTCGCACGTCTCGCAGCCGACGGGAGAGACTCCCGACGGCCGTCCGTCGACCGCGACGCGCACCGACGGCTCGCCGAGACGGTCGCGGTTCGTGGGACCGTTCTCCTCCAGAACCGTGGTCTGCTCCCGCTCGACGGGGAACAGTTGGCCGTCCTCGGCCCGGCGGCAGACGAGGCGAAGGTGAGCGGAGGGGGGAGTGCCGCCGTCACCCCGTCGACGACGGTCGACCCGGTCACTGCGCTCCGTCGAACCGCGCGAGTGACGTTCGAACGGGGTGTGCCGCGCGCGACGGTGGGGCGGTCGGCGCCCGTCTGGCGGCGTGTCGGGTGGGACCGACACCCAGAGACGGACATCGGTGCGGCGACGCGAACGGCGGCGGCGGCAGACGCCGCGGTCGTGGTCGTCGAAGACGACGCCGGCGAGAGCGCAGACCGGTCGTCGCTCCGACTCCCCGGTCTGCAGGACCGACTCGTCCGTGCGGTCGCAGCAGCGAACCCACAGACGGTCGTGGTCTGTCGGACGAGCGGTCCCGTCGCGATGCCGTGGCGAGACGACGTAGCTGCAATCGTCCAGACCTGGTACCCGGGGCAGGCAGACGGCGACGCGCTCGCGGCCGTGTTGAACGGACGCGACCCCGGTGGACGGCTCCCGGTCACGTTCGGTGAACGATTCGACAGCTATCCGGTGAGGACCGACAGGCAGTACCCCGGGGTCGACGGTAACGTCCACTACGACGAGGGTGTGTTCGTCGGCTACCGCGGGTTCGACCGGGACGGCCTCGACCCGACGTTTCCGTTCGGACACGGACTGTCGTACGCCGACTTCGAGTACGACGAAGCGGTCGTCACCACGGGTGAGGAGGGGCTGTCGGTGGATATCACGGTACGGAACGTCGCGGACCGGCCGGGACGAGAGGTGGTCCAAGCGTACGTCGTTCCGCCGGCGACGGAGGTTCCTCGTCCGGAGCGCGAACTCGGGTGGTTCCGACCGGTCCGCCTCGACGGCGGGGCGTCCCGCCGTCTCACCGGGAGTATCCCCCGTCGCAGACTCGCACGGTTCGACACCGACGACGGGTGGGTCGTCGACAGCGGTCAGTACGAGGTACTGATCGGTCGGTCCAGCCGTGACGCCCGCCTCTCCGACACTGTCCGGCTGTGAGCAGGCGTGAGTCGCCCCCGGCAGTGAGGGGGCAGAGGGAACCACACCGACCGGAGCTCTGCGCGCGAATCTGTATGAGTAGAATCGGCCGTCCCCGTCGACTCTGCGTACCGCGATTCCCCCGACAACACTAGATTGTGACTTCGGGATGGAGAGGGGAAGTGGTGAGGGACCAGTGGGTAGTTCAATGGCAGACAGTAACTCCGTGTCGGCCCTCCGCAGACTGTGGTCGCGGGCGACGGCGAGGCTCCCTCGTCTGGGTGGTTTCGGTGAACGTGTAGAGGTCGCCCTGTTCGGGCTCGTGATCGGTGCCGTCGTCGTGACGGGCTACGTACAGGGACAGCTCGTGTTCGTGCTTCCGATTCCCTCCGTGTTCGGCGGCGACGCCGTCACCGTGTTGCAGGCGACGGTCGCGTGTCTCACGCTCACTGGACTGTTCGGGCTCTCGATGCTCGTGTTGCTCGGCCAGTTGGGTCGCGACGACCAGACAGAGCTCCCCACGACCGGACCGAGTGTCACGGCCGTGGTCCCCGTCCACGGTGACGAGAGTGTGCTCCACCGGAGTGTGGTGTCGTTGCTCCAGAGTCGGTACCGGGATCTGTCGGTCGTGATCGTCGCGGAACCGGACGACGAGGCGTCGATCCGGCGGGGGAGAGCCCTCGCACGCCACGACCAGGTCGAACTGCTCGTCAACGGCAACCCCGGGACGAAGGCCGGCGCGATCGACTACGCCGCGGCGGAGACGACGAGTGAACTGCTCGCCGTGTTCGACGCAGACGAGCGAGTCGATCCGCGGTTCGTCTCCAGTGCGGTCGCGCGTATCGACGACGACCGAGCAGACGTCGTCCAAGGGCGGACGATTCCGGAGCCGGAGGGGCTCACCGGACTCGCCGCTTACTACGAGTCGGTCGTGCTCGGTGACCTGAGCCAACGACTCCTGACGGCTCTGACGGGGTTCACCGTCGCAGCCAGTCGGACAGTCGTGATGCGCCGGTCGGCGTTCGACGCCGTCGACGGGTACGACCCGAAGATGCTCACCGAAGACTACGCGTTCGCGTTCGACTGTTACTGCAGTGAGGTCGACGTCGCCGAACAGTTCTCGTTCGCCTCGACGATCGAGGCGGCACACAACCCGGTCGACTGGTGGGGCCAACGGAAACGGTGGATGACCGGCTACGCACAGGTGTTACACAGGCTCGTCGGTCGCGGTCTCCGTCGGCTCTGGTCGGGAGAGGGGACACACCGGGACGTGCTCGCGCCGGCCATCTGTGCGTCGTCCGTGTTCGGCAACGTGTTCATGCTGTCACTCCTCCCGAAGGCGGCGGTCCTCGTCGCCCACGGACAGGGCCGGTGGCTCGCGTTGCCCGGGTTCACGCTGATCGGTGCCGCGCTCGCGCTCCGTGTGTACGACACGACGAGGGGCCGTCTCGGGTCGATCGGGGTCGGCTACCTGTTGCTCCCGGCAGTGTTACCGTTGTACAGCCTCGCCGGGATCAAGGCCGTCGTAGAGTACCTGTTCACCTGGAACGGGGAGTGGTACAGCGTCTCGAAGGGGAGCTGAGCCGACACAGCTCGCCGTCTCGGAACGCGACGCGCTCGCGAGCAGAGGCACCGCCGGTCGCCGCCGTCGCGGCCGGACGGAAAGCGAAACCGTCGTCTACCGTTGTCACCGAGTGTGGGTGTGGCCACAGAGCTGACTGTCACCGGGATGAGCTGTACAGACTGTGAGGCGAGCGTCGTCGAGGCGTTGGAGGCGTTGTCGGGCGCCGAGTCGGCGACGGCGGACCACGAGACGGACACCGCGACTGTCTCTGGAGAGGTCGACCCGTTGGACGCCATCGTCGCCGTCGAGGACGCTGGATACGAGGCAGACTCCGCCTGAGTCGCGGCGGGACGCGGCCGTCTCCGACGGTCGCACGGCCGGCGGAGCCGGCAACGACGCGTTTTTTCCCACGGCCGCGCGACCACTCTACATGGACGAGACGGACGCCGAGCCGAAGCCGGACACCGAGACGCCGCGGCTCCTCCTGACGAACGACGACGGGATCGAGAGCCCCGGCTTCCGGGCGTTGTACGACGAGCTGACGGAGTTCGCGGAGGTGGTCGCCGTCGCGCCGGCCGACGACCGCAGCGCGGTCGGGCGGGCGATGTCGACGGACGTACGCGTGACGGAACACGAGCTCGGCTACGCCATCCACGGCACTCCGGCCGACTGCACGGTCGCCGGGCTGGAGGCGCTGTGTCCGGACGTGGACATGGTGGTTTCCGGCTGCAACAAGGGAGCGAACCTGGGGGCGTACGTCCTGGGGCGCTCCGGGACGGTGTCGGCGGCCGTCGAGGCGGCGTTCTTCGACGTGCCGGCGGTCGCAGTGTCACAGTACGTCCCGGAGCCCGAGGAGGGCGACTGGCGCGAGCAGGCGACGGCCGTCGCCGACTACGACCTGGCCGCGGACGTAACCGGATTCCTCGTGGACCACGCCACGGACGCCGGCGTGTTCGAGCAGGCAGACTACCTCAACGTCAACGTCCCGATGGCGACCGACGACCCGTCGATGGTGATCACCCGGCCGTCGACGATGTACGACATGGCCGCCGACCGTGACGGCGACACGGTCACGCTCCACGACCGGATTTGGGAACGGATGGGCCGCGGGGACATCCCCGACCCCGTCGGAACGGACCGCCGCGCGGTCGTGGACGGCGACGTGTCCGTCTCCCCGTTGACGGCACCCCACACCACCCGCCACCACGAGGCGTTGGACGGACTCGCCGAGGTGTACGAGCCGCCGACGCCGGCGCAGGCGGACTGACGGGACACGAGCGACCCCGGGGACGACGCGCGGGCACACCGAGTAGAAGCGTTCTTGTGCGCCGGCGGGGAACGCCAGCGTATGTCACCAGTTCTGCTCGCGTCCGAGGCGACGACGAAGCTCCCGCCGTTGCTCACCGGCGGTGTCGCACTCTTCTTCAGTCTGGCCGTGACGGCCGCGTGGCTCTACCGGCTGTACAGCTAGACGGTCTCCACCCGGTCGCGGAACCAGTCGGCGGCCGCCTCCACGGACTCCGTGCCGCCCGCGAACTTCACCCGGACGGTGCCGCCGGGGTAGCTGCCGACGGTCACGTCGAACCGTTCGCGGACCGCTCGGAGCCGGTCTAACAGCTCGGACTCCGGCTCCGGCGTCTCCACGAACACGACGTGGTCGCGCTCGCCGGCGAACTCGTCGGCGACGGACTCGAACATCGCCTGCATCTCCGCGGGCACGCCCGGCATGACGTACACGCCGGCGACGACACAGCCCGGCGCGACCCCCTCGGTGTTGTGGAGCACCCGTGCCCCCTCCGGCAGCGCCGTCGTCCCGTCGTCTAACTCGTCGGCCGCGTAGCCGCCGGTCGTCGTCAGCCACTCGCGTGCCGTCTCGTTGGTCGTCAGGTCACGCCCCACCGCGGCCGCGACGCCCACCATCGTCACGTCGTCGTGTGTCGGTCCGACGCCGCCGGTCACTAAGACCGCGTCGTAGTCGGCACGGTACTCGTTGACGACACGAGCGATGTCCGGCTCCCGGTCCGGCACGGTCGTCACCCGCTCGACCGCGACCCCCCGGTCCGTCAGCTCCCCCGCGAGCCACGCCGCGTTCGTGTTCGTCGTGTCGCCGGCCAGGAGCTCGTCTCCGACCGTCACGATAGCTGCCTCCATCGTCGTTCCCTGGGTTCCCCGAGTGTAAGTACGTCCCGACAGCCGGCCGAATTGTGGAGAATTAACAAGATCAGCGCCGCGGCACGCGGGGTTCACGGACACCGCCTGGCTCGATCACGGACAGAATTGTACGGATAGCACAAGGTATTAGGCCGCGTGGCCCCACCGTTCGGACACATGAGCGAGTCCGACCGAATCGACGATATCCGCGAACAGAAGCGTCGGGAGCTGTTGGAGACGGAGACGGGCGAGGAGACGGACGCGAGCACCGGGGTGGGGGTGCCCGACGAGCCGATCCACGTCGACGGCGCCTCCGAGTTCGATCGACTCACCGCCGACCACGATGTGGTGTTCGTCGACTTCTACGCGGACTGGTGTGGTCCGTGCAAGCAGTTGGAGCCGACCGTCGAGCAGTTGGCCGCCGAGACGGACGCGGCCGTCCTGAAGGTGGACATCGACGCCAACCAGCAGATCGCGGCACGCCACGGCGTCCGGAGCGTGCCGACGATGGTGTTGTTCGCGGACGGCGAGCCGGCAGAGCAGGTCGTCGGCGTCCGCGGAGCCGACCGGCTCGGCGACCTGATCCGACAGTACACGTAGTCGGTCAGTCGGGTGGCGTCTTCACGACCAGCGTCGGCCGCGCGGTCGTCTGTGCCACCGCGTTCGTCACGCTCCCGAGCAGTCGTCGGTACGGCTCCGGCTGCTGTCCAGTGCCGAGCACGAGCAGGTCCGCGTCGACCCTGTCGGCGTAGTCCGCGATCGTCTCGGCGGGCTGGCCGTACTCCAGGGCCGTCTCGACGGCCACCTCGTGGTCACGACACCGGTCCGTCACCGCCGCGAGCGTCTCCCGGCCCACCTCGACGAGCCCGTGTTCCGGCCCCTCCGTGGCCGCGACGAACTCGTCGCCGGAGTACGCGGCGAACACCTCGTCGTCGACGACGTACAGCGCGTGGACCGTCGCGCCGACGGCCGCCGCCAACTCGACGGCCTGTGTCGTCGCGCGGTCGGACGTCCTCGTCCCGTCCGTCGAGAGCAGAATTCTGTCGTACACGGCTGTCCGTACGCGTGTGGCGAACGTCAAGCCGCCGGCCAGTTCCGACGACGTGGCGAGAACAGACGAGCGAGAAGCCGACGGAGAACGGACGAGATAGGAGCAACAGAGAACGGACGACAGGCAGACAGACAGACAGTGTGGTTCACCGTTCGGGGCTGGGCCGTTCGGGGGTCCGTGCGTCGTCGGCCGGCGCCTCACAGCGCGATCAGGGTCGCGGCGAGGAACACGGCCATCATCACGACCGTCACCATCGCGGCGATCGTATCAGACTCGGTCATTCCGTGCCTCGTGAGACGTTACGGGCCGGACGGATAAACGTCTGCTGGCGGCTCTCTCCGCTCTGCTCCGACCGGAGCCGGACCGCGGGGCCTTACCGTCACGGCCCCCTACCGGCGGCCGTGAACCGACGACAGTTCCTCCGTCTCGGCGCCGTCGCCGGGCTCGGAACCGCCGCGGGCTGTGCGACCGGCGACGGCCGGGGTCGACCGACGGCGACGACCCGAGCGCCGACCGACACCGCGGCCGGGACGGCGACGGGCGACGACCACACACCGGGCGCGTTCGACCGACGGACGGCCGCGACCGGCTTCGCCGGCCCCTGGGCCATCGAGCCGCTGCCGGACGGGCGGTTCCTCGTCACCGAGAAACCCGGCCGGCTCCAACTCGTCGACCCGGCCGCCGGGGCCGTCACCGAGGTGCCCGGCACCCCCGAGGTGTTCGCTCGCGGGCAGGGTGGTCTGCTCGACGCACGACTCGACCCGTCGTACCCGACGGAGCCGTACCTCTATCTCACGTACGCCGCCCGCGGAGACGGGGACCGCTCCAGCACCCACGTCGGTCGCGGCCGACTCGACCCGGAGGCCCCACGGCTCCGTGGGTTCGAACTGCTCCACGCCGCCGAGCCGTTCGTCGTCTCCGCCGGCCACTACGGCTCCCGGATCGCCTTCGACCGCGACCGTCGGCTGTACGTCTCCGTCGGCGACAGGCAGTTCAAGAACTTCGGCCCCGACCACCACGCCCAACGGCTGGACACGGAACTCGGTGCGGTTCTCCGCCTGACCGCCGACGGCGACGTGCCGACAGACAACCCGTTCCGCGACGACCCGGACGCCCGTGACACTATCTTCTCGTACGGGCACCGCAACGTCCAGGGGATGACGACCCGCCCGGAGACGGGCCGGATCTGGGCCTCGGAGTTCGGCGAACAGGACGGCGACGAGGTGAACGTCCTCCGGCGCGGAGCCAACTACGGCTGGCCGGTCGCAGACGAAGGGTGTACGTACGGCGCCGGCGACCCCATCGGCGTCTCACACGCCGACCGCGCGGACGTGGTCGGGCCGGTCGTCTCCTGGCCGTGTGGCTCCGGCGGCTTCCCCCCCAGCGGGACGACGTTCTACGACGGCGACGGCTTCCCGGAGTGGCGCGGCGACCTGTTCGTCTCCGGGCTCGCCTCCCGGTCGCTCGTCCGGATCGCCGTCGACGACGGCGACGACGGCCCGACCGCCCGAGTCGCCGAGACGCTGCTGGCCGACGAGAACAGACGGATCAGAGACGTGGCCGTCGCGCCCGACGGCTCGTTGCTCGTCGCGCGCGACGGTGACCCCGCTCCCGTCGTGCGGCTCACCCCGGCTCAGGTCGTGTCGTAGACTCGGCGGTCCGACAGGGTGTCGAACTCCTCGCGGACGGCCGTCACCCGGTCCGGCTCCAGGTCGGCGGTCAGCACGGTCGGCTCCGTGCTCGCGGCCGCGAGCGTCGTCCCCCAGGGGTCGTACACGACCGACCGCCCGGCGAGCTCGGCGTCCCCCTGTTCGCCGACGCCGTTCGCGGCCGCCAGGAACGACAGGTTCTCCACCGCCCGCGCCTCCGTCAGCGTCCGCCAGTGTTCCACCCGCGGGTACGGCCACGCGCTGGGCACACACAACAGGTCCGCGCCGCGGTCCGTCAGCGCCCGGAACTGCTCGGGAAATCGGAGATCGTAACAGGTGGCGATCCCGACGGTGAACTCACCGACCGTCGCCGTCTCCAGCCGCTGGCCGGGCTCCAACAACTCCGCTTCCGCCGACTCGTAGCCGAACAGGTGGTGCTTCCGGTAGATCGCCCGCCGCCGTCCGTCGGCGTCGAACAGGACGGCCGTGTTCGCCAGCCCGGTCGGTTCCGGCGTGTCGATCCCGTCCGCGGCCGACGCGGCGAGATCCTCCACGACGGTGCCCGCCAGCAGCGCGAGGTCGGCGTCGGCAGCGCGCTCGGCCAGCCCGGTCAGCCGGTCGCCGGCGACGCTCTCGGCGATCCGGCCGTAGGCGTCGAACGCGAAGTAACCGGCGTCCCACAGCTCCGGGAGCAGCAACAGGTCGGCGTCGCGGTCGGCCGCGGCCGCGACGGCCTCGCGGGCCGCCGCGAGGTTGCGCGAGACCGCCGCCGGCTCCGGCGACAGCTGTGCGACCGCCAGCCGGAGCGTCACAGCCGCGCCCCGTCGTCGGCCCGCATCGCGGCCTCCAAGTTGTCCATCTCCCCGTCCAGGTTCCGTTCGAAGAACGACTCCACGCCCGGCAGCCGGCCGTCGACGACGAACGTGTTGACGAGTCGTGTGCGCCCGTCGTCCGCCTCTTCGACGGTGTGTTCGCCGGTGACGCGGAACGCACGGGACTTACCGACGAACTCCACGTACGTCGGCGGCTCGATACGAACGTCTTCCGTCTCCACCTCCATCGTGGAGGAGATCATCGGGATCGGTAGGCCGACGTGCCAGACGGCCGTGTTCGGCCCAGTCACCTCGAACCCGTCGACGACGCTGATCGCCCCGGCGCGTTTCTCCGGGTCGGAGATGAACTCCCACACGGCCTCCGGCTCGGCGTCGAACAGGAACTCGCGGGTGGCCCGTACAGTCATACGAGCAAGTACGTGCGAACGGTGAAAAAGGCGCTCGGTATCGTCGGACGAGCAGACGGCTACGGGAGCTCCACGCGCCAGGTGGTCGACCGGGCGCGCCCCCACTTCTCGATGTCGACCTCGTCGGCCTTCTCCGCGAGCTGTGGGAGCCGCGAGCCCACCTGTTTTGCGGACAGTCCGATCGCGTCCGCGATGTTCTTGGCGCGGAAGTACTCCTCGCCTCGCGCGACGCTGTCGCGCAGGTAGGCGACGATCCGTTTCTCCTCGTCCGTGTACTCCGTCATCGCTTCGCCCGAACGTAGGGTGCGAAGGTTGTTAACCCTTTTTCGTGTCTCCCGACGTGTACGACCGGCTCAGACGTCGAACACCTGAACCGCGACGACCGCCAGCGCCGCCGCGACCATCGCGGCCGCGAACCCCCACGCCTTGATCGCCTGTGAGCCGCCGAACAACATCGTGCCGCCGCCGACCACGGCGAGCGTGCCGAACGCCAGCGCCAGCCCGATCGCCTTGTCGCTCGTGACTGTCTCCTCGGCCATACCTCCGCTTCCGGAGGCACCGTCTTCACTCCTCGGATTCGCCGCCGCCGTCCGCCGGCGCCGCGCGACCGTCCGTCAGCGGTTCCAGGGGCCGAAGTCCGGGTCCACCCGACGGCTCCGGCGTTCGATCTCGTCGATCCGAGCGACCTCCTCGTCGGTCAGCGTCAGCTCCAGGCTCTCGAAGTTGTCGTGGACGTGCGCCGCGCTCGTCGCCTTCGGGATCGTCGTCACCCCGTGGTGACGCAGCCACGCCAGACTCACCTGCGCCTCGCTCACGCCGTGGTCGGCCGCGATCTCCGACAGTACGTCCACCTCGAACACGGTCCCGCGCGCCAACGGGGAGTACGCCACCGGCTCCACGCCGGCGTCGTGACACGCCGCCCGCAGCTCCGGCTGTGGTAACAACGGGTGGAGCTCCACCTGGTTGGCGAACACCTCGCCGTCGAGAACTTCCAGCGCCGTCTCCAGCTGCGTCGGCTCGAAGTTGGACACCCCGATCCGGTCGATCAGCCCCTCCTCGCGGAGGTCGGCGAACGCCGACAGCGTCGCCTCCGGCTCGTACGTCCGGGCCGGCCAGTGCACGTACAACAGGTCGACGCTGTCGACGCCCAGGCGATCCAACGACTCTCGCGTCGTCCGGGCGACGTCCTCGGGCGCCAGGCTGTCGATCCACACCTTCGTCGCCAGGAACACGTCCTCGCGGGGCACGTCCGCGCGGGCGATTCCGTCGCCGACGGCCGCCTCGTTCTCGTAGATCTGTGCGGTGTCGACGTGGCGGTAGCCCGCCTCCAGCGCCGTCGCCACCGAGGTCGCACACTGTTCGGCGTCCTCGTTCTCCCAGGTTCCGAGCCCGAGCATCGGCACTCCGTTCGCCCGCGGCCCACCGGTGTCGTCTGCTGTCACGTCGGATGGGCGGGCCGTCGACCGTTTCAGCGTTCCGAAGCGTCGTCGCGCCCGTCTCACTACAGTGCTACCGTGTGACACTACGGTTTTATATCATCTCGGCGCGTATCAATTAGTGTAGGTTACCGTAGCAACGGACCCCGTGGCCCGGGCGCGGTGACTACGGTGAGACAATGTTACGAGATGCAATCGAGTTCCCAGTTCGAGGCGACGACGCGGCGAAGACGATCCTGATCGGCGGACTCCTGAGCGTGTTCGGCGTCCTCTTGGTGCCGGTGATCCCGTTAGTCGGCTACCTCCAACAGGTGTTCCGCACGACGGCCGCCGGTGACGAGACACCCCCCGTCTTCGACGACGTAGAGGGACTGTTCGCCGACGGGCTCCGAGCGGTCGCGGTTTCTCTGGTGTACTTCGCCCTGCCGCTGCTCGTCGGCCTGTTCACGTTCGTCGCCGTCGCGATGTTCGTGCCGGCCGCGTTCGTGTCGGCCGGCTCCGGGGCCGATCCCGGGGCGGTCTCGGCCGTCGGCGGCGTGGTCGTGTTCGCGCTGCTGGGGCTCGGACTGCTGTCGACGCTCTGGACGCTGGCGGCGTCGTACCTCCTGCCGCCCGCGTTGGCGCGAGTCGCCGAGACGGACGAAGTCCGGTCCGGCTTCGCGCTCCGGTCGGTGTGGGACACCGCCGCGACGATGGAGTACTTGACCGCCTGGCTGCTGGCCGTCCTCGTCGGTGTCGTCGCCAGCGCCGTATTCAGTGCGGTCGCGGCGCCGACGCTCGTCGGCGGACTGCTCGTCCCGTTCGGGTCGTTCTACCTGGCGGTCGTGACGGTCCGGCTGTACGCGGAGGGGGTCGCCGCCGCCACCCGATCCGGCGGCGAGCCGGAGCCGCGAGAACAGGTCGTCTGACGCCGGTCGCGCGAGTCCGCGCGACGGCCGGGTCGTGAGTCGCTCTCTTACCCGATGTACCGCAGTTCGTCGTCGGAGGGCATCCCGCCGCCGCCACCGCCGCCCTGCATCTCCTGGATCTTCCCGACGACCTCCTCCATCTCCTCTGCGCGGTCTTCCAGGTCAGAGAAGTCGACCTCGATCCCCAACACCGTCTGGATCGTCTCCAGCACAGCCTGGGCGCTCTTCGGGTCGACGAGGTAGCCGGAGGTCTCACCCATCAGACAGGCGGTGTCCAGCCCGCGACGGCTCCCCAGCCCGAGGATCAGCCCGGAGACGCCGACGATTCCGCCGGCGGGCTCGTCCTCGCGGAACTCCACGCCCGCCTCCGACAGCTCGTCTGCGACCGCCGCGTCCGACACCGCGCCGAGCACGTCGTACTCGTCGTCTTCGATCAGCTCCCCGGTCGGAACACCCCCCAGCGCGAACGCCCGCTCGGCGCCGTACGACTCCGCCACGTCGAGGAACGCGTCCGTCAGGTCGTAGTGACCCTCGTTGGAGGCGGCCTGGTGGTCGCCCGTCAACACGAGCAGCTCTGCACCGTCCGCCTCGACGTAGTGGAACTGCGCGTGTGTCAGCTCGGCGACACCCTCGTCGCCGACGGTCACCTGCGGCGGGAAGTCCGTCGTGTACACCCGGGCGACGAGTTCGCCGTCGAACTCCTCGACGAGGTGTTCGGCCGCGAGCTTCCCGACGTGGCCCACGCCGGGCAGCCCCTCGACGAACACCGGCTGTGTCGTCTCCGGCTCGGCGACAGTCTCGATCTCGATGTCCTCCATACCACACACGCGGGCTGCGGTTCACAAAGGTGCGTCGGCTCCGGTGTGTGACCCCACCCGACTCACGAGGTGTTCGACGCGTCTGTCGCGTCGTCTTCCGCGTTCTCTCCGTTCTCTGCGTCTTCTGCGTTCTCTGCGTCCTCCCCGTTCTCGTCGCGGGCCCGTCGTTTCGCTCGCCGGCGGTACTCCCCGTGGGGGTCGTCGGGTCCGAACGGCGCCGGGGCGGCGTTGACCGCGTCGGCGCCACAGTCCGGACACGTCTCGCCCAGCGTGTACACCGGGCGGTCGTGAGCCCGCTCCCAGTCGGCACAGACGTGAACGTCGGACTTCACGGTCGCCGTCGAGGAGTCACTCCTCGTCCGTGTGGCGCTCGCGGTGGTACGCTCCGGTGCCGCCCACCTCGCCGATGCGGCCGGCGGCGCGCTCGGCCGAGGCCTCCAGTTCCCGTTCTGCGGTCTTGTAGTCCGGCGCCTTCACCGTGATCCGGTACTCCGGCGACCCGACGTACGACACGGACAGCTCCACCTCCTCGGGCACCTCGCCGTTCCCCTCCGCCGACTGGAGGGCGTCTCTGATCGCGTCGACCCCGTCCGGCGACGGACACTCCAGGTCGACGTAGCCCGTCACGTTGACGTACGGGACGGAGACGTTCTCGCGGGCCGCCTCCACGACCGCGTCCACCTCGTCGTCGGTCAGGTCCACGTCCTCCAGCGCCTCGTGGCCGTGGATCGCCGCCTGCTCGAACCCGTCGTACATCGTGCCGAACCCCGCCAGCAGCTCCGTGGCGACACCGCTGTACTTCTCGTCGCTCACGTCCTCGCCGAAGGCGATCGTCATCCAGTTGTCCGCCTTCCGTTCGTTCTTCCACTCCTGGATCTTGTCCGACCGTTGGTGGTCGTTCACGTCCTTCAGCGACAGGTCGATCTGTTGGCTGGACTCGTCGATGTCCAACACCTTGGCGACGACCCGTTCGCCCGTGTTGACGTGGTCGCGGATGTTCTTGATCCAACCAGACGCCACCTCGCTGACGTGGACGAGCCCGCGTTTGTCCTCGTACTCCTCTAAGTCGACGAACACGCCGAAGTCGGCGATCTCGTCTACCTCGCCGACGACGAGGTCACCCTTCTCGGGCCAGCCTGTGAATTTCATGTCCGGTGGTTGCGGACGGAGCCATATACCGTTTCCTTTCGCCGCCGTGGCGCGTCACCGCCCAGCGGGCCGACTCCGACGGCCGCGCCGCTCGCGACGACTACGGACGGAGAGACGGACGGCCGTGTCACTCGGCGCGCGAGACGCCTCGGCGGTTCGTCACTCGGAGCCGTTGAGTCGTTCGACGACCGACCGGAGGTCGGCCGTGTCCTCGACTGCGGCTTTGATCTCCTCGCGTTCCCGAACGGCGTCGGAGTCGGCGTCGTACGCGCGGACGAACTCCGCGCGGGTGTGCTCGTCGAAGGCGTGCCGGATGGCGAAGTACCCCTCCGGGACGATCGTCCCGCAGACGGCACACTCGTGGCGCTCGTGTTCCGTCGTCTGGTGGACGATCGCGTCCTCGACAGCGTCGAACGCCGCCTCACAGCCGTCGATCCCGCAGTCCCAGCCGGGCATACCTCCGAGTCCAGCGGCGAGGGGCAAAAGCCTTCTCGGTCGGACGTCCCGGCGGCGGACGGCCGGCGACGACCCGAAACAGAACCGACAAGTCTGTGCCGGGCCAGTCGACCGACGTGAGCGAGGGAACCCGCGTCGACTGTCACGTGAAGACCCTAGACGAGCGGGTGGTCAGCCGGGCGAAAGCGGCCGGACTGGACGTGATCGTGTACGCCCCCCACTTCACGCGGCTGCCGACGATCCGCGAGCGGGCCGCACGGTTCAGCGACGACGAACTGTCGGTCGTCCCCGCTCGGGAGATCTTCACCGGCGACTGGCGGTGCCGCCGTCACCTCCTGGCGATCGGACTGTCCGAGCCCGTTCCGGACTTCGTCAGCTTCGAGGGGGCGCTGTCGGAGTGTGCTCGTCAGGAGGCGGCGGTGTTGGTGCCACACCCGGAGTTCCTGAACGTGTCGCTGACACGGGCGGAGGTCGGTGCTCACCGGGACGCGATCCACGCGGTGGAGACGGGCAACGCCAAGCTGTTCGATCACCAGAACGAACGAGGCGAACGGATCACGGCCGCCTTCGAGCTCGAACGGTTCGCCTCCTCGTACGCCCACTTCCCGGGGACCGTCGGGGCCGCCTGGACGACGTTCGAGACGGACCTGGAGACGGCCGGCGATCTGGCGGAGGCGCTCCGGACGGGCGCGTCCCGCCGGACGGTCGTCCGGTCGGACCCGGCGACGCGCGCCCGCCGGCTGGCGGAGTTCACCCACCTCGCTTACGAGAACTCCTGGGGGAAACTCGACAGGCTGTTCCTCTCCGGGATGGAGCCGACACACCCGCGACACATCGCCTACGACGACCGGTTCGACGACGTGGCAGTGTACTGACTCAGATCGGCCCGGCTTCGGCCACCTGGACGAACTGTGCGGCCGCCTCCGGCAGGAGCTCGTACACCGCCGGACGCAGCCCGGCGGTCGTCAAGTCGACGACGAAGAAGTGGAGCACGCCCAACAGTGCCACCTCGGCGACGGAGATGATCGTCGTCACGAGCCCGGCGCGGTCGCTGGAGACGGCCACCCCGATCGGCAGACCGTACTCCTGCTCGTAGGGGTAGAACAAGGCGATTCCGCGCTTGCTGCCGACGATGTCTAGGATGTAGTGGGTGGCGATCCCGACCCAGACGAAGTGGAGGTTGTCGAACAGGATCGGGTAGGCAACGAACAGGCCGAGCACGGGGAGGTTGTGGAGCGTCTTGCGGTGGCGGCCGAACTCCGTGTCGATGTCCGGCAGCAACGCTCCCAGCACGACCGGCGGCAACAGCTCCACCGCCCACTCCAGCGTCCCCAGTTCCGGCGCCGGCGAGACGACGACCGCCAGCCCGAGCGCCAACAGTACCCCGTTCGAGACGTGACCCCGTTTGTTCACGCCCGGAGTTGTGCACCCCCCCGGTCAAACAGTTTCGGCTTCCGGCCGGACGCGGCGTCGTCGACCGCAACCGAGGGTCCAGTACCGTCGACGACCACCGACCGTCCGGCCCCGTCGGAGCGGTGACACCCCTCGACGGACACAGGCTGTGCCACGCCCCGGATTAGATCAACAGTTTCGGCAGTAAGCGGCTTCTCGCGGGTGATAATCCGAGCCACAGGTCTATGAGTAGTGGCGTCGTCCGGGCGTTATGGTCGAGAGTCTCGTCGACGGGGAGTCGATCGACACGGGCCAGTCTGCAGAGGAGTTGGCGGCAGAGATCGGGCTGACGGACGAGGAGATCGCCTGGCGAAAGGAGTTCGTCGAGTTCGACGCCGACGACGAAGACCGGATGGGGAGGATGCGCGACACGATAGAGGCCAACGAACAGACGCTCGTGGACGCCTTCCTCGGCCCGGTGTTCGCCAACGAGCGGACGAAGGCGGTGACGGACCGCTCGCCGCGGGACGCCGACGCCTTAGAACAGATCGTGTCGGGTTACTTCCGGACGCTCACCGGCGGGACGTACGACCGCGACTACTACACCCACCGCACCCGGATCGGTCGGCTCCACGACCGGTTGGAGATGCCGCTCCACTACTTCGCGGGGATGTTCGGCAACCTCGCGGCCACGCTCACGGAGACGCTGTTGACGGCGGCCGCAGACGACGTGGCCGACGCCGTCGGCGGCGAGGCGGGGGAGACGGCTGCGGCCCGCGTCCGAGAGGCGACGGGAGACGCGACGGCCGCGATCCGGGCGCTCAACCTGGACATGCAGGTCGTCAACGACACATACCTCCACTCGTACTCGGCGTCGATCCGCGAGGAGGTGGACGCCTCCCGCGAGATGCGGAGCCGGGTGGACGACAGCGTCGACGAGGCGTTCGACACCGCCGAGACGATTCAGGCCCGGATCGACGCCGTCCGCGAGTCCACCGCGGATCAGGAGTCGGCGGCCGCAGAGGCCGCGAGCGAGGTGAACGATCTCTCGGCGACGACGGAAGAGATCGCGGCGACCACCGACGAGGTGGACGCGACCGCAGCCGAGGCCACGGAGACGGTCGCCGACGGTCAGGCGGCCGCCGCCGAGGCGGTGGAGACGATGGACGACGTGCGGGCCGCCCGCGAAGAGATCGCGGCGGAGCTGGACGACCTCGTCGACGCCGTCGGCGAGATCGACCGGATCGTCGACGCCATCGACGGGATCGCCGACGAGACGAACATCCTGGCGCTGAACGCCTCCATCGAGGCCGCCCGCGCGGGCGACGCCGGCGCCGGCTTCGCGGTCGTCGCAGAGGAGGTCAAGAGCCTGGCCGAGGAGTCACAGGAACGCGCAGACGAGGTGGAGTCCGTGCTCGCCGACGTGGACGCCCGAATCGACCGGACGCTCGACAGCTTGGAGCGCGTAGAGACGAGAGTCGACGACGGCGTCGACGCCGTCGAGGAGACGGACGCAGCCCTGGACGACATCGCCGATCAGGTCGGTCGCGTGACGGACGCAGTCGGCGAGGTGTCGGCCGCGACGGACGACCAGGCCGCCGGAGCGGCGGAGCTGGCGGCCGTCACGGAGACCGTCGCGGACGGCGCCTCCACGGTCGACGAGGGGGTGGAGGCGGTCGCCGACCTGACCGACGACCAGACGGCGCTGTTAGCCGATATCCGCGAGGAGGTAGACGGGTTGGACGGAGTGGTGAGCACCGACACCGGTGCCGTCACGGACAGCAGCGACTGGGAGGGTCCCACCTACGAGACGGCGGTGCCGGACCGGTACGACACGGAGCCGACGGCGCCGACCCACGCGGACGGCGACACGGCCGCCGACGGGGGCATCCCGGCCGAACTCCGCCGACGGCTCCCGGAGGGGATGCCGGAGTTCGTGATCGAGGGGATGGACGAGGCGCGGCTCCGCGAGATCGCCGACGGCGACGGCGAACGGCCGGAGTGGGCGGAGTAGCCGACGGCGAAGCTTCTTGTCCGCCGCGGGGCACGCTCGGAGCGTGACCGACGACGACCACGCGAGCGAGGCGAGCGAGACGCCCGGCGGCGTCGTGGGCGACGGGACGGGCACCGCCGGAGCGGCGAACACGGCCGGAGCGGCGGACGACGGCGCGAACGGCCCGAGCGACGAGACCGAGGAGACACCCGCGACGGAGACGTTCCCGGGGGGTTACGCTCGGGCGACCGTCTCGGCGCTCCCGGACGCACCCAACCCGACGCGGGGGAAACGCGAGGTAGACGAGGCGGTCGGGGCGAGTCAGTTCGGCTGCAACCTGTTCGTCGCCGACCCGGGCGAACAGCTGCCGTGGGGCTACCACCACCACCCGGACCACGAGGAGCTGTTCTACGTTCTCGCGGGCGAACTCCGGGTGGAGACGGACAACGGTGACCGTCGGGTGACGGCCGGGCAGGTGTTCTTCGTTCCGGCGGGGGCGGGCAACCGCGCCCGGGCGGTCGGCGACCGGCGGGCGCGGGTGTTGGCCGTCGGTGCCCCGAAGGCGAGCGACGGCGCGGTGATCTCGGAGCCGTGTCCGGCGTGTGGCGCGGAGACGGACCGGACGGCCGACCGTGACGGCGACGCGTACGTCCTGTCGTGTGCGGACTGTGGCACGGAGACCGACCGGTTCGGCGCCGGGCCGGAGGCGTGACTGCGACCGCGACCGTGCCACCCCCTCACGCGGCCGGGACGGACCGGAAGCGACACGGCGGCGCGGGCCGGCCGAAGACACAGTGAGCTACGAGATCGGGCTCGTGGGCAAGCCCTCGGTGGGGAAGTCCACGTTCTTCAACGCCGCGACGACGAACGACGTGCCGGAGGGGGCGTACCCGTTCACGACGATCGACCCGAGCGTCGGAGAGGCGTACGTCCGTGTCGACTGTGCGGCCCCGGAGTTCGGCGACCACGACTGCACGCCGACCACCGGCTACTGTGCCGACGAGACCCGGTACGTCCCGGTGAAGCTGATCGACGTGGCCGGGCTCGTCCCGGGCGCCCACGAGGGCCGCGGGCTCGGCAACCAGTTCCTGACGGACCTCAACGAGGCGGACGCGCTGGTCCACGTCGTCGACTTCACCGGCGAGACGGACCTGGAGGGTGAGCCGACGGAGGGGCACGACCCCCGCGAGGACATCGACTTCCTGTTCGAGGAGTTAGACGAGTGGTACTGCGACGTGTTGGAACGCGGGATCGAACGCCACCAGTCCGGCTACCACGGCGCCGAGTCGGAGCTGGCCGTCGACCTCGCCGAGCAGTTCTCCTCGTTCGGCCTCTCCGACGACGAGATCGACCGGTTGTTGCGCCGTCACGATCTCGGGACGGACCCGACCGTCTGGGACGCGGACGACGAGCGGACGCTGGCGACGGCGATGCGACGGGCGAGCAAGCCCACCGTGATCGCCGCCAACAAGCTCGACACCGCGGCCGCCCGCGAGAACTGGGCGGAGATCACGTCCGACCCCGACTACGACCACCTCACGTTCGTCCCGGCGTCGGCCCACGCGGAGAAGGCGCTCCGCAACGGTGACGAGGCGGACGTGCTGTCGTACGACCCCGGCGCGGCCGACTTCGAGATCACCGCCGACCTGCCGGCCGCAAAACGCGAGGCGCTGACCGAGGTGCGGTCGTTCCTGGACCGGTTCGGCGGGACGGGCGTCCAGACGGCGATCGAGACCGCGTTGTTCGACGAACTGGGGACGATGGCGGTGTTCCCCGGCGACGGCACGCCGCGCGCGGACGGGAAGTTCCTCCAGGAGTGTCTGCTCGTCCCCGAGGGGACGACCGCGGAGGGGTTCGCCCACGCCGTCCACTCGGAGATCGGCGACGGCTTCCTCTACGCCACGGACGCCCGAACGGGCCGCCAGGTCGGCGCCGACACGGAGCTGTCCCACCGGGACGTGGTCGAGGTGACGACGACGACCTGAACCCGACAGCCCGAAGTCGCCCACCCCCGTACGACCGGCATGGCCACTGTCGTGGAACTGGTGTTGTTCGGGGTCGTCTTGATCGTCCAGACGCTCCTGGCCGCGGTGGCGACCCGTTTCTTCCGCATTCGGATGAATACTAGCTGGGGGTGGGTCGTGTACACGGCGTTGCTCACCCCGTTGTTGTTGTTCGTCGTGACGCTCCTCACCACCGGCGCGCTCGGGATCGGCCCGGACCTGGGCGGGCCGGGCGTCGCGCTCGCCGTCACGGTGGGCGTTCCGTTGGCGCTGGGGTTCACGATCGACCTGTTGTACGTCCCGTCGCCCGAGGAGTACGACCTCCCGGACACCAAGAGCTAGTTCTCGGCGTCGTCGGCCCACGACGGTCGTTGGACGGTGACGCCGTCCAACGCCCGCAGTTGGAGCCGCCTGACGACCGTGACGTTCCGCCCGGCCAGGTCCGTCTCGTAGCGGACGGTCGCCGACCGGACGACACCCGACTCCAACCGCACGACCGTCGCGGTGAGGTTGCGGACCGTCGGCGCGTTCGGCCGGTCCGTCTCCGGCGTTCTGGCGGTGAACACGTCGACCGTCCCCTGTGTCGTCACGCTGGAGCCGGCGTACGTCACGGGCCAGTAGGCGAACAGAGTGTAGACGGTGAGCCGGGCGCTGGCGGTCTGTCGCTCGTAACGGCGCGGCGGACGGTCGCGGACCAACGGCGTCGCCTCCGGGCCGAACCGCTCGACGACGACGCTCCCGTTCGTCCAGACGGTGACGTTCCGACCGACGCTCACCCCGTAGTCCGGACGGGGGACCTGGGTCCGGGCTCGGACGTACGAGCGGTCGCCGTCCACGCGACTCCGGACCGTCCGCCGGGCGACCAACTCTCCGTCGGGCGTGTAGACGACCCGCACGCGCTCGAAGGCGGCGCTCCGGGTGCGAGCGACGGCGGCGTGGCGGGCCGCGCGCTGGGCAGGCTCTCCGGTCTGTCCGGCGGTCGGCGTCGCCGTCGGCGACGGCGTCGCGGTCGACGACGGCGTCTCCTCTAACGCCGGATTCACCGTGACCGTCCGGTCGCCGCCGCCGACGCCGGCGCCACAGCCAGCGAGGACGACGAGCAGGACGACCGCGAGCCGGCGTCGTCTCACGACGGGCCCTCGCCGACGGCAGTCGTCCGGAGGCAGTCGGTGACGGGCTGCCGGCGGGGCGTCACCACGGACCGGACGACCGACCGCCCCCTGGTGGCTCGGGCGGTGGCGTTCGGCCCGAGCGACCGGAGTGTCGGCGACACGGGCGGAGCGAGCGTGGGCGACACGGGCAGAACGGAGGGCCCCGCACGAGGAAACTCCACCGGTTCCGGGGGGCCGGCCGGGAGTCTCTCGTCGACCGGCGACCTACCGGTCGACCGGGACGAGCCACGCGCCCGGTCCCCCCGTGGGCGTCTCCGACTCGCCGACGACCCGCCTGCGCTCCAGTTCCACCTTGACGAGGCTGAAGCCGACGACCGACAGCGGGAGCGTCCCCACCGGGAGGACCACGCTCGACAGTACCCCGACCGCGTACCACACGACTCCGTAGACGCCGTAACCAACAACAATCCGGCCTAGCCGCTGCATGACGACGTACGCCGACAGCTCGCTGTCTCCGAGACCGTACCACCGGTAGACGACGGCGATCTGTGCGAGGACCACTCCAGCGACAAGCACTGTGACAGTCGTGTCGCCGATGACTGTCGCTGCGTCGCTCAAGAACCCATGTATATCGACTGGATTGCGCACTCCACCGGTCGGGTCGTCGGTGAAGTTGTCAGTCATCATCGCACCCAACGTAGCTGTGATTAGTGAGAGGAAGACGGCCGAAACGCCGACGACGTGGACGTTCTTTGTCCGCACCGACGGGAGTAGCGGCAGATCGACCCGTTCTGGAAGTGGTAGCAGTTTGGGAATCGGAAGCAGAGGTACCTCCATCCGTTCACGCTCGTCAATCGCGTTCGGCTGTTGTGCGAACAGGCCGACGAGTACGTACGACCAGACGAGTGTCGTGAGTTCCGCCGAGTACGCGACCGCGACCGCCGTCGCTCCCCAGCCGAACGCGACGACGCCGACGGCCGGGAGCAGCGACGCGACGGCCAACAGCCCGGTCGCAAGCGTGTCTCCCCTCATCTCGTCGTGGGTCGCTTGTGTGCGCGTATCACCCTTTCGATCAAGCGACGAACAGGAGAGAAAGACGCTAGGACGGCGCGGTGGGTTCGACTACTCCAACACCTGATCGGCGATGGTGTTGCGGAGGATTTCGCTGGTCCCCTCGTAGATCTCGTTCAGCTTGGCGTCGCGGTAGTAACGCTCCACGGGGAAGTCCTTCGTGTAGCCGTAGCCGCCGTGGATCTGGATCGCCTCGTTGGCCACCTCGCGGGACACTTCGCTGGCGTACAGCTTGGCCTGGGCCGCCTCCTTCACGAAGTCCTCGCCGCGGATCTTCATGTCGGCGGCCTTGTGCATCAGCATCTTCGCGGCCTGGAGCTTCGTGTCCATGTCGGCGATCTTGTGTTGGATCGACTGGAACTCCGAGATCGGTCGTTCGAACTGCTCGCGGTCGGTGGCGTAGTCGGCCGCCTCCTCCAGCGCCGCGCGGGCGATGCCGACCCCGCGGGCCGCGATGGTGATCCGACCGCCGTTGAGCGTCTTCAGCGCGTGGACGAACCCGCGGCCCTCCTCGCCCAGCCGACGCTCCTCGGGGACGTACATCTCGTCGAACCGGAGTTCCGCGGTCGGACACCCCTTGTCGCCCAGCTTGTGTTCCGTGTTCTCGACGACGAAGCCGTCGTCAGTCTCCGGCCGGACGACGAACGAGGAGATTCCCTCGTTGCCCGCCTCCGGGTCCGTCTTGGCGAACACGATCACCGTGTCGGCGACGGAGCCGTTGGAGGTCCACAGCTTCCCGCCGTCGATCACGTAGCCGTCCCCCTCGCGCTCGGCGGTGGTGTCCATCGCCGGCACGTCGGAGCCGGCCTGCGGCTCCGACAGCGCGAACGCGCCGATCTCGTCGCCCAGCGCCAGGGGTTCGAGGTACGCCTCCTTCTGGCGCTCGTCCCCGAAGGCGTACACCATGTTGCCCGCCAGGGAGATGTGGGCGGCGACGATGGTGCCGAGTCCGCCCGAGCCACGGGAGATGTGTTCCAACCCGATGGCGTAGCTGTGGTAGTCGAGCCCGGCACCGCCGTACTCCTCCGGGAACGGCATCCCGAGGAGCCCCAGCTCCGACATCTCGTCGAGCAAGTCGGCGGGGAACTCGTCCGTCTCGTCGATCTCGGCGGCCCGCGGGACCACCTCCTCGTCGACGAACTCCGCGACCATGTCGCGGATCTGCCGTTGTTCCGTCGTCAGCTCGAAGTCCATGATCGACCGTTGGATAGGCACCACTAAAACCGTGTGGGACCCGGAGCGTGCGGTCACGCCGCGGTCGGGGACGGGGTCGCGTAGCGCTGGCGACTCAAACGCCGCCGCCGACTCAAACGCCCCCGACGACTCAAACGCCCCCGGCGACTCTCACAACGCCCCCGGCGACTCCTTCGAGAACTCCCGGAGCAGCCCCGTCGCGTACGCCCCCGACGGCAGCCCGAACCCGAAGACCGGGTCGTCGTCGGCTCGTGCGACCGCCAGATCGGTCTCGACGAGCACGGCCCGCCGCGTCCCCGCGGAGTCGTACACGTCCGGCAGCGCGAAGTCCTCGGGCGCGACGCCCGCCTCCTCCAGCACCGCGCGTTCGATCTCGCCCGGTTCGCCGTCCGCGAGTGTCGTCTCGTGGCCGATCAACGGCGCGGTGACGAACGCTCGCCCCCGCTCGCAGTGGCGCTCCAACACGTCCAGTCGATCCGGCGTCGCCGCCTGCGTCCGGTCGGGGTCCGGCGCCGCGAGGCCGTCCGTGTCGTCGGTGAAACACACTACGTCGCCCGCGACCGGGCGCGCGAACGGCAGCCCGCGGGTCAACCGCTCGCTCAGGATCCGGTTGAACAGGACGGACTGGGCGGCGTGGACGAACAGCCGTCGGAGGTTCTCCGGGAGCACCGCGAGCGCGAACCACCACTCCGCGTCCGGGTCGTCGGTCGGGACCGGGAGGTCGGCGTCGTCGGGAACGGTCTGGGTGAGCCGGTCGAGCATCGACCGCTCGAACCGGAGCTGCCCGGGGACGGCGTCGCGGGCGGCTGCCCAGTCCGGGTCGTCGCGCTCCGCCTCCCGTTCCACGACCGCCCGCCCGCGCTGTGAGTCGTCCGGCTCCGTCTCGAACGGGCTGCCGGTGTACGCCAGCACGGCACCCCGTGGGTCGCCGGCCAACAGCCGCAGCCCGACCGTGTGGGTGATCGGCCGCCGGGAGCCGAACCGTTGGTGCCCGAACCAGTTCGGGACGGCGACGGTCGTCGTCTTCGCGTCGGCCGTCACACCGTCGACGCGCTCGTCGGCCGTCAGCCGGGTCGCGCCGCCCGGGGCCGTCCAGTCGGCCAGCGCCGCGACCGTCGCCTCGGGGTCGCCGTCGGCCTCGCGCAGTCGGATCTCGAAGGCGTTGCCCGCGAGGTCGCCGAACTGGAGTGACCGCCCCAGCCGGCCGACGACCGTCACCTCCGCGTCCGACAGCGTCGGCACCGCGTCGGCCGCCAGCCCGCGGACGGTGAACAGCTGTGTCGTGACGGCGTGTTTGTCCTTCGTGCCGGCCCACGACACCCGCTCGCGGCCGATCCCGGCGGCGTCCGACAGCGCCCGCGCGAAGTCGTTCGTGTCCCACGACCGGAGCCGGGCGCGGACGAGGAGGTGGGGGTACGACCCCGAGTCCGCGTCCGTCGGCTCCGGTGACACCGTCTCCACCTCCCGCACGCGGAAGTCCGCCGGCTCCGTCCGGAGTCGCCCGCCGAGTCCGGGCGTGTCGCTGACGTAGTAGTCCAGCCCGACAGTGCGTTCACGCTCGTGGGCCTCGCGCATCGGCCGTCGTTCGGCCGGCGCCGGGAAGTGTCTTCCCAGTCGCCGTTACCAGGACGACACCGCACCGTGACGGGCGTTCACGTCCGCAGACAGCCCGGACAACGCCGCCGTCGCCGTCTCGTGGTCCACCTCTCCCAGCCGGTCGATGGCTTCACACCGCGCCTCCGACAGCGCCTCGTCCAACCTGGCGAACCGTTCGTCCGCCGACAGCTCCGCCGCCGGCTTGGCCGCCTCCAGCGCCGCGCGTTTCTCGGCCAGCGCGAACTCTCGGAGGACGGCGTCGTCGTACTCCGCGAGCGCCGACAGCGTCTCGACGGCCGCGAACAGGTCCGACTGGTTCACCGGCTTCGTCAGGTAGGTGTCGAACGGCATCTCCACCACGTCGAAGTCCGGATCGACGGCCGTCACGACCGCCACCCGTACGTCGTACCCCCGGGCACGGATGCGCTCCAACGCCTCGTCGCCGGAGAGTCGTGGCATCCGACGATCCAACAACACCACGTCGATGGACTCAGAGACGACCGCCAGCGCCTCTCGACCGTCGTGTGCCGTCTGTACCTCGTAGCCGTCGTCCAGCCAGGCGGCGTACGCCCTGGCGACCTCTACCTCGTCGTCGACCACGAGCACTGTAGACTCCCCTGACATCCTCCCTCTACCGTCCCCGGAAGACCCCACGTCAAAAACCTGACCGTCCGAGTATCAGATGTGAGAAAGATGCTCAGTAGAGTGACAGGTCGCCGGTGACGCGGTCGACGGACTCCTCGCGCCCGGGCCCGACAGCCAGCGCGGTGACGGTGCCGGGGTCGAGTTGGGTGCGGCCGGCGTCTCGAATCACGGCGTTGGGGAGTCCCTCGCGGTCGGCGCGGTCGGCCAGTTCGAACAGCTGTGACTCCCCGTCGACTTTCAGGACGACCTTCTGTTGGCCCGACCCTTTCCACTCGCTGGCGGCACGGCTGTCCGTGTCCTCGTAGGCCGACAGCGAGGCGTGCGCCACCTGTGCGGCGAGCTTCCCGGTGCCCATCCCGAGGTCCGTCCGGACGGCGATGGTCTGTTTCACGTCTCTCGGGTCTCTCGGCTCGCCCAAAGCCCTGTCGGGGCCGGGTCGACTTCCGGCGACGAGTCGTGTAACTTTACACGCTCGGACAGAGACGGGTGTGTATGCCAGAGGTTGGGGACGACATCGACGACGCGGACCGCGTGGCGGCGCTCGCGGACCGGCACCGCGAGGCGTGGGAGGCCACGCTGGAGGACACGGAGGGGCTGGCGGCCGAACGTCGGGCGGAGGGGTACGAGACGCTCGTGATCCCCGCCGGCGACACGGCCCCGCAGGCGCCCGAACACGGAGAATACGACCGGTTCGGGCTGGTCCACGTCGTTCCGGGCAACTTCGCCGACGAGTTCGAGACGCTGACCGACGGCGACTTCTCCGCGTACGACTGCTACCGCGCAGAGAGCGACGGTCGTGTGTTCGTCGTGACGGAACTGCTCCAAGAGCCTGCAGACGAGGTGGACGCGGACGACGCCAGGGACGACGAGACGGAGCCGGTCGCCGTCTACGTCGTCGGCACCTACGAGCTCAGACACGCGGGCGACCTGATCCAGACGGCCGTCGACCAGTCCGCGATGTACACCCACCTCGAACGGCTGGACGGCACCCACGTCGCCTCCGTCGTCCACGAGGACCCGGAGAAGTTCTTCCCGAACGTCGACCGCTTCGTCGACGACGAGGAGTGACGACACCCCGCCGCGTCGTCGGTGTCGACTTCGGCGCCGCCGGGCGCTCGGCCGGCGAGAAGACCTGGATCGCCGTCTGCCGCCGGACGGACGACGGCCTCGCCGTCGAGCGACTGGCGACCGCGACGGAGACGCTCGGCGTCGACGGCACGGACCGCGAGACCGTGCTCCCGGCGCTCGTCGAGTTCCTGGCCGACCCGCCCGCGCCGACGGTCGCCGGACTGGACTTCCCGTTCTCGCTGCCGGCCGAGTTTCTCGGCTTCGGCGGCGACCCGGACGACTCGGACGACGAACCGAACAGTCCGGAGGGGCTGTGGCGGTCGTTCCTCGCTGACACCCCCGAGCGCTGGGGCGTGCTCGGCGCCGTCGACGACCCGAAGGCACTGTACGAGACCGCCCGCGAGACGGCCGACGAACGAGGGTTCCCCCGCACTCGGGCGGCCGACGACGACTACGGCGGCCAGGAGCCGGCGGGCTACCGTATCCGGACCCAGACGTTCTACGGGATCGCTGCGGTTCTGGCGCCGCTCGTCGACGGCGGCGCCCGGGTGCCGCCGATTGCGCCGGCGCCAGACGCCGACCTCACGCTCCTGGAGACGTACCCCGCGGCCGTCTTCGACGCGTTGGACGCCGTGCGCGAGGGGTACAAGCCGGATACTCGGGCCGGCGTCGCCGCCCGCCGCGACAACCGCGCGTCGCTGCGAGCCGCCGGCGTCGCCGTCGACGGCGTCGCCGCCGACTGTCTCACCGCGACGGACGACGCCTTGGACGCCGTCGCCGCCGCTCACGCCGCCGCCGCGGACTACACTCCCGCCGTCGAGGGGTCGTACACCCCCCGCGAACGGGTGGAGGGGGTGATCTTCGACGGTGACCGCTCACTCCCAGAGGGTCGGTGACGCGACGGTCGCCTCTGCCGCCGTCTCCCACCCGTGTTCGGGCGCCCAGTCGAACAGCTCTCGGGCCCGCGCGGTCGACAGCGCCGACGCCCTCCCGGACAGCGAGCAGTCGGTCGGCAGGTCGCCGAAGAACTCCCGGACGGCGTCGGCGGTCGGGCGGTCGAGGTAGCTGTCGGCCGCGGCGGCGTGGACCGGCTCGTGGCCCGTCGGCGGATCGGCGACGGCCGCCGCGACCAGGTCCGCGACGTCGCGCGCGTCGACGTACGACCAACAGTTGCCCGCGCCGGCCGCGAGGTCGTCGACCGGCCGACACTCGTACTCCCCGGGGTACTGGATCCACGACGGCCGGACGGAGGTGACGGCGACGCCGTCCCGCCGGACGACCGTCTCGGCGGTCTCCTCCGCGACGACCTTCCCCAGTCCGTACGGGTCTTCCGGCTCCTGTGGGTGGTCGACGGTGATCGGCAACTCCGCCGGCAGCCGCGGCTCGTCGGCGAACGCCAGCCCGTAGCTCGCCTCGCTGGACGCCTGGACCACGTCCGCGCCGACCCGGCCGGCCGCCGACAGGACGTTGTACGTGGCCGTGACGTTCGTCTCGAACACCCGCGGACCGGCGTGTCGCTCCGGCGTCGGGATCGCCGCCCAGTGGACGACCGCGTCCGGGTCGACCCGGTCGACGAGCGCCAGCGTCTCGCCGGCGTCCGTCAGGTCCGCGGCCGCGAAGGCGACGTTCTCGCCGGCGTCGACCTCGTAGCCCGGGTGATCCAGGTCGACACAGTGGACGCGGTGCTCCGGCGCGAGTCTGTCGACGATCCAACGACCGGAGCGACCCAGGCCGCCGGTGACGAGGACAGTGTCTGTCACGGACGAAGACTGTCGGCGAAGAGTGAAGAGTGGTGGCGTCGACTCGGACACACCGTCTGTCGGCACGCTCAGAGACTCGGCTGTACCCTGAACGTCACAGCCTGGAACGGGAGCCAGGAGCCGAGCTTCACGAGCAACGGCGTGTCTCTCCGGCGAGTCGGTCTGCGACGTTCGACGGTCCGGAGGGAGTCGGCGACCTGCATCGACGCCGCAACGGATCGTGGGGCGTCTCGCCGTCGCCGGCGTCACCGTCGTCGCTCACACACCGGTGTCCTCGACGGCACCGTGCGAGCGGGCTCACCTGCGAGGGTGTCGCCCGGGCTACTACTCTGCCTCGGCGGTCATCTGGTCGTACTGGTCGGACAGCTTCTCGGCGGCCTCGTCGAGCAGCTCCGACTCGTAGTCGGCCAGGTCCCACTCGACGACCTCCTCGACGCCGTCACTGCCGAGCTTCAGCGGGACGCCGACCGCAGTGTCCTCGTAGCCGTACTCCCCGTCGAGCGGGATCGAGCCCGGCAACACCGCGCCCGTGTCGTGGAGGATCGCCTCGACCATGTGGGCGACGCCGGTCGCCGGCCCCCACTGGGTGGCCCCTTTCCGTTCGATCACGTCCATCGCGGACTGTTGGAGGTCGGCCAGGATCTCCTCGCGCTCGTCGGCGTCGAACGACGGGTCCGTGCCGTCGACGCGCACCTTCGAGAACACCGGCGCCTGTGCGTCGCCGTGCTCGCCGAGGATCGTCGCCTCGACGTTCTGGACCGGGGCGTCGAACCGCTCGGACAACACGTACCGGAACCGGGCGGAGTCCAGCCGGCCGCCGAAGCCGATCACCTTCTCGCGGGCCCGCTCGCCGGTCTCGTACAGGTGACGGTTGAGCAGGTCCACCGGGTTCGAGGTGGTGACGGAGACGAAGTCGTCGTTGTGCTCCCGCAGCGACGCGCCGATGTCCTCCATGATCGGGGCGTTGTCGCCCGCGAGGTCGATCCGGGTCTGCCCGGGCTGACGTGGGATACCGGCCGTGACGACGACCACGTCCGACCCGGCCGTCGCCTCGTAGCCGCCCTGCCGGACCGTCGTGTTGGAGTCGTACGCGACGCCGTGGTTGGCGTCGGCCGCCTGCCCCACGGTCTCGTCTTCCTTGTCCGGGATGTCCACGAACACCAGCTCGTCGACCACGTCCCGTAGCGCCAGGTTGTAGCCGGCCGCGGCCCCGACGGTGCCGGCCGCGCCGACGATGCTCACTTTTGTCATGCGTTCGAGACAGACGCCGAAATCCCGGTAAGCGTTTCGGAGTCGTCGGTTGTGGGCCACGAACGTCGTATCCGGAATTCGTCAGTCGTCGTGTGGTCGGTGGAGATCGGTTCGGGACGCCTCGTTTCGGGAGTCGAAACGGATCGAAGACCGTAGACGGGGAAGTCGGTAGCACGTGGTGTGTCACGCAGTGCCGTCCTGCGGTACTACGTCTACGAGGCGACCCGGAACGCACACCTCTCTGGGCCGATCTGGGTCGTGTTCCTGCTCTCACGGGGTGTCTCCTACACCGGTGTCGGGTTGTTGGACGCCGTGTTCTCCGTGACCATCGTGCTCGCGGAGGCGCCGACCGGCTACCTGGGCGACAGACTCGGCCGCCGGCGGTCGTTGCTGATCGGGACAGTCGGGGCGAGTCTGGGTAGTCTGGCGTTCGCCTTCGGCTCCTCGCTGCCGACGTTTCTGGCGGCGTACGTGTTGTTGGCGGTCGCGCGGACGTTCACCTCCGGCAGCGACGAGGCGTGGCTGTACGACACACTCCGTGCAGAGACCGACAGCGACCAGTTCGCCCGGATTCGCGGGCGGGGGAAGTCGATCGGGTTGGCCGTCTCGGCGGTCGCCGCGCTCGCCGGGGGGTTGCTCGGGACGGTGAACCTGGCGTGGCCGTGGCTCGCCAGCGCCGCAACGACCGCACTCGCCGTGCCGGTCGTCGCCACGTTCCCCGAGCCGGACCCCGAGGCGTTGGACGACGCGGACGCTGGCTCGGGTGGCGACGACACCGCAAGCGACAGTGACGATCCGCTCGGCCCACTGGCCGCACTGCGGATCGCCCGCGGCCGACTTCTCGCGGGCGGGTTGTGCGGGTTCCTCCTCCTCTCGGGGGTGTTCACCGCCGTGATGGGTGTCGTCGGCTTCTTCGTCCAACCGGTGACCCGCGACGCCCTCGCGGGGACCACGGTCGACAGCTTCGGTCTCGCGGGGGTGACCGTCGGCGGGTTCACCGTCGACGGAATCGTCGCGTTGGGTGTCGTCTTCGCGGCGTTCCGGCTCGTCGCGGCCGCCGTCACCGCCCGGACGGGGTGGATCGAGGAGCGACTGGGCGCGGCTGGCTGGTTCCGGCTCGCCCCTACCGGGTTCGGGGTCGTCCTCGCCGGGGTCGTCGCGGTGCCGGTCGCGGCGGTTCCGGTGTTCTTCCTCCTGCGGGCCGTCAGGAGCGTGACCGCCCCGCTCCGCGGGCAGTACGTCAACGACCGCACCCCGTCGGTCGGGCGGGCGACGACGTTGTCTGCCGTCTCCGTGTTCGACGGGGTGTTGGTCGCGCCGTTCGAGCTCGTCGGGGGGCGGGTCGCAGACGCGATTGGCCCGCTCGCGACCACCTCGTTGCTCGGCGGGCTGCTCGTCTCCGTGGCACTGGTGTCGCCGTGGACGTACCGCGACGACTGACCGGGGGTTCGACGCTCGTCGGCGTCCGAGGCCGGCGTTTCCACGAACCGGTGCGGTTTAGTCGTCGCCGGCCACTCTCCCGAGCGTGCCAATCGAGCAACGCGGCGACGCACACCTCATCACACACGCGCTCGCCAGACACACGCTCTCGCGGCTCCGAGACGTGGAGACGGAACAGGTCGCCTTCCGGAAGGGACTCGTCAAACTCGGCCGGATCTGTGGCTACGAGATCATCGACGGCGTGATGGAGACGGAGTACGTCGCTATCGACACGCCACTGGCAGAGACCACCGGCGAGCGTGTCCGCGGGCTCGACGACGTGGTGATCATCAACGTCCTCCGGGCGGCGACCCCGTTCGTCGAGGGACTGCTGAAGGCGTTCCCCCGGGCCAAACAGGGAGTGATCTCCGCCGGCCGCGACGAGTCGGCCGGGATGGACGACACCGGCGCGTTCCCCATCAGCATCGACTACACGAAGCTACCGGAGATCACGAGCCAGGACACCGTGATCGTCGCCGACCCGATGCTGGCGACCGGCTCGACGATGTGTACCGTCTTGGACCACGTCACGGACGCCGGCGACCCGGAGGATCTGTTCGTGCTGTCTGCGGTGTCGGCGCCGGACGGCCTCACCCGCGTCGGCGAGGCGTACCCGGAGGCGGACCTCCTGACGGTCGCCATCGACGACGAACTGGACGAAGACGGGTTCATCGTCCCCGGGCTCGGCGACGCCGGCGACCGCGCGTTCCGGACGAAGTGAGTCGTCAACTCTCGAACACGAACCGGGCGCCCCCCTCGGCCGACTCCCCGACGTCGACGGTCCAGCCGTGCGCACGGGCCGTGTCGGCGACGATGCTCAGCCCGAACCCCGTGCCGCCCTCTGCGGTCGTCACCCCGTGTTCCAACACTCGGTCGCGTTCCCCCGGCGGGATTCCCGGACCGTCGTCGGCGACGACGAAGCCCTCGTCGGTCGCCGTCACCGTCACCGCCGCCGCCGGCCCAGCGTGGTCGGCGGCGTTCCGAAACAGGTTCTCGAACAGCTGTGACAGCCGACTCCGGTCGCCCGAGACGCTCCCCAGCTCCGGGTCGACAGTCAGTGTCGCCTCTCCGGTGTCGACGTAGCCCCACGCCTCTCGGGCGACGCCGGCGAGGTCGACTCGTTGGCCGTCTTCGACCGTCGGCTCGCCGCGGGCGAGCGTCAACAGGTCGTCGATCAGCTGGTCGATCCGGTCGTGGGCGTCGGCCACCCGGGAGAGCTGGTCCGTCTCTCCCGTCTCGATTGCCACCTCCAAGAACCCGTCCGCGACCGCGAGCGGGTTCCGGAGGTCGTGGGCGACGACGCTGGCGAACTCGTCTAACCGCTCGTTCTGTCGGCGTAGCTCCGTCTCCCGGTTGGTGCGCTTGATCGCCGCCGCCGCCGTCGACGCCAGCACGCGGAACAGGTCCACGTCCGCGTCCGTGAACTCCCGGCGCTCGGTCGACCCGGTGACGAGCAGCCCCACCTCGCTCAGCGGCGCCAACAGTTCGCTCCGGATCGGCGTGTCCGAGTTGTACCGCCGTTCGACGGACTGAACGTCGTCGTACAGCTTGACCTCGTCGTCGTCGAACGCCTCCCACGCCAGCCCTTCCCCCCGCTCGAAGTGAGGAATCCCACTGAACAGCTCCTGTGCGGCCTCCGTCTCCGCGAGCGGCACCAAGGCGTCCGTGTTCGCGTCGTACTCCCAGACACCCGTCACCGACCGGTCGAGCACCCGTTCTGCCGCCTCGACGGTGATCTCGCCGATCTCCTCGACGGACTCTGCCAGCGTCAGTTTGCGGGCGGTCTCCTGGAGGGCGCGAAGCTGTGACTCGATCCGTTTCTGTGCTCCGATGTCCTCGAGCACGGTCAGGACGCCCTCCACCTCGCCGTCGGCGTCCGTGACGGGCGCGGCCGACACGAGCACGTTCAGCCGACTCCCGTCACGACACAGCCGGACCCCCTCTTCGCCGCGAATCCGTTCGCCGTCGGCCGCCCGCGCCCGACGCTCCGCCGCGGCGCTCCCCTCCCCGGGCACCGTCGGGTCGGGCTCGCCACACACTGTCGACGCCGGCCAGCCGAACACCTCCTCTGCGGCCTGGTTCCACCGCCGGACGACCCCGTCCGGATCCGTCTCCACCACAGGCGAGGGTGTCGCCTCCACGACCGACGCCAGCCGGTTGTTCGTCCGCTCCAGTTCGCGCCGGCTGGCCCGCCGGGACAGCTCCGTCCCGACGAGCTCTGCGACCAGCCACAGGAACGTGTTCTCCGCCTCCCCGAACGGCTCTTCGCGGGGACGGCGGGCGGCGAAGTTCACCGTACCGTACGGCTCACCGTCCACTCGCAGCGGGACGCCGGCGTACGCTCGCAGTGGCTCCCCGTGGAATGCGGGGTGGTCGTCGTAGCCCGCCTCCTGGGCGTTCCGGAAGGAGACGGTTTCGGCCGCGAACGAGTCGTCGCCCTCGAACAACGCGGCACAGAACGTCTCCTCCAGGTCGTAGCAGTCGCCGGCGGCGACGTCCACGTCCGGGCCGTGTGCCGCCTCGACGTTGTACTCCCGGTCCTCGACGCGAGAGACGAGCCCGACCTCCAGCCCGAGCGTCTCACAGCCGACGGCCAACAACCGCGAGAGCCGTTCTCCCGTCGAGGCGTCCGCGTCGGCGACGACTCGTTGGAGCGCCCGGAGCGCGTCCCGCTCGGCCTCCAACTGTCCGCGGGCCGTCTCGCGGTCCGTCACGTCGCGGGCGACGATCAGCGCCCGCCGGGCGTCTGCGTCCGCCAGCCCGGTGACGGTCGTGTCGAAGTGTCGTGGTCCGTCTCCGGTCTGGACGGTGAGCTGGCACTCTCGGTCGCCGTCCGTCTCGTCGTCGAGACAGTCGCCGACGATATCGGTGAACGACCTGGCGTCCGCGTGCGACACCCGGCCGGCGACGGCACTCCCTATACTCCGGCCGACGAGGTCGTCGACGGTCGCCGCCCCGACGGCCGTCGCCGCCGCCGGGTTGGCGTACTGCACCTCGAACGTCTCGTCGACGGTGAACACTGGGTCGGCCAGGCTCTGGAGGATCGTCTCGTCGCGCTCCAACTCCCGTTGCCGTTCGTGTTGCTCCGTCACCTCTCGGGAGATGACCGTCAGCCCGTCGTCGTCCGGGAACGCCCGTGCCCGGACCCAGTAGTCGTACGGCTCGCCGAGGCGTGTCTCGACGGTCGTCGCTTCCCCCGTCTCCATCGCCCGACGGTACGTCCGTTCTAACTCCGTGCCGCACACGCTCGGAAACTCCTCCCACAAGACGGTGCCCAGGATCTCCGCCGGTTCGCGCCCGACGCGGCGTGCCATCTGGTCGTCGATGTACTCGATTCGCCAGTCCTCGTCGACGGCGTAGACGGCGTCCGTCGTCCGTTCGAGCGTCCGCTCGAACCGACCGACTCCGTCGTCGTCCGACAGGAGCTCCGTCACTCGGTCGCGTAGTTCCTCCGACCGCTCCTCGCGTCCGAGCGGTGTCGCCAACGGGACGTAGGCGTCCGCGCCGGCGGCGGTGGCGTCGGCGGCGACTCGTTCGTCCCCGTCGGCGGTCGCCAACACCGTCGTCGTTCTCGACCACCGCTCGGCCACCCGCTCGATCAGGTCGACGCCCGTGCCGTCGGGCAGCCGTTGGTCCGTCACCAGGAGGTCGACCCCCGACTGTGCCTGCAGGCGCGCTACCGCCGTCGCCGCGTCTGTCACGGTGACGACCGTCGCGTCGATGCCCCCCAGGGCGCCTTGTCTCGTCTGCACCTGTCGCTCGCCCGACTGCGCGCCGTCGCTGCCACAGGACGCCGCCGCCACACCGGTGACACACAGGACAGTCCGGCCGGGGTCCTCGTTCACACTCGTGTCTACCTCTGGGTATCGAGACTTAATACTGACTCGGTGACGGCTGGCCACGGCGGAAGATGTACCCTCCCCCGGTCCCTGGTCGGTCGGTATGGACGCGACTGTCAGACAGCTGTTCACCGCGCCGGAGGGGGGTGCGGCGATGGAGCCCCGCGAGACCGTGACCTGTCGGGAGGGTGGGATCGTCGACGACCGGTACTTCGACGGGAGCGGGACGTACGCACCGTTCGACACCTGCGAGGTGACGTTCGTGTCGTGGGCGGCCGTCGAGACGATCCGCGAGCAGACGGGGATCGACCTCTCGGACGGGCGCCACCGCCGGAACGTCGTGTTGGCGGGGGCCGAGCCCACGGACCTCCTCGACACGACGTTCCGAGTCGGCGGAGTGACGTTCCGCGGCACCCGCCGTCGACCGCCGTGTGCTCACGTCGAGGAGGTCGCCGACGAGGCGGGAGTCGAGGAAGCGTTGGGTGACGGGCGCGGCGGGATCTGTGCGGACGTAGTTGAGGGCGGCGAACTCGCCGTCGGCGACCGGTTGGAACTCGTCGAAGCGGACCCCCGGAGCGTCGGTGCGGAGATCGCAGAACGGCTCGGCGCCGAGGGGGACGGCTAGACGCCGCCTGCGTCGCCGTTCGCAGTCGCGCCGTCGTCACCTCCGTCTCCGCCGTCGTCCGGGAAGATACTCTCCGGCAGGAACGCGGTCACGGTCCAGTTGGGTGCGTCGACGACCTGGCTGATCTTCAGGTCGACGGCGGCAGAACAGAGCACGTACGCCTCCCCGCGGGAGAGCCCGCGGTGTGTCGCCAGGTGGTCGATCGCGTGTCTGATCGCCAACCGCGTCGCCTCCATCAGGTCGTCGGCGACACCGGTCGTGGCGTACGCCGGCTCGTCGCGTCCGGTCGCGGTGAACGGGCCGGTCGTCGCCAGCTCCGGCTGTTCCACCGAGAGGTCCGACCGCACGTCGAGACGCGCGGTCACGGTCATCGGCGCCTCGATCCCGGTGACACACACCTCACCGTCGCCTTGGGCGGCGTGACAGTCGCCGGTCGAGAACGACGCCCCCTCCACTTCCACCGGGAGGTAGACCGTCGAGCCGGCCGTCGCCTGCTTCACGTCTAGGTTCCCTCCGACGGAGCGGGGCGGGAGCGTGTCGTGGGTGCCGTCGGCGGCGGGCGCGACGCCGATCACCCCCGGGAACGGGTCCAGCGGCACCTCGATCCCGTCGACGAAGTGACCCACGTCACCCTCCAGATCCCAGACGTGGAGTCCGGGCTCGTCGAACTCGTCCGGCAGCAGCCCCAGCCCCATCTCGCTGGGGAAGTAGTTCGTGAACCCCCAGCCCTCGTGTTCGAGGTCGAGCAGTTGGACCTCCAACACGTCCCCGGGATCGGCGCCCTCGACCGCGACCGGCCCGGTGAGGGGGTGGACCGGATCGAAGCTCACGTCCGTAATCTCGGCCGCGGTCGTGTCGTGGTCGATCTGGCCGTCGACGGCGTCCCGGCAGTCGAACTGGACCACGTCGCCCGGGGAGACGGTCAGCGCCGGCTCGATGTCGTTGTCCCAGACGCTGTGGACGTTCTCGTCCGCGTCCGACAGCCGGTGGTCGACGGTGTACTCCTGGTCGGGGAGCGCGTCCGTGCCGAAGTGTGACATGGTGTCACGAGGAGGGCAGGGGTGGTGAAGGTGTGGGTCGGGGCGACTGTGGTCGTCGTCCCGTCCGGAGAGTGGGTCGGGGCGACTGTGGTCGTCGTCCCGTCCGGAGAGTGGGTCGGGGCGACCGTGGTCGTCGTCCCGTCCGGAGAGTGGGTCGGGGCGACCGTGGTCGTCGTCCCGTCCGGAGAGTGGGTCGGGGCGACCGTGGTCGTCGTCCCGTCCGGAGAGTGGGTCGGGGCGACCGTGGTCGTCGTCCCGTCCGGAGAGTGGGTCGGGGCGACCGTGGTCGTCGTCCCGTCCGGAGAGTGGGTCGGGGCGACCGTGGTCGTCGTCCCGTCCGGAGAGTGGGTCGGGGCGACCGTGGTCGTCGTCCCGTCCGGAGAGTGGGTCGGGGCGACCGTGGTCGTCGTCCCGTCCGGAGAGTGGGTCGGGGCGACCGTGGTCGTCGTCCCGTCCGGGAGGAGGTCGAGACGCTACGTCGACTCCCGACCCGTGGACCGCAGGAGGTGGACGGCGAGTAGTGCGGCCACGGCGACCACCAGCAACGCGACGGCAGCCAACGGGTGCGAACCGTTCGCGTCCGTCTCCGTCGGAGACTGGGCTCTCGCCGGGGCGTCGGCGTCCGGTCGCTCCCCACTCGCCGTCCGTGGCGCTCGTTGCGACTCCGGTGGCACGGACCGCGGCGGGTCGCCCGCGGCGGTCGCCGTCCGCCCCGACGGTGCGGTCCCCGCGGGCGTCTGCGGGGCCGTCCGTGTGACCGCCGGCGTCGCCGTCGACACGACCCCGGGGAGTGGTCGGAACAGCGACGATTCGGCCGGCTCCGGGGGATCACGGGGGGTCGCAGTCGCCGCCGGCGTCGCGGTCGCCGTTCGACCGTCGGGACCTCGCCACACGTCACGGCCGCCGCCGTCGGGACCGACCGGTCTCGTCGGTGTGTCGCGCGACCGCGGCGTCCCGGTCGCCCGACCGTCCAGCGGCACGCTGCCCGCAGGCGTCGTCGTCCGTGCCGCGACCGGTGTCGGCGGCGGCGTGCGCGGTGTCGGTGTGGTGTCGTCCGGCCCGGCACGGCCGGCGTCGTCGGAGTCGCCCCCGGCAGAGTCGTCGGAGTCGCTCCCGGCAGAGTCGTCGGAGTCGCTCTCGTCGCCACCGCCTGGACCAGTGTCGTCGCCCGAGTCGTCGGCGACGTCACTGCCACGCTCGTCGTTCTCGTCGCCGCCGTCTCCACTACTTCCGTCGTCGCTGCCGTCCCCGGCCTCCTCCCGAACGACGACCGTGTGCGACGCTGTCGCGCGGTTGCCGGCGGGGTCACGGACCCGGACCCGGACGGTCCGCCGGCCGTCGTCCTCGGGCGTCCAGGTCCGGGTCGCGTTCCCTGCAGTCTCGAAGGCGTCGTCGCCGTCGAGATCCCAGGCGTAGCCGGCGATCCCGAAACGGTCGCGCGACTCGGTCGCGTCGAAGTCGACGGAGTCGCCGACGGTCGCCCGCGCCGGGCCGTCGAGCCCGGCGACCGGCGCCGTCGTGTCCGTCACGCGGAGCGTCAGCCGGGCGGTCTCGGCCGTCGCTGTGACGTTCGTCCGCGCCGTCGGGACCAGCCAGCCCGTCCGGGCGTCGGCGACGACCGTCGCCGCACCGGCGACCTCCACGACCGGGCGGGTGTCGTCGTCGCCACTGCCGCCGTCTCCGTCCCCATCTTCACCGTCGCCCGGGCCGAGACCGGGGAGCCACCCGACCAGTGTCGTTCCGGCGCCGTCCGGGGCGTGACCGACCGCGACCGCGACGGTCTCGCCGTCGGCGTCGCCGAGTAGACCGGCCGAGAGGCGGTCGCCGTCTGCCGTCTCGACGGCGACCGTCAGCCGGCGCGGCGCGGGCAGTTGGCCGCCGGGTGCGTCGACGCCGGCGGTGAAGCGTCCGAGGACGGCCACGTCCGGGACGCCGTCGACGGGTGGGTCGCCGACGGGCGTCTGGACGACGACCGTCCGGTACTCTCGGCCGGCGGCCAGCACGGCCTCGAACCGGCCGTTCTCGTCCGTCCGGGTGACGACCGCCGTCGACGGGCCGCGAGCGACGCCGGTACCGTTCCGGACCGCCGCCGCCGAGCGACCCACGCCGGCCCGGTACAGTCGGACGACCGCGTCCGCCAGCGCTCCGCCGTCCGGGCGGACCACTCGGCCGGCGACCGTCGTCCGCCGCGCCACCCGGAGGTCGGCGCGGGCGAGTCTGGTCTCGCCGCTCGCCGTCTCTGCACGGACGGTGACGCGGAAGCGACCGGCGACCCGCGGGACGAACGTCGTCTGCGCGCCGGCGCGGCGTCGGGTTTCGGCGTCCGGGCCGTGGAGCCACCAGTCGGCGGCGACGACACGGCCGTCGCCGACAGTGACGTTCAGCGGGACGGGCTCCCCGACGACCGCCGTCTGCGGGAGCCGCGTCTCTGCCGTCCCGGCGCTGTCGTTCAGGACGAACGTCGTCCGTGCCGGCCCGTCGACGGCGAGCCGCCGTCGGAGCCGTCGACCCGTCCGGGCGAAACGATCGGCCAGCGGGACGACCGTCACGGTCACGTTGCCGGTCAGCTCCGGCGGTCGGCCGGACAGCGTGACGACGCCGGTCGCGTTCGTCTCGAAACCGCGGAAACCGCCGGCCGGCAGCCCTACCGGGTCGTGCCGGAGCGACAGCGAGGCGTCTCCGGGCGTGTTCGCCCGACGGAGCGTCACCGGGCCGCCGTCGGCGTCCACGACCCGGACGGTCGTCGGCGCAGCCGTCGGCAGCCGGAGCGTCACCGTCTCGCCGGCGGCGACACGGCCGAGGACGGCGAAGTCGGCGAGCCCATCGGCCGGACCGGGGTCCGGCGTGAGCGGCGTCGACCGGTCGCGGTCCTGGAGCGCAGTGGCCACGTAGGAGGTGTTGTTCCGCAAGACGACGCCGACCGAGCCGTCTGTGACGGCGTACACCCCGGAGCCGACGGCACCGTCGCCGTCCAAGACGAGCGTCGCGTCGCCCGGCGGGCCGTCGGTTCCCCGCAGCCGGACGGTCGTCCGCCGGAGTTCGACCGTCGTGGTCTCCCGTGCCGTCCCCCTGTCGTCGCCGGTCACGGTCAACTGGAGCGCGTACGTCCCGGCCGCCCGGAAACGGAACCGCGGCCGACGCCCGTCCAGCCGCACCGTCCCTCGGGTCGGCGTCTCGACGCGCCAGTCGTACGCCGCGTCCGTGAGGCCGGTCGCGTTCCCGATCAGGACCGCCCGCCGCCCGGCGAACGGAGTGACGGGCCGCACGTCGATCGACGCCGTCGGTGACGCCGCCGTGTTGCCGGCCGCCGCGGGCGCCGGTACCCCTGTGCTGGCGGCCGCCGCGGGCGCCGACACCCCCGCGCCGACGCCCGCGACCGCAGCACCGACGAGGAGCGTCGTGACCAGTACCGTCCGCAGTCCGTCGTGTCTCGTGTCGTCTGACATGCAGTCCGGTCGCCGCCGACAAAGTTTGTAGATATAACTATCCAGAATAAATGTGCAGTAGACTCCGGCTGGATCGCCGTCGGGACTCGATCCGAATTCGGCGTGGATCGTGTCGGACGATTGACTATATGGTCGGGCTGTACGCCGCGGCCGGGGTGTCACCCACGCCACACGTCGTCCGGCTGGCCGTCGAACGGGTCGGCGGGACGGTCGACGACGAGACGGTCGCGGAGCTGTCGACGACGTTGGACGACGACACCCCCGACTGTACGCCCCGGCCGATCCGGACGGAACGAGAGGACCGCCCGGTCGTCGGCTACGTCGAGAGCGTGGTCGTCGCCGACACCCAGGGCTCGACCCGAGTGTACGCCAACTCCGACACGGGGACGACGCGGTCGTCCGTCGACACGTCGCTGGCGGCCGAGGTCGGCGCCGGCCCGATCGAGAGCACGACTCGGATCGAGTCCGGCAGCGTCCACGATGGGGACGCACGGCCCGTGGTCGACACCGTCGTCGGCGTCGGCGGCACCGGCGTTACCGAGGCGGACGAATCGCGTGACGCGCGTCAGACGCCGGCGCGGGGACTTATGCCGGCGGGCGGCCCACCTTCGGTCGATGAGCGAGCAGACGGAGACCATCACCGTCGCGGACGTGAGCGCCGGCCCGGGTGGCGCGTCGGACCTGAAGCCGGGGACACCGATCTCGTTGCCGGTCGTCGAGATTCTCACCGGCCGCGGGTTCATCACCGGCAAGTCCGGCTCGGGCAAGAGTAACACTGCGTCGGTGGTGATCGAGAACCTGCTGGACAACAACTTCCCGGTGTTGATCGTGGACAGCGACGGGGAGTACTACGGGCTGAAAGAGGAGTACGAGATCCTCCACGCCGGCGCCGACGAGGAGTGTGACATCCAGGTATCGGACGAACACGCCGAGAAGCTGGCCGGACTCGCCTTGGAACAGAACGTCCCGATCATCCTCGACGTGTCGGGGTTCCTGGACGAGGACGTGGCCAACACGCTCGTTCGGGAGACGGCCAGACACCTGTTCGCCAAAGAGAAGAAGCTGAAGAAGCCGTTTCTGATGCTGGTAGAGGAGTGTCACGAGTACGTCCCGGAGGGAGCGGGACTGGACGACACCGGCCGGACACTCATCAAGATCGGCAAGCGTGGCCGGAAACACGGCCTCGGGATCGTCGGGATCAGCCAACGGCCGGCGGACGTCAAGAAGGACTTCATCACCCAGTGTGACTGGCTCTGCTGGCACCGCCTCACCTGGGACAACGACACCAAAGTCGTCAAGCGCATTCTCGGCAGCGAGTACGGCGACGCCATCGAGGAGGTGGACGACGGCGAGGCGTTCCTGATGACCGACTGGGCGGAGTCGATCCGTCGGGTCCAGTTCCACCGCAAGCAGACGTTCGACGCCGGCGCGACCCCCGGGCTGGACGACTTCGAGCGCCCGGATCTGAAAGACGTGTCGGGCGACCTGGTCTCGGAGCTCCAGGGGATCACGGACGAACAGGAACGCCGGGAGTCCGAGCTGGCGGACCTGCGCCAGGAGTTAGACGAGAAACGCCAGCAGATCACCCAACTGGAGCGAGAACTGGAGGAGGCCCGCGACATGTCCGACATGGCCGACACGTTCGCCCAGGCGCTCCTCCAGAAGACGGGCGCCTCCTACCGCGGCGGCGACGGCGGCAACCCCGCGAAGGCGCAGTTGGACCAGTTCACTGGAGCGAGTGGTGACGACGGAGCCGGTGGCGGCGACGGAGACGACGCTGACGGGGCTGGCGGCAGCAACGCAGACGACGCTGACGGAGCCGCCGGTGGCGACACAGGCGACGGTGCGGGCGACGGGAGCGCCGGCACAGAGGTGAGCGACGAGACAGCCGGAACAGTCGAGACGGCGGCGGGCGACTCCCCCGAGAGCGTGGAGACGGTCGGCGACGCCAGCGACGACGCGGCCACGCCGGCGGCCAGCGACGGCGGCTCGGCGACGGACGCGGTCGGCGCGGGGTTGGGGTCGGAGCCTCGTCGACCGGTGTCGTCGCTGCCGGAGCCCGGGGACACGGACCCCGCCGCGGCGGCCACGCAGTCCGGCTTCGAGACGGGCGACGAACTGCTGTCGTTCGCGGCCGGGACGGAGCTCCGGAGTCGGTCGGCGGTCGTCTCCGGGTTCGTCGACGCGTTGGAGTCGCTCGACGAGGTGACGCTGGCGATGCTGACCCACTACCGGAACAACTACCGCGCGACGCCGGTGGAGGCGCACGTCGCCGCCGGCGGCTCCGGCGACCGGGAGTTCGCGTACGCCCGGAACCGGACGCTCCGACGCGCCGGCGTGATCGAACACGTCGCCTGCGGCCGCTACCGCTACCGCCTGCCGGAACTGCTCCGCCGGGTGTACGGCGGTGCCGCCGACGAACAGGAGCTCGCCGAGACGCTGTCGATCGTCGAAGGAAAGACGGGGCTGGCGACGGAAGTCGACGACGAGTGACGCTGAAGCTCCCACACGCCGATCCCCCGACCGCCGACGGCGAGGCGTGGCGCCTCCCGCAACACGCCCGACTGATCGTGTACGAGGCCCGCGACGGCGGGGAACTGTTGACCATCTACGACTGTGGCGCCGCCCAGAAACCCCCGTCGGCGCAGGTCGTCGGGAATCTCGGCCGCGTGCGCGCCGAGCACGAACTCGAACGGTCGCCGACCGGCTACGTCGTGAAGCTCCGCGAGCCCGCGCGGCTCGTCCGTCAAGAGTGTGATCCGGATCACTTCGTCGTGGAGACGACGGGGTAACGCGGGTTGTGACAGGCCAGATTTATCCGTTGCGGCGCGGCAACGTGTGGTAGATGGGTCACGTCGAGCGCGCCGAGATCTCCGGGTTCAAGTGCCTCTCTGCGGTCGATCTGGAGTGCGGACAGCTGAACGTGCTGACTGGGCGCAACGGGACCGGGAAGACTTCGATTCTGGAGGCGATTCAGTTGGCGCACGATCCGACGGCGTTGGAGGCGTTCGACCCGGCCGTCGGACGACTGATCGAGGTCGGAGCGTCGACCGCGAGTGTGGCGGTTGAGCGGTCGGACGATACCCTCCACCTCTCGCTGGAGTGTGTCGATGCAGATACGGCGCTCCCACTCGTCTCCGAGGCCGCCGTGCGCGACGGCGTCGTTCTCGACGACACGGGCGAACAACCGAGCTTCCAACAGGAACTCACCGAGCGGAGTGGCGTTGCTACCGGCTTCGAGCAACACCTTCGGAAGTCGGATATCGACCCGACAGATTCTGTTGTCAAGGTGGAGACGAGCACATTCTCAGGGAAATTTGTCTCCGAGAGCCCAGAAGTCTGGATGGAGATTCACGGTTTAGCGAGTCAACTCGAATCACTTGCCGACAGCGAAACGGTTGCTACGAGACACCCCTCCACTGGAGAGGGTTTCGCCAACGAGGAGCCAGATCTGGTACCGATTCAGATGGTCGACCCGACAGGACCACCAGATCGGTCTCCAAGTGCTGACTCGGATTTGCGTCGTGTCCGCGTCCGCGACTTTCTCCGCGACCACGACATCCTCCCGAACCTCGAATCGTTCAGCTTCGACGAACTCGTGTTCGACGAAGACGGCGAGCAGTACGCCATTCCGTACGACTTCCTCGGGGAAGGTACCAAGACGATCATTTCGCTCGTCTGGCAAGTCCTCTCAGACGAGGAGATCCCGGACGTGATCCTCCTCGAAGAACCGGAGAACCACCTCCACCCGGGCTACGTGAAGGAACTCGTGGAGTTCCTGATCGAGTTCGCACGCGACGAGGACGCGCAGTTGTTCGTCACGACACACAACGTCGACTTCCTGCGGGAGTTCTTCAACGACGCGACGGTCGGCGACCACGAGACGTGGCTGGGCGAGGAGTTTCGGCTGATCCAGACGACGGAACTGTCGCCGAAGCAGTTCGACTACGGACAGGCACGCGAGTACGTCGAGGAACTGCAACTGGACCTCCGAGGCCTATGAGCGGACACGTCGCGTTCGGCGAGGGGCGCAACGACGCCTATTTCATGCAGAAGACGTTCGAGAGGTGCAACGTCGACCCAGAGGTTATGAAGTTCGTAGCCGAAGACGAAGAGGGGCAGGAGATCAGTTTCGGACAACAGGAACGGGCGCTGCGGGACTTCAGACGGAACGATCAGGACTACTTCGTCAAGTCGGAGGGTGGGGACGCCGGACTGTACGACGTGTTCGCGTACTCCGCCGAGAAGATCGTGACCGGACAGTTCGAGGTGACGCTCGTGCTGGATCTCGACACAGACTCGTCCGACGCGACTGTCGCAGACGTTCAGGCGAGCCTCGACGAACAGTTCGACGGCTCGATGGAGTGGCGAGAGCGCGAGTGTCACGAGGAAGTCGGTGACCTCTGGCTCGGAGCGGCGACACTCGCAGACGTGAACACCGAAGACGGCGCCGAGTTCTCGCTCGTCGCGTTCGAGAACGACGTGGAGGCGGCTGTCGGCTGTTCGTCTGACGATCCGCAGCGGGAACGGTACGAGTCTATCCGCGACTACGTCGGCCGACCCGAGGTAGTGCGAGCCCTCGTCTCGCTGTACGGCTGACCCGGACCGACCGAAGATTCATACCCGGTGGCCGACTTCGTCTACTGTATGAGCGGCACGGCCGGCGCCGTAGCGGTTCTCTCTCGGGTGATCGGGTCGTGAGCGAGACGGGCGACGACGACTGGTTCGAGAAGGCGCTGCGGGACGACGGCGACGACGAGGAGACGGACTCGACGGACGAGCCGGAGACGGACGCGTCGGTCGACGACGAACCGTTCGACGGGGACCCGTCCGACGACCCAGACGGCGGCGACGCAGGCGGCGACCCGGACTCGTTCGGCGACGAGTCGGACGAGGACGGTTCGTTCGGTGACGCCGGTGACGGTGGCGACCCCGGAGAGGACCCGTTCGGTGGGGCGAGCGGCGACGGCACTGACGACGTGGACGGTGGACCGTACGGTACCGAAATCGACGACACAGACGACGATCCGCTCGGTGGCACGAACGACGCAGACGGCGACACCGACGACGACCCGTTCGGCGGCGTCCAGGGTGACAGCGGAAACGACGCGAACGGAGACCCATTCGGTGGGACTCGGGACGACAGCAGCGACGACACGAACGCCGATCCGTTGGGCGGCGCTCGGGGTGACACCGGCAACGGCGCGAACGGCGATCCGTTCGACGGGGTCCAGGGCGGCAGCGAGAGCGACGCGAACGGCGACGGGCCCAGCGAGTTGTCCGAGGGTGGCGGGGGTAGCGCGGATCCGTTCGGCGGCGTCCGAGCCGGCGACGACGGCGGGTCGCTCGGCGGCGGAGGCGACGGGAGCGGCGCCGGCGGCACGGACCCGTTCGGCGGGGCACAGCCGTCGGCCGGTGACGGTGACGACCCGTTCGGCGAGGGGTTCGGCGCGGCGATGGGCGGCGCGGTCGGCGGCGGCGGGGAGTCGGAGTTCGACGAGGAGGACTTCGAGTCGGACATCGACCGGCTCGACGTCGGGATCGATGGGTTAGACGACATGATCCTCGGTGGGGTTCCCGTGCGGTCGCTCATGACCGTCATCGGCAGCGCCGGGACGGGGAAGACCACCTTCGGGCTCCAGTTCCTCCAGCGGGCGATGGAGGAGGGCGGCAACGGCGTGTACATCACCTTAGAGGAGACAGAAGACGCGATCATCTCGACGGCAGAAGAGAAGGGGTGGCCGTTCGAGGAGTACGTCGTCGACAACAAGCTGACCGTGGTTGCGATGGACCCGATCGAGATGGCCAACAGCTTGGACTCCATCCGGGGTGACATCTCCCGGCTCGTCAACGACTTCGGCGCAGACCGGCTCGTCTTGGACTCCGTGTCGTTGTTGGAGATGATGTACGACCACCCGGCGAAGCGGCGCTCGGAGGTGTTCGACTTCGCTCGCTCGCTCAAGCGGGCGGGGGTGACGACGATGCTGACCTCCGAGGCGAACGCGGACAACCCCTACCAGTCCCGTCACGGGCTCGTGGAGTACCTCGTCGACGCGGTGTTCGTCCTCCAGTACGTCCGGCCGAACGACTTCCAGGAGACGCGGCTGGCCGTCGAGATCCAGAAGATCCGCGACGCCAACCACTCCCGGGAGACGAAGCCGTACGACATCACCGACGAGGGAATCTCCGTCTACCGCCAGGCCAACATCTTCTGAGACCGTCCGCCGACGACGCTCCGTCTGCCGGCTGGGTACGGACGGGACTACCGGACGACGGTGACGGGGACGGGCGAGCGCCGCACCACGCGTTCGGCCTCGCTGCCGAGAACGAGTCGAGAGACACCGGTCCGGCCGTGGCTGCCGACGACGACGTGGTCCACGTCGGCCGCTCCGGCGTGCTCGACGATCGTCGCGGCGGGCTTCCCCACGGCCGTCTCCGTCTCGATCCGGCCGGTCACGCCGTCTCGGACGCGGTCGACGCCGTCCGCGAGCGTCGCCTCGGCGTCGGTGCGGGCCTCCTCGTACCACTCCTCGGCCGCGCTGGGGACGGTCGACGTGGGCGCGTAGCCCCCGCGCGTCGGGTCGACGACGTACAACAGTCTGAAGACGGCGTCTGGCCACTCCGTTGCGGCGAACTCCAGTGCCGCCACGGCCCGTTCACTGCCGTCGAATCCCACGAGGACGCTGTCCGTCACGCTCGTCGGTACGCGCCGAGGTGACAAAACCACACCGTCGACCCCGAGAGGTGAGCCGCTCCCGTGCCGGACGACACGTGTCGCGGGTCGAGTCGCAGGTCAGTCCCCGTGGCGGACGACACACACCGGGAGCCCGGTCAGTTCCACCGGCTCGGAGTTGTCCGGACTGTACACCACCATCTGCCCGGTCTCCATGTACGGCACCTTCGACGCGAGCGACGGCGGGACGTTGACGCTGTCGATGGCGTCCTCGTCGCCGAGGTTGAGCACGAGTCGGGTGTTCACCTGTTTGAACACGGAGTCGGCGATGTCCTGTGGGTCTTGGGTGACGAGAAACAGCCCGAGTCGTTCCTTGCGGCCCTGTTTGGCGGCCTCCGTGAACGTCTGGATCACCTTCCGGGCCTGGACCGTCTCGGCGTCCGTGAGGAAGTTGTGGGCCTCGTCCATCCCGAGCACGAGCGGGGTCTCGGCGATCCGGTCGCTCCCGGGGTCGTTCGACAGTTTGTCGTCGACGAGCAGCGTCGCCACTGCGAGCACGAACGTCTCCTTCGCTCGCGAGGTGGAGAGGTGGTACGTCGGCACGACCGTCACGCCGCCCGGGCGGACGAGCTCCGTGTCCAGCTCCGTGATCGGACGGGCGTCCTGGTCGAAGATCCCTCGCGGGACCGATCGGACCCGGCGCGTCACGGCGTCGAACGTCGCCTCGTGGACTCGGCCTCGCTCGTCGAGCTCCTCGCGCAGCGCGGGGTCGTCCAGGAACCGGAGGAACTCCTCGTAGGTGCCGTCGTCGTAGTTGCGGAAGAACCGGTCGAGCAGGTGCCGGAGCGCGCCGTACTGGTTGTCGTTGAGCGAGGCGCCGGCGATCAGCCACGGCATGTCGTACTCGTCGACGACGGAGAAAGGGATCGTGAACGGCACCTGTTCGGCGCGGTGAGCGTCGCCGGAGTAGGAGACGCCCGCCTCCTGCGGGACGAGCGCGAGCGTGTCGTCGTGGCCACCGTAGGCGATGTCCTCTCGGTCGAGCCGGCGAGCCCAGTCGTCGCCGACGGCCGGGTTGTCGTCGTGGAGCTGGGCGTACTCGTCTTGCGGGTCGAACACGACGACCGCAGTCTGGGCGTCCCGACCGTCGTCCATCTCGTAGCGCCGCCCGACGTACTGTCTGAGGACGTTCTTCGCGGCGTGGGTCTTGCCCGACCCCGTGCCGCCGGCCACGAGCGTGTGCCGGAACACGAGCGGGTCGCCGGCCTCGTCGGCGTCGTCCAGTCGGTAGTCCACCGTCGGTGGCCGTGTCGCCGTCTTCACCTTCTCGCCGCCGACGGAGAGGTGTCCGAGGAACACCCCCTCCGTCGGGATGTCCAAGCCGGTCTTGATCTGGTCTGCGTCCGTCGCCTCCCGGACGGTCGCGCCGGGCTTGGGAACCCGGTCGACCATCCGCCGGGAGAGCCCGCCGTCTTCCGGGAACAACACCGCGCCGGGCTCCAACTCCGCGAGGAACTTGTAGTCGCGCTCGTCGAAGGCGTCGCCGTCGGTGAGCCGCCGGCGGGTGGTCAGCTGGGTAGCGTCGTCCGTCTGGAACTCTTGGGCGTACTCCAGCCCGGTGATGCGAGCGAACAGCTCTTCGTCGTCCGGGTACGGCACGATCAGGTACCGCCCCAGTCGGACGGACTCCCGGTTGCCCGCCTCCACGAACGCCCGCAGCGTGGTGTCTTCGCCGTCCTCCGTCACCCGGAGTCCACCGGAGACGACGACGGAGCCGACGGCGTCTGCGGACTGCCCGCCCGTCGGCTCCACGCCGTCGTACTCCCCGAACTGGTCGTCGTCCGCCTCCGTCACCCCGCCGTCGGCGGTCGACGGCGTGTCACGCCCGCCCCCTCCGTCGTGCCCGTCGCGCTCGGTGTCGTCGCCGTCACCGGCGGGCTCGTCGCCGTCTCGCGGTCCCTCGTCGTCGCCCGCGAACTGTTCGAAGTTGCCCAGATCCGAGTTCCCGCTGTCTGTCACGACACGCGATTGGTCCCCTACCGAGGTAAATGGTTGCCGCACTGGTCGTTTCCTCCAGACTCCGACAAGGGTAAACCCCGCCACGAGGTAGACGGGAGCGATGAGCGACGGGTCACTCGAAGACACGCCGACGCCGGACGACACGGCGGCTGCCCCGGCGCCGTCGAACCCGGCCGGCGAGGGCGACGTGACGGTCGTCGGCACCGCACACGTCTCCCAGGAGTCCGTCACGGAGGTCGAAGACACTCTGGCGGAGGAACGCCCCGACATCGTCGCGGTGGAGCTCGACGAGGGGCGGTACCGACAGATGCGCGGCGGGACCCCCGACGACTTGGAGCCGGGGGACCTGCTGGGCGGCAACACCGTGTTCCAGTTTCTGGCCTACTGGATGCTGTCGTACGTCCAGAGCCGGATGGGCGACCGGTTCGACATCGAGCCCGGGGCAGAACAGCTCGCGGCGATCGAGACCGCAGAGGAACTCGGCGTCGGGGTCGCCCTGGTCGACCGAGAGATCGACACGACGATCCAACGGTTCTGGGCGCGGCTCGGGCTCGTCGCCAAGTTCCGGATGCTCGGCGGGCTCGCCTTCGGGGTGACCGACCCCCGGATCGCTGGCGTGACGTTCGGGCTGGCCGCCGGGCTGTTCCTGGGCCCGCTGATCGGTGTGTTCGGCGGTAGCCTCGGGATCGGCGCCGGCGTGCTCGGCGTGGCGGCGACCGCCGCGCTCGCGGCCGGCGTCGCCGGCTACCTCGGGGTCGAACTCGTCTCGGCGTTCGGCGACGCGCTCCCCGGGGTACGTTCCTCGGACGACCTGCTCGCGGGCGGGCTGATCGGCGCCGGCGCGGCCGTGTTCGTCGCCGTCTCCGGCGTCGGTGTCGAGTTGGTGACCGGCACGCTCGGCGGCTTCCCGGTGACGGCGGTCGGCTCGCTGTCGCTCGGGATCACCGCCGGCGTCGCCGTCGGAACGCTCGCGGGTGTCCTCGTCGACGCGCTCGGCGTCGGACTCGCAGAGGAGGCCGACGAGGAGCTCGAGGAGTTCGACCCCGCGGAGCTGACGGACGGCGACGTGGTGTCGGCGATGATGGAGGAGTTCCGCGCGTTCTCGCCGGGCGGCGCGGAGGCGTTGATCGACGAACGCGACGCCTACATCGCGCACAACCTCGTCGACCTCCGGGAGGCGGGCTACGACGTGGTCGCGGTCGTGGGTGCGGGTCACCGCGCCGGCGTGGAGTCGTACCTCGAAGACCCGAGCGGGCTGCCGGCGATGGAGTCGCTCGTCGGCGAGGCCGACTCCGGTGGCGTGCCGTGGGGGAAGCTGATCGGCTTCGGGATCACCGCCGCCTTCGTCGGCTTCTTCGTCCTGCTCGCGATGGCGGGCGTCCGGAACACGGAGCTGTTGCGGCTGTTCGCGGCGTGGTTCCTCATCAACGGCGTGTTCGCGGCCGGGCTGGCGAAGCTGGCGGGCGCGCGGTGGCGGTCGGCGGGCGTCGGCGGGCTCGTCGCCTGGATGACCTCGGTCAACCCGTTGCTCGCACCCGGGTGGTTCACGGGCTACGTGGAACTGCGCCACCTCACCGTCAACGTCTCCGACGTCGGCACGCTGAACGAACTGTTGTCCGACGAGACGCGACCGCTCCGGGAGATCGTCGCCGACATGTTGGACGTCCCGTTGTTCCGGCTGATCGTCGTCGTCGCCATGACGAACGTCGGCAGCGTGATCGCCAGCGTGCTGTTCGCGGCGTACGTTCTGCCGGCGTTCTCGGCGTCGTTGGACGCCGGCGTGGCGGAGCTGATGGTCCGCGGGGCGCGAAACAGCGCCGAACTGTTGTGGGGGGCGGTGGCGTGAGCGGGCGGACGGCCGCGGCCGTCCAGTTCTCTCGGCGGGAACTCGCCGACCTGGCGGTCGCCTGGATCGCCCTGAGTGTCGCATTCGGCGTGTTCTTCTACGGCGGCGGACGGCTGGTCGCGGAGACGCTCCGGGCCGGCCGGATCGGTCCGCTCGTCGAGATTACGACCCTATCGGCGCTGACGGCGGGAGTCGGTTTCCTGTTGCACGAACTCGGCCACAAGGTCGTCGCCGTCCGGTTCGGCCAACGGGCCGCCTTCCGGGCGGACTACGGGATGCTGTTCCTGGCGGTCGTGTCCGCGCTCGCGGGGTTCCTGTTCGCGGCTCCGGGTGCGGTCCACCACAGCGGCCGGATCACCCGCCGGGAGCACGGCCTGATCGCGCTGGCCGGTCCGGTCGTCAACCTCGGGCTGGCGGCGTTGTTCTGTGGGCTGTGGATCGGCGGCGGCGCCGCCGACGTGACGATCCTCAGACAGATCGGTCAGTGGGGGCTGGCGGTCAACCTCGCGCTGGCGGCGTTCAACATGCTGCCGTTCGGCCCGTTGGACGGCGCGACGATCCGCGACTGGAGCACAGTCGTCTGGGTGGCGGTGACGCTGCCGGCCGTCGGGCTGGCGGCGTTGGTGTTGCTGGAGCTCAACCTCCTGTAGCCGGGAGCACCGCCAGCGCAACCAACCCGGCCGCGACCCCGAGCCCGACGGCGTCGGCCGGACCGAATCGGAGCCTGGGGAGCGTCGGGTTCCAGGCGAGACACCGCACTCGGAGCGCGTCGGCCAGCCGGTCGGCCCGGCGGAGCGTCCGGACGAGACTCGTCGCCGTGAGCAGCCGCATCCGGTCGGCCAGGGGGCGTTCGGCGCCGAGTCGCAGCCGCATCGCCGCCCGGGTGGCCCGAAGCTCCCGGCGGATCAACGGGAGAAACCGGAACACGAGCCCGAGCGCGACCCCCAGGAGCCGTCCGGCACGGCCGGGGACGAGCCGTTGGACGGCCGCCTCCGACTCCCGGACGGGGGTCGTCCGGACGTACAGCGCGCCGACCGCGAGCAAGAGGAGGGTGCGGTAGCTCGCCAACGCCGGCCCGACGGCGTCCCCGGGGACGAGCCACGGCTCGCCCAGTCGGGCGGCCGCGAACGCCGGCCCGACGACCAGGAACGGGGTGAGGAAGACGTACGGCCGCAGGAGCGCGACCGGCGACACGCCGACCGAGAAGACGGCGACGGCGACGAGCACGGTCGCGGTCGCCAGTCCCCGTGGCGTGGTGTGAGCGAAGACGGCCGCCGCGAACCCGGCCTGGAGTGCCAGCTTCGTCCGGGGGTCCAGCCGACTCACGGCTCTGGAACGGCGACTCCCAGCTCGGGCAGTCGGTCGCGGACGGCGGCGGGTGGGCCGGACGCGGCGACACGCCCGTCCGCGAGAACGGTGACACAGTCGACGGCCGAGAGCAGTCCACGGAGCTCGTGGGTGACGACGACGACGGTCGTCTCCGTGGCTGCGAGGTCGCGGACGTGTCCCAGCACGGCCTCGCGTGCGGGGGCGTCCAGCCCGACGAACGGCTCGTCTAAGATCAGGTGGTCCGGCTCCATCGCCAGGACGCCGGCGAGCGCCACCCGGGCGCGCTCGCCGCCCGAGAGCTCCGTCACCCGTTCCGTGCGGCGGTCGGTCATCCCGACCGTCTCCAGCGCCGTCGTCACGCGGGCGTCGACCGCCTCGGGGGTGAGGCCGAGATTCTCCGGGCCGAACGCCACGTCGGCACCGACGGTGGCGGCGACGAGTTGGTCGCGGGGGTTCTGGAACACGACACCGACGGCCGTCCGGACGGCCGTCGGCTCCTCTGTCGGGTCGTGGCCGTCGACGACGACGCGGCCGGCGTCCGGCGTCTCCAGCCCGACGAACAGTCGGACGAGAGTAGACTTCCCGGAGCCGTTCGGCCCGGCCAGCAGCCGGAACTGTCCGTCCGGGACGGACAACGACAGCCCGTCCAAGACGGGCTCGGTGTCGCCGTCTCGATCACCGTCCGGCGGCGCCAACAGGGAGCCGCCGTCGTAGCCGAACACGACGCCGTCGGCGCGCAACACGGCTCAGGCGGCCGCGATGGTGTCGCTGCGGACGATCCCGACGGCGGCGACGATCTTGACGGCCTCCATCGGCAGGAAGGCGACGACGCCGGCGGAGAAAGCGCCCGCGAGCCCGTAGTCGCCGAACAGCATCAGCCCGGCGACGCCGCCCCCGTAGACGACCGCGGTCGCCGCCAGCATCCCGGCGACGAGTGTCGTCGTGGACGCACGCCGGAAGTCACGCAGCCGCGGGCCGCGGTGGACGACGGCACCGACGGCGGCGGCCGCGAACGGGTACGCCAGGAGGTACCCCCCGGTCGGACCCAGCAACGCGCCGAGTCCGGCGGAGCCGCCCGCGAACACCGGAACGCCGACCACGCCCGCCAGGAGGTAGACGGAGAGCGAGAACCCACCCCACAGCGGCCCGAGCATGATCCCGGCGAGGAACACGCCGAGCACCTGGAGCGTGACCGGGATCCCGGGAGCCAACGGGTTCGGGAAGGAGACGTACGCGAACCCGCCCATCAGCGCGGCGAACAGTGCCGTTCGGGCGAGGTTGGCGACCACCTCGTCCCCGACTGGATCGACCGACTCGTGCTCTGTCGACATACTGGGTCGTCCGCAGGAGCACCGATTAACGTTACGGAACGTCGAGTGGTTCGACAGCCGTCGTGACTCGGGCGAGATTCGCGCCGATCGGGGGTGGCCCAAGCTTGAAGAGGTGAGGGTGTGCCGAGAGGAACGTGAATCCACAAGAGGCCTCGCGGGTCGCCGGGAGCGTGTTAGACGAGGTGGGCGGTGCGGTGATCGCACGGCGGCGGTTCCTGGCGACGGTGTTGACGGGCGTGGTCGCGGGCGGGCACGTTCTGTTGGAGGACGTCCCCGGCACCGGAAAGACGCTGACGGCGCGCAGCCTCGCGGGTGCGCTCGGGCTGTCGTTCAAACGCATCCAGTTCACCCCGGATCTGTTGCCGGGGGACATCACCGGGTCGAACGTGTACGACGAGGCCACCGGGGGGTTCGACTTCGCTCCCGGGCCCATCTTCGCCAACATCGTCTTAGCCGACGAGATCAACCGCGCGCCGCCGAAGACGCAGGCGGCGTTGTTGGAGGCGATGGGGGAGAGCCAGGTGTCGGTCGACGGGGAGACCCACCCGTTGCCGGAGCCGTTCTTCGTGATCGCGACCCAGAACCCGGTAGACCAGGAGGGCACCTTCGGGCTGCCGGAGGCGCAGCGGGACCGGTTCACCGTGAAGACGGCCATCGGCTACCCGGACCGGGACGGCGAGCGGGAGCTGCTGGACCGCCGGGCCGACCGCTCGGCGTCGATCCCGACGGTGTCGCGCGTGACGGACGACGAGCAGGTGACGGCGCTGCGGCAGGTGCCGGAGCGCGTCCGGGTGAGCGAGCCCGTTCGGGACTACGTCGTGGACCTGGGGCGGGCGACCCGCGAGGATCGGCGCGTGGACGTGGGGGTGTCACCGCGGGGGATCCAACACCTGTTCGAGGTGGCGCGGGCGTTCGCGGCGGTCCAGGGCCGGGAGTACGTCGTCCCGGACGACGTGAAACGGATGCTCCGGCCGGTGTTCACCCACCGGCTCGTGTTGACGGCCGACGCGGAGATTGAGGGAGTCGGACCGGGGGACGTGATCGAGAGCGTCGCGGACAGTGTTCCGGTGCCGTCGGGAGAGTGAGCGTCGGGGCCGGAGCGGGCCCGGTGCCGTCGGGAGAGTGAGCGTCGGGGCCGGAGCGGGCCCGGTGCCGTCGGGAGAGTGAGCGTCGGCGCCGGAGTGGACCCGGTGCCGTCGGGAGAGTGAGCGTCGGGGCCGGAGCGGGCCCGGTGCCGTCGGGAGAGTGAGCGTCGGCGCCGGAGTGGACCCGGTGCCGTCGGAGGAGTGAGAACTGCTCCCGTCGGTAACTATATGACGCCGCCCGGACAACGTCGCTGCCGGAGGTCTACTCGCGTGGAAATCTCCGACGAACTCATCTGTCTGTTCAGCGCCGAGATCGAGACAAACGGCGACAGCTACGTCGTCGAGGTACCACGCCGCGAGGTCGAGACCGGGAGCGTCCAGCCCGGCGAGACCCACCGCGTGGCTCTGATCGAACGCTCCGAGTCGGACGACACCGACGACGGAGGCGAGTCGACGGACGACGGTCCACAGCCCCCGGTCGACCAGGGGGAGATCCGGTACGTCGAGGTGGAGGACCTCGGCAAGCAGGGCGACGGGATCGCCCGCGTCGAGCGGGGGTACGTCATCATCGTCCCGGGTGCCGAGGTCGGCGAACGGGTGAAGATCGAGATCACCGAGGTGAAGTCGAACTTCGCCGTCGGCGAGATCATCGAGGAGGACCTGTAGCTACACCTCGACCGTCCAGTAGGAGACGGACGCGAGGTGGTCGCCGACGTTCGTCTCCCCGACGGAGGTGTCGACCGACCGGAACGGCGCCGCCACCCCGTTGGGGAGCTTCCTGTAGAAGCCGTACGGGAACACGAAGTCGTGTGCGGCAGAACGCAGCTCCAGGTCCGCCTCCGCGACCAGCCCGCGGACCTCCTCTTCGGAGTAGAGCCGCGACCCCATCGGGAGCGCCCAGTTGTACAACACCCGCAGCGAACTGCCGACGAACGTGTCGAAGAACACCGTCTCCTCGGCGACCCGCGCGAGCTCTCGGAGGTAGCCTGCGGGGTCGTCCGCGAGGTGGAAGAAACGCATCGCCACGACCGCGTCGAAGTAGTCGTCCGGGAACGGGAGCCGGCCGGCGTCCCCGCGGAGAAACTCGATCCGGTCTGCCACGCCCGCCCGGCGTGCCTTCTGTCTGCCCTGTGTGAGCATCGCGTCGGAGATGTCCAACCCGGTCACGTCCGCGCCTCGTTCGGCCAGCATCACGGTGAACCGGCCGGTGCCACAGGCGATCTCTAGAATCCGACGACCCTCGACCGGCCCGACGGCGTCCAACACGGCACGCTTCTCGCGGCGGTCGATCAGTCGCCCGCCGCCGGAGAACCGCTTGTCCTCGTACGCCTGGGCGACAGAGTCGTCCTGGTACCACTCCTGTCCCTTCACGCTGTCACCGATTCCCGCTCGGAGGGTAAAAAACGGTACTGATACGCTCCGAGTACCCGGGGTCCACACGCCGCGTCGGGGGTGAGCCCACCGTCGTCACCCACCCAGACTCACACGATCGGCTCGACGACGAGGTGTTCCCGTGTGAGCCGAGGCCGCTTCGACGCCCGTCGGCGTCGTACGTCACGACTGCGCGTTCGGCGAGCGACGCGAGATCACGACTCACCTGGGCTCTGTCGCGTCCGAGTTCCCGCGCGAGCGCTCGGACGGAGTCGCGGTCGCGCCGACGCAGCTCCTCGACGAAGTTCGGCCGTTCCTCGGTCGACACCTCTCTCGCCCGGTCGAGACGAATCACCTGGACACCCTCTATCCCGCCGCGGGCGAGTGTACGGGCCGTCTCCGCACGGCGTCCGCTGCGGGTGTCGTCGGTGTCTCCGTCTCGGGTCTCTGTGGTCACGTGTCGTCTCCTCTACCGTCGTGTATCGACCACAAGGGTACAGTGTTCGGCGAGGACCGACCCGCGCACCGCCCCTCTTCACCCGCTCGTCGCCACCCGGTCCGCCGGAATCCTGACGATCACGCGCGCACCGGACTCTTCGCCGTGGTGTGGGTACTCCTCGACACCCATGTACTGGCGGGCGAGCTCGTCGATGTGGTCGTCTGCCCCCTCGTCGATCAGCTCCGCCTCGCCGCGGACGGAGACGTAGCGGTACGGGTCGTCCGGGTCCAACACGGACACTCCGACCTTCGGGTTCGCCTCGACGTTCCGCGTCTTCTGTCGACCGCGGGCCGTGTTGCACAACACGGCCTCGCGGCCGTCGTGGTCCACCCACACCGGGGTGACCTGTGGAGTGCCGTCCGGCATCACGGTCGCCAGGTGGGCGTACGACTCCGCCTGCAGGATGTCGACGTGTGACTCTGGAATCACACTGTCCGGTGTGTGGGCGGCGTGTTGAAGCTTGTCGACCCGGCACGCCGCCCGGCAGTATCTGTCACAGCCGCCAGAGCCAGTTGACACCCGCCCGTAACGCCGTACGAGAGCCCTCTCCGAATCAAGAGAAACAGAGTGTCCTTATACGCCCTTCCACAGTTCGGAGTAGACTTGACAATATGGGGGTAACCTTTACCAGCGGTCACCGGCTCCGCTGGGGTATGAGTACGAGTCGCGCGGAGACGCAGCCCGAAGACCGGCTGACCGACGAAGAGTACCGCGACCGGCTGCGCGAGCTGCCGCCCAGCGCGAAGCTAGTGGCGAAGGTGCTGGAGGACGCGACCCCGTTGTCACAGGGGCAGCTGGCCGAGGAGACGCTGCTGCCGGACCGGACGGTCCGGTACGCGCTCAACCGGCTGGAGGAGACGGGGATCGTCGGCTCGCGGTACTCCTTCGAGGACGCCCGCAAGCAGGTGTACTACCTCAACACGTAAGCTCGTTCTCGCCGAGAGTGTCCGACACAGTTTTTCGGCGCGGGTTCCCATAGACGGCAGAATGGAGCTTTCCGTCGTGGTCCCGACGCTCAACGGACGGGACCGCCTCGCGGCGACACTCGACGCCCTGACAGCCGAGGCGCCCGAGGCCGAGGTGGTCGTCGTCAACGGGCCCTCGGCCGACGGAACGACCGGGATGGTGCGGGACCGCGACGACGTGGCGACGCTCGTGGAGGTGTCCGAACGCAACGTCAACGTCGCCCGCAACGCCGGACTCGCGGCCGCGACCGGGGAGGCAGTCGCAGTCGTCGGTGACGACCACCACGTCGTCGACGGCTGGGCGTCGGCAGTCCGGTCGGCCGTCGACGGTGGTGCCCGCGTCGTCACCGGTCCCTGCCGACGCGAGGTTCGCGGCGGGGCGACCAGCGAGTCGCCAGAGCGGACGGACCTGGGCGACCGGGAGGTGACGTACTTCCACGGCGACAACGTCGTGTTCGACGCCGCCACCGTCGACCGGCTGGACGGGTTCGACGAGTACCTCCAGACCGGCGGCGCCCGCGACGCCGCTCACCGGCTCGCCGGTCTGGGCGTGACGGTGACGTGGGAGCCGGCTGCGGCGACCGTCACGCGGGTCGAGGCGGTCGACGGCGGCCGCGAGCAACGAGACTGGCGGTGGCGCTACCGCGCGCTGGCCTACCGGCTCGTGAAGAACTACGGCTTCCGGCCGACCGCGCTGTGGCCCCTCCTCCGGCACGCCGTCGTCGACGCCGGCGAGGCCGGCGCGGGCGTCCTCCGGGGTGAGGGGTCGCCCACGGAGTGGTTCGGCAACGGCCGCGACGTGCTCGTGGGGCTCTCGACGGGAATCTCTCACGGGCTCGTCGCTCGGGCGAAGGATCGGTCGTCGGCCCGCAACCCGAACGGACTCAGCGGGCGGCGCGACCGTGCGGTCGCCGTTCACCGGGAGTAGCTACCCCCCGCCGGGCGCCAGCTCCGAGACGACCCGCGCTGGGTTCTTCGAGAACGTGCGCCGGAGGTGGTCTTCCGACACGTCCAGCGTCAACACCTCCATGACCCCCACGTCCGGGTGGGTGTCGGGAGCGCCGGAGCCGAACACGATCCGATCGGGGTGTTCCAACACCCCCCGCTCCAGGAGGTCGCGGTACCGGACGAACGCGGTGTCGAGGTACACCTCGTCGTGCTCGTCTAGGAGGTCGATCCCGTCGTGCATCAGCGACCGGTCGAGCGGGAAGCCGCCGAACGACGACAGGATCACCGGGAAGTCGTACGACAGCAGCGTCTCGGCGACGCTGTCGGGCGGGAAACGGTCGCCCGCGGCCACCTGGACGGGAGCGCTGGCGTCGTCGATCACGGCCAACACCTCCTCCGTCGGGAGTCCGTCGCGGGCGGGGTCCAGCGAGAAGCCGACGAAGCGGTCGTCGTAGGCGTACTGTTCTGCGTCCTCCGGGTCTGTGTGGTGGTCGGCGGGCGACGACGCGAGGTTGCGGAGCCGCGCGGCGGCGGTCTCGCTCGGGTCACGCGGCCCGTTCAGTCGTGCGAACGGGAGGAACGGCCGGTCGACGGAGAGACGCGCGACGGCGTTGTTCGCGCGGACGTACCCCTCGCCGCCCGGTCGCGGGCCGGGTGTCACGACACTCCGAACCACACCAGCCTGGTGCATCTCGCGTTGGAGCTCCTCCGGCGACACGTCCCGGCCGACGGAGGCGACGGACTCGGTATCCGGGTCGAGACGCGCGTGGAGGTCGAGAACCCTGTACCCGTGCTCCAGTTCCAACATCGTCTCCGAGGTTCGACAGCCCGCGTCTTAGTAGTTTCAGGTGCGTCCGGCCGTGTCTCGTCGTCCGTGCCGCTGGGAAAGAGCCATACGTCACCCGCTCTCACTGGGAGGTATGAGCGAACGGATGGAGGAACTCCAGGAACTCGCCGACTCGGACCTCCCGGACGAGACGGACGAGGAGGCGTCGACCGGGAGCGACGAGACCGCCGAGACGAGCGGCGGTGGACTCCGCGACCGGCTCCCCGGCCGGCCGTCCCTCTCCGGGTCGTTGTTCGCTCCCCGCCGTTTCCTCCTGGCGCTGGGGCTGGCGGTCGCCGGCTTAGTCGTCGGCGGCGCGATCCCGTTCGTCGGCGTCGTCACCCGGTACGTCGGCCTGTTCGCCGCCGCGTTCGGCTACGGGCTGGTGACGGACGACGGCGCGTACGCAGAAGTGGGGGTCGCGGGTGCCGTCGCGGCCGCGGTGACGCTCGTCTTCGGGACGCTGACGACCGGCGGCTTCGTCCTCGGCGCGGACCTGATCGGTCGCTACGGGATCACGCTCACCGGCGTCGGTGTCGGGATCGGGCTGCTCGTCTCCCTCGTCGGCCACTACTTCGGCCGGGACCTGCGGGCCGGGCTCACACAGGACATCTAGTCACTGACGCGGTAGTGGTCGCCGTCACGCTCCAGCACGCCCGCCTCGACGAGCCGGTCGATCCCGCGGCGGACCTCGCCGGCGGGAGCGTCCACGGCCGCGGTCACTCGTCGTCGGGTGCCGTCCGTCGAGACGACGGCCGCCAGGAGGTCGGCGTGGAACTGAGCGTCCGTCTCCGTCCCGACGGCGGTCTGGAGCCGGTCCAACAGGTCCGCGATCTGGCCCCGTACCCACCGCTGTGCCAGCGACAGTTCGTTCTCCATCTCTCGGAGACGGTCGTACTCGGCGGCCAACTGCCCCACGTCGACGCCGTCGGTGCCGCCGTCTGCCGCCCCAGTGTCGTCCGGATCGTCCGTCTCACCGTCGACGTCGAGCTCGACGTGGGCACACCGGCCGCGAATGTCCATCCCCGGGTTGGCGGGGTAGGCGCTCTTCGTCCCGTACTCGTGGCGGGAGACGGTCACCTCCAGGCGTACGTCCTGTGCGATGTGGAAGTACTTCCGCCGGCTCCCGTCCGTGTGTGACTCGACGAGTCCCGCGTCCTCCAGCTTGCTCAGGTGGTCGATGACGGCCTTCGGCGACACGTCCAGGTACTCTCCGATCTCCGTGACGTAACACGGCTTCCGCGAGAGCAGCCGGAGGATTCGCCTCCGGTTCTCGTTGCCGAGCAGATTGAGCAGCTCCGCGGATTCCATACACGAGAGGTAAGTGATCGACACACTTCAACTGACCGCTCCTGCGGTCCGGACCGAGCGATGGGACGGCCACGGGGAGCCGTCGTCCCGCCCATTTAAATTCCGTCTCGGGGGAGCAGCCGCCCGGCGACCCAGACGGCCAACAGCGAGGTGGCGACGCTGGCGGTCGCCAGCGGCACGCCGGGGTCGTACCGGACGGGCGGGTGGCCGGCGGGGCCGACCCCGACGAGGTGGCCGTAGTCGAACAGGTCGTTGAGGAACGCGAGGGCGAGCGCGCCGCCGAGCAGCCGCCGCGAACTGCGGCCCAGCCTGGCGATCAGTGCCGCCTCTGCCAGGAACGCTGCGTGGGTGACGAGAATTCCCCAGTAGGCCCACAGCGAGTCACCGTCGAACCCGACGTAGAGGTCGACCGGCAGGTCCGGCCGCACGAGCGGGACGTTCAGGGCGACGAGCGTCCACACTCCGGTCTCGACGAGCCAGACGACCGCGAGCGTGGACAGCGCCGCCAGCGGGCCGGGCACCCGTTCTACGAACGAGCCGTCGACGTTCGGGCGCTCTACTCCCCAGAAATCCGTCGACAACGCCGGCAGCGCCGTCGCCAGCACGAGCGTCGCCAGCGCGACTGCGGTCGGGGAGTCACCGTACAACGGCCAGCTGTACGTGGGGAACGCACCCATCGTGTCGAGGTAGTAGCGCACCCCGACGAGGAAGGCGACGGCGTTGCCGACCAACAACAGAGACAGCGTCCACGGCGTCCGGAGGTAGTACGCCGCCACGGCCGTCGACAACGGGTTGTCGGACACGCTTCGCCGTCCGGCGCCGGCGGGCAAGAACACACCGGTCGACTACTCCGGCTCGTGGACGTGGCCACACTCCGGGCACTTCACCTCGTCGCCCCGCACCTCGGCGCTGGCCTCCTGCACCTCTCGCATCACCGACGAGATCCGGTCTTCCGCCTCCAGTTCCTCCTCGACGGCGAGATCGACCCCCTCCACCTCCAGGAGGAACTTGGCGATCTCCGTCACGTCGTACATCATCTCGTCGAGATCCTCGGCCGTGAAGAAGCCGGACATCGCGCCGTAGAGGAACGTCGCCCCCGACTTTCGGATCTTCTCCTCGAAGGAGTGGCGCGCCTGGTTGACCGCCTGTGGCGTGTACGTGTCCGTCATGAACGGGACCAGTTCCGGGAGGTTCTCGCCGATCTTCGTCATCTCGACGCCGGTGTCCGTCCGGAAGTCCGCACACAGCCGAGCGATGGCCCACTCCCGGGCGGTGACGTACGTCCGGTCGCGTAGGAACTCGTTGACGCGGTCGTACTCCGCGCGGTCCATCTTCTGGAAACGGTCGTACTGGGCCACGTCCGCGGGCACGTCCGCCGTCGCCTCCGCGCCCACGTCCGGCCCGGGGACGGTGTCTGCGGTTTCTCTGGCGTTCTCCTCTGCACTCGTTGCGTCGTCCGTGGGCCCCGTGGCGTCGTCGCCGGCGTCCGTCGCCTCGGCGTCGCCGTCGTCGCCGAGCCGTTCCTGTGTCGTGTCGTTCGTCACACCCTCCGGTTGCCGCCCGGCGGGCAAAAACCCGTCCCGGGCGTCAGACACCCGGCGGACGGCGGCGATTCGAACGAGCGGAGCTACTGTCGACTGCACGCAGTGTCCGCCCTGGTTCCGACAGCCCCAGTGAACCACCGACTCCAGTTCGAATCGAGGGTGTTTGTTTCTTTATGTTCTCATAAAAGACTCTTCGTCCGAAATGCATATATCGGGGGGACGTAGAATCATGCATATGAGTGTCATTCGAGTAGAGGGCCTACACAAGCGGTACGGCGAAGGCGAAGAAGCTGTCACCGCCGTCGAGGATGTCTCGTTCGAGATAGACTCGGGCTCCTTGGTGGGTATTCTGGGACCGAACGGAGCCGGGAAGACGACTGTTATCAAGTCGATACTCGGGTTAGTGATTCCCACCGACGGCACAGTCGAAATCGGCGGAGTAGACGTGTTCGAGCGTCCACGAGTGGCTTACGACCGAGTTGGAACCGTCTTGGAGGGGGCGCGTAACATCTACTGGCGACTCACGGTTCGAGAGAACCTCAACTTCTTCACCCGCTTGGAGGGTAAAAGCGCGGAGTCACACCGTGATCGACACGACGAACTACTGGACAAGCTGAACTTACACGACCGTGCGGACACCACGGTGAACGAACTCTCCCGAGGGATGAAACAGAAGGTCTCGCTGGCGGCCGTCCTGGCCCGCGAGCCGGATGTCGTGTTCCTCGATGAACCGACGCTCGGTCTCGACGTTCAGAGTTCCCGTCAATTGCGCTCTGAACTCCAGCGGTTAAGCGAGACAGGAGTGACCGTTGTCCTTTCGAGCCACGACATGGACGTGATCGAAACACTGTGCGACAGGGTGATCATTCTCGACGACGGCACTGTCGTCCGCGACGGAACGGTTTCTTCGATGATCGACGGATTCCGAACAGAACAGGTTCGTCTTGAGGTCGACTGTCCCGACGCTGCGCGATTAGAGCCTTCGCTGCGAAATCGACACACCGTCACTTCGTTCGGGGATCAGCCCGGCCTGACGGAGTTTGAGGTCGCACTCCCATCCGGAAACGCACTCAGAGATGTCATCGGCACTGTCGCCGATTCCGACGGCGAAGTGGTTGAGGTTGAAACCGTGGCCCCCGACTTCGAGACTGCCTTCGTCGAGATCACATCCGACGACGGATCACGACACTCAGAGGAGGTCCAACAGTGACACTTACCCACTCGACAGTCACTTACGGCCGACTGTTCTACGGGATTCTGAAGAAGGAGCTCATTTTACTACTACGCTACAAGATCGACACAGTGTCTGGCTTGGTGCTTACCTACGGGTTCTTCATTTTGTTGTTGTTCGGTGGCCGGTCGCTGGGAGGAGCTGCGTTCGAAGACTCCGTCGGCGCGCTGGCTGTTGGGTTCTGTCTCTGGATTCTGTCTGCCGCGGCGTACCAGAACTTAGCTGGCAGTATGACAGAGGAGGCATCTTGGGGAACGCTAGAACAACTACACACCTCCTCGCTCGGGTTCGATAGAGTGATAATCCTGACCGCACTGGCTGGGGTCGTCGACAGCTTCGTCCGTGGTACTGTGATGTTCGTGGCCGTGGCAGTGACATCCGGGCTCTCGTTCCAGTTCGATATCCTTGGTGTGGTGGTCGTTGCGCTGTTGGGTGTCGCGTCGGTGCTCGGTATCGGGTTCGCGTTCGGGGCCCTCGCAGTACGGTACAAACGTATCGACGATCTCGTGGCGCTCCTCTCGTTCGGGTTCACTGGACTGATCGCTGCACCAGTAGGTAGTTTCCCAGTTCTCCGTATCCTCCCCTTGACACAGTCGAGCTACATGGTCCGCCGGATGATCAACGAGGGGCTAAGTCTCAGTGACTTCTCTGCCGTCAGTCTCGTCTCGTTGCTTGTCGTCTCTGTCGGGTACCTGACACTAGGCTACCTGATACTGAGATACTTTATAAACAGCGCACGAAAAGCCGGTGTGATGGGTCACTACTAGCGGATGAAGGCGAAGCCGCCACAAGATTTTTGTTTTTTGCAGAAATTAAATTTGCACGATGGAAGTTGTCAGTACGTCTGCCCGTGTGTTCCGTCAGGCAAGTGACCGACTGAGTCTGGGTCAGCTAGCCGGACTCATCGTACTGGACGGCCTGTTGACTGGGTTGCTCGCACTTGTTATCGCACAAGAACCGTTGAGTAAACCACTGTTGCTCGCTACCGCGATTACTGTGCCACTCCTGACTCTCACGCTACTGTGGGCAGGAGTGACAGTGTGGGTGTACGCAGTGACACATCCGTTTTCCGACACTGGTTCACTCCGTGAGACGTTCAAGTCAACGGGGTATGGACTCCTCCCCAGTCTCGTCAGTTCTCTGTTGGCTCTGGCCTCCGTGGCAGCAGTGGGACTCACGAGTGAGGAACCGCTTACACCGGCTCTCGCACAAGAGTCGGCACTCTTCGTTGCCGCACAGGCAGCCGGTCTTTCACTCGTGGTGTTCCAGTGGGGGTTGTGGACACTCGGAGCACGTTACGCCCGCAACGTGTCGTGGCGTGTTGCCGTTGTCGCTGGTGGTGCGCCCGCTGTCGTCGTCTTCTCGTTGGAACTGTCTCAGATGCTGACAGGCTCTGCCTGAGGGGGTGAATCTATTGTATAGAAATACAAATATAATACCGGAGATATACAAACTATACTATAGGAATTGTGTGAGTGGCTAGAAAATATAGATAAGCACTAAGTAGACTGGTGCCTTTTGTCAAGTTGCCATGTCAGCGCTTGGCAACCACGGTCGACTCGAACAGTTCAAGGCCGAACTCGACGGTGACTTCGACACCGACGCGAGTGAGAAAGTTGGCCCCGCTCGCGCCACGCCTGGCGGCGCACTCATCACGATCGCCATCAGCAAGGCAGCCGGCTGTGTCTAGAAACGAGGGAGTCTAGGTCCCTAGCTGCTTTTTTTGAACGACTCCAATCCGGCCAGACGGTGTCTCTTGGTAACGGTTGCCTCTTGTCAGTTTATTCTCCCAGACAATTTTAATTTATTACTAAAATTTTATCCATGCGGTACATACATCTTCCTGCCATGTCCGTGCTTGGCAACCGCGGTCGACTCGAACAGTTCAAAACCGAACTTGACCGGGACCTTGACCCGGCCCCAAACGAGAGGTTCGGCCCGGCACACGCAGTTATCACAATCTACATCAGCAAGGCGGCTGGCTGCGGCTCGGACTGAGCCGGCTCACTCTCCCCGACTGTACCCTTCGTACCGTCCACTCTCCGGTGTCCACCACCAGGCTGAGGATCCATTCAGTTCCGTGTGTAACTGCCGTTTTATAACCCCGCAACTGGAGTACTGGTAGCTATAGTGTCCACCATTGATACTACAAATCAAAAAAGCAAAATTATATGTAAAGCTTAAATGCTCATCGAAACGAGAAACAACTATGGTAACAGGGGTTGTCAGCTGCGAAACACTAAGCCATTTAACCGGATCTCAGCTGATAATCCACGCTAAACGGAGATATGAGATCAATATAAAAACAAAAAGTCTCTCACAGCCGGTAGGAGCAGAACGCCAGAGACCTGTTGTTAATAAGTAATATAAAATGGAGAAAAATAACATGGGGTTCACAGACGAAGAGGCCAGGGAGATCGCAGGGAAGGCACAGACACTGTTCGAAAGACACGGAACGGACAACGAGACAACAGGACAAACGCACGTAGATCCGGACGGAGTCCTCAAACAGTGGGACAAACTGTTCGAGAACTGTTCGCTGGGAGACCGACTCACAGATCTGGACTGGGACGAAGACACAGTCAGACAGATCTGTCACAGGAACAAACTCCCGGCGACGGAGCCTCTCCCAGGGTGGATCTCAACAGCCAACGAGCTGTTGCAGTTCGTCGAAAACGCTTCGCTACCGGATCAGGCGCAGTTTGGAGATGCGGCGTTCGGACGATTTCACACTCTCCTCGTTCGGTTCGCACACGGCCGAGTGGAGGATCGTATCGACAGTAGTGTGCTCGGCGACGACGCACTCGCGCCGTCACTCCGTTGGCTCTACCGCCGCCTGAGCGAGCGATTCGTCCGCGTTCTTTACGTGGAACTGAAATCGTTCGTCGCAACACACGACGAAGAACTGGCCCGGGCGGATCCGCGGGAGTACCCCGATCGACCAACAGAGTTCTACGAACAGTTCCTGAGTGTCCTCGTCGAAGACGGGGGACTCAGAGACGTATTCGAGGCGTATCCAGTGTTCACTCGCTTCCTGTCCGTGCAGCTCGACAACTGGGTCGACGCCACCGCTGAACTGGTGAGCCGAGTGGAGAAAGATAGTGAACAGATTCGACAGCAGTTCAGCACAACGGTGAAAGCTGGGTCAGTCACCGAAGTGGAGCCGTTGGCGGACGACACACACGCTGGCGGTAGGACGGCTACGAAAGTGACCTTCCGAGACGGGACAAGTGTCGTGTACAGTCCGCGTTCAGTCGAGCCGGCGGTCAGATTCTACGAGGGACTTCGGACGCTTGACGAGCGTACTGACATACCGACGCAGTACACCCCCAAGCTGCTGTCGATGGACAGTTACGGGTGGCGGGAGTTCATCACTCGTCGAGAGTGTTCGACGGAGGCAGAAGTTGAGCGATACTATCGTCGGGCAGGTGTTCTCTTGCTGTGGTCCTCGGTAACGAACACTACCGACCTACAGAACGAGAACGTCCTGTCGCACGGCGAGTACCCTGTGTTACTGGACCTTGAAACGTTCATGGAACCGTACGTTGACCCGTCCGATCGACCGTTCCCGTTCAGTGGCATGGAGCGGATCGAGGATACGTCGATATTCACCTCACTTGCACCATGGGGTGTCGAAGACCCCGGGAAAGTCGATACCGACCTGAAGAAACACGCGATGGCAGGCTTCGGGTCCACGACTGACCCTGTGGTTGTCTTTGAGAATCTCACCCCACAGGTCGTCGCGCCGAACAGTGACGTGATGTCTGTCGAGATGACACAACCTGAGCTTGAGGGGAACACGAACGTTCCACAGCTCGACGGTGTTGACCAGCCCCCACACGACTACGTATCGGAGATACAGGAGGGTTTCAACGCGGCGTACAACGAACTCAGAGAGTTCATCCAAGAGAACAGTTCTCTAGAGGAGTTGTTCGAAACTGAACAGGTCGGTGACGAGACCAACAGACCGGTCGTCCGCCCGACGAAGCACTACGTCGACGTGATCCAATCCGCGCTGGCCCGAGAGCCCCTGATCGACGGTGCGTACCTCACCGTCGCAGTTGAGGAGCTAGCTACCCCGTTCTTCGACGGCTGGGTGCCCGACGACACAGGTCGAGACGTATACGACTACGAGCGAGAGGCGATTCTGCGTCTGGAGCCGCCACGTTTCGAGTCGTCACTCGACAGCAGAGAGATTCGGTACGACGGTCAGGAAACGGGGATGCTGGCCCGGGAGTCCGGACTTGAGCGAACGAGAGAGACCATCGAGAGGATGGGGAGATCTGACCTGAAGCGGGAGCGCCGACTCGTAGCACAGCTGTTCGAGGCTGCTCCGGGAGAGGCGTCCACCGGTTCGGTCGAATCACCTGAACTTCACGAGAGTCTCGAAGCGAGTGCAGTCGACCATCTCGAGACTATCGAGTCGTCGACTATCGAGATGACGACCCCGGCGTCTCGTCCGTTCTACGAACGAACCTCAATCCGACCGAACGTCGGAGAGTCGGGACTCACGCTGAAGTTCGCCGGAGAGTCGATTGCGACCGGTCTGCTCGGCCCTGGGCTGCTCGCCGGTGCGCTTTACCGATTGACCGAGGAGGAGGTGTACGCTGAATCTGCCCGTGATCTAGTGGCTCCGATACAGGATCTGTTTGATCGGACCGAAGGAAGTTTAGACGTTGGCGGATTCCACGGTACCGGCGCACTGGTGTACGGATTCTCCTTGCTTGCCGGGTTAGTCGGAGACGATCAGTACCGAGAGCTCGTTTCGAACGCACTCACACGGTTTTCACCATCGGATCTGCGCGAGACAGACCATCGAGATCTCAGGGGGGGCACTAGTGGGCTGTGTGTGGCTTGCTTAGGGGCGGACCAGCGTGTGGCGGACAGTCGACTGACCGACATTGCAGAGCAGTCTGGCCGCCGACTTCTGGACCAGCTCAGCCGCAACGACACGACTCACGGGTTCGATCAAGGAGACGCCGGCGCAGCGTATGCGCTCGCCAGACTCGGCGCAGAAACCGGTGACGAGCGGTTCTCGACGGTCGCACAGCGAGTGTTTGACGAACTCAGTTCGCCGGTGGATAAAGACAAGTTCATCAATAAGGGGCAACAGAGCAGTAGAATTTCGCACGGCCAGATAGGTAATGTTTACGCGAAGCTAGCTACGTCCAGTTCAACAGATCTGACCTTCCACACATCTAGAGAAGTCAACCTAGCCAACGAATACTGCTCGACCGAGGCGGAGTACGATCAACTAACCTCTGGGAACGCCGGACGCGCCGAACTCGCGGTGACGATGACAGAACTCGGGCTCTGTGACTCCTCCGGCGTACCCGATCACCTCGTCGAACGTCTGAAACGGTCTGTCGACGACGTGGTGACCGTCGGGAGCGCAGCGCCAGTCCAGAACGTCTCGTTCCTGCACGGTCTCTCTGGGGTCGGATACACGGCTCTCCGGGCGATCGATCCCTCTCTTCCGTCAGTGTACATGTTCGAGTAGAGTCACCCGAGACCGGGCCCACCGGTGGTGTGGGGCCCCCGGGTCCTGTTGACTCGGCGAGAGGCTGAGGCTAGTCGACTTCGCCTCCGGTCCAGTCGTCGCCGAGTCGTTCCTGTGTCGTGTCGTTCGTCACACCCTCCGGTTGCCGCCCGGCGGGCAAAAACCCGTCCCGGGCGTCAGACACCCGGCGGACGGTCCCAGCGGCGCTGTAACTGGTCGACGGTTTCTTCTAATTTGGATCTGAGATCCGAATATGACGATCATCGAATCGGGCCCTCCGGTCCAGCTGTCGGACACCGTCTTAACTGCTATACTGCTGATAGAACTGGCGCTGTTCCTGTCTCAGCTCGTCGGAACGTGGGTCGTGTTCACCGAGGCCGACGAGCCGGGGTGGAAGGCGCTCGTTCCGTTGTACAACTTCTACACCATGCTCGAGATCGGCAACAACGCCTGGTGGTGGCTCTTCCTGCTCGCCTTCCCGGTCGTCAACCTCTACGCGGCGTACAAGATCCACGCCGGCGTCGCCCGCGCGTTCGGCAGAGGGGTCCCCTTCGCGTTGGGGCTCACCTTCCTCGGGTTCTTCTTCTTCCCGGTGTTGGCGTTCGGTGACTACCGGTACCGAGGCTCGGCCGGGCTGTCGTAGCGGCTCCAGCCCGGTCCGGGCGGCTCAGTCGTCCGCCGGCGCGGACGGCGTCACGTCGACGGCGCTGGCGTCGACGCCCAGTTCGTCCAGGGCGGCCTGTGCGGCACGCTTGCCGGAGACGAGCATCGCGCCGAACGTCGGCCCCATCCGCGGGAGCCCGTACGTCGTCGCGGTCGCCATCCCGGAGGCGATCAGCCCGTCGTGGACCTTGCCCGTGTTCTCGACGACCTTGTCCTCGCTCTCGCCGACCCACATGGAGTCGTGGCCCGGGGAGTCGTGGCCCGGCGCACCGTAGCTGTCGTCGTCCGTCTCGTCCATCCCGGTGTTGTTCTCTTTCGCGTGCTGGACGCCCGGCGCGTCGAGCACGTCGCGCTCGTCCAGCTTCGAGACGACGACGGCGTCGTGGCCGGTCGCGTCGATCACGAGGTCCGACTCCACCGCGACCGGGTCGACACAGGTGATCTCTCGCGGCAGCGCGTGGACCGGCGTCCAGTTCATCACGATCCCGCCGACGCGGTGGTCCTCCCGGACGACCACGTCCGTGAACTCCGTCATGTTCTGCATCTTCGCGCCGGCGTTACACGCGGCGTTGATCAGGCCGGAACACGCCTGCGGGCCGTCCGCGAGGAACAGCCCCTCCGTGTCCGTCTCCTCGAACGGGACGCCCAGCTCCCGGAGGATCGACTGTGCCGGGTCGCGTACCGTCACCTTGTTCATCAGGAAGCCGCCGAGCCAGAACCCGCCCCCGAGGTAGTTGTTCTTCTCGACGACCATCACGTCGACCCCGCGCTCTGCGAGCTCTTTGGCGGCGGTCAGTCCGGAGGGACCCCCGCCGACGACGATCACTTCAGTGTCGGAGAAGTCGAGGAACTCCTCGCTCCACTCCTTGGTGATCTCCTGTGTCACGTCCGCCTCACTCACGTCCGCGAACCCGTCGAACTCCTGGTCCAGACTCATACGACCGGATGGTATCACTGAGTGGTTGAAAGCCCTTTGCTTCTCTACTACCAAAATCTGAGGAATCGTACAACCGTTTACCTCATTGGCTCCGGTTCTATCCTGTAACCGTAGTTTTGAACTATCTCTTCAACGTAGATGTCGTTCTTCCCTATATTAAGCATCAAGTCCACCCCTTCTGTCTCTGCTATCTCCTGTTTCAGCTTCTCGGGGACGATCGAGTGCTGACTCTGAAGGCTACCGAGAGATAAATACGTGCCAAGATAGTCTTTCTCATCTAGTGAACGGTACTGTCCCCGACGAACTGCTTCTACTCTCTCAAAGATGTAATCTGGAATCTGGTGCTTGTCTAAGGCGCGAGAAATCACGTCCAGATCAAAGATGCTCAGAACTAATGGATTGATACTACTCTCAATTATCTTTGGATGGTCCAGGGTTGCGATCCGGTCGTACTGTCCTGCAGTTACAACTACTGGTACTACCTGGGATACACTCTCCCAGTTTATTTCTATCTCCCCCGCCTCAGAGGTCAGAGACGGACTGTGGGATTGAATTTGCGAGATTCTCTTTTCAGCTTGGTTCACTGCTTTACTAAGGTCTTTTGAAACGTCTTTGTACATCTCCTCTGGTGTACCTGTTCGCACCTTCTGACTGGGAAATGTAGCTTTTGCCTCAAACACAATAACAGTCTCTCCCATCTGACAGATATAGTCGATTTCATCGACGTTCGGAGAGTCAGCACTTCTTCCTCCTTCAGTTGAGTCGACATGCCTACTGAGAATCCCTTCAACAATACTTTCAGTGACATCCCCTCTTATCTCACCTCTGTCCCTCTCCGTGTCCCCACTTTTAATCCAGTTAGAAATATCGTAGTAAAATGTTTTGAACATGGATCTAGCAAAGTCCATGGGGTGTGGAAGAAGATAAGAGCCGTTGGTCCGAATCATAGGGGCAGCCTCTAATTCTTTGCGCCCAAGGAAGCCCTGACATTTATATTCCCCGATATTCCTGGATATCCTGTCCAGAAACCGCTGGAAACCTGCCTTGTCGTCTGGTCCTACGCCCGAAATCAGCTCATCTTTACTCACCCAAAATACATCTTCAGTTTTCTTAACCAACCTAGCCCATGAGATTGACTCCCCTCTCTTTTTGGAGGCATACTCGTTCGTCTGCAGACGCTGAGAGAGCGGACGGGTTTCGTCGTACAACTCCCCCACTAGCCGCAGACAATTCTCCTGGTATTGGCGGAAGCTTAAATAGAATTCTTCAATTTTTTCATATAAATAGTCGACAATGCGTTCGGCCCATTCGGCTGCTAGAACAGTGCTAAAGCCAAGCTCACGCTGAAACTCCCAATCGTAAGGGGAGTAATATCGTTTCATCGCATCAACGTACTGTTGAGGATACGCCAACCGTCCGACAACTGTTTCACTCATGTGGGCTGCGGACACGGTTCGTTTGTCTATATCGCTGTAATCGGTCCTTTCGTCCGCTAGCTCTGATGAAGCGTACAGCTTTGCACCCACGTTCATCAGCTTTTTTGACAGTATTCCGAGTGGGCGCTGGTCCGTTCTCATCTTACCTCTGAACTTATCGAGAGGGAAGCGCTTGAAGTACTGTACTGCACGTTCTGTAGATTGGTTTACCGCTGACTCAGACGGTTCGAACGAAGCTACCACAGTCTGCATGTATGTATTCAGTTTCGGTGGCAGCCCTACATCCTCCTCAAACACATCTCCGGACCCTAGAGAATCCCCAACGGCATGTGCGAGACGAAGAAGTGTCAGCACATTTTTACTACCATACTCACTCACTATTGACTCTAGTTCGTTTACTGCCTCAGATTCAGATGTCGAGCTCAGGCTCCTTGCCCGACTGGTTAGGCTTGAGGCACGGGGAAATCCCATTAGTCTTGTCCAATAGAATCCCGATCCAATCTCCTTTTGAGTTTCATACGGGATCTCGCCAGACTGTAGCCCTGTCACTAACGTCGGCTTCTCAGAACTACACTTCTCGCAAACTTCAGTAGGTCCGTTTGTACTTTGTCTCTCTATGTCACTGAGGCAGAGAGGGCATTCCATAGTCACATGGTATGATGCTCTGTTTATAATCCTGTGTTATTCTAATCTGACATGAATAAGTGGATCAATTCAGGCACCTCCTGACAGACGGCTTAATACCTCGGCAGAACAAACCTCCTATATGAGCGAGGGCCGCAACATGCTCGTGGACGGCGAGTGGAAGGTCGACTTCAAACAGACGGACGAGGACGGAGAGTTCCAGCGCTCGGTCACGGACTTCCGGGACTGGATCGACGGCAGCGTGCCGGAGGCGGGCGCCGACCCCGTCTCGAACCCCGAGTTCGAAGCGGAGTCCGGGCGCTACCACCTGTACATCAACCGCGCGTGTCCGTGGGCCCACCGGGCCGCGATGTCCCGACGGCTCAACGGGCTGGAGGACCACGTCTCCATCTCGCTCACGCAGCCGGAACGGTACGATCAGGGCTGGGAGTTCTCCGACGAGCAGCCGGACCCGTTGTACGGGGAGTCGTACCTCCGGGACGTGTACCGCCGGGCCGACGACGACTACACCGGGCGCGTGACCGTCCCCGTCCTGTGGGACACTCAGACGGAGACCATCGTCAACAACGAGAGCGAGGAGATCATGCGGCAGTTCGACACCGGCTTCTCCGAACTCGGCAACGACGTGAACCTCTACCCGGAGGAGCACCGCGAGGAGATCGACGAGACCATCGCGGACGTCTACCCGAAGATCAACAACGGCGTCTACCGCGCCGGCTTCGCCACGACCCAGGCCGCCTACGACGAGGCGGTGGACGAGCTGTTCGCGGCCCTGGACCGCTACGACGACCACCTCGCCGACCACCGCTACCTCGTGGGCGATCGGCCGACGGAGGCGGACATCGCGTTGTTCGCCACGCTCGTCCGCTTCGACCACGTCTACCACACCCACTTCCGGTGTAACCGTCGCGCGATCCACGAGTACGACAGCCTCTGGGGGTACACGAAGGACATCTACCAGACGCCCGGGATCGCCGAGACGGTGAATATCGACCACATCACGCGACACTACTACTCCAGTCACGCATCGCTGAACCCGAAGCGACTCGTCCCGACCGGGCCTGACATCGACTTCGGCGAGCCCCACGACCGCGCGGAACTGCCGGGCGAGCCGCCGGCGGCGCTGACCGAGGAGACGGCGACGGCGGACTGACGGCGACTGCGGGAGAGAGTTTTTGTACGAGTTAGGGAGCAAACAGGGTGTCGTGGTGGACTCAGAACAGTTGCCCGAGCCGTCGCTGCCGGAGCTACTGCTCGTGACCGCGTTTCTCGTCCCCGTCACCGTGGTGGCGCTGGATCTCCTCGGTGTCGTGAATCTGACATCTGGCGGTCTGCCGGTCGACGTTGCCACGTTCGCCGACATCGCCGGCGTGTTCGGATCAGTCGTCTCGACGTTCGCGCTCGTGCTCCTCTACCGGGAGCAGACGAAGATCCAACGTCGCCAGGAAGAGTGGATGGCGGCCGACCACGTCCCGGACGTGTTCGTCGACGAGTGGGAGGTGACACAGAATCGTATCGAACTGGGCCTCTCCAACCTCGGGACTGGCGTCGCTCGGAACCTGCGCGTGAAGGCGACTGCCGAGACGACCGGGCCCCACGGCGTCTCCACTGTGACGTTCGGCACGCGAGTGTCGCGGGAGCCGTCGCCCGCACGAGTTCTCCGTCCCGACGAAGATGATGTCACGAAGTTCGTCGGCGACCTCGATGTCGACGAAGTGACTGGCAGCCTCCGCACGACCGACTCGTCTGTCGAGAACGTCTTGACCTGGCTGAACGCCGAAGATTCCCCTATCGAGGTCACCCTCCGAATCGAGTACGACCATGTCGGGCGGGAGTCGGACTCTCAGCAGGTCTTCTGTTATCTCGCCGGTCCACAGAAGCTCAGATCTGCCGAGGACCTACTGGTCTCGACCGACGATCGAGCCGAGGGCGAACTGGGCACGACAGACGACTGACGTAGCCGAACGAGAGTTTATCACTCAGACAGCGCTACGGTGAGACATGAGCACGAAGGAGGACAACGATCCGTTGGAGGGACTGGTCGTTGACCGCGACCGGGCCAGCAAAGAACACGTTGCGGAGGCACTTGGGGGTGTTATCGACATCGGCGACGACGGAGATCTGTTGAAAGCACCGGGGTTCGACCCGCTGAACTCCAAACAGCGTATGATTGCGCTCCTCCTGGGGCAGTGGGCAGCCTGCCAGCTCGATCTCGCCGACGAACGGATGCTCTCTCTCGAGTACTTATCTGACCAACTCTGTTTGGCCCTACCCACGATCGACACGTACGTATCCGACGTGTCTGAGCTCGTCGTATCCGAAGGAGAGGCCTTGACGGTGGCTAACGGGCGAATTGTCGACGCTGCGGAGTTCGTCGACCCCGAAGTAACCGCCTCCGAGTGACTGAGCCGCCCCGTAACGACGACTGTACCCCTCCGAAGTCTACTCAGCCGTCCCCCGCTCCAACGTCCTCTATCTCCGGCGCCCCAGCCTCGGCCTTCGCCGCCAGGAACGACGCCTCCGCCTCCGCGAGATCACGCTCCGCGAACGACCGCAACCCCGCCCGGTACGTCTCGTCGTCCCCGTCGGCGGGCGCTGCGGTCGGCCGCTCCAGCACCCGCTCGGCCAGTCCGGTCTCGCGGCCGGTGTCGACGAAGCCGGCCTTCCAGAGCGCGTGGTACGAGAAGACGTTGTTGACGGCGATGCGCGCCGTGTCGAAGCCGGCGTCTGCGGCGCGGGCGGCGGTGAACCGGGCCAGTCGCGGGGCGACTCCCTCGCCCCGGCGGTCGCGCCGGACGGTGACGTACCGGAGCCACAGTGTCGACGGCGCCGTGCGGTCGGCGTTGCACGCGACCGCGGCGACGACGGTGTCGGGCGACTCGGTCCACTCGCGGTCGCCCGGCGGGTCGGCCGGCGGCGGGCCGGCGTCGGACAGATCCAGTTCGGCCGTCGGGGTCGCGTCCGGGTCCAGCGTCGCCGTCACGCCCGTGTCCGGCCCGTGGAACTTCCCGGCGTAGGCGAACGCGCGGTAGTCCAGCCGGAGGCGTGGGCCGTCCGGCGGCCACCCGAGGACGCGGTGGTACACGGCCGAACTCCGAGCGCTAGCCTCAAAAACGTCAAGCTACTTCCCCGACCGGCGCGTAGGCTCGGTCGTGACAGACACCGGCGGGCGACACGGACCGGGAGACGTGCACTTCTTCGACCGGATCGCCGGGCTGTACGACCTGGCGATGCCGCCGGCGCGACCGACTGACCTGCGTGCCGGGCTGCGGTTCGCCGACCGACCGGTCGAACGGGTCGTCGACGCCGCGGGCGGCACCGGTCGGGCCGCCCGGGCGCTGACGGAGACGGGCGGCCCCAGCGGCGGCGTGACGCCGTCGGTGACGGTCGTGGATGTCTCCCCGGAGATGTTGTCGCGGGCGGCCGCAGGCGGGTTCGACGCCGTCCGGGGTGACCTCCGGGCGCCGCCGTTGCGACCCGAGAGCGTCGACGCGGTGGTCGTGACGGACGCGCTCCACCACGTTCCGGACGCGGAGGCGGCGCTCGTGGCGCTGACGGAGACGGTCGCCCCCGGCGGGGTCGTTGTCGTCCGAGAGTTCGACCCCGAGACCGTCCGCGGCCGAGGGCTGGCGCTGGCCGAGCGGGCCGTCGGGATGGACTCGACGTTCCTGACGCCGGCGACGGTAGAACGGACGCTCCGGCGAGCGGGACTGCGCGCGTACGAGATCCAACCCGGATTCGGCTACACTGTCGTCGGCGTGGTGCCCCGAGGCGACGAACGCTCCCCGTCCGCGGCGACCGTCGCCGAGAATCCGGACGATTAAACCGCCCGCGGGTGAGCCTCCGGTATGGCCACCGCCTCGGAGTTCCTCGAGAGGAGAGTCGACCCCGGGACGCTCCCGTTGGCCGTCGGCGACGTGTTCGTGATCGTCGCGTTCCTGTACGCCGGGACGCTGCGACACGACACGGTCGGATTCCCGCCGACGGCAGACGGACTGGTCCACTTCGGGGGAGTCGTCGCCCCGTTCCTGATCGGCTGGCTGCTCGTCTCCGTTCCGATCGGCGCCTACTCCGCCGGCGCCGGCGAGTCCGCGAAGGCGTCCGTCCCGTTGGCGATCCGGTCGTGGGTCGGCGCGGGCGTGATCGGGCTGAGCCTGCGCGCGACGCCGGTGTTCGACGGCGGCGTCCAGTTGGTGTTCGCGGCGGTCGTGTTCCTCGTCGGCACCGTCTCGCTGGGGCTGTTCCGGTACGTCGCCGGACGCCTCCGGGGCTGAGGCACGCGCCGTCGCGCCAGACCGAGACGACAGACGACCGAGAGCTGTCGCGCCAGAACGAAACGACAAAGAGTCGACCGACGCAAGCGTCGGGTATGAGTGACACCGACTGGCCACACGACCCGGACGGCGAGCAGGGCAGCGAGGGCCGCCGGAAGTACGGCCACGCCGTCCTGGCGAAGAAGATCGACGAGTCGGAGGACTTCCCGGTCCGCGCCGGCGACTACGTCGACGAGTACGGCGACCACCCCGTCCGACTAGACGACGAGACGGTCGTCTCCGTCGCCGACGTGTTCGAGGGAATCGACGACGACGAGACGTTCGAGGACTTCGTCGCGTTCCACGAGGCCGTCGGTCGCGCGATGCGTGACAGCGGGCTGTGGACGTACGAAGGGTCACGGGCGTTCGCCTGACGCGCCGCGGCGACTCGACTACCGTTCGTCGCTGTCCAGCACCCGGATCTGGTCGCCACGCACCGTGACCGGAATCGGGACGGTCGCCTCGTACAGCTCCACCGTCACCTGGTCTTTCCCCTCGTCGATACGCTGGACCTGCGCCTTCTCACCCTTGAACGGCCCGGCGATCAGCTCCACGATGTCCCCCTCGGCGATCCCCTCGACGTCCGGGGTCGGCGAGAGGAAGTGTTCGACCTCGGACATCTTCGAGCGGCCGGCCTCGCCGTCCGGGCCTTCGACCAGCCCGCGGGAGTGGGGCACCTCCTCCAGCACGCGCCGGATGGCGGCGTCGTCGTCCGCCTCCACGAGCACGTAGCTCGTGAGCTGGTCGGGCGCCAACGCGGCGTGGATGGTCGGCTCGTCTTTGTTCGCCACCATGTCGGCGACGGTACGCTCCTGACTCGCGGTGGTCTTGACCGAGTAGATCGGCACCTAGATCCCCCCGGTTACGAAGAACATGACCACGTAGATGAGGAAGCCGACGAGCCCGACCAGGAACACCCCGGCGCCGGCGATCTTCGACACCTGGGAGAACTCCTCCCACTCCGGCCGGCTCGCCAGCTTGAGGACGCGTACGTAGTCGCTCAGTTCGTACTTCACTTCCATACGCCGGCGGTACAGCGTCCCGACTCCTATATCTGACGGACCCCGGCGGCGACGGACCAGTGAGGTTTTCTCGGCGGCGACGCCACGCTCGGGCATGTTGGACCGACTCCTCGGCCGTGCCGCCCTGCGGGAGGAGCTCGAAGAACTGCGCGAGGAACGCGACTCGCTCGCCGCCCAACTCGAGGCAGAGTCGGAGCGGCGCAGCGAGGCGGCCCGAGCACGCCAGGAAGCCGAGGAACGTGTCAACCGACTGGAAGACCGCGTGACGGAGCTGGAAGACAGGGTGCAGCGCGCGACCGACGACGACGGGCCGTCCGTCCGTCGGCGAGAACGGCTCTCCCGCGACCGACTCGACGAGGTGCTCGACAGGCTCGACGGCTTCGAGACCGAACGCGAGGGGGCGCTCACCGCCGCCGTCGACGAGTCGACACAGCCGGCCGTCACAGACGCCCTGGGTGACCGCGCCGTCCTGGCCCGCCAGGCGGCGCCGACGGTGGTCTGTGTCGACGACGCCGGGCTAGTCAGCGTCGCGTTGTCCCCGCCGATCCAGCCGGCGCCGTTCTGCGAGTGGGGGTCGGAGTTCCGGCTCGACCGCGAGTGGTTCCAACCGACCGGACGGTTCGGGTTCGCGCTCGTCCGGTCGGACACGTACGCCGGCGGCGTGTACGAGGGTGGCGACCGGCAGACGTTCACGGGGTTCCAGACGGACGTGACGGGAGAACACGACAAGGGTGGGTTCTCACAGGCTCGGTTCGAGCGCCGCCGCGAGGAGGAGATCGACGACCACGTAGACCGGGTCCGAGGGGCTCTCGACGACCTGGACGCCGACCGGCTGATCCTCGTCGGCGAGTCGACGGCACTGGACCGGCTGTCCGTCGACGCCGACCACACCGCGGCCGTCGACGCCACCGGCCACGACGAAGACGCCTTGGGTCGTGCGTTCCGCGACTTCTGGACGACGGAACTGACGGCGTTGTAGCTACCAGTCCACGTCGAAGACGGTCTCGTCGGCCCTCGACTCGTCGACACGGACCCTGGCGAAGTTCGTCCCGCTCAGCTCTGCGGTCCCCTTCAACATCCCCTCCTCCCACGCGACCGGGTACGGCGTCGTCGACACCACACGGGCCGTCGACTCCCCCGTCTGTTCGAAGCTGTACCCGCCGGGGGCACTGCGGTGATTGGCCTCGTAGGCGTCGGTCAGGCGTTCGAGCGCCGCCGCCGGCTCGTCGTAGCCCGCCGTCCAGTCGGCGAACCGCGGCGTCGACTCGCCGATCTTCGTCAGGGCGTTCTCTCCGGTGTCCGTCTCGACGGTGTGCAACACCGCCAGGAAGTCGTCCAACGGGTACCACTCGTCGGGGTGTGGGTCCGGTCGCTCGATCCCCGCGTCGTCCAACATCTCTCGCATCCGGCTCTGGAACACCGACATCACGCCGTCGAGACACACCTGCACCGTCTCGCCGATCACGTCACCCTCCACGTCGGGAGTGTTCACGCCGAGTCACCCCCGTCGCCGTCCGGATCGGAGCCGGTCACGACTCGTGTCTCCGGGTCGTCCGCCCAGTCGGTCCACGAGCCGTCGTAGTTGGCCGCCCGTTCGTCCAACAGCTCTTCGATCACGAACCAGGTGATCGACGACCGCTCGCCGACCCGGCAGTAGGTGACGGTCCCCTCCTCCCCGATCACGTCGCCGTACACCTCCCGGAGCGCCGGCTCCGGCTGGAACCGCCCGTCGGCAGCGACGGCCTCACCCCACGGAACGTTCTCCGCGGTCGGGACGTGTCCCTCCTCGTCGGTGGTGTCGGGCACCTCGGCGGGCGGCTTCTCCCCCCGGTACTCCATCGGGTTCCGCACGTCGACGACGTTCTCGTCCGACTCGACGGCCGACTGCACCGCCGCGCGGTCGGCTCTGATCGACGTCGCCCGCCCGGAGACGGTGTACTCCCGGGTCGTGTACGTCGGCTCGGTCGTCGTGGTCTCGTACCCTTCTAGGTCCCAGTACCGACGACCGCCGTCGAGGAGTCGCACGTCGGCGTGCTCGTAGTACCGCAACACCCACAGCGCGTGACCGGCGAACCAGTTCGCCCGGTCGCCGTACACCACGACCGTCGTCTCCGGGGTGATTCCCAACTCACCCAGCAGTGACGACAGCTCCTCGGGATCGACGAGTTCGTCCCCGAGCCCGTCGACGAGGTCTGCCTCCCAGTCGACGCCGACGGCACCCGGTACGTGCCAGTCGTCGTACACCTCCGGCTCCATGTCCACCTCGACGAGCCGCACGTCCGGGTCGTCCGACCGAACGGCGTCGAGGTTGTCCAGCACCCACTCTGCCGTTGCGACCGACTCGTTGTTCTCGTAGTGTGACACGGCCCCGCGTAGACCTCGAGAGTATAAAAATTATGTAGCAGGATCGTAGCGTTTGATCGTGTCAACAGGCACAGTAGTACTCACGACCGCCGAACGCCGTCTCGATCGCCTTCGCTGCCGGTCCGGGGTCCGACGGACGGTAGACGCCGGTCGTGAACCCCGGCTCCGTCTCGAAGTCGCCGGCGACGAGCCGTTCCCAGTCTGCCCGCGACAGAGCGTCGCGGAAAGCGGGGTCGCTCGCACACAGCTCCAGGTAGTCCGGGAGGAACACCCACCGTGCGTCACCGACGCCGTCGCGGCCGTCCGTCCCGACGGCCCGGGCCGACGAGACGGCGTCGACCGTGTCGGCGTACGCCGCCAACGGGAGGTTCGCCCCGGCCGCGACCGGCATCGAGATCCACTTCCAGGGCCGCGTGTTCACGTCTAAGAGGACGTACTCCCCGCGGTCCTCGTCGTAGACGAACTCCGACTCGCTGATCCCGTGGTAGCCCGTCTCGTCGAGAACCGACAGCGCCCGCTCGGCGATCTCCGGCTGGGCCGTCGTCTCGACGAGACAGGAGGTGCCGAACCCCTGCGGGTACCGCACCGCGGCGTTGCCGACGACACCCAGCGCGTCGTGGTCGGCCAACGGTCCGTCGCCGACGCCGGCGAAGGAGACGCCGTCGGCGGGCGGTCGGTACGAGGCCAGCGAGGCGTCTCGGCCGGTCGCCACCGAGACGGACTCTTGGACGAGCACGCGAGCGTCCGCCGCCCGGGCCGCCGCAATCGTCTCGTCGAACTCCGCGCGCGTCTCCGCCTCCACGACGTTCGTCCCGAACGCCTCCTCGAACTTCCGTTTGTGCGCGGGCTTGACGACGAGCGGGAAGCCGCCGACGGCGTCGACAGCGTCGTCCGGGTCCGTCTCCGTCAGGTCCCGCGTCTCCGGGTACGGCACGCCGTGTTCCTCGGCGAGTGTGTACAGGTTCGCCTTGTCCAGGACGGGGTCGACGTCCGGGTCGAAGGAGAGCCGGACCCCCTCCGGCCGTGTCTCGGCGAACCCGCGGACCCACTCGTCCATACAGGCGAACGCGACCGGCTCCGTCCCCAGCTCGGCGACGAGCGACTCCACGTCCGCCCGGAACCCCTCCGGGTCCGACAGAGGGTACGTCACGCTGCCGGCGAAGTCGACCGCCCGCGAGGGGGGCGCGACCCCGTTCTCGTCTCGGTCGACCGCGATCACCGGTACGTCCGCGGTCGACAGCGCCCGCGCCACACTCACTCCGGTGACGTGAGCGTTGGCGACGAGCGCCGGCGGTCGGTCGAACGTCGTCTCCGCCAGCGCCTCCCGGAGCCCCTCCGTCGAGTGGAATCGGTCTGCCATACGACCGTCTCGTGGCCCACCGCTAAAGTCTCCCGCGAAGCGGCACGCCCGGCTCCGCGACGTTTAATCGCCTCGCACCCCTCTGGCCGGCTGTGACCGACGACACACCCGACCGGGCGCTGCGTGCGTTCCGGCAACACGACTCACTGACCGACCCCGAAGAGACGGACGGCGACGGCGTGACCGTGACGACGACGCCGTTCGACGCCCGGATCACCGCCGCCCCGGGCGCGGACGGCCGGCTCACGTTCGACGTGAGCGTCGCCGTCCCGACACTGTCGGCGGTGACAGAGGAGTCGGTCGCTCCGGTCGTCGAGGACGGCTGGGCGGAGACGTTCCAACTCCGCGTCGAAGACATCGGCGCCGTCACCGCTGGGGACCACGACCTCTCCCCGTCCGTCGACCGGGACGGCGACCGGCTCGTCGTGACGGCGACGCTGTCGGATCTCGACCACGACCGCGGCACGAACGACGCCGTCGCCGTCGTCGACTACGTCGAAGGAACGTACGTCCAAGGAGTGGTTCCCGGCTACGAGTACACCGAGCCGGTCGACGGGCTGATCCAGGCGGCGCGCGCGGCCGGCGGGAGCGCCTAGTCGTCGACCCGACACCACTGACAGTCGTTCCGGTACCGAACGCCGCCGGGCGAGCCCGGCCGATCCCACTCGTCGAACTCGCCGACGGGAACCTGACGGTCGCCTGCGCCGTCCAGCATCGGACAGTCGGCGTCGTGGAGGCTCCCAGCGTAGACGACGGGCTCGGTCACAGTTCCACGAGCGCGCCCAGCCTGTTGAACCCCACGGTCACTCGACCGCGGCGCGACGCCTCAGTGGGAGTGACCCATCGCGTCTTCCAACGACTGCCCGAACGCCTCCTCGAACAGCTCCGCCATCCCCTCCTCGATCTCGGTCACGTCCGCCGGCGTCTCGCCTTCCGTGTGGTGGGCGACCACGTGGGCCTGCTGGGCGAACGACTGGATCAGGATCTCGTCGACTACCTCCACCTTCTGTTGGCCCTGTTGGGCGAGCAGGTCGACGACCCCCGTCGCCAGTTCTACGTCCGTGGTCTCTCCGTCCGGTCCCTCTACGGTGTACGTCTCTGTGTCTACGTCGGCCATAGGTCACCACGGGGCGTCCGATACATAAAGATGCGCCGGAATCGTCCACGTCGCGTCCCGGCGCCGTCGGCTCCGCTCGGCTCTTCAGTCGTCGCCCGCGGCCGCAACCTCGCCGGTCGCGGCCGCGTCGACGGCCTCCTCCAGCCACTGGTCGACGTCCAGCGCCGCCTTACACCCCATTCCCGCGGCGGTGACCGCCTGTTGGTAGTGGTAGTCGACCACGTCGCCGGCGCCGAAGATTCCCGGTACGTCCGTCTTCGTCTGGCCGCCGCCGGTGCCGCCGTACGTCTGGATGTAACCCGTCTCGTCCAGTTCGACACCAGTGTCCGCCAGGTAGCCCGTGTTCGGGGTGTGGCCGATGGCGTAGAACACCGCACCGACGTCGAAGTCGAACTGTTCCACCTCGTCGGCGTCCGGATCGTCCAGCTTCTCCTTGGGGTGGCCGTCCGGGTGTCGGACGAGAGTGGCGTGGTCGACCCCGTCCTCGCGGCTGCCGTGGAGTTCCGTCAGCTCCGTGTTGCGCATGATCTCCACGTCACCGTCGTCGACGTGGTCTTGGACGCGGTCGATCCAGTAGTCCTCCGCCCGGAAGTTCTCCCGACGGTGTGCGATGTAGACGGTGTCGGCGAACTTCGTCAGGAACGCCGCCTCCTCCATCGCGGCGTCGCCGCCGCCGACGACGAGCATGTCCTCCCCACGGAAGAACGCGCCGTCACACGTCGCACACGTCGACAACCCGTACCCCATCAGCTCGTCTTCGCCCGGGACGCCGAGCGTGCGGGCGCTGGCGCCGCTGGCGGCGATCAGCGCGTCACAGGTGTACACGTCGCCGTTCGTCAGCTCCACCCGGAACGGGCGTGTGGTGTCGTCGACGTCCGCGACGACCCCGTTCTCGATGTCGGCACCGAACCGACGCGCCTGTTGTTTCGAGTCGTCGATCAGCTCCGGCCCGGAGATTCCCTCGGGGAACCCGAGGTAGTTCTCCACCTCCGTCGTCAGGGTCAGCTGTCCCCCCGGCTCGTCTCCCTCGAACACGAGCGGGTTCAGGTTCGAACGGGCGGCGTAGACGGCTGCCGACAGCCCCGCGGCTCCGGTCCCGGCGACGATCAGCGGCCTGTGTTCGACTGGGTCGGCAGAATCACTCACGTGTAGACGTACTCGCGGGTCGCGTTTGTACGTTGTGCTGTCGGGCGACGACGGAAGACACCCGTCCCTCTCGACGGACGCGCTACGGCGTCGCGGCGTCTTCGAGGAGGGCTTTCGCGGCGCGCACACCCTCCTCGGTGGTCTCCGTCTCGTTCGTCGACGCTGCTCCCGTGTGTCCTCGTGACATGTGAATCGGCATCTATCCTCGTGAAACTAAGTTCCTCGGATGACACCTTCACCCGAACTTACAGCTCCGTCGCGTCCGCGAGCAACGCCACCGCCGGGTGGCGCGTCCGTCCGCCGTCCGTCATCACGTTCGTCTCCTGTGCCTCCGTTTCCGTCCGATCCGTCCGTTCGTCTGCCATCTCGTCGTACGCATTCGATCCGAAGAATAAACCTCTGACGACCCTGACCGAAATTCGACAAGTAGTATCTGAACACAGTTGTGAATAAATCGACGAGCGTCGAGAACCCATACGTGACTCGTCGACCACGGGGAGGACGTGACGAGGTGCGGGGAGAAGGGACGGCGAGAAACGCCGCCGCAGGAGTGGTCACCGGCAGGTGGGGTGGGTCTCGCCCGGACAGACGAGCGACCTCGGGAGACAGTTCACAGGCCGGCGGCGTCCTCGAGGAGCGCCTTCGCGGGGTTCGACGGCTCCGCACTGCCGCCGTCGGTCACGATCTCTGCGTCGGTCTCGGTCTCGATCTCTGCTGCCTCGGTGGTGGACTGCGTCGTGGACATCTTGGTTTCGCGTTGGACTGCCACATTAAACGATTAACGGGAAGTAGCCAATTCCTACTTACGACTAACGGGTGTGAGTACGCCAGAGATTCCGGCTGAATCGGTGGGTACATAATACAAACAGCCCCGTTACACCTACTTCCGACCTGTATCCGGACGGTACAATCTCGTCCGCGGCGGCGCGCGTCGGCCGGGGCCTCCGAGGCCGGCAGCTGCGACGGTCGGAGGCACAGGAGGGGTGACGACGGAGGCCACTCCGAGTCCCGGGGTAAGTGGCGGTCGACGGACGGCGCCGGCGCTGGCAGACGAACGGGCGCAGAACGTACCGGACGACGGCTACACCGTGGCGGCGGTGTCGTCGGACGAGCCGGTGGTGGTGTCGTCGGTCACAGGCCGGCGGCGTCCTCGAGGAGTGCCTTCGCGGGGTCGAGCGGCTCTGCACTGCCGCCGTCGGTCACGATCTCTGCGTCGGTCTCGGTCTCGATCTCTGCGTCGGTCTCGGCGGTGAACTGCGTCGTGGGCATCTTGATTTCGCGTTGGACTGCCACATTAAACGATTAACGGCGAGTGGTCAGGTCCTACTTAGGGATAACGGGAGTGAACACTCTTCGAGATTCCGGGTAATTCGGGGAGTATATAATACAAACAGGGCCGCTAGATCTATTTCCGATCTAGATCTAGTCGGTACAATCTCGGGCGCGCCGGCGCGCCGCCCGGCCGGCTCGGGACACGCCTGTAGCGGTCGATGGTCGACGGGCAGTGGCGTCGTCGGCGGACGGACGGTGGTGTCGCCGACGGGCGGGCACAGAACGAGCGGGTTCGACAGTCACGCCGCGGCGGCGGCGGTGTCGGCGGTCACGACTCGACAGCTACACACCGACGGTGTCGTCGGTCACAGGCCGGCGGCGTCCTCGAGGAGTGCCTTCGCGGGGTCGAGCGGCTCTGCACTGCCGCCGTCGGTCACGATCTCTGCGTCGGTCTCGGTCTCTGCCGTCTCGGTGGTGGACTGCGTCGTGGACATCTTGGTTTCGCGTTGGACTGCCACATTAAACGATTAACGGATGGTTTCGAAGTCGTACTTACGACTGACGGTCGTCTGAGACGAGTGAAATACGGGAGTACGCGGTAGTATATAATACAAACGTGGTCTCTCGGTCTAGTTTCAGACGACAGGAACGTGTGAAATTCGCGTGCGCGCCGGGCTCTGCCGGCGCGCGCGAGAGTCCGACTCGATTCGTCGCCGAGGGGCCGCCCGTCCGTCGGCGGCAGAGACCGCACACATTTACACCGGGGTCGCCAACCGTGGGTGTGACCAGAGACCCCGCAGGCGTGGCTGTCACCATCGTCGACGGCTACGTGGACGAGCCGGCCCACTTCGGCGTGCCGCCGTACGTCTCCACGTACCCACGCTACACCGCAGGGGCGCTCGTCGACGCGGGCGTCCCGCGCGACCAGATCGTCTACCACACCATCGACGAACTCCGGTCGGATCCCCGCAAGCGCGGGGACGTGGCGGACGCGGACCTCCTCGTCTACGTCGGTGGGATCACCGTCCCCGGAAAGTACGTCGGCGGAACACCCGCCGAGCCGGACGAGGTCCGGGAGCTGGCGTGGACCGCCGACGGCACCACGCTGTTGGGCGGTCCCGTTCGGTTCGGCGTCGGCGAGGAGAACGCCGGCGCTCAGGACATGCAGCGCGACGACTTGGACTACGACTTCGTCTCGATGGGCGACGTGGAGGCGGCCGCTCACGACCTCGTCGAGAACGGGTTGGAGGGGTACACGGACCGCATCCGCGACTACGACGAGGTCGACCGGTGGTCGAACCTCGGCGCGTTCGTCGTGGAGCAACACCCGGACCACCCTGAGTACATCATCGCGGAACTGGAGACCTCTCGGGGGTGTGCCTACCGGTGTTCCTTCTGTACGGAGCCGATGTACGGCGACCCGGACTTCCGGTCGCCGCCGGACGTGGTCGGCGAGGTGGACGCGCTCTCGGACCACGGCGTGACGGACTTCCGGATCGGCCGCCAGGCGGACATCCTGGCGTACGGCGGCGACGGCGAGGCGCCGAACCCGACCGCACTCCGGTCGTTGTACGCCGGCATCCGCGAGGTGGCGCCCGACCTCCGGACGCTCCACCTCGACAACATGAACCCAGTCACCATCGTCGACTACCCGGAACGCTCCCGGGAGGCGATCCGCACCATCGCCGAGTACAACACCCCGGGCGACACCGCCGCGTTCGGACTGGAGAGCGCCGACCCGGTCGTCCGCGAGGAGAACAACCTCCTCGTGTCCGCCGAGGAGTGTCTGGAGGCCGTCCGGGTGGTCAACGAGGCCGCCGGCTGGCGGCCGGGGGAACACCCCGGCGACGGCCCGACGTTCGGCGACGACGCCACCCGACGGCTCCCGAAGCTGTTGCCCGGGATCAACCTCGTCCACGGCCTGGCCGGGGAGCGGGAGGAGACGTTCGAACACAACCGCCAGTTCCTGCGTGACGTGTTAGACGAGGGGCTCCTGCTCCGTCGGGTCAACGTCCGCCAGGTGATGGCGTTCGAGGGGACTGAGATGGACGAGACCGGCGCGGAGATCGCCCGCGAACACCGCGACCAGTTCAAACAGTACAAACGAGAGCTCCGCGAGGAGATCGACCGGCCGATGCTCGAACGGGTGGCTCCGCCGGGGACGGTCCTCCCGGACGTGTACACGGAGTACCACGAGGACGGCACCACCTTCGGTCGTCAGCTCGGTACCTACCCGTTGCTCGTCGGCCTGCCCGGCGAACTCCCCTTGGGCGAACGGATCGACACCGCCGTCGTCGACTGGGGCTACCGCTCCGTCACGGCCGTCCCGTACCCGTTGGACGCCAACGCCGCGAGTATGACGCAGCTGACTGCACTCCCGGGCGTCAACCGCGGTACCGCCGGGGACCTCGTCGTCGGTCGACCGTACGACACCGTCCGGGAGGCGACGGCCGTCGCCGGCGACGACGACCTCGCCCGGTTCCTCGCGGTCGACACCACGGCCGCGAGCGTCCCGCACGCCAACCCGGCCGCCGAGCGCGGCAAGCCGGTCGACGCCGACTGACGGATGCACGTCGACACGTTCTCCGTCCCGGTCGACGCCGCCGCCGCGCCGACGGGGACGACGAACGCCGTCGTCGTCGCCGGCGACGAGACGCTACTCGTCGACCCTGCCGGCCGGACTGACGCCCTCGACACCGTCGTCGCGGAGAAGGGTATCGATCATGTTGCCGTCACCCACGCTCACCCGGACCACGTCGACGCGGTCGCCGACTACGCTGCCGAGACGGACGCGACCGTCTGGGCCAGGGTCGGCCGCGAGTCTCGGTTCCGGGCGGCGACGGGCGTCGCCCCCGACCGGACGTTCCGCGACGGCGACCGGGTCGGCCCGGCGACGGTCGTGGACACGCCAGGCCACGCCCCGGACCACGTCGGCTTCGAGACGGTCGCCGGCGTCGTGTGTGGCGACCTCGCCGTCGCCGAGGGGAGCGTCGCCGTCGCTGCGCCGGAGGGTGACGTGCGGGCGTACCTCACCTCGCTGCGCCGGCTGTACGCCCGCGATCCCGATCGACTGTTCCCCGGCCACGGTCCGACGGTGACGCGACCGCGTGCCGTCTGCCGGCGACTGATCGACCACCGACTGCGCCGGGAGCGTGCCGTCGCAGCCGCCGTCGCCGACGGCGCCGACACGGTCTCGGCAGTGGTGGACGCGGCCTACGAGAAGAACCTCGACGGAGTCCGTGACCTGGCGCGGGCGACTGTGCGAGCCCACGTGGAGAAACTGGCCCGCGCCGGCCGCGTCCGGTGGGACCCGGAGGCCGACCGGGTGACACCGGCCGAGTAGCCGGCGTGTCGCTACCGGAGGTCCTGCAGGTTCACGAAGCTGTGATCGTCTGCGGTGAACCAGTGGGTGAGGAGGTCGTCCTCGTCTGCGTCTGCCGGAAACACCGTCCGGCGGTCCGGCGAGTCGTCGTACCGGGCGAGCTGCGAGTGGAGGGCACCCTCGGCCGCGTCGTCGTCTGCGGTCCCCGTGGCGGGGTCTGTGTCCGCGGGCATACTCCCTATTTGGTCGTTCCAGTATTTAATCCCGGCTAAGTCGTGGCAGTACGACCTGCGAGCCGTCCGGTGTGTTCCAGAGTCGTCCAGTAGGTTCTGGAGCGTCCGGTGTGTTTCAGAGTCGTCTAGTAGGTTCTGGAGCGTCCGGTGTGTTTCAGAGTCGTCCAGTAGGTTCTGGAGCGTCCGGTGTGTTTCAGAGTCGTCTAGTAGGTTCTGGAGTCGCCTGGTGGACCTCGGGGTCGCCCGGTCGGGCCTGGAGCCGTCTGGGGTGGTCCGGACCGGTGTCGTGCTACTCGTCGCGGCAGCAGCCGCCGGCTTCGCCGCCGAAGTCGACGGCCAACGAGTCGGAAATCGCCTCGTTGAGCGTCTCCAGCCGCGCCTCCAGGTCGTCCTGCGCCTCTAGGTACCGGCGCATCTTCGGCATCGAGTGGAGCCGTTCCTGGGCGTCCCGCAGTTCCTCCAGAGCCGCCTCGTCCGCCTGCCCGGTCTGTCTGGCGAGTTGGAACTCCTCGCGGAGCTGCTCGAACTCCGAGATGCGTTCCTGGACCGTCTCGTCGGCCTCCACCGCGGCCTTCGCGGCCTCGAACTCGCGGTACACCGGGAGGTCGGCGATGGCCGCCCCCAACTCCGCCGCCATCGTCTCGACGTCCGTCTCACCACCCGTCTCGACCGTCTCGTCGGCGTCGACACTCATGGCCGCTACGTCCGGGACGGAACTACTTGAGCCCGCGGGAACGCGCCGGGGCTAGACCACCGCCACCCCGACCGCGAGCACGCCCGTGACGACCGCGGCGGCGCTCCAGGTCCGCGGCGTGTCCAGTGAGCCGTACGGCCCCCCTTTCCGTGAGAACAGGTACACGAGGTAGACGGCCAACGGCAACACCCGCAGCCACAGCGCCGCGTCGAGATTCAGCAGGAGCTCCGTGACGACCGTCACGGCGACGGCCGTGCCGGCGGCGCTGGCTGCGACGAGCGTGTCCTCTTTCGTCGAATCCAGATCCATCGGTGGCTGGCCCGCGGCGACGACGCGACTACTCCTCGTCTAACTCCTCGACCAACTCGTCCGCGTCGACGTCGATGTCCTCGTCGTCTGCGGCCTCTTCGACGGCCTCCTCCAGGCCGCCACCACCGCCGCCCATACCGCCCATGCCGCCCATCATGCCGGGCATTCCGCCGCCGTCGATGACCTCCTCGACGACGACGCGGTCCAGCCCCAGCTTGTCCATCAGCTGTTGGGCGATCTGTTGCTTCGAGAACATCCACTGCTGGTTCATCTGCATCGCCTGCGTCGCCTCCACGATCAACGACCGACGGTCCACCTCCTGGGTCTCCGTCTCCGCTTCGCCGTCCTCGTCGTCCGGCTCCACCGTGACCTCCTCTTCGACGGTGTCTTCCTCGATCCGGATGTCCGGCGTCTCTTGGAGGTACATCCCGATCATGGCGGCCGCCTGTTCCTCCTCGTCTTCGACGCGGTCGACGATCTCGTAGCTGTACGTCAGGTCGTCGCCCGCGAGGGGGTGATTGAAGTCGACCCGGGCACGCCCGCCGACGATCGTCTCGACGTAGCCCTGGTCACCGTCGACGGTCACTTGGGCGCCGGGGTAACGGTCGTCCTCCGGAATCTTGTCCGAGGCGACGGTCTGGACCTCGTCGGGGTCGAACTCGCCGAACGCCTCCGTGGCCGGGACGCGAACCTCGTTCTCGTCGCCGACGCTCTTCCCCTCCAGGTCCTCGTCGACGGAGTCGAACACGTGGCCCTCGCCGACCGTGACGGTCCGCGAGGTGAAGTCGTACTCTTCGTCGTCGATGCCGGCCTCCTCGGCCACCGCCTCGCTCGTCGTGTCGACGACGCGCCCCTCCTCGTCGCCCTCGGCGACGGTTCGGACGGTGTACTCCAGTTCGACGAACTCTCCGCTCTCGATCTCGTCTGCGGTCTCGTCTTCGTCTGTGCCGTCCGTCTCGTCGGCCTCGGCTGCCGGGGCGGACTCTGCCGCCTCGGACTGCTCTTCTTCGCTCATGTGCCGAGAGTCGCCCGTCCGCTTCTTAACAGTCACGTTTCCCCCGTACCGTAGACTGCCGGACCTACACCCCTTCCGGCTACAGAATGTCGCCGATTCGGCGTGGTTCCGTGGAGAACTGCGGATCCGGCTCCACCATCTGCAACACGTCGTGGTCTGTCACGTCCACGTACGCCTTCTGGGTCGCCTCCTCCACCAGATCCTTCTCCAGTCTGAACTCCGTGCCGGCGTACTCCACGTCGACGCCGTCCTCGTCGAAGCTGAGGGCAGTCATCTCCTGCTCGTTGGCCCGTGAGCCTGAAGTACGCCTCGGTGTGGGCGGCCGGAGGCGACGAGCGCGCCGGGAGTACCCGACGGACACGCCGGAGGCGACGAGCGCGCTAGAGGCGCCGCCCCCGACCGACACGACGGGTAGGGACTACTCGAACCGGTACGTCGGGCCGTCGTCGCCGTCCTCGACGGTCACGCCGATCGCCGCGAGGTCGTCGCGCAGTTCGTCCGCCCGCTCGTAGTTGCCGGCATCCCGCTCCCGTTCTCGCACGTCCAAGAGCAGCTCCACGAGACTCTCGGCTAACTCCACGCCGCCGCCGTCCGTCTCCCCCAGCGAGAGCCCGAACACCTCGCCGCCGAGCGCCTCGAATGCCTCGACGGCCCGGCGGAGCCCCCGGTAGTCGTACGGTCGGCCGGCGTCGACGTGGGTCTCGACGGCCGTCCCCAGATCCAACAGGGCGTTGTAGGCCGTCCGCACGTCCAGGTCGTCGTCCATCGCCGTCTCGAAGGCCGTCCGTTCGTCGGCGACGGCCGACCGGAGCGTCTCGTCGGTCACGGTCGACAGCGCCGCCGCGTCGTCACACGCCGTCACGGCCGTCTCGTACGCCCGGCGGAGTCGGTCCCAGCGCGCCTCCGCCTCCTCCATCGCGTCCGCCGAGAAGGTCTGTTCGCCGCGGTACTGCGCGCCGAGGTAGAAGGTTCGGATCACGTCGACGCCGTACTCCGCCAGCGCGTCCGAGACGGTGAAGAAGTTGCCCAGGCTGGAGGACATCTTGTCGTCACCCGTCTGGAGCAGGCCGGTGTGGACCCACCGCCGTGCGAACGTCTCCCCGGTGGCGGCCTCGCTCTGGGCGATCTCGTTCTCGTGGTGGGGGAAGACCAGGTCACGACCCCCGACGTGGACGTCCAGCGTGTCGCCGAGGTGGGTCGTCGACATCGCGGAACACTCGACGTGCCAGCCGGGGCGACCCTCACCCCACGGCGACTCCCAGGTCTGTCCCGTCGGGAGCGCGTCGTCGTCGTCCGCGTGGTCGTGTTTGGCGTGCTCTCGGACGGCCGCGGGCGCGACGCCGCCGGCCTTCCACAGCGCGAAGTCCGCCGGGTTACGCTTCTCCGACCGCTCGTCTGGCTCCCCCTGTGCTTCCAGGTCGTCCAGCGTCTGGTTCGACAGCGCGCCGTAGTCGTCGAACTCGGTCACGTCGAAGTAGACGGAGCCGTTCGCCTCGTAGGCGTAACCGCGGTCGATCAGCCGTTCCACGAGGGCGACGATCTCCGGGACGTGCTCCGACACCCGGGGGTACACCTCCGCTCGCTTCAGGTTCAGCCCGCGCATGTCCTCCAAGACGGACTGGGTGTAGTGGCGGGCCACGTCCGCCTCCGTCTCCCAGTCGTCGCGCTCGCCGACGCGGGCGGTGATCTTCTCGTTCACGTCGGTGACGTTCTCGACGTGGCGGACGTCGTGGCCGCGGTACGACAGCCACCGGTGGAGCGTGTCGGCGTGGAACCACAGCCGCGCGTGTCCGAGGTGAGCGTCGTCGGAGACGGTCAGTCCGCAGACGTACAGCGTGATCTCCGCGTCGTCGTCGGAGATCTCGACCCGTTCCCCGCACAGCGTGTCTGTCACGGACAGCGTCATTGGGTTGCGGTCGTCACCGAGCGGAGTAAAACTCCCCGGTCGACGGCAGCGTCGTTCCTGACGACGGCAGCGTCGTCTCGGACGACGGCAGCGTCGTCTCGGACGATGACTGCGCCGTCCTCGATGACGGCTACAGCGTCCCTGACGACTACAGCGTCCCTGACGACTACAGCGTCCCTGACGACTACAGCGTCCCTGACGACTACAGCGTCGCCTCCGCGGCCCGGAGCGCGGTCGCGCTGTCCCGGCGCGGGACCGCGACCGCGAGCGTCTCGCCCGCGAGCGCCGTCGCCGTGACCGACACCCCGGCCGCGCGGAGCCGACCCAGGAGGCGTTCCAGTCCCGTCGCCGACACCTCCCCCGTCGCCACCACGACCGCCAGGTCGCCGCCGTCGGCGACGAGTTCGGCGTCGCCGACGGCGAGCAACGGGTCGTCGCCTCCGTCGTTCTCACTGTCGCGGCCTGCCACGAGCGAGAACCCCCGGCGCACCCGCACTCGGGCGTCGTCTCCGTGAGTCGAGCGCGACAGTTCGTCGGCGTACCGCCGGAGGGCAGCCGTCACGGCGTCCGTGTCGGCGTCGTCGCCCAGCGCCGGCGCCAGGTGTGTCGCGGCGGCGGTGTAGTTGACGACTCCGGCCGCGAGCGCGTCCCGGAGGAACGGGCGCTCGTCGACCACGGTCCGTGTGCGTTCGGCGACAGTCACGAGCGTCCGGTACAGTCGACCGAACCTTACTCTGTCGGTCGTCTAGCCGCCGCCGTCCGGCTCGTCTTCGCCCGGCGCCTCTCGCCCCCGCCCGTTCCCGCGGTCTCGGCGGCTCCGAAGCCCTCAAGACTCGTCCGGCCGTGTTCGTCCGTATGAGTCGAGCACTCGTGTTGGTCGCACACGGCTCTCACCTCAACCCCGATTCGAGCACGCCGACGTACGACCACGCGGACACGATCCGGGCGACCGGCGCCTTCGACGAGGTCGCCACGGGATTCTGGAAGGAGGAGCCGAGTCTGCGAGAGGTTCTCCGGACCGTCGAGAGCGACGAGGTGTACGTCGTCCCCCTGTTCGTCTCGGAGGGGTACTTCACCGAGCAGGTGATCCCCCGCGAACTCCGTCTGGACGAGTGGGACGTGGAAGACTGGGACTCCGACGGTATCTCCGCGGACGTGGCGACGTACACGGCCGAGGACACCGGCCAGACGGTCCACTACTGTGGCCCGGTCGGCACCCACCGTAGCATGACGGACGTGATCGTCCGCCGAGCGGAGACGGTGACGGACGACCCGGACGTGGGCGAGGGGTTCGGCCTCGCCGTCGTCGGCCACGGGACGGAGCGCAACGAGAACTCCGCGAAGGCGATCGAGTACCACGCCGACCGCGTCCGGGACACCGGCCGGTTCGACGAGGTGCGTGACCTCTACATGGACGAGGACCCCGAGGTGGACGACGTGACGGAGTTCTTCGAGGTCGAGGACGTCGTCGTCGTCCCCCTGTTCATCGCAGACGGCTACCACACGAAAGAGGACATCCCTGAGGACATGGGGCTGACTGACGACTACCGGACGGGCTACGACGTGCCGACGGAAGTGGACGGCCACCGAATCTGGTACGCGGGCGCCGTCGGGACGGAGCCGTTGCTGGCGGACGCGGCCCTGGAACGCGCGGCCGACGCCGGTGCCGACGTCGGGACGGCCGTCGACGACGTGCGCGAGTCGACACAGATTGCCGGCACGGAGGCGGACGACTGATGGAGGACCGACAGTTCGACGCCCTCCTCGCGGCCGCGAGCGACGCCGGCGTCCCGAGCGGGGAGCCCGGCGTCGCGTTCGACGGCTCCGGCGTCGCGTTCGACGGGCTCCGCGTCGAGCAGACGGACGACGGCTTCCGGTTCGAGACGCCGGAGACGACGGCGACGGGACTGTCTCGCGAGACGCTGCGGGAGCACGCCGCCGACTCCCCGTACGTCCGCAACTGGTTCTTCTGGGAGTGGGTGGTCCAGAGCCACGACAGCCCCCGACGGGCGTTCTGTCGCCGTGCGGAGGGGGCCGCCGTGGACGCCCCGGGCGTCGACGGCGAGGACACTCACACCGTCCCGGAGCGTGACGCCGCGCTACGCGCCGGGATGGTGACGGAGTGGGGGCAGCTCCGGATCGAGGCGCACCTCGCGGACGACGGCACCCGGCGCTACGAGGTGCGACACGTCGACGACGCCGACGCCGACCCGGCGGCGCTGACGGCCCACGACGACCCGTTGGACGCCCGATCGATCGCGGAGCGCGACGAACGGGACCGCTACCGCCCGCTGAAGACCGCACCGACGCTCCGGACGGGGTGGCGGTTCCCGGACCTCGACTGGCAGGGGCTCGCCCGGACCGTCGAGACGTTCTACCCCGCGACGGTGGTGAACTGGTACCGCGAGCAGACCGGCGACCTCGACGTCGACCACTGGCGCGACACCGTCGGCCGCCAGTCCGGAATCTACGGCGTCGTCAAGACCTGGGACCGCGGCGAGGGGTACGACCACGTCAACTGGGTGGCAGAGGCCTGCTGTGACGACTCCCAGTGTGTCAAGCGCCGGGAGTGGCAGTACGACGACGAGACGGACCTGGACGTGGACGGCGGCGACGGCGCGTTCCCGTGTCGAGAGCCGTGTTCGGTCGTCGTCGCGGCCGCCCGGAAGTGGACCCGACTGGAGAGCGAACAGCCACAGACGTACGAGTTCGAGCTGACGCCCAGCGAGAAAGAACAGTTGGAGGCGACGCTCGACGCCGTCGCGGACGGCCGGGTCGACGAGATCCGCGAGGCGGACGTGAAAGACGACGCCAACCGCTACCGCGCCCGGTTCCTCCGCGCGAAGCTGTTCGACGACGACGACAACCTCGCCGGTGTGCCGACGGAAGCCGAGGACTGACCGCCGTCACCCCCTCCCCCGGGGTCGACGACCGACAGGAACATACCGAGCGAGCGCCGGGTGAGAGTCGTGAACGTCCGGGGTCCGATCGTCGACGTGGGTGAGGTGCGAACGGTCGACACACAGTACGGTAGCCGGGAGCTCGCGGAGCTGACGATCAGACCGGACCGCGGCGCGAGCGCGCCCACCGACGTGACGCTGTGGGGGAAGTGGACGGAGACGGCGGAACTCGCGGAGTCGGGGATGGAACTGCTCGTCACCGAGGCGGACACGGACGAGTACCAGGGGGAGACGAACTACACGACGACCGGCGACAGCTACGTCGTTCTCGAGCCGGAGTTCCTCGTCGACGTGACGGACGTGCGGTCGTGGGTGCAGTGTCCCCGAATGTACTACCTCAACAAACTGTCCGGGATCCCGTTGAACTACCCCGTGGTGAAGGGGACGGTCGTCCACGAGGTGTTCGGCGACCTGTTGCGGGGTGTCGACTTCGAGGAGAGCGTCCAGCGACGAGTCGAGGAGGCGGGCCTGGAACTCGGACTCCTGGGGCGCGAACGGTCCGAGGTGGAAGACGAGGTGCGGCGCAACGCGAGTGCGGTCGCGGCGTGGCTCGAACAAGGGGTGTTGACGGACACGGACGAGTGGCGTTCCGAGCAGACGCTCGTCTCGCCGACGTTCGGGATCAAAGGCCGGGCCGACGCCGTCCGCCGGGGGATGCCGGTCGAACTGAAGACGGGCAAGAACACGAACCGCGACCCACGGTTTCAGGACAAGGTACAGGCGGCGTGTTACGCGCTCCTCCTGCGCGAGCGAGGAGTGGAGGCAGACACCGGGACACTGCTGTACACGAAGAACGCGGCGTTGGACGACGACGAGGCGGACGGCGACCTCTCGCCGGCCAAGGAGTTCAGCGTCGGTCGGGGGCTCCTGGAGTTCGTCGTCAGGACCCGCAACGAGATTGCGGCCGCAGAACACGACACGACGGTTCCGACGGGGTACGAGGCGGACGCCGTCTGTGAGTACTGTTTCGAGCAGGACACGTGTATGGTCGTCTCCGGGCGGCTGGACCAGGAGTCGAAGGCCGGCAGCGTCGGCCGACCCGTGCCGCCCGAGGAACGCGACTACTTCGACCGGGTGTACCGCGGGCTGGAGGCGGAACGCGAGTCGATCCACGCGGAGTACCGCCGGCTGTGGGAACAGACGGCCGAAGAACGCGCCGCGAACGACCGTGCGCTGATCGGGTTGGAGCCGGTCGCGCGGCGAGAACTGCCGGGCGGCCGGTGGGAGGTGGCCGCGAGCAAGCCGGCGGAGACGGTGTCGAAGCTACGCGAGGGTGACCTGGCGCTGGCGTCGGACGGCGACCCCGTCGGCGGCGACGCCGAACTGGCGCGGATCGGCCGACTCGGCGGGTCGCTGCCGTCGTGGGCGGACGCGACGCTGCCGGGCGACCGCGAGGCGGTCGTGGTCGACACGGACGAGCCGGTCGCGGTCGCGCGGCTCGACACCTACCCCTCGGAGCTGACGGTGGACCGGCAGCTGACGGCGCTGCACGACGCGATCCTGAAGGGTGACGAGCGCCGGAAGGACGTCCTGTTCGGCCGAGCGGACCCCGAGTTCGCCGACGAGTCGCGGACGTACGTCGACAACAACGCAGCCCAGGACGCCGCGGTGAACCGGGCGGTGAACGCCGACGACTTCGCGTTGGTCCACGGGCCACCGGGAACCGGGAAGACCCACACGGTCGCGCGGACGGTGCGGGCGCTCGTCGCCCGCGGCGACCGAGTGTTGCTGTCGGCGTTCACGAACCGCGCCGTGGACAACGCCTTAGAGGCGCTCCGAGACCAGGGGCTGACGGACGCGACCGACGGGGACAGCTTCGGCGAGGCGGTTGTCCGCGTCGGGACCGAAGAGGGCGTCCGCGGCGACATGCAGTCCGTCCGGCTCCGGACGGAGGGCGACCCCGGCGACCGGGTGCGGGCGGTCGACGACGCCGCGGTCGTCGCCGCCACGACCGCCTCCTGTGGCTCCCGGGTGATGCGCGAGCAGTCGTTCGACGTGGCCTTGGTCGACGAGGCCTCGCAGCTGACGGAGCCGGGGACGCTGGCGGCGATCAACCGCGCCGACCGGTTCGTCCTGGTGGGCGACCACGAGCAGTTGCCGCCGGTCGTTCAGGCGGAGGGTGGTGTCCCGGTGAGCGAGGCGGAGTTGGGCAGCGGCGTCGCGGACGGCGAGGGACCGCGCGACCCCGCCGACCGCCCGCCGCGGGCGGACCTGTCCGTCTCCCTGTTCGAGCGGCTGATCGACCGCTACCCCGAGGCCGGGGTGACGCTGACGAGCCAGTACCGGATGAGCCAACGGATTCAGGCGTTCGCCTCCGCGGAGTTCTACGACGGCGCGCTCCGGCCGGCGACGGGCGAAGTCGCGGCCAAGTCGCTGCGTGACTTGGGCGTCGCGGAGACGGACCTCCCGACGGCGCTGCGGGGTGGCGGCGGCGTGAGCTTCGTCGACCCGGACGGCCGCCACGAGGGGAACACGAACCCCGTCGAGGCCGCGCGGGTGGCGGAGCTCGTGGAGGCGTACGTCGACGCGGGCGTCCCGCGGTCGGAGATCGGGGTGATCGCGCCGTTCCGGGCCCAGGTGGCCGAGATCGCCCGCCGGACGGACGCGACCGTCGACACGGTCGACCGCTTCCAAGGCTCCAGCGAACAGGTGATCCTCGTGTCGTTCGTCGCCGTCGGCGACCTCTCGTCGCCGATCTTCGAGGACTACCGTCGCGTGAACGTCGCGCTGACGCGGGCGGAACGGGCGCTCGTGCTCGTCGGCGACGAGACGGCGCTGCGCTCGGACCCGGTGTACGACCGGATGGTGGACTGGGCGGATCGGTGAGGGAAATCGAGTGAGTTTGCAGAGCCTGGGAACTCGTGCAGTCGATGCAAACCTTCCTACTCTCGGTTACAAATACGAGAGGTTAACAATAAGACTGGCTGTCCCGTACCGAATGAGTGAGTATGACGGTACACGAGCGTGGTACCCGCGGCGAATCGAGTTCGGGCGACGAGTCTGGAGCCGTCTCACGGCGAAGTGTGCTCCAGCAGACGGCGCTTGTGGCGTCCATCGGTGGCGTCGGTGGAATCGGCGTTACCGCGGGGACTGCTGCTGCTGCCTCGAAGTGTGGTAAAGACAACGCAGACGATCCGGGGACGCTTGAGATCGTCTGGAGCAATGAAAACGAGACAGTGGGTCGAGACGGCTGTAGCCGCAGCGCCCTGCGTGGCAAGAAGGTCATCAACGGGCACTCGGTCCAGTACCGGTTCAGTTACCAGCGACCAGACACCGACGAGTGGGAGCACATCTTCATGACCGGCTCCCACTCGGTGTACCAGAGAAGCGGGTACGACTGCAATAGTTGGGAGAGGACCGACGGCGTGATGGGACACAGAGTGACCGTCGACAACATCTACGGTGGGTATCTGAACAACCCGGTCTCCGGAAAGGAGGTGGGAGGAAATCCTCCCGAGGGGAGTGACAGTGGGTTCATCAGCGATGCAGCCGAACAGGTCGCAATGACTGCCATCACCGAAGCTATCGGTGCCATCAGTGCCCCCACCGGTATCGCCGCGGGCATCGCACTGGGACTGTTGGGCGACAGCAATGGCGAGAACGAGACTGACACTGACAGGATCATGTACGACTGGGACTACAGCAATGCGAAGTACTGTGGCTCCCACTTCCTCGAGTTCCGGGTGAAGGACTACAAGAACCCGGCACTGTCGGTGACAGACGAGTCGTGGGGGAGATACCCGACGTACGCCAAGTCAGTGCAAAACATCGACATCGGTGATCCGGTCACGGAGTCTTCCACCTCCAATCTAGTCGACACTGTGTCCACTGGTGACATCATCAAGACATCCCGGGGGGAGAGCGTCCGTGTGACCGGTGCAGAAGAGCAGACTACACAGATGAACGACAAGAAGCGGCGACTGTCGACCGACTCACTCCCCTCCCAGTTCGTCCAGAGCTACGACGGTGACCTCAACTCCACCGAGTTCGTGGCGTTCCCGGCGAGTGTACAGACCCGGTCGATTAGCGGTCGACGCCTGGAGTAACGGTCGACAGTCGAACTCGGCCCACACGAAGTCACAACGGACGATCAATGACAGAGGACACGCTCAAGACGACGAGACGGTCGGCGCTCGCGGCGACCCTCACGGGAGTGAGCGGCTGTATCGGGCTCGGGGGGGGGCAAGACGAAGCGCCGAAGCCACCGGTGCAGCTACTCGGGATCAAACTCGCTAACTGGACCCCGTTCGAGACGACACTCGACGTGGTCCTCCGGCGTGACGGCGAGACAGTCTTCGACGAGGTCGTCGAGTTCACTTCCATCGAAGCCGACGGCTGGGCCAAGAGCGTCGAGCCGACGTGGTCTGTCGCGCCGGCGAGGTACGAACTCCGTCTCTCGGGAGTCGACGGCCAGACACAACGGGCCTCGTTCCCCGGAAACATGGATTCGCCAGATAGGTGTATCTTCCTGGATATCGGCGTCAGGAAGGCTGGGTCCCCGTTCGAGTCGTCTCCGACGGATGTCGACCGGTACTACAAGATCGCCAGCTACCCAACTCGGGTGACAGAGCAGTTCGGGGAGCGCTGTCGGTTCGAGTCGCCGACTGAAAAACAGGAGTAGGCCCCTCTCGTACCGAGAACCTTTCGAGCAGTGCCACCACGGTGGCGCAGACTGGCGGGCTACTCCACGGGAACGAACTGTCGCTCACGACTGTCGAATTCGAGCGTGTCACTTTGACGGCGAAAGCTCAGACACCGGTCTCTCACCCATCGAACGGCGTCGACAGACGTGTTTTGGAACGAAACGCAGGGTGATCCATTGTCGAGGACGACGACACAACACTCCGGTTGGTCCGACTCGGCGACGACGAACACGAACGGCACTTCGCGCTCCGTCACGCCGACGTACTCCGGCACCGGCTCCCGATCTTCAGACAGTAGTTCGGGACTTGCGTCGAGGGCCGCTCGTTCGACGACCACCTCCGTCATCGCCTCCAACTCGAACTGTTCGAACGCTGGCAGGAGGATGGGCGTCGCAGCGAACACCTCGTCGTTTCGCTCGAAGATTTCGGCAACCGGTTCGAGCGGCTCGAGTGGGTCGTGGCGGCGTCGCTCGGCGATGCTCGCCTCACGGAGCACACAGGGGTCGAGCCCGTCGAGTGACGAGACGGGAGCCGTGTCGGAGACCCGTTCGAGAACCGCCGCCTCCGCGTGGAGCTGCTGGACACGAGTGAACAGTCGTGTCCCCACCGGTGTCGCGTCGTAGTACCCGTTCTGTTCCGTCAGGATCCCGACATCCTCGAGTTGGTTCAGCGCGCGATACACGGTGGACTGTGAGCGATCCGACTCGGCCGCGAGTTCGCGCCGATCCGTTGTGCCGTCGACCACGCGCTGCATCAACTCTCTGCGCTGGAGAAGGAGTCGGAGGCGTTCGTCGGGGACCGAACTCTGTGGCACAGAACTGTATTTGTGAGCCAACTACTAATACAGTCTCCTTCAACCCGAATGAATTACTAGAGAGCCGCCACCGTCACACGACACTAACGACTTGTTTCGAGTAAATAGCTACAAGTACATCGAGCCGGTGGTGGAGGGTATGGAGCCGGACCCGAATCGCGTCGAGGCGGAGCGGCGGATCGAACGACGGCTGGACGGCGACGCGGGGGTGGCGGAGGCGGCGGCGGCGCTCGAAACCGTCGCCCACGAGACGCGGTTGAGTCTGCTCGTCCTGTTGGCGGACCGAGGTGCGACGGAGACGGCGACGCTGGCGGACGCCGTCCCCGGCCACTGCAACGACGTGTACTACCACCTCGACACGATGGCCGACGCGGGGCTGGCCGCGCCCGTTCCCGAGGCGTCCCGGAAGACGTACCGTCCGACGGCCACCGGCGAGGCGTTCGCGGAGGACCTGCTCGCGGCGCTGGAACGGTTGTCTGCGGTCGACGACGCGTGAGAGCGGCGGCGGACGCGAGTATCGCCGCCCGTGCCGTCGTCGCCCGTGCCGGCCGAGACTGGTGTCTTATTTGTCCGCCCCCTCGTTGTGCCGGGTATGCAGACACACGTCGTTCCGGTGGGGTTCGACTACGACAGGCTGATCGCGCCGTTGGTGCGCGATCAGTTGACGGTCGACCGGGTGATCCTGCTGGAGGGGGCCGTCGGGAGCGAGGCGAACGTCCAGTACTCTCGGAACCTGACGCGGAAGCTGGAGACGGACTTCCAGAACCTCCTGGGGGCGAAGACGGAACGGGTGACTGTGGCGGACGTGTACGACTACGACACCGCCTTCGAACAGGCGTACGACCTCATCAACGCGGAGCTAGACGCCGACGCGGAGGTGTGGGTGAACGTCTCCGCGATGCCCCGGCCGGTGTCGTTCGCGTTCGCCACCGCCGCTCACTCCATCACGCTGGAGCGGCAGGCGGACCGCGATCGGATCCACACCTACTACACCGCCCCGGAGAAGTACCTGGAGACGGAGCTGGCCGAGGAGCTGCGCGACAGTCGAGACCTGTTGGCGGACGTGCGGGACCGACTCGACGCGGCAGCCGAGGGAGAGCCCGGAGGACCCGAGACGGACGACGACACGGACCGCGACGCGCTCCGAGAACGGGTGGAGACCCACCTCGCGGACGCGACGGAGCTGTTGTCGGAGTTCGACGAGCGCGGAACCACCATCGGCGCGAAGGAGATCGACGGCAGTCACATCGTCGAGCTACCGGTCGCGTCCTTCTCGAACGTGAAACCCTTCGAGGAGGTGATCCTGTTCGAGCTCGGTGAACACGGGGAGTTCGACTCCGTCTCGGAGCTGGCACAGGCGTTGGCCGACGAACTCGGCGAGGAGTACACGGACTCCTTCCGGTCGAAGGTGATCTACAACGTCGACCGGCTCGGCCCCGGCGAGAAGGGGTACATCGAACAGGAGTCACACGGGAAGTCCTACCGGACGCGTCTCTCCCGGATCGGAGAGCTGTGGGTGCGGGCCCACCGCGACAACGGGGAGGAGTGACGGAACGACGCCGTTCCGAAACGCCGAGAGATCTCTCCGGAGAACGGCTCACGACAGTATTGGCGGGGTGACAAGAGTTAACTCGGTACAGATTCACTGTCGATCCGCATGTTCGATACGGAGGATACGTCGGCTCGGCCGGCGGATCGAGTTCTTCGAGGGCACGTTAACTAGCGCCCCCGAGATCGACGACGTACGGATCTTCGACACCACGCTGCGGGACGGCGAGCAGACGCCGGGCACCTCGTTCACCCAGACGGAGAAACGCCAGACAGCGACGGCACTGGCGGAGATGGGTGTGGACGTGATCGAGGCCGGCTTCCCGGCGGTCTCCGACGACGAGTTCGCGGCGGTCGCGGAGATCGCCGAGACGGTCGACACGGAGATCGTCGGGCTGGCGCGTGTGGTCGAGGAGGACGTGACGGCCGCTCTGGAGGCGGGCGTGGACACGGTCCACGTCTTCTGTTCCACGAGCGAAGTACAGTTGGCAGACTCGATGCACGCCAGCCGCGAGGAGGCGATCGAGCGATCGGTGGACGCCGTCCGGCAGGTGCGCGAGGCGGGCGCGGACGTGATGTTCTCGCCGATGGACGCCACTCGGACGGCGGAGTCGTTCCTGATCGACGTGATCGAGGCCGTCGACGCGGTCGGCGTGGACTGGGTGAACGTCCCGGACACCTGTGGGGTGGCGACGCCGCGTCGGTTCGGCCGGCTCGTGGAGACGGTGTGTGACCACACGGACGCACGGGTCGACGTTCACACGCACGACGACTTCGGGATGGCGACGGCGAACGCGCTCGCGGGGTTCGAGGCCGGCGCCGACCAGGCGCAGGTGTCGGTCAACGGAATCGGCGAGCGCGCCGGCAACGCCGCCTTGGAGGAGGTGGTGATGGCCGCCGAGGGCGTGTACGGCGTCGACACCGGGATCGACACGACACGGATCGCGGGGCTGTCGGCCCGGATCGAGCGGGCCAGCGACGTGACCGTCCCGGGCAACAAGCCCGTCGTCGGCGACAACGCCTTCTCACACGAGAGTGGCATCCACGCGGCGGGGGTGATCGAGAACAGCGACACGTTCGAGCCGGGCGTCGTCACGCCGGAGATGGTGGGCGCCGACCGGCAGATCGTCCTCGGGAAACACGCCGGTCGCCACGCCGTCCGGGAGCGACTCCGGGAGGCCGGCTTCGCTCCGACGGACGCCGAGACCGCGACCGTCACCCAGCGCGTGAAGGAACGCGCCGACGAGGGCCGCGTGACGGAGACGGACCTGACGGAGATCGCGGCCGCCGCGGGCGTCGGCCGGGCCGACGGGACGGGAGAGTCCGTCCGGGGTGAGTGAGTCAGGCTCCCCCGAGCCCGACCTCACCGGACAGGGCAGACAGGAGACGGAACACGGCGTAGCTCCCGACGACGGAGACGACCGCCCAGAGAGCGACGCCGCCCGGCGTCTCGACGTTCCGGCCGTAGTTGAACGCCGTCGACGCGACACCGAACAGCAACGCGCCCGCAACGAGTCGAGTGTCTACCACGGTCTCAGTCGCCGTCGGACGAACAAATCTGTTCGGCTGTGGTGGCGGCTCGGCAGAAGGTGACGCACCGCGGGCTCAGCTCCGTCGTCTTCTCGCAGACGGCCGTCCCCCTGGCAGCCGACGGTAGCGATCGCGTCGAACAACGTCGAACAGACCGGCAATCTCTCGGCCCCGGCAGCCTCCTCGGCCTGCCTTTCCTCGTCGACGACCTCCGTCCGTGCGAAGACTGGCTCCCCGTCGTCGAGACGGACGGTCCCGTCTCGAGTTCGTGTCCACGACTGCGACGTCGACTCGAGCACCCCAACGCCACCTCGCCCGAACAGTTCGACGGGACCGTCGCCGTTCGACCCCGTCCCGACTCCACTCGTTGCCGCGAGTCCTGCGGTCGACCCGAGCCCACGCAGGCTCTCCCGTCGGTTCTGTCCCGACACCACCGGGAGGAAGACCCACGAGAGATAGAGCTCGGAGAGACACTATCTCGTGAGCTCTCCACTAGCCGGGTCGTCCTCGTGGAGGGGTGATCGCCTCTGTGAGTATTGTTACCGGCAGAGGAGTTAATAGTCTCCGGGGGGTGTTCTGGAGTACCATGCCACACATCGAGGGCACGTCGGTAGTACCGGCGGATCGAGTTCTTCCGAGAGCCGCCTGACGGCTCAGACGGCTCCAACCCACCGACGGCGGCGTCGAGACTCATCACTACGTCCGCGAACGAGGTGACACGGCGTCCGGCCGTGCGTCTCGCTGCGCCGCACCGTCGCTGTGGACTACAGTCCGTGGCAGACGGCCGGTCTGTTCTGACAGAGACGCGCCCGGCAGAGTGTAGTCCGTCGAGAGCCCGCCCGCAGCAGACCGAACAGTCGGTGGTCCGGTCCGACGGCCGGCTACGCCGAGACAACTTGCGAACGAATCCGACAGTGACACGACACACAACGAGACAGACAGGCGCACAGCGAGCGAGACAGACGAGACGGCGAGGTGACTGGCGGTGACCGACCCAGGCCCCGTCGCGCCGCAGTCTACGGCCGGAGAGAGCCCCGACCACGAACCGGACGCGCCGGCCGAAGACTCGACGGACGCCGGCGCGACCGACGCGGACGCGACGACTCCCGACGCAACGACGACCCACTCGGGCGCAGAGGCGGTCGTGGCGGCACTCGAACGCGCCGGTCTGGACACGTTGTTCGGCGTCCAGGGCGGCGCGATCATGCCCGTGTACGACGCCCTGCACGACGCCGACGCGCGCCACGTCACGATGGCTCACGAGCAGGCGGCGGCCCACGCGGCCGACGCCTACGGTCAGGTGACCGGCGAGCCGGGCGTCTGTCTGGCCACCTCCGGCCCGGGGGCGACGAACCTCGTCACCGGGCTGGCGGACGCCGACATGGACTCCGACCCCGTGCTCGCGCTGACGGGGCAGGTGCCGACGGACCTCGTCGGCCGGGACGCCTTCCAGGAGACGGACACGACGGGCGTCACCACGCCCGTGACGAAGGCGAACTACTTCGCGGGCGACCCGGACACGGTCGGCGAGACGGTCGGCGAGGCGGCCGCGATGGCCGCCGAGGGGCGACAGGGCCCGACGCTCGTCGACCTCCCGAAGGACGTGACCGGCGCAGAGACGGACGCGACCGTCGGCGAGCCGGCGACGCCGTCGACACACGACCCGCCCGAGCGGGCGAGCGACGAACGGGTGGCCGGAGCCGCGGCGGCGTTCGAGCGCGCAGAGCGGCCGTTGATCCTCGCCGGCGGCGGCGTGATCGCGGCCGAGGCGACGGACCAGCTGGCCGAGTTAGCGACGGACCACGGCGTCCCGGTGACGACGACGATGCCCGGAATCGGCGCGTTCCCGGAGGACCACGACCTGTGTCTCTCCTGGGCCGGAATGCACGGCACCGGGTACGCGAACGCCGCCATCAACCACTGTGACCTCCTGGTCGGCGTCGGCACACGGTTCGACGACCGGCTGACCGGCGGGGTCGACACGTTCGCCCCGGACGCGGAGGTGATTCACGTCGACATCGACCCCGCGGAGATCTCGAAGAACGTTCACGCGGACTACCCGCTCGTTGGCGACGCCGGGACGGTGCTGGGGCAGTTGGCTGACGCCGTGGAGCAGTCGCCCGAGACCGCCGCCTGGCGCGAGCAGTGTGCCGACTGGAAGGCGTCGTACCCGATGGACTACGCCGCGCCGCCGGATCGACCGATCAAGCCACAGTTCGTGGTGGAGGTGGCCGACGCCGCGACGCCCGACGACACGATCGTCACGACCGGCGTCGGCCAACACCAGATGTGGGCGGGCCAGTACTGGACGTACACGGAGCCGCGGACGTTCGTCTCCTCACACGGCCTGGGGACGATGGGGTACGGGCTGCCGGCGGCCATCGGCGCGAAGGCCGCCGCCCCGGAGCGCGATGTGGTGTGTTTCGACGGCGACGGCTCGTTCCTGATGACGTGCCAAGAGTTGTCCGTCGCCGTCCGGGAACAGATGGATCTGGTCGTGTTCGTCCTCAACAACGAGGGCGTCGGGATGGTGCGTCAGTGGCAGGACGGCTTCTACGACGGCCGACACGTCGCCTCGGAGTACCCCTGGGTGCCGGACTTCGCCGCGCTGGCGGAGGCGTTCGGCGCGACCGGCGAGCGGGCGACCACCTACGAGGAACTGCCCGAAACCGTCGAGACCGCCCTCGAGACGGACGGTCCCGTCGTGGTCGACGTCCACATCGATCCGGACGAGAACGTGTTCCCGATGGTGCCGAGCGGCGGCGCGAACGACCAGTTCGCCCTGACGGGGGGTCACCTGTGACCACAGACGACGACGGCGACGCCGGCGAGCCGGCGACGCCGCCGGCGGTCGAGGCCGGGTCGCTCCCGACGGAGTCGTTCCGGGCGCGCCCGGAGCCACACGACGGGCTGCCGGCCGACGGGAGCCTCGCCGGGCCGGCGCCGTCGGACCGGGAGTCGCCGGCCGGCGAGCGGACGACCGACGGCGTGCGGCTGGCGGACGCCGCACGAGACGACGACGGCCGACGGCGGCGAGTGCTGTCGGCAGTCGTCGACCACGACCCGGGCGTCCTCTCTGCCGTCTCCGGGCTGTTCTCTCGGCGGATGTTCAACATCGAGAGCCTGACGGTCGGCCCGACGGCCGACGAGGCGTACGCCCGGATGACGATCGTCGTCGACGAGTCCGGCGCGGGCGTGGAACAGGCACGAAAGCAGCTGGCCGGGCTGCCGACCGTCCACCTCGTCCGGGAGTTGGACACGGAGCCGGTCGAGCGCGAGCTCGCGCTCGTCAAGATCGACTGCCCGGACCCGGGCGAGGTGGAGGCCCTGGCCGGGATGCACGACGCCGAGGTGGTCGCGATCGGGCCGGAGGCGGCGACAGTCCAGATCACCGGGACGGAACGCGCCGTCGACGACGCGGTGGCGGCGTTCTCCCGGTTCCGGATCAGGGAGGTGTCCCGCACCGGGACGACCGCGCTGGACCGCACGGCCGACACCGTCTACGACCGAGCGGACCACGGCACCGCGCCGCCGGACTTCGACCCGAGCGCCGGCGAGGAACCTGACGCGACTGACGACGACACACACGACGCATGACAGACGACGCACACACCGACACCGACGAGACAGCGGACACGCACGACACCGACGCGCAGATCTACTACGAGACGGACGCGGACGACCGGCTCCTCCGCGACGAGACGGTCGCGGTGCTGGGGTACGGCAGCCAGGGCCACGCCCACGCCCAGAACCTGGCCGACAGCGGCGTCGACGTGGTGGTCGGGCTCCGAGAGGCGTCCGACTCGCGGCCGGTCGCCCGCGAGGACGGGCTCCGGGTTGCGACGCCCGCGGAAGCCGCGGCGGAGGCGGACCTGGTCTCGATGCTCGTCCCCGACACGGTCCAGCCCGCGGTGTACGAGCAGATCGCGCCGGAGCTGGAGCCGGGCGACACGCTCCAGTTCGCCCACGGGTTCAACGTCCACTACGACCAGATCGAGCCGCCGGCCGAGGTGGACGTGACGATGGTCGCGCCGAAGGGACCGGGCCACATCGTCCGACGGGACTACCGCCGGGGCGAGGGGACACCCGGGCTCCTGGCGGTGTACCGCGACGCCACCGGCGACGCCCACGACCGGGCGCTGGCGTACGCCCAGGCTATCGGCTGCACCAGGGCCGGCGTCGTGGAGACGACGTTCCGCGAGGAGACGGAGACGGACCTGTTCGGCGAGCAGGCGGTGTTGTGTGGCGGGGTGACGGAGCTGATCGAGGCCGGCTTCGAGACGCTGGTCGACGCCGGCTACAGCCCGGAGATGGCGTACTTCGAGTGTCTCAACGAGATGAAGCTGATCGTCGACCTGCTGTACGAGGGCGGGACGACGGAGATGTGGGACTCCGTGTCCGACACCGCGGAGTACGGCGGGCTCACGCGCGGCGAAGACGTGATCGACGACGACGTACGCGAGAACATGGAGACGGTGCTCGAAGAGGTGCAGGACGGCACGTTCGCCCGGGAGTGGATCACGGAAGACCGAGCCGGCCGGCCGGCGTACGGCCAACGGCGTGCCGCGGCCGCCGACCACGAGATCGAACGGGTGGGCGCGGAGCTACGAGAGCTGTTCGCCTGGAGCGACGAGAAGGACGAAGAGACGGCGAAACGAGAGCCGGAGGCCGACGCAGTATGAGCGACGGAACGCTGTACGACAAGGTGTGGGAGCGCCACAAGGTGGAAGAACTGCCGGACGGCCGCGACCAGCTGTTCGTCGGACTCCACCTGATCCACGAGGTGACGAGCCCGCAGGCGTTCGGAATGCTCCGCGAACGTGACCTGGAGGTGGCGTTCCCGGAACGAACCGTGGCGACGACGGACCATGTCGTCCCGACGGTGTCCGACGAGCGCGAGCGACCGCTGGCGGACGACCAGGCGGAGACGATGCTGTCGGAACTGGAACGGAACGTCTCGGAGGCGGGCGTCCGTTTCTTCGGGCTGGGTGACGACCGTCAGGGGATCACCCACGTCGTCGCGCCCGAGCAGGGGCTCACCCGGCCGGGGATGACCGTCGCGTGTGGCGACTCGCACACGTCGACCCACGGCGCGCTCGGCGCCGTCGGCGTCGGGATCGGCACCTCACAGATTCGGGACGTGCTGTCGACCGGCTGTATCGCCGCCGAGAAGAGAGACGTGCGCCGGATCGAGGTGACGGGGTCGCTGGACGGGTGGACGAGCGCGAAGGACCTGATCCTCACGCTGATCCGGCGGCTGGGCGTCGACGGCGGCGTCGGCCACGTGTACGAGTACGGCGGCCCGGCGGTGCGCGCGCTGGACGTGGAGGGTCGACTCGCCCTGTGCAACATGTCAATCGAGGGTGGCGCGCGGGCGGGCTACGTCCAGCCGGACGAGACGACGTACGACTACCTCCGGGGCAAGCCGTTCGCGCCGGAGGGCGAGGCGTTCGCAGCCGCCCGCGAGGAGTGGGACGCAGTCCGGTCGGACGCGGACGCGACGTACGACGACGTGGTGACGGTCGACGCCGACGACCTGGAGCCGGTCGTCACCTGGGGGACGAACCCGGCACAGGCGGTCGGTGTCACCGAGCCGGTGCCGGAGCCGTCGTCGCTCCCCGAGGACGAACGCGAGGCTGCCAGGACGGCACAGGCTCACACCGGCGTGACGCCGGGCGAGCCGGTCGCCGGGACGGCCGTCGACGTGGTGTTCCTGGGCACCTGTACGAACGGTCGCGTGTCGGACTTCCGGCGGGCGGCGGCGGTGTTGGAGGGGCGTGGCCCCGACGAGACGGGCGCCGTCGGCGACGGCGACCCGGTCCACGAGGTCGCCGACGGCGTCCGAGCGGTCGCGGTGCCGGGCTCCGAGACCGTCAGAGAACGGCTGGAGGCCGGCGGCGTCGCGGACACGTTCCGGGCGGCCGGCTTCGACTGGCGCCAGGCCGGCTGTTCGATGTGTCTGGCGATGAACGGGGACGAACTCGTCGGCGACGAGCTGTGTGTGTCGTCGTCGAACCGGAACTACGTCGGCCGGCAGGGGTCGACGGACGCCCGGACGGTGTTGGCGAGCCCGGCGACGGCGACGGCGTCGGCCGTCCGCGGGGTCGTCACGGACCCTCGGGAGGTGACCGAATGAGTCTCCCCGAACGGGGGTCTGCGGTGCGGCGCGTCGCCGGCACGGCCGTCCCGTTGCCCGGCGACGACGTGGACACGGACCAGATCGTCCCCGCGCGGTTCCTCAAGGCCGTCACCTTCGACGAGATGGGGGAGTACGTGTTCTACGACGAGCGGGCGGCCGCGGACGGCGACCACCCGTTCGACGACCCGGCGTACCAGGGTGCCCGGATCCTGGTCGTCGGCGACAACTTCGGCTGTGGCTCCTCGCGGGAGCACGCCCCGCAGGCGTTGCTCCGGTGGGGTGTTCGCGGCATCGTCGGCGTCTCCTTCGCCGAGATCTTCGCCGACAACTGCTCGTCGCTGGGGGTGCCGACCGTTACGACCGACAGAGAGACGGTCGACGACCTCCGGGGGTTCGTGCGGTCGAACCCGGACGCTGGTATCGAGATCGACGTGGTCGACGAACGGGTCGTGTACGACGGTCGGGAAGTTCCGGTCGGGATCGACGACTCCGCGCGCGCCGCGCTCGTCGACGGGCAGTGGGACACCACGACGATGATGCGGGCGAACCTGGACGCGGCCCGGGAGACCGCGGCGGAACTGCCGTACACGGACACGAAGCCGGGAGGGGAGCCGTGACGGACGAGGTGCTCGTGATCGAGGGCGACGGGGTCGGCCGCGAGGTGGTGCCGGCGGCAGTTCGAGTGTTGGAGGCGACGGACGCGCCGTTGTCGTTCGCGTCGGCGCCCGCCGGCGACGCGGTCGCAGAGCGGACGGGCGAGCCGTTGCCGGCGGAGACGTACGACCGTGCGGCCGCCGCCGACGCCGTCCTGTTCGGTGCCGCCGGCGAGACGGCCGCGGACGTGATCTTACCGCTCCGGGAGGCGGTCGGCTCGTTCGCCAACGTCCGGCCCGCCCGCGGGTACCCCGGTGTCGACGCCGTCCGACCGGGGACGGACCTCGTCTTCGTTCGGGAGAACACGGAGGGGGTGTACGCCGGCCACGAGGCGGAGGTCGCCGACGGCGTGGCGACGACCACCCGGGTCGTCACCCGGGAGGCCTCCCGGCGAATCGCCGAGTTCGGCTTCGAGTACGCCGCCGACCGCGGGCTGTCGGTGACGGTCGCGCACAAGACGAACGTGATGCGGGCGACGGACGGACTGTTCCTGGAGACGGTCGAGACCGTCGCCGAGGAACGCGGCGCAGACTACGAGGCGGCGCTGATGGACGCACTGGCGACGGAGCTCGTGACGGATCCGACGGCCCACGAGGTGATCCTCACGCCGAACCTCGCGGGCGACGTGTTGTCGGACCTGGCGGCCGGCCTGGTCGGCGGACTCGGACTGTTGCCCAGCGCGAACGTCGGCCGCGACGGCGGGCTGTTCGAGCCGGTCCACGGCACCGCGCCGGACATCGCGGGCGAGGGCGTCGCCAACCCGACCGCGACGCTGCTGTCCGCGGCGCTCCTGTTGGAGCACCTGGGTCACGACGACGCCGCGACGGCGGTCGAGGAGGCGACGGAGACGACGCTGGCCGAGGGGCCACACACCCCGGACCTGGGCGGCGACGCGACGACCGAGGCCGTGACGGAGGCGGTCGTCGACAGGCTGGGGAGGGAGGCGACGACTGTCCACGAGCAGTGAACACAGATGCAGATACAACACACACGATGAGCAGTCAGCGATCCGACGACACGGACGGACGGACGGACAGAGACGCGAAAGACCCGGAGCTGCCGAGCGCGGCGGTGACGGAGGGGGCGGATCGCGCACCACACCGCGCGATGTTCCGGGCGATGGGGTACGACGACCGGGACCTGTCGGCCCCGATGGTGGGGATCGCCAACCCCGCCGCGGAGATCACGCCGTGTAACGTCCACTTAGACGACGTGGCGGCCGCGGCCCACGACGGCGTCGCCGACGCCGGGGGGATGCCAGTGGAGTTCGGCACGATCACTATCAGCGACGCCATCTCGATGGGGACGGAGGGGATGAAGGCCTCGCTGATCTCCCGCGAGGTGATCGCCGACTCCGTCGAACTCGTCGCGTTCGGGGAGTCGTTGGACGCGCTCGTGACGGTCGCGGGCTGTGACAAGAACCTGCCGGGGATGATGATGGCGGCGATCCGGACGGACCTGCCGACGGTGTTCTGCTACGGCGGGACGATCCTCCCCGGGGAGTTCCAGGGCGAACAGGTGACGATCCAGGACGTGTTCGAAGGGGTCGGCGCCCACGCGGAGGGTGACCTCTCTCGAGCGGAGTTGGAGGAACTGGAGCACGCCGCCTGCCCTGGGGAGGGGTCGTGTGCGGGCATGTACACTGCGAACACGATGGCGACGCTGTCGGAGGGGCTCGGGCTCGCGCCGCTGGGGTCCGCGACCGCGCCGGCGCCGACGGAAGAACGCCAGCGTGTCGCCGAGCGGGCCGGCGAGACGGCCCTGGACGCCGTCGCCGACCGGCGGCGCCCTTCGGAGATCCTCACCCGGGAGTCGTTCGAGAACGCGGTGGCGCTCCAGGTGGCCGTCGGCGGGTCGACGAACGCCGTGCTCCACCTGCTCGCGCTGGCGGCGGAGGCGGGGATCGACCTGGAGATCGGGGAGTTCGACGAGATCTCTCGTCGGACGCCCCACGTCGCCAACCTCCGGCCGGGCGGGACGTACGTCATGGCGGATCTCCACCGACAGGGCGGCGTGCCGGTCGTGATCCGGCGGCTGTTGGACGCGGGGCTGCTCCACGGTGACGCCGCGACCGTCACCGGACGGACGATCCGGGAGGAGATCGAGCACCTAGATCTCCCCGCAGACGACGAGGTGGACCCGGAGGTCGTGCGACCGGTGTCGAACCCGATCCACGAACAGGGTGCGATCGTCGTCTTAGAGGGGAACCTCGCGCCCGACGGCGCGGTGCTGAAGGTGACCGGCGACGACGTGGTCGAACACGAAGGGCCAGCCCGGGTGTTCGAAGACGAGGAGACGGCGATGGCGTGGGTGCAGGACGGCAACCTCCAGTCGGGGGACACGCTCGTCATCCGCAACGAGGGCCCGCGCGGCGGCCCGGGGATGCGGGAGATGTTGGGCGTCACCGCTGCGGTCGTCGGCCAGGGCCACGAGGACGACGTGGCGTTGCTGACGGACGGCCGTTTCTCCGGGGCGACCCGTGGGCCGATGGTGGGTCACGTCGCGCCGGAGGCGGCTGCGGGCGGTCCGATCGCCGCGCTGGAGGACGGCGACACCGTCCGCGTGGACGTGTCCGACCGGACGCTCGCGGTAGACGTGAGCGACGCGGAGATCCAGCGACGACTCGACGAGCGCGAGCCGCCAGCGCCCGCCTACGAGTCGGGCGTGCTGGCGAAGTACGGTCGGACGTTCGGGTCGGCCGCCGACGGCGCGCCGACGAACCCAGCGGCACGCCGAGAGTGAGTCGAGCTACGGATCGAACCGCGCCAACAACTGGGCCGTCGTCGCAACGACCGCGAACTCGCCGTCGAGGTGGGCGAGTGCGGTCCGGTGGACTTCGCCCGCCGGAATCGTCTCGCCGTCGAGTTCGCGGTCGTGGGTGGCGCTCGCGTCACGCGCCAGGAACACCTCGTAACCGCGATTCTCGGCGGCCCGGGTCGTCGTCGACACGCAGTGGTCCGTGGTGAGCCCGGCGACGACCACCCGTCCGACGCCGAACTGGTCGAGCCACCCCGCCAGCCCGGTGCCGAGGAACGCGCCGTTGACCCGTTTCGTGAACGTCGCCTCCGGCCCGTCGGCCGTCGGCGAGGGGCCGAGCCCGTCGAGGAACGCGAACCCCGGCTCGCCCCGAGACAGCGGGGAGTCGGGCTCCGTCGAGTCGTGTCGGACGTGTGCGACCGGCCAGCCGGCCGCGCGCCAGGCGTCCAGCAGTTCCCGGGCGTTCACCTCGGCGTCGGGATTGGTCCGCTCGCCCCAGCGGTCGTCGTGGAAGCCGCGCTGGAGGTCGACGAGGAGCAACGCCGGTGGACTCACGACGAGCCTCCGCCGGCGACGGGGTCGACCGCGGGCGACACCTTCGGGTGGTCACGGGTCACGTGGATGGGACACTCGTCGGGCGACTGCTCGGGGTTCGACTCCAGCATGTACTGTAGCCACTCGCGGTCACCCTCGGTCCCCCAGTCGCCGAGGTCGGCGTGGGGACAGACGCCGTCGTAGTCGACGAGTCGGTCCTGGATCGTGTCGCGGGCGCGCTCGCCGGCCTCCGTGTCGGCGGTCACGCCCATCGTCTCGAACAGGGCACGGGGCTGGAACGTGATCTCCAGCCCGACCGGGCAGTACCGGCTCATCCGGTCGTCGTAGAAGGGTGCCCGACAGGTGGGGAAGATCGGTTCGTCGTCGAAACAGAACTCCCAGTAGGGGTCGTCGGGGTCCGTCGGAATCTCCTCCGGCCACGGCTCGGGGTCGTGGACGTGGAGGAACTGGAGGACGTGCCACAGCCGTTCGTGGTACGCCGCCTCCGACAGCGACTCCTCGGGCGGCCGGAAGAACGTCACCAGCGACGCGCGCTGGCTGTGGTCGTCCCACACCCGGAGGTACTCCCGGAGCGTGTCGCGCAGCCCCAACAACGCGTCGGGGTCGGTCGTCGACGGGACGACTGTGTACAACGGGTCGCCGGCGGCGACGGACTCCGCGCCGAAGAAACACGGGAACGGCTCGCCGTCCCGCTCGCCCGTGAGTCCCTCGTAGAAGCTCTCCCAGTGATCCCGCGCCCAGTCGGGGTAGTCGCCGGACTCGACGCGCTCGCGGAACGTCGTCTGGTCGACGAGCGCCTGGACTCCGGGCTCGTTCATACCGTCCGTTCGGCCCGGAGCGACTTCGGGGTGTCGTCTCCGCGCGGCACGAACGCGAGGTGTCGTCTCCAGACGGACCGACGGAACGACGCCGCGACCGTCGTCACGGCGACAACACGCTCGTCCCGCCGTCCGTGGCCGACAGCCACTCGGCCCGCGAGATGGAGTACTGAACCTCGTCGTGGACGGTGCCGTCGTCGTACGCGGTGACGTTGCGCTCGACGCCGTCGCGGCGGCCGCCGAGCCGGTCGACGTACTTCTCGATGGCCCGCCCCGACTGCTCGTTGCGGGGCTCGTGGCTCACCCGGACGACCCCCAGGTCGAGGCGGTCGAAGGCGAGCTCTACGAGCGCGGTCGCCCGCTCGCCGGAGTAGCCCCGCCCCCAGAACGGCTCGCGGAGCCAGACGCCGAGGTAGCCCGCACGGCGGTCCCAGTCGACGTCGAGCCCGCCGAAGCCGACGATCTCGCCGGGGTCGCCGCCCAGCTCTCCTTCGCGGAGCCGGATCACGTACGCCGCGGTCTCGCCGTCGGCCCACCCCGCCCGACCGCGTTCGAGGAACGACTCCGAGGTCCTCGGGGCGTCGTGTGGCGACCACGGCAGCCACCGGGTGAGCCGCTCCATCCCGTCGCCGGAACAGATCTCGTACACCCGGGTCGCGTCGACGTACGCCGGCGTCCGTGGCTCCAACAGCAGTCGTTCCGTCCGGATGCGCTCGGGGAACAGCTCCGACTCCGCCGCTGGCGTCGACTGCGCCGGTGTCTCCGCCGCCGGCGCCGACTCCGTTCCCGCCGACTCCGCCGCCGGCGCCGACTCCGTTCCCGCCGACCCCGCCGACGGCGTCTCACTCATCCGTCGTCGCCTCGGGCGTCACCTCTGCCGGCGGGACGCCTTCGAGTGCCGGCTCGTCGAGCTCGTCGACGAACGTCGCCGGCGGCTCGTCGACGGTCGCTTCGTACTCCTCGCGGGAGACGCTGAAGCTGACGGTGTCGTGTGGCTCGCCGCCGACGGCCACCTCGTTGCGGAAGCGACCCTCGCGGCGACCACCCATGCTCTCGACGTACTTCTCGATGGCCCGGACGGACTGCTCGTTGTCCGGCAGCACGTCGACGGAGACGATCTCCAAGTCGAGCCGTTCGAACGCGAGCGCCGCCAGCGCCCGGGCGCGCTCGCCGGAGTAGCCCCGGCCCCAGAACGGCTTCCGGAGCCAGACGCCCAGCGTCCCGCGCCGACGGTCCCAGTCGGGGCCGAGGGCGGCGTTGCCGGCCAACAGCCCGGCGTAGGGCTCGCCCTCGCGCGGGATCACGACGTAGCCCGCCCACTCGTGGTCGTCCCACTTCTCCGTGAAGTCTGCCAGCACGTCTGCGCTCTCCTTCGGGTGGTCGTGGGGCTCCCAGGAGAGGAACTCCGTCTCTCGGTCGATCGTCGTCGTCTGTCCCGCGCCGGCGGCCGCGTAGAACTGCCTGGCCCCGAGCGCGCGGTCCATCCGTTCGAGCCGGAGTCGGTCCGTCTCGATCAGTTCGGGGAACATTCGTCTGGGGTGTCGTGTCGGGGGTCAAAAATCCTCGCCGGGGTGTGTGAGTGGTTTCCAGTGTCGCCGCAACACCCGAAGAGACAAGTGTCTCTCCGGACGCGACCCGAGACGATGGACGAGAGCGGTCGCGCGACAACGACGAGCAGACGACGGATCCTGGCCGGCGTGCTCGCCGTCACCGCCGGCTGTGGCGGGACGCCCTCGGAGTCGACACCGGAGCCGCTGCCGTACCGACACCTGGAGTCCGAGCCGTTGTACGTCGGCGAGACGGTCGAGGCGGCGTTCCCGGACGGGGTCGGCTTCGTCTCGGAGCCGACGGCGGCGACGCTGGCGGTGTTGGGACGGGAGACGGCGGTCGACGGCGGCCGCGTCGGCGAGTGGCTGACCGCCGGCGTCGCGGTCGCCGTCGCCGGACGCCCGGCCAGGCCGACGCTGTGGCGGCTCCTCACCTCGGGTGGTGTCGACGAGTCGTTCACCGTCAGCTTCGACCCGGACGGTGGGTCGGAGTCGTACCTCGTCGCCGCCGTCGACCCGGTCGACGACCGACGGCTCGTCCCGATCTTCGCCGACAGCGAGTTCCAGCGACCCGTCACGTACGCGGTCGACGACGTGCTTCGCGGGGTGGTCGAGGGGTAGACGCGGGGTGGACGGCCGGGCAGTCGACGGACGCCGGTGACCGCCCGCCCCCGCCTGGCGACCCCACACCGCAACCCTGATTCGCGCGGCTCCGCTACGGAGTGGTACTCAGATGGCGACCTACCACATCGAGACGTACGGCTGCACCTCCAACCAGGGGGAGAGCCGCCGAATCGAGCGGTCGCTCCGCGACGGGGGCCACCGCCCGGTCGACGGGCCAGAGGAGGCGGACGTGGCGATCCTGAACACCTGTACGGTCGTCGAGAAGACGGAGCGGAACATGCTCCGGCGGGCCGAGGAGCTGGACGACACCGCGGCGGACCTGATCGTGACGGGCTGTATGGCGCTCGCCCAGGGCGACGAGTTCGAGTCGGCCGACGTGGACGCCCAGGTGCTCCACTGGGACGACGTGCCGACGGCCGTCCGCAACGGTGAGTGTCCGACGACGACCGGCGGGACGGAGCCGATCCTCGACGGCGAGGTCGGGATCCTCCCCATCGCGCGGGGCTGTATGTCGAACTGTTCGTACTGTATCACGAAGTTCGCCACCGGCCGGATCGACTCCCCCCCGGTCGCGGACAACGTCGAGAAGGCACGGGCGCTGATCCACGCCGGCGCCTCGGAGGTCCGCGTCACCGGTCAGGACACTGGCGTGTACGGCTGGGACGAGGGGGAACGGAAGCTGCCGGAACTGCTCGACCGGATCTGCGACGTCGACGGTCAGTTCCGGGTGCGTGTCGGGATGGCGAACCCCGGCGGCGTCCACGGCATCCGCGAGGAACTGGCGGACGTGTTCGCTCGTAACGAGGAGCTGTACAACTTCATCCACCTCCCGGTCCAGTCCGGATCGAACGACGTGTTGGAGGAGATGCGCCGTCAGCACCGCGTCGAGAAGTTCCTGGAGATCGTCGAGACGTTCGACGACCGGCTGGACCACTGGACGCTGTCGACGGACTTCGTCGTCGGGTTCCCGACGGAGACGGACCACGACCACGAGCAGTCGATGGCGTTGCTGCGCGAGGTCCGTCCGGAGAAGGTGAACGTCACGCGGTTCTCGAAGCGCCCGGGCACGGACGCCGCCGAGATGAAGGGGCTCGGTGGGACGATCAAGAAGGAACGCTCGAAGGAGATGAGCGCCGAAAAGCGGGAGATCGTCGAGGCCGCCCACGAGGCGATGGTGGGCGAGCGCTTCGACGTGTTGGCCGTCGAAGACGGCACCGCCGACTCGATCAAGTGCCGCGACCCGGCCTACCGCCAGGTGATCGTCCAGAACGCGAGCGACCACGGGGTCGAGCTCGGCGACTTCCTGGAAGTCGAGATCACCGGCCAGAACACGATGTACGCCTTCGGCGAACCGGTGTGACCGGCGGTTGCGGCCGCCGCTCTACTCCGAGGCTCTGATCTGCTTCACGTCCTCCACGGTCGGTGCGTTCGTCACGACGACCGTGTCACCGTCGCGTGTCACCACGAAGGCGTCGGCGAACGGACCGTCCGGGATCACGTACGTGTCGTTCCCGACTGATCGGGCGCCCTGTCGTTCCAGCCCCTCGCGGTAGGCGGCGGCGAACTCGCGGGCGTCGGCGGTCGTGTCCCACCGGAGCCGCCAGACGTAGCCGTCGCGGTCGCTGTCGGTGTAGGCGACGAGCGTGTCGCCAGCCCAGCCCGTGGACGCCTCGACGGCGTACGTCTGTGGGGCGTACGGGCCGTCACGCTGGGTGAAGTTCTCGAAGCTGACGTAGCCGGTGTTCAACAGCGTCGCGTACACGCCGAGTTCGCCGAGCGTACGATTGTCGGCGCCGGGGAGTGGCCACCACTCTTCGCCCGATCGGTCGGCCTCTCGCACTCGGACGGCCGTCTCCGTTGGGTACGTCTCGGGGTGGGTCGTCTGTTCGGTCGTCGTCGGCGGGTCGTCGTAGGCGGCGTTCACGGCCTCCCAGCCGCCACGCTCGTAGAGCTCGTGGACGAAGTCCGTGCCCTCGGCGTACGGCTGATAGAAGATCGGGAGCAGCCTCCGCTCGTAGTCGATCTCGTTGTCGTCGTCGGTGTCGGTGTCGACGCCGTCGCCACCGCCGTCGTCTGGCACCGGGAGACAGGACCACTCCGTGTCACACCGCTCGGCGTACAGCCGCTCGACGTAGCGGGCGTCACCCTCCCTGAGTCCACGCAGCGCGTAGTTCCGGTCGAACCCCTCGGTAACCGTCCGCTCGAAGTGTCGGGCCTGGAGCGCGTGGACGAGTTCGTGCGCGAGCGTCCGTGTGTTCACCGTCGGGTTCTCGGTGTCGCTCACGAGGACGATCTCGTCCGCCCGAGAGTCGTAGAAGCCCAGGAGCGAACTGCCGGAGAGTTCGCGGTACGCCTCCGCGTACGACGTGTTCTCTCCGACGGCGAACAACGCCTCGTACTGCTGTCGTTCGACACGCTCGCCGCGCGGGGGCAGCGAGCGGTCGGGTGCGCCCCCGCGGAAGTTCTCTCGCGAGACCACGCGGATGTCGACGGACCCCGTGAACTCCAGCCCGCGAATCAGTTCGACACGGGCCATCGTCCGGTCCAGAACGTCTTCGAGCTCTCTGTCCGTGAGGCCGTCACTCGGCGTGATGTCCAACTCGGCGGTGGCTTCGACGTGGTCTTCGACGCCTAGCTCGTCGTCGACGGTCATCCGCGAGACCGCCGCGTCCGACTCCCCAGAGTCTGTGGCGGCCGCCGCCGTCACCTCCGGGCCGTCGCCGGGGCTGCCACCCCCGCCACAGCCAGCCAACACCAGACACAGACAGACGACTACCGCCGTGATCGGGCGTTTCACAGCCAATTGACTACGCCGCCAAAAGTTAAAAAGTACTCATACTGACACGACGAGATCACGCCGCGTCGTCGCTCCGTGGGGTCCGAACCTCGTCGAGCGCGGCGACGGTCGGCGCGTTCGTCACCACCACGGTGTCGCCCTCGCGTGTCACCCGGAACGCGTCGGCGAAGCCGCCGCTGGGAATCACGTACGTGTCGTCGCCGACGGATCCGGCGCCCTGTCGTTCCAGTCCCTCGCGGTATGCGGCGGCGAACGCCCGGGCGTCGGCGGTCGTGTCCCACCGGAGCTTCCAGACGTAGGCGGCGCGGTCCCCGTCGGCGTACGCGACGAGCCGGTCGCCGGCCCAGCCCGTGGACGCCTCGGCAGCGTACGTCCGACTGGAGTAGGGGCCGTCGGCCTCGTAGTAGCGCTCCCGTGGGACGGCACCGGCACCCCACAGCGCCGTGAACGCGCCGAGTTCACCCAGCGTCCGGCTCTCCACCCGTTCCCACGCCGGACCGGAGCGATCGGTCACAGTCACCGCGACCGGTCGTTCGTCGGGGTAGGCCTCGGGGTGGATCGTCTGTTCCGTCGAGACCGGCGGGTCGCCGTAGGCGGCGTTCACGGCGTCCCAGCCGCCGCGCTCGTGGAGTGCGTGGACGAAGCCGGCGCCGTCGGCGTACGGCTGGTAGACGACCGCGAACAGCCCGCGGTCGTAGTCGACGCCGTCGCCACCGTCGCCGTCGTCCGTCGGCGTCGGGAGACAGGACCACTCCGTGTCACACCGCTCGGCGTACAACGTGTCGACGTAGCGCGCGTCACCCTCCACGAGACCGGTGTAGGCGGTCCTGGCGTCGTGGCCGTCCGGGCGGCGGCCGCCGAAGTGTTGATTCTGGAGCGCGTGGACGAGTTCGTGTGCGAGCGTCCGGGTGTCGATCCGGGGGCGCGAGCCGCCGACGACGACGATCTCGTTGCTGGCGGCGTCGTAGTACCCCGCGACGGCGCTGCCGTACAGCTCGTCGTAGGCGGCGCCGACGGACTCGGCTTCGCCCAGCAGGAACGTGGCCTCGAACTGTTGTTCGCGGAGGCGTCTGGTCTGTGGCGCCACCGTGGCGCCGAAGGCGGCCTCCTCGCGGTACTCCGCCCGGGAGAGCACTCGGAGCCCGACGGGCTGGGTGAACTCCAAGCCGCGGATCAGTTCCACCCGGGCCATCGTTCGGTCCAAGACGAGCCCGAGTTCGTCTCTGGTGAGCCCGTCGGAAGCCGTCACGTTCAACCGGGCGTCGGCGGCGACGCCGTCCTCGACGCCGAGCCGCTCCGGCGCGTCGGTGCCGACGAGGGGACTCGACGACGGGGTCCGTGGCGGGGCGGCGGCACCGCCACAGCCGGCGAGAACCAGACACAGACAGACGAGCACCGCGGGGAGGGCCCGTGACACAGTCTCTCGTGGCTGTCCCGTGAACAAAAGCGTGTCCACCGCGGCCACGGGCGTCGGTGGAACCGCCAGAGGTGACCGGGACCGGCAACAGGAACTGAAAGCAGTAGGAACACTTACACCCGGGAGTCACGAAGTAACGAGCATGGTTCCCGTACCACTACAGGCGGGCTTCAGCCTGGCGCTAGTCGGACTGTTGTTCCTCCTGCTGGCGGTCGTCACCGTCTGGCAGTCCGTGGTCATCGTCGACGCCTACGAGAAGAAGGCGAAGACGGTGTTCGGGCAGTTCGACACGCTGCTGGACCCCGGGATCAACTTCGTGGAGCCGTTCGTCTCCAACACCCACGCGTTCGACATGCGGACGCAGACTCTGGACGTGCCGCGTCAGGAGGCGATCACCCGGGACAACTCCCCGGTGACCGCCGACGCCGTCGTCTACATCAAGGTGATGGACGCCAAGAAGGCGTTCCTGGAGGTTGAAGACTACAAGACGGCCGTCTCGAACCTGGCCCAGACCACACTGCGTGCCGTGCTGGGTGACATGGACTTAGACGACACGCTGAACAAGCGCCAAGAGATCAACGCTCGCATCCGCAAGGAGCTCGACGAGCCGACCGACGAGTGGGGTATCCGAGTGGAGTCCGTCGAGGTGCGGGAGGTCAACCCCTCGAAGGACGTCCAACAGGCGATGGAGCAACAGACCTCCGCCGAGCGGAAGCGGCGGGCCATGATCCTGGAGGCGCAGGGTGAGCGCCGCTCCGCCATCGAGGAGGCGGAAGGGGAGAAGGAGTCGAACATCATCCGCGCCCAGGGTGAAAAGCAGAGCCAGATCCTGGAGGCACAGGGTGACGCAATCTCCACCGTGCTGCGCGCGAAGTCCGCCCAGTCGATGGGCGAGCGTGCGATCATCGAGAGAGGGATGGAGACGCTGGAGTCCATCGGCGAAGGGGAGTCGACGACGTTCGTGCTCCCGCAGGAGCTCACCTCGTTGGTCGGTCGCTACGGCAAGACGCTCACCGGCTCCGACGTCCAGGAGTCCGAGGGGCTCGACTCGCTCGACTTCGGCGACGAGACTCGCGAGATGCTCGGGCTAGACGACATCGACGAGATGATCGGACAGCTCGACGAGATCGAGGGGATGGAAGGGATGAGCGACGACGTCGAGAACGGCGAGGACTCGATCGCCGACATGGACGAGGTCGTCGGCGACGGCGAAGACCAGATCGAGTCCACAGAAGACGTCACGGGCGGCGACGGCACGGTCGACCAACCGGACGAGCCGCTCAGTGAGGAGCTCGAGACGGAAGTGGAGTAACGCCTCGGCTCGACTACTGCTTCGGGACGGGGGGAGGCGGTCGAACGTGCTCCCCACGCGGTCTCTCGGGTTCTCGGAAGCAGTCGGACCGACGACCCGAACACTTTTTTACACAGGCTCCGTAACGAGTCTCGTGAGCCGAGAGGTAGACGACGAGAAGCGCGACACTCTCCGGCGGTTCGCCGCCCTCGGAGCGGCGACCCCGTTGGTGTCGGCGGAGGCGACCGCCGAGAGCGACGACGGCGACGACCGCTCGGCCGTGCGGGACGCGATCCGGGGGTACCTCTCGCGGACTCCCGGCGCACACTTCTCGAAGCTGCGCGACGATCTACGGCTGGGGACGGGGGAGACCCAACACCACCTCCGCACCCTGGAGTCGGAGGGGGCTGTCGTCTCCACCCGCGACGGCGACTACCGTAGATTCTACCCCGCCGGGCAGTTCTCCGCGTTCGAACAGACGGCACTGGGCTACCTCCGCCGCGAGACCGCACGCGGAGTCGTCGTAACCCTGTTGCGGGAGCCGGACGCCTCCGGTGCGGACGTGGCCCGGGCGCTGGACGTCTCCCGACCGACCGTCTCGAACTACGTCGGCGAACTGGAGTCGGCCGGGCTGTTGGACCGGTCGGACGGCTACGCCGTGGTGCGCCCGGAGACGATCATCACGCTGCTCGTCCGGTACGCGGACTCCTTCGGCCCGGACGCGGCGGCGTTCGCCGACGACGCTGCCGCCGACCTCGTCTCGTACGACGGCTGATCGCCGTCCTCGTCTCGTGCGACGGCTGATCGCCGTCCTCGTCTCGTACGACGGCTGATCGCCGTCCTCGTCTCGTGCGACGGCTGATCGCCGTCCTCGTCTCGTGCGACGGCTGATCGCCGACCTCGTCTCGTACGACGGCTGATCGCCGTCCTCGTCTCGTGCGACGGCTGATCGCCGACCTCGTCTCGTACGACGACGCCGCCGTTCGGGTGAAGCGCCGACCACAACCGTCAACAGCCACGACACCGGAGCCACCCCCGTGACAGTCGTCGCCGTCGACGACACCGACTCCCGGACGGAGGGGATGTGTACGACGTACCTCGCGGCGCGGCTCGCCGAGCGACTGCCGACGGAGCGCCGGCTCCTCGTCCGGCTGTCGCCCGCGGTCGCCCACAAGACCCGCGGCAACGCCGCCGTCGCAGTCCACACGACGGCCGCCCCCGACCGGGCCCGCGAGGCGGCCGTCGACCTCGTTTCGTCGTACGCCGTCGGCGACGCGAGTACGGGCGTCGTCGTCGCTCCAGGCTCGCCGGACGCGGTGGCGCCGGCGGTCGCGTCGTTCGCAGAGACGGCGGTTCGCCGGCCGGTTGACCCCTCCCGGGCGTTGTCGCTGCTGTCGGAGACGGGGTACGACGCCGTCGGCTGGGGTGACGGGCGGCGAGTGGTGGACGACGACCCTGGCGGGGACGAACTCGTCGGTCGCGGGCGGGTCGGGGCGCTGGCGGCCGTCGGCGCCTGGCGGGCCTCGTCCGAGTGGACGTACGAGCGGATCGACTACCGGAAGTTCGAGCGCTGCGGGACACCCCGCGAGGTCGACGCGCGGAGCGTGTTCGCTGCCGCGGCCGACGGCTACCCGGCGGCGTGGGACACGGTCGACCGAGTCGCCGGCGAGGCAGTGTGCGTGCCGAACGCGCCGGGACCGATTCTCTACGGGATTCGTGGTGACGATCCGGACGCGGTCGCGGCGGTCGCCGACGGCGTCGAGGCGGAGCCAGTGGAGCGCTCCGCCGTGTTCGTCACGAACCAGGGGACGGACGCGCACTTGCAGCCCGGAGAGATCGGTGGCCTCCGACAGGACCGAGCGTACCGGGTCGACGGGACGGTGACCGAGTCGCCGACGACACGGGCCGGCGGGCACGTCTTCTTCGAACTCGGCGACGACGGCGGTGACGGAGACAACGGCAGCGACGGCGACGACTGCGACGACGCTGGCGACGACCCCGAGACGGTCGACTGCGTGGCGTTCGAACCCACCGGGCGGTTCCGCGACCGGGTGCGAGCGCTCCGGGTCGGCGACGATGTCACCGTCTGCGGGGAGTACGACGACGGGACGGTGAAGCTGGAGAAGTTCGCCGTCCGGGCGCTCTCCCGGACGGAGCGGGTCGTACCGGAGTGTCCCGAGTGCGGTCGGTCGATGGAGTCGGCCGGCCGCGACCAGGGCTACCGGTGTCGGGACTGCCGGACGACGGCGCCGGGGAAGGCGACCGTCACGGTGGAGCGAGAGCTGGAGTCGGGCTGGTACGAGGTCCCGCCGTCCGCGCGCCGGCACGTCGCCCGGCCGCTCGTCCGCGGCGGGTTCGACGCCCCGACACACCCGGAGTGGTAGCTACTGCTCGTCGCCCTCGGGCCGCTCGACGCTCGGCTCGGCGCCGGGTCGTTCCTCGACGATCTCGATCTCGACGGTCTCCCGGGAGAGGCCGACGCGGGCGAACTGTGTGCGGACGTGGTCTTCGGCCGCGGTCAGGGCGGCCTCGCGGGTCTCGAACCCGCGGGGCATCGGCGACTCGAAGGCGACGCGGATCGTCTCGCCGTCCAACTCCAGCTCCGAACCCCCGCTGTCCACCTGGTAGAAGGCGTCACACACCCAGACGTACGGAGCGTCCTCGTCGGGCGCGCCCTTGAACGAGGGGGCCTCCTCGCCGCGTTCGTACACCGTCCCCGTGAGAGCCGTCCCGCCGGCCCGCCCCCGAACGAGTAACATAGCCGACGTAGGTGGCCCGGGTATTTAAACGGCGTCGGCTCACTCCCCGCGGAGGTCGAGTCTGGAACAGCCCCACCCCCACGCCGCCGCGGCGACCACCTCGGCGTAGAAGACGACGAAGAAGCCGACGCCGACCGACACGAGACTGACGCCGGCGGCGACGCCGACGGCGAGCGCGGTCAGTCCGGTCGCCCAGCCGACGAAGTACCGGGCGTCCGTCGCGGCCTCGCGGACGAGTCGGCCGGAGACGGCCGGGCGGAGCCGGCGGTGTCGGCCGACGGCCGTCAGTGCGGCCGGCAGGGGGTAACAGAACACGGCCGCGGAGACGAACGCGGCGGTGCCACCGACGAGCAACACGCCCGCCTCGCCGGCCGTCGGGGCACCCCCGGTCGCGGCACCGAGCCCGGAGACGCCCCGTAGCGTCACGGCGACGACGGCCGCGGGGACGGCGAGGTAGCCGGCCGCGACGACCGTGCCACGGAGGCCGTCGGCGAGCAGTCGGCGGAGTTGGCCGACGGTCGGCGGGAGGGTGACCACCGCCGGGGCACCGTGGTCGCCGGCGCGGGCGTCGCCGGCGACGTGGACGAGCACCGCGAGGAGGTAGCCGACGACCGGGAGCAGGGGAGCGAAGGGGAGATACACCGCCAAGAGGTGGAGGCCGCCGCCGACGAGCAGCGTCTCGGCCCCGGCGGGGCCTCGGAACGGGTACGCCAGCAGTCCGTCCTGCATCGCCCCGGGCTACCGGTGGTCCGGGTTTCAGGGTGTCGTTCCGTCTCTCGCTCGCTGTGTCGCTCCGTCGCTCCGGAGTGAACAGGGCTTTGTCGCCGGCGGGCGAGTCGCCGGACGTGAAGACGAACGTCCACAGCGACTGGGAGGACTGGCTCCCGACGGCGGTCGCGTCGGCCGACCCGGACGGGCTGGCGCTCTGGTACCTGGGGTGCAACGGGTTCGCGGTCACGACCGGGGAGACGACCGTCTGGATCGACCCGTACCTCGGGACGGGCGACCCGCCGCGGACGGTCCGGATGGTGCCGGTGCCGTTCGACCCGGCGGACGTGACCGCCGCCGACGCGGTGTTGACGACCCACGAACACACGGACCACGTCCACGGGCCGTCACAGGCGCCGATCCTGGCCGAGACCGGTGCGGACCTGTACGCCCCGGACGACTCACTCGCGGTCGCCCGCGAGACGGAGGCCTGGACGGAGACGTGGGACGTGAGCGAGTCGCAGTTCACCGAGGTGACCGAGGGGGACAGCTTCGAGGTCGGCGACCTGACCGTGGACGTGGTCGAGGTGAACGATCCGGACGCGACACACCCGGTCGGCTACGTCCTCCAGTACGACGGGCGGACGGTGTTCCACGGCGGCGACACGAAGCCACACGACGGGTTCACCGCGGTCGGCGAGCGGTACGACGTGGACTTGGCGGTCGTCGCGTTCGGCTCCGTCGGGACGATTCCGGACGAGGAGACGGGCGACCCGGTCGAGACGAAGTGGTACTGTGACGAGAACGAGGCGGTCGCGGTCGCGCGGGCGCTGGACGCCGACCGACTCCTGCCGACCCACTGGGACATGTGGAAGGGGCTGACGGCGGAGCCGACGGCGCTACACGACCACGTCCGGAGCTTCGACGCGCCACGAGACCTGACGGTAGTAGAGATCGGCGACCGCGTCGACCTCTGAGACCGGCGTCGCCCCGTGTCGGGCGTCGTGCAGCCCGAGAGGTTTTTGTGCCGGGTGTTGAACGGACGGACATGAGCCAGGGGTCCGACAGCGACGAATCAGTCGAGGTGGAAGGCGACGGGCTCGTCGTCGACAAGCGGTTCGACGCCGAGGAGTTTCCCGTGCCCGCCATCGCGTTCCGTATCAGCTCCGAGCGAGCGGAGTCCGTGGAGTTCCTGCTCGTCGACCAGATCCCGGAGTCGTTCCCGATGGACCGTGTCGGCTTCCACCCGGACTACGAGGCGGAGCACTGGACCGCCTACCAGGACCACCGTGTGGAGTTCCGCCGGCGGATCGACCCCGGCGAGACGGTGGAGACGGTGTACGGCATCCGGACGGAGGATCTCGACGGCGTCGACGACTTCCTCGTCCCTCCGGCGGTGACGGAGGCCACCGAGGAGAGCGACCCCGCCGGCGACGTGACGGACGTGATCGGCGACGACTCCTCACAGATCGTTCGGGACGTGTTGTCCGGCGACCGCGACGCGGTGCCGGGGACCGACGCCGGCGCGGACGAGTCCGTCCTCGGCGGCGACGACCCGCTGGGGGGCGACGACGGCGGGTTCCTCGGCGGCGGGACGGAGGCCACGGACGACCCAATCGCCGAGGCGAGCGACGGCGACGATCCGTTGGCGGAGTCCAGCGACGACGACGGTCCGTTGGCGGATCCCGGTGACGACGGTCCGTTGGCGGATCCCGGTGACGACGATCCGTTGGCGGATCCCGGTGACGACGATCCGTTGGCGGATCCCGGTGACGACGATCCGTTGGCGGAGTCCAGCGACGACGACGATCCGTTGGCAGACCCCGGTGACGACGATCCGCTGGCGGAGCCTGACCCCGCAGACGACTCGTTCGTCGACTCCGGCGAGGACCCGCTCGCCGACCCCGAGCCCGCGGACGACCCACTCGCAGAACAGGAGTCGCCGGCCCCAGTCGAGACGGACACCGAGCCGACAGCAGAGGAGTCGCCGGCCGAGGAGACGGCGACCGACGAGGGACCGGAGCCGGCGACGGTCGATCCGGACGCGACGGACGCGGTCGGCACGGCAGACGAGACGATCGAGTCACCGGCCGTCGACGAGGGACCGGAGCCGGCGACGGTCGACCCGGACGCGACGGACGTGGTCGGCACGGCAGACGAGACGATCGAGTCGCCGGCCGTGACCGACGACGAGCCAGCGACGGCGGACGCAGAGCCGGCGGCAGCGGACGCGGAGCCGGCGGCAGACGAGCCCGTCGTGCCCGACGAGACGGCGGCGGACCCGGAGCCTGGCGACGCCGCCGACGCAGCCGGAGACGAGCCGGGGCTCGGGACGGTCGAGGCCGCCGACGCGGCGGCGTCAGAGACCGACCACGAGCCGGGCGACGTGGCCGTCGAGGTCGGCGGGACGGACGGCTACGAGGGCGACCGTGGCACGGAGGCGTCGACGGACGACGAGGCGTCCGTCGCGGAGACGCTGGCGACGGAGCTCCGGCGCGGCGAGGTGTCGGCAGAGGCGAAGGCGACCCTGGCACGGGAGTTGGAACTGGACCACTCGACGAGCGTCGACACCCGGATCACCAGACTCCAGTCGCAGGTGGCGGATCTGGAGGCGTACAGCGACGCGCTCGCGGCGTTCATCGACGAGAACGGCACCGGCGACGAGCTGATCCAGGAGTTCGAGGCGGAGACGGCCGAGCTCCGGGAGTCGGTCGAGGAGATGCGCGAGACGGTCGCGGCGGCCGAGCAGGCCCGCGAACGGCTCCGCGAGACGGTCGAGAGCGTCGAGACGGAGGTCGGCGACGTGACCGCGGAGGTGACGGAGTTGAGCCGCGACCTCGGCGTCGCGACCGAGCGGCTGGACGACGTGACGGACGACGTAGCGTCGTTGGACGACCGGGTGGCGGGCGTCGAGACGGACGCGGTCGAGGCGGCGGAGACGGCCGGCGAGGCGGCCGCGACGGCAGACGACGCGCTCGACCGGGCCGCGGGCGCCGAGGAGACGGCCGCGACGGCCCGCGACCGACTGGACGAGGTCGACGAAGACGTGGACGCGGTCGCGGGCGACGTAGAGAGCGTCGCCGACGACGTGCGCGAGGTCGCGGCCGACACGGACGAGCTGTTCGAGGCCGTCGCGGACGTCGACGAGGCGGTCGAGCGGGTGGACGACCGGGTGGACGAGACGGACGACCGGGTGGACGCGGTCGCGAGCGACGTGTCGGCGCTGCGCGAGGAGGTGTCGGAGCTCACCGACACCGTAGACACGACCCGGTCGGAGATGACGGACCGCCACGAGGAGCTGACGACGACGACCGAGGAGTTGGAGGCGTCACTCGCGGAGGTCAGAACGGAGCTGTCGAGTCTGGACGAACGGACGGTCGGGACGGAGGAGCTGTCCGGCGTGCGCGACTCCGTCCGGCAGTTGGAGGGTGAACTGGACACCGTCGAGAGTCTCGTCGACGACCGGGTCGCGGAGGTGCAGTCGTCCGTCCGGGACGTGGAGTCGGACGTGACGGAGCTCCAGGAGTTCCGCGACCAGCTGTCGTCGGCGTTCGGCCCCGGCGGCGACGGGACGGAGTGACGGAAACGAGTCGTTTTTCCCCGACGGCGCGAACCGAACGACGATGACAGCGCCAGTCGCCGTCGCAGTGCCGCGCAAAGGTCGCCCGCTGGAGGCAGCACTCGAACGACTCGCGGGGGTCGGCGGGTCGTCGGCGACGGCGCTGGCCGACGACGTGTCCACGACGCTCCGCTACGAGAAGGCGGTGACCAAAGGGGCGGAGACGGCCGACGCGGACGTGTACGACCGGCTGGCGTCGTACAGCGACACGGACGGCGGACCGGAGTACACGCTCGTGCGGGACGAGCGTGCCGGCCACCCGCGGCGTGTCGTGTTCGACAGCGCCACGATCCGAGCGGACGGCACCCCCGTTCGGCTCGTCGGCCGGGAGGAGCCGTTCCGCGCGCTCCGTACCCACGAGTTCGCGCTGGGGTTCGACTCCGCCGATCTGGTGTTGGAGGAGGTGGTGGCACTGGCGCCGGAGGGGGTCGACTCCATCGCAGACGTGAACGAACGGATCGACCCGCGTGACACGGACGTACGGATCGCAACCGGGCTCGGGGACACCGTCTACCACACGCTGATGGCGACGCCGGAGACGATACCCGCGGGCGAGAGCCTAGACCGGTCGTTCGTCGCCGACTACGAGGGGCCGCTGTGTATCTCGCCGCGCTACGAACGGCTCGTGGAGGCGGTGCTCGGGACGGACGCGCTGTCGGGCGTCGAGTTCAGCTACCCGGAGACGGGGCGTGAGGAGGAGGCGGCCGTCGCCGACACCGGAGTCGGCGTGTACCTCACCGTCACCGGGAGCACGGCCCGCGACCACGGGCTCGTCGTCGGCGAACACCTGTTCCCCAGCGAGACGGTGTTGTTGGAGAACGAGGTGGAGACGACGGACGCCAGCGACCGGCTCCGACGCCGGATCGCGGCGGACGTGGAGACGGCCATCGAGGCGGCCTGACGGCCGCGACGCCGGGAGCGACGCGGCCGACGGTCGTCGGTGTGGTTCGCGTCCCGGCAGTTGTCGGTGGGGAGGTTCGTTCTCCGGCGGTTGTCGGTGAAGGGTTCGTGCTCCGACAGCCTCCGAGCGGTTCGCACGGGCGGGAACTCCACCGGCGACCGCCGGTGCCGGGAGCGTGTCGTCACCGGAGACGTCTCCCGTGACGCAACCGTTTCGCAAGCTACACGACCGCGGCGCCCGAACTCGCCGGCGATGTCGACGCGTCGACGCGCCGCCGTGGCTGCTGCGGTCGGACTCGCCGGGTTGACCGGACGTGGGCTGGCACACAGCGGCGGGCTCCGCGGGACGGCCCCGGAGTCGTTGGCCGTGCCGACGTGGCTGTTCCTGGCGACCGGCGGCGGCGTCGTCGGCGCCTCCTTCCTGCTGGCGTCGTTCGTCACCGACCGGGCGTTCTTGACGCGGATCGACGGCTGGCGCGGGCCGACGGTCCGGGTCGGCCGGGTCGGGGGCGTCGCCGGCCGACTGCTGGGACTCGTGGGGCTGGCGCTCGTACTGATCACCGGGCTGTCTGCGGGGTCGGTCACGCCGACGGAGCCGGCCCGCAACGCCGCGACACTGATCGTCTGGGTCGGGTGGTGGGGGGCGTTCGTCGCCTCCACGTACCTCGTCGGCGACACCTGGCCGACGGTCGACCCGTTCCGGACGGTGGCCGAACTGCTGCCGACGCTGGACCGGGCGTACCCGGACCGCCTGGGAGCGTGGCCGGCGACGGCGGGTGTGCTCGGGCTCGTGTTCCTGGAGGTGGTGACGCCGATGGCGGACGACCCGCGGCTGCTCGCGGTCGTGGTCGCGGGCTACGGGGTCGTGACAGTCGCGGGCGCGGTCGTGTTCGGGTCGGCGACCTGGTTCGGGACGGCCGACCCGTTGTCGCGGCTGGCGGCCGTCTACGGCCGGGTGGCGCCGGTTGCCCGGACCGGAGACGGCTGGACCGTCCGGCTGCCCGGCACCGGCGCGACGGAGACGGACTGGGTGACGGGTCGCGACGAGGTGGCGTTGGTCGTCGCCGTCGTGTACGCGACGACGTACGACGGCTTCGTCGGCACCGGGCTGTGGCAGACGGTCGCGGAGACGGTCGTCGGCGCCGGCCTCCCGCCGTTGGTCGCCTACGTCGGACTCCTGCTCGTCGGGTTCGCCGCCTTCCTCGGTGGACTGTGGGCCGCCGGGCGACTCGCCCGCCGGACGGCGGCGACGTTCCTGACGCCCGCGGCGCTCGTCCGACGGGTGACGCCGTCGCTCTTGGCGATCGCCGCCGGCTACCACCTCGCACACACGCTCGGGACGACGCTGGCGCTGACGCCGGCAACACTGACCGTGCTGGCGGCGCCGGTGTCGCCGCCGGCGACGGTGCCGACACTCGTCGTGCCCGCCTGGTTCGGTGCCGTCGGGATCGCGACCGTCCTGGCCGGTCACCTCCTGGCCGTCTGGGTGGCACACACGGTGTCGTACGACCTGTTCCCGGACAGACTCCAGGCCGTCCGGAGCCAGTACGGGATCACGGTCGTGATGGTGGCGTACACGATGATCGCCCTGTGGATCGTGACGACCCCAGGAGGGGCCCCGCCGTACGTATGACCGACGAACCAGACGACACGGAGCTGTCCGTGCCGGCAGACGCGGAACGGTTCGACTGCCCTCACTGTGACCGAGTGTTCGCGCGCGAACGACACCTGAACCTCCACCGCGGCCAGGCTCACCCGGGCGTCGTGACGGACGCGGAGGCGGCGGCGTACCGCTCGGCCGCCGAGGCGGAGTGGACGGCGCTCAGACGCTACCGCTACGTCGCCTTGGGTGTGCTCGTGTTGCTGTACTTCGGCTTTCTCGTCGCCTTCGCCGTGGTCGGAACGTGACCCACAGACGAGATTCTCGTAAATTGCCGACGGCCCCAAACAATAGGTGGGTGTAGTCCCTGCCGTACGACACATGCCGCAATGTAGAAACTGTGGTTCGTTCGTCACGGAGCGGTACGTCCGAGTGTTCGCGCCACCGGGAATGGACGACGTTCGGGTCTGCCCCTCCTGTGAGGACATGGTCCGCGAGGGGGCCAGTGTCCGCGAGGCCCGATCCAAGCGCGTCTGACACGACTCGCGAGGCGTCTCGACTCTGCAACGGCCGACGACTGTGACGCACGCCGGACGGCCGGGGACCGTCCGGGGTGACGGCGGCTCTCACACCCCCACCGCGTTCTCCAGTGGCCTGAAGTCACCCCGGCCCCTGGTGTGGCTGTGTCCGACACCGACGTTCTCTGGCTGCGACGCGACCTCCGACTCCACGACAGCCCCGCGCTCGCGGCCGCCGCGGCCGCAGACGAACTGCTCGCGGTGTACTGCTTCGACCCCCGGGAGTACGGCGACCGCCCGTTCGGCGGCCGCGACTCCTTCCGCTACCGGAAGACCGGCGCCCACCGGGTCCGGTTCCGGCGGGAGGCGGTCGCCGACCTCCGGGAGCGACTCCGCGAACGGGGCGGCGAACTGCTGGTCCGCCACGAGCGCCCGGAACGGGCGCTGCGGACGGTCGCCGACGCCGTCGACGCCGACACCGTCCACTACCACACCCGGCCGTCGCCCGAGGAGATGGGCGTCGAGGAGGCCGTCCGCGAGCAGTTCCGCAACCGTCCGACGGCGACGGAACGCCACTGGGGGCACACGCTGTACCACGTCGACGACCTCCCGGTCCGGTACACGGAGATTCAGGACACGTACACTCCGTTCCGGAACACGGTGGAGGCGGGCGCCGAGGTGCGCGAGCCGTTGGAGACGCCCGAACTCCCGCCGACGCCGGCGACGGAGCCGTCACCCGGTGAGATCCCGACTCCGGAGACGCTCGGCGTGGAGCCGGCGACACCGGACGACCGGGGTGTCCACCCGTTCCCCGGCGGGGAGTCGGCGGCGCTGGACCGACTGGAGTCGTGGATGTGGGACGGGGACAACCTCCGGTCGTACCGCGACACCCGCAACGGGATGGTCGGTCCGGACTACTCCTCGAAGTTCTCACCGTACCTCAACGAGGGCTGTCTGTCGCCGCGGTACGTGAAACGGGAGGTAGACCGGTACGAGGCGGAACGAGTGTCGAACGACGACACCTACTGGCTCGTGTTCGAACTGCTGTGGCGCGACTTCTTCCAGTTCCAGGTCGCCAAACACGGCGCGACGTTCTTCGAACGGCCGGGGATCAGAGACCGCGAGATCGACTGGGCCGACCCGGAGACGGACCCGAAGGCGGCGAGTCAGTTCCGCCGGTGGTGTGAGGGCGCAACCGGGATCCCGTTCGTGGACGCGAACATGGTCGAGCTGAACCAGACGGGTTACGTGAGCAACCGGGGCCGCCAGATCGCGGCGAGCTTCCTCGCCAACAACCTCCGGATCGACTGGCGTCGGGGGGCGGCGTACTTCGAACGGCGGCTCGTCGACTACGACCCGGCCTCGAACTACGGCAACTGGGCGTACATCGCCGGCGTCGGCAACGACTCGCGCAACCGCCACTTCGACGTGTCCTCACAGGCGGAGAAGTACGACCCCGACGGGACGTTCGTCCGGCGGTGGCTGCCGGCGCTGTCGGACGTCCCGGCCGACGCCGTCCACGAGCCGTGGACGCTGACGCCCGCCCAGCAGCGTCGCCACGGGGTCGAACTGGGTATCGACTACCCGGAGCCCGTCGTCGACTTAGAGGCGAGCTACGAGAAGCTGCCGTAGCTACAGCAACGCGTCGATGTCTTCTTCCTGAGTGACGTCGACACCGTCGTCGGTGACGACCGCGAGGTTGATTCCGTTGCCGGAGGCGGTGTCGCGTTCCATCGCCGACTGGACTGCGCTGACCGCGACCGTCTCGGCGTCGTCGACGGAGATGCCCTCCTCGTACTGCTGTTCCAACACACCGAGGGCGTACTGGGAGCCGGAGCCGGTCACGGTGTAGTTCTCGTACGTCGTGCCGCCAGCGGCGTCGATGGAGAAGACGTGGCTGCCTTCGCTGTCGACGCCGCCCAGGATCGGCTGGACGATGAAGAAGCCGCCGGAGCGCAGCAGGTTCGCCGTCAGCGTCGACAGCGCCTCCATGCTCATGTCCTCGCCGCGGCGGGCCTCGTACAGCCGGACCTCGGCCTTCAGCGTCTCGATGAGGTTCTGTGCGGCGGAGACGGAGCCGGCGATGGTGAGCGCGGCCGTCGGGTGGATCTCCTCCACCTTCTGGACGTTCTTCGAGGAGACCATCGGGCCCAGGGAGGCACGCATGTCCGTCGCCATCACGACGCCGTCGTCGGCCTTCAGGCCGACCGTGGTGGTGCCGGTCTTCATCTCGCCGGCGTCGTCGGCCGCGGCGCGCCGCTCCGTGTCTTCGAACTCACCGATCTCCGGGCCGAACACCGTCTGGTCGTCGACGCCCGAGATCAGATCGTCGGAATCGCTAGTCGGTCGCATTGACGCAGAGTAAGTGGGCGCGGCAGATAAAAGCGTCCTTCCCGTGGTGACGCCGTCGCCGTGATCGGAGGGCCTCACTCCGTCGCCGACTCCGGGTCGGCGTCCGTGCCGTTCCAGTGGCCGACTGCGAATCCGAACACGCCGAGTCCGAGGCCGAGCGCGACGGCGGCGGGGTAGCCGGGAGGCGCGAGCGCGGCCGCGAGCGTCGTCCCGCCGAACGTCAGCCCGCCGCCGAACACCCCCGCGGCGAGGCTCGACCCGTTCCGTCGGCCCCAGACGAGCTCCGGGTGACGGGTCACGAGCAGTCCCGTGGCCGCGTACAGACACCCGACGGCGGCGAGGGTGACGGGGCCAGTGCCGCCGAACACCGGATCACTCTGTCTGGCGAGCCCGGCGACGGCCGTGGCGGCGCCGCCGACCAGCAGTGCCACTCCGTACTGTCGCGTCGAGGTCACGGTCGTGACTGACCGACGCCGTCCGCTTGAGAATTACTCCGTGTCTCCGTCCGTGTGACTGTCGTACGTCTCGTTGGCCCACTCGACGAGCCGGCCGACCGGGAGGACGACCCCGGCCCGGCGGGCCAACAGGGCAAGGGGGAGGGTGACGATCCCGAGCAGGACCGTCACCTGGTGGAGTGTGAACGCCGTCGCGCGTCGAACCGTGCTGGTCGCGTTCGTCATCTGCCGTAGCCGTCACGGGGGTACGCCCAGGTATAAGCCCGTCGCCGGCCCAGCCCGAGGCGTCCCGTCGCCGTCCCGCGATTCCGTCGACCTGGCGGCCGGGCGACACGTTCCCGACCGGTCGACGGTCCGAGTCGGATACTCCCGCTACGTCGGGTGCGGCCAGTGTGTAAGTTACGAGAATAACGGGCGGCGCGTACGCCCGTGTGACGGGCGAGACCGAACCTGTCAGCCGAGCGCACCGAACCGCAAGAGTCGAAAGCCCCACGCTCGAACCGGTGGGTATGAGCAACTACCTCGTCGCGCTGGAGGCTGCGTGGTTGGTGCGAGACGTGGAGGAGGTCGACGACGCTATCGGAGTCGCAGTCAGCGAGGCCGGTCGCCGTCTCAACGAGGCGGACAAGGAGTACGTCGAGGTGAACGTCGGGGCGACCCCGTGTCCCGCCTGTGGCGAGCAGTTCGACTCCGCGTTCATCGCCGCCGAGACGGCGCTCGTCGGACTGTTCCTGGAGATCGAGATCTACAACGCCGACAGCGAGGAACACGCCGCTCGGATCGCCAAGAGCGAGGTCGGCGGCGCACTCCGAGATATCCCCTTGGAGGTGATCGAGGTGGTGGAAGACCCCGATCCGGAGCAGGTCCCCGCAGACGAGGCCGCCTGACCCCCGTCGAGGCGAACAATTTATAAATTACCGGGAGTTATCACACTGTCGTGAATCTGCCGACACCGGGCGACCTCCTGGAGCGCCGGGAGGAGTTGGAGCTGACACAGAGCGAACTCGCCGAGCGCGCCGGGGTGTCACAGCCGTTGATCGCGCGGATCGAGGGCGACGACGTCGACCCCCGGCTGTCGACACTCCGCGGCATCGTCGAGGCGTTGGAGGAGGCCGAAGGCGGGGTCGTCCGCGCCGCGGACGTGATGCACGAGGGGATCGTCAGCGTGTCGCCCGACGACGCCGTCTCCGACGCAGTCACGACGATGGACTCGGAGGCGTACTCCCAGCTCCCGGTGTTGGACAACGGCGTCCCCGTCGGGTCGATCTCCTACACGGACGTGAGCCAGGCCGGCGGGGAGACGGACGACGTCGGGTCGTTCCCCGTCAGCGCCGTCATGAGCGAGTCGTTCCCCAGTGTCGCCCCCGACGCTACGGTCGAGCGCATCCAGAACCTCCTCGACTACTACAAAGCTGTCGTCGTCACGGACGGCGGCACCGCCGTCGGGATCGTCACGGAGGCGGACCTGGCGACGGCCGTCTCCTGACACCCGGAACTACGTCCCACTCCGGCGACGAGTAACCTCTCGAGTGACCTGTCCGACGACGGCGAGAGACAGTTCCCCGGGAGTTACTGTCGGACAAGGTGCGGCGAGGAGAGACACACGACGGACGTGTCGGCGACACTGAGTTCACAGAGCCGACGCAGTTCGACCCGGCTTCTGTGCCGGTCGGGTTCGACGACGCCAGACCGGTCACTCCTCTGTGATCGCGGCGTGTGCGAAGTCGGCGGCGACCGCGACGGTCGACGGCGACCGGGGTCGCCGGCTCGGGGCCCCCTTCGGTGCTCGTAGCGCTCGCGACACTCGCCGTCCACCGCCGCCGACCGACGAATAGTTTTACTTTTGTAGAGTTAAAGAAGAAGTGGTAAACGGTCGGACAGGAGCAGGACGGAATCGGGTTCGGTCCGTCTCTGTCTGGTGATTAGTCACTCCGTCGACAGTCCATCCGTCTCGACAAGAATTTAGTTACTCTAGTTCTTGTTGGAGACGTACGCAGTGCTCGACATGGGGCTGGCGAACGGCGGGGCAGCGTTCCTCTCGGCGGCGGTGACGGCGGCGGCAGTGTGGCTGGCCGTCTCTCGGGGTCGTGGGACAGCCAGCCGGTTGTTCGCCGCGACCGGGGGAGTGATCGTCGTCTGGTCGTTCGCGCTGGCGGTCGTGAGTCGCTCCGTTCGCCCGTACGCGACGCCCGCGTTTCTGCTGGCGTGGGTGTTGCAGTGGGGGTCGCTGATCGGCTGGTTCGTCTTCCTCTCGGAGTACGCCGGCGAGAGCCGGTGGCGGCGGCGTCCGGTCGCGGCGACGCTCGCGGGCGTGTTCTGTCTGGCGGCGACGGCCATCCTCACCACACCGGCCACCCAGCTCGTGTTCGCCGACCTCCAGGTGTCGTCTTCCGGGGGGGTGACGTACGCTCGCGGCCCGGCGTACCCCGTCACCTGGACCGTCGCGTCCGTCCTGCTCGCGGCCGTGATCCTCCTGTTGGCGCGACTGGCGCTGCGCTCCCGGCGGGAGAGCCGCCGGCAGTCGTTGGTGCTCGCCGCGGCCGTCGTCGCTCCGGTCGGGCTGGCGCTCCTGCGGGTCGTGAACGTGTTCGGCCCGGGGTGGCTCACCTACCTCGCGGTCGCCAACGCCGTCCAGATGGGGCTCGTCGCCGTCGGACTGTACGGCGGCGGGCTGTTGCGGCTGTCGCCCGTCACCCGGGCGTCGATCATCACCTCGTTGTCCGACCCGATCCTCGTCGTCTCGGACGACACCGTCGTCGACTACAACGAGGCCGCCGCCCGGGTGTTCCCGGACGTGGAGTCCGGAGCGTCGCTGTCGGCCGCCGCCCCGGCGCTGCTGACGGCCGACGACGGCCCGCTCGCCGAACGGCTCGCAGACCGGATCGAGCCGGTCGTCGACGGGGAAGAACGGTCGATGGTCGTCTCCCAGTCGGCCGTCGACGACACCACGACGGTCGTCAGCCTCCGCGACGTGACGGCCGCGGAGTCGTACGCGGCAGACCTGGAACGCCAGACGGAACAGCTCGACCGGTTCGCCTCCGTCGTCAGCCACGACCTCCGGAACCCGTTGGCGGTGATCCGGGGCAACCTGGAGGTGGCTCGCCGGGGGACGGACGACGAGGAACTGAACGAGCGGATCGCGGCCGCAGAACGCGCCACCGACCGGATGACACAGATCGTCGAAGACGCCCTCACGCTCGCCCGCGAGGGTGAGGTGGTAGAAGAGACGCAGCCGGTGTCCGTCTCGAACGTCGCTCGCGACGCCTGGCGAACGGTCGACACCGGGGCGGCGACGCTGGCGACGCCGACGGACCGAGTCGTCGCGGCCGACGCCGGCCGACTCCGTTCGGCGTTCGAGAACCTGTTCCGCAACGCCGTCGAACACGCCGCCGAAGGCGGCGACGGGGCGGAGCTGACCGTCACCGTGGACTCGACACCCGCCGGGTTCGCCGTCGCGGACGACGGCACCGGCGTCGATCAGGGCGACCGCGACACGGTGTTCGAGGAGGGGTACACGACCGGCGAGAACGGCACCGGGCTCGGACTCTCGATCGTCCGGTCGGTCGCCCGGGCTCACGGGGCCGAGGTTCGGCTCGTCGAGAGCGACGACGGCGGAGCACGCTTCGAGTTCACCGGATTCCGTGTCGTGGAAGATCGGTCGTCAGCCGGTGTCGCCGCGGAGTGACCGGCGCGTTACTCCCCGCCGTCACCCGTCAGGATCTCTACGTCCGTCGCCGGCTCCGACTCGAACACGGAGTCGGTCGCTCGCTCTGCCAACGGTCGGTCGTCGGCTTCGCCGTCGTCTCGACGTGTGGTCCCGTCGTCGGCTTCGCCGTCGTCCCGCCGCGTGGTGTGTTCTCCTTCGGTCGCGGCGTCGTCCCGCCGGGCCCGGGCCCGGGCACGCTCGTCGTGCGGGCGGTCGGCGTCGTCTGTGTCGAGGGCCGAGTCCTCGCTCTCGCCGAACAGTTCGCGTGCGATCTCTTCGCGGAGGCGGTGTGACGCGGTCGGGCCGATGTGCATACGAGCGACACGCGCTTGAGCCTCCTGAATCTGTCCCCGGTTGGCCGGAGCCGACAGCCCCTTTCGGCGCCGGTGCCTGGCAGACGACAGTGAGGAGACTCGCGCGGCTCGCGGCGACGGTGGCCGGACTGCTGTCGGCGGCGAACGTGATCGGTGAGCGGCGGCTCCGGGAGACGGTGGACCTCTCGTGGCCGCGGATCGTCACCGGGTTCGCCATCATGTCGAAACGGACGGTGGATCTGGCCATCGTCGGGATCGCGGTCGGAGCGGAGGCGGTCGCGGGGCTGTCCGTCGCGGCCGCCTTCTGGCAGGTTGGGAAGTTCGCCCTGATCGGGCTGGCCGGCGGGACGATCTCGCTCGTCTCACAGAACGTCGGGGGCGACGACGAGGGGCGTGCCCGAGAGGCCGTCGCCGCCAGTCTGCTGGCCGCGACGGCACTCTCGGTCCCGGTCGCGGTCGTCTACGCCGTCGCCGCCGGCCCGCTCGTCGGGCTCGTCGGCGGGGGCGCCGACGCCACCCGCCTGGGAGCGACGTACCTCGCCGTCGTCGCCCCCGGGCTCGTGTTCGAGGGGATCAACCTCGTCGCCTCCCGGACGTACGCCGGCGTCGGCGACACGGTGACACCGATGGGGGTGCGCGCGGCCGGCGCGGCGCTGAACGTCCTCGTCAGCGTCGTGCTCGTGTTCGGCGCCGGACTGGGCGTCCTCGGCGCCGCCGTCGGTACGACCGCCGCCACGGGCGTCGTCACGCTCGTGTTCGCCTGGGGGCTGTCCGGTCGCTCGTACTTCGGCCGCGGGGCCAGTCCCCTCCCGGTCGGCCTCCGGACCCGGCCGTCCGTCCCCCTCCTGCGTCAACTCGGCCGGGTGGCGGCGCCGTTGGTCGCCCGCCGGATCGCACAGGGGGTCGTCGTGTTCCCCCTGCTCGCGGTGGCGGCGACGTTCGGCGAGATCGTGCTCGCGGCGATCGGCGTCGCCAGACAGGTCCGGCAGCTGCTCAACAGCTTCACCTGGGGCTTCTCCGTCGCGGCGTCGACGCTCGTCGGCCAGGCGCTGGGCGCCGCCGAGGAGACGAGCGCGGTCGCGTACGGCCGCGAGATCGTCAACCTCTCTGCGGTGGTGTACGTGCTCGCGGCGGCCGTCGTCGCCGTCGCCGCCCGCCCGGTCGCGGCCGTGTTCGTCGACGCCGGCGCCGTCGACACGACCGCCGTCTTCGTCGCCGTCGCGGCGGTGTCGGCGGTGCCGCTCGGCGTCGACGGCTCCGTCACCGGGACGCTCCGGGGGGCCGGCGACACCCGTGTGCCGTTCGTCGCCGCGCTGGCCGGGCTGTACCTCGTCGCGCTGCCGTTGGCGTACCTGGGCACCGTGACGACGCTGGGCGCCGTCGGACTGCTCGCGGCGCTGGTGGCCGAGACACTCGTGCCGATGGTCGTCAACCTCCTGCGATTCCGCCGGCGGACCTGGCTGTCCGTCAGCCGGTCGCTCCGGCCGGACGCCGCCGACTGAGCCGCGTCACTCCCCGGTCGTCCGAGGGGTCCCCGAGAGAATCCCGTGGAGCCCGGTCAGTGGCTCGCCCAGCGTTACGCCGTCCGCGCCGATCTCGAACCGGCGGAGCGCCCGCTCGAAGTCGCCGGTGCGTTTCTTCAACACGCCGGCGGCCCGTCGGATCTCCCCGTCTAGCTCCAGGTACCGGACGAACAGGATCGTGTCCGCGAGGTAGCTCACGTCCTCGCCCGTGCCGGTGAACTCGCCGACGACGCCGTGAGTCTCGTCCGTGAGGAACGTCGTCACGTCGGCGCCGTTGAGGTAGCGACACAGCGCGTGGAGCCGGCTGCCGAGCTGTTCTTCCCGGCCCTGGAGCGTGACACGGTAGCCGGAGACCCCGTCGATCCCGACGAACTCGGCTCCGCGGTCCTCCACCGCCGTCCGCACCCGAGTGGCGAACTCCTGAGGGGGGTACGCCAACGGCTCCAGCTCGTGGACCTCCAGCCGTCCGGCCGCCTCCATCTCCGCCACCGGAATGCCGACCGCCTCCGACCGCTGCCGGAACGACTCGGCGCGTTCCTCGAACAGGTACAGGACGGCGTGTTCACCCCGCTCGGCGGCCGCGGCCGCGAACTGCGTCGCCAGCGTGGTCTTGCCGGCGCCGGTCGGGCCCGAGAGGATCGTAACGGTGCCACGCTCCACGCCGCCGCCGAGCAGGCCGTCCAACTCCGGCACGCCGCTGGAGACGGTCTCTAACCCCGCCGACCGGTCCGGCGCCTCCTGGGGAGAGAGCGCCGGGTAGACGGCGACACCGTCCGTGTCGATCCGGTAGGCGTGTTCCCCGTCGGCCGTGCCGGAGCCCCGGAACTTCGGCACCGAGACGGTGTCGACCGGGCCGGTCGGGTCCAGCGCGATCAGCCCGTCCGTCACGAACTGGAGGTCGTCGATGGGGGCCGACTCCGTGTTCTGAGCGGTGAACACGGCCGTCGCCCCGCGGTCCGTGAGGTAGCGTGCCAGCCCGAGCGTCTGTTGTCGGAACTGGTAGACGTCCGGCGTGAGGTACTGCAGTTGGGTGATCGGGTCCACGACCACCCGGTCGGGATCCGTCTCCTCGACGGCCTCCCGGACGGTGTCCCGGAACGTCTCGCTCTCCACCTCGTCTGGCTCGAACACGTCGTAGGTGCCGTCCTGGCTGAACACCGCCGCCGTCGGCGAGATGTCACAGATCTCGAACGACTCGGCGGCGATACCGACCGCCTGGGCGTTGGCGACCATGTCCGCAGGGTCCTCCTCCAGGTTGACAAGCAACGTCGTCTCGTCGTCGTCGGCGCCGTCGAGGAACGACAGCGCCAACAGCGTCTTGCCGGAGCCCGCCGGCCCGCCGACGACGTAGCTGCGTTCTGCGATCAGCCCGCCACGAGTCACGCGGTCGAGTCCGTCGATCCCGGTCGACACGCGGTCGAGCCCCCGTTCCGTGTCCGCCTCCGTCTGGGTCACGGTTCTACCACGACGCCGTGGGCGTTAACATTTCCCCCGTGTCGCCGCTCTGGAGGATCGGTAGGTTTCTTGCCCGTAGCCCCGTAGGCTCGTAGAGATGACAGTCTCGGTCGACGACCTCCTCGTGGTCGCGGCGCCGGGGCGCGACCGGCGCCTCCTCGCAGACTGGCTCGCCGGCACCGGGAGCTACGGCGTGACGGTGTTGGACCCGACAGACTGTGAGGACGACCTCCCGGAGTACGATGTCGCGGTGCTCGACGAGACGGCGCTGGAACGGTGTGGCGGGCGGCTGTTGGCCCGGCGACGGGCCGCCGACCCGGTGTACCTCCCGCACCTCCTGGTCGGCGCCACGGAGCTGCCGGACGACGACGCCGGCCGCGAGCTCGTCGACGACGTGGTGGCGCTGCCGGTGCGCCAGGGTGAGCTAGAGCGTCGTCTGGAGAACCTCCTCCGGGCCAGACGGACGGCGCTGCGGCTGTCGAACGTGCGCGACCAGTACGAACGGCTGGTCGAACTGACGCCGGAGACGATCCTCCTCGTCCGCGACGGGGAGATCGTCTACGCCAACGAGACCGGGGCGGAGCTGTTGGGGTTCGACGACGGCGACACGCTGCGGGGTGAACGAGTCACGGAGTTCGTCGTCCCCGACGACCGGCCGGCGTTGGAGACGGCGTTGGAGACGGTCGACCGCGACGGCCGGCTGTCGGAGTACCTGGAGGTGACGCTGTCGACGGCGACCGGGCGAGAGCTCCCGGCCGAGGTGGCCGGCGTCACCGTCACCTACGAGGGGGTTCCGACGGCCCAGTTCCTCGTCCGGGACCTCTCCGAGCAGCGTCGCCGGCGGCAGCGACTCACGCTGATGAGTCGCGCGGTGGAGGCGGCCGCCCAGGGGATCACCGTCGCGGACGCCCGACGCCCGGACGAGCCGCTCGTGTACGCCAACGAGGCGTTCGAGCGACTGACCGGCTACGACAGACAGGGGGTGTTGGGACGCAACTGTCGGTTCCTCCAGGGCGAGGGGACGGACCCCGAGACGGTCGCCCGGCTCCGACAGGCCATCGACGACGAACGCCCCGTGTCGGTCGAACTGCTCAACTACCGGAAGGACGGGACCCCGTTCTGGAACCGGCTGGACGTCGTCCCGATCCGCAACGACGGCGGCGAGGTGACACACTACCTCGGGCTCCAACAGGACGTGACGGAGCGGCGCACCCGAGAGGAACGACTGGCCGTCTTAGACCGTGTGCTCCGGCACAACATCCGCAACCGCACGAACGTGATCGGCGGCACGGCACGACTGTTGCTGGAGGCGGAACGCGACGGCGACGACGCGAGCGTCGACCAGGCGGCGTCGCTGGAACGGATCGTCGACGCTTCGGAGGAACTCCAGGCGATCAGCGAACAGGCCCGGGAGTTCCAGACGATCGTCGGCGACGAGGAGAACGAGCGCCAGCGCGTCGAGCTCACGGACGTACTCGAACGGATCACCGCGGAGGCAACGGGCGTGTTCGAGCTCCACCTCCCCGACGAGCCGGTCGTCGTCTCCGCGCACCCGAAGCTGCCGGCGGCGTTGTCGGCCGGGCTGTCGCTCCCGAGCGCGACGACGGAGTCCGGGACGGACCTGCGCGTCGACCTCTCTCGGGAAGACGACATGGTCACCCTGTCGGTGACGGACCGTGGCGGGACGATTCCGCAGTCGGACCTGGAGGCGGTCGCGGCCGAACGCGAGACGGCCATCGAGCACTCGCGGGGCATGGAGCTGTGGGTGGTCCGGTGGACGGTCCTGGCGTCCGACGGGGAGATGACCGTCAGCTTCGACGACGACGACCCGACGGTCCACGTCACGCTCCACGCGGCCGAGTAGGCCGCCGGCAGTCGTACACGGCCGACTACGCCGCCGGTAGCCGGACGGAGACGGCGGTGCCGCCGCCGTTCGGACGGGTGACCCGGAGCTCACCGCCCAGTCGCCCGGCCAGCCAGCGGAGCGTCCACAGGCCGACACCGGAGGTGTGCTCGACGGGCGTCTCTCGATCCGAGCGGAGCGCCCGGAGCTCACCCTCCGGGATTCCGACCCCGTCGTCGGTGACGCTGATCTCGACGGTGTCGCCGTCGCGGCGACAGCCGACGACGACGGTTGGCCGCGGCCCGGCGTGTTCGACCGCGTTCTCCACCGGGACCTCGACGAGCAACCGCACCGCCTGCGGCGACGCCGAGACGCTGGCGTCCGTACAGTCGAGCCGGAACGTCGCGTCGCCGTCGTCGTAGCGGTCGACCACCTCCCGGACGGCCGGCGCGAGCTGCGTCGGCGCCGGGTCGTCGGCAGACGCGACCGCCTCTTGGAACGCTCTGATCCCGTCTGCGACGGAGACGAGGTCCGCCGCGGCCCGTTCGATCGTCTCCGCACGGCTCTGGACCGTCGTCTCGTCACTGTCGTCGTCGCGGAGGAGTTCGGCGACGCCGTGGACGACGTTGAGCTTGTTGCGGACGTTGTGCCGGAGGACGCGGTTGACGACCGACAGCCGTTGTTCCCGACGCTTCACTCCGGTCACGTCGCGGGCGACGCCGGCCACGACCGGGTGATCCAGCCCGCCGTCCGCCAACGGGTCGCTCCTGTCGGCGGCGACGCGCTGACCGCGGACCTGGACCCAGGCTTCCCCCTCGGGTGGGCCGACGCGGCGTAGCTCCAGTTCGAACGGCTCCCCGTCTACCAGACACTCCGACATCGCCCGGCGGAGCCGGCGCCCGCTGTCGTCGTCGTACTCGTCACAGACCGCGTCGAGCGACACCGTGTCCGGCTGTCGGGCCAGCTGTGTGCCGGCGGTCTGTTCGACCGTGTCCGCGGCCGGGTCGTAGCGCCAGCCGCCGGTGTCGGCGACCTCTTCGGTGGCGACGAGCCGGCGGATCCGTTCGGTCCGACGCTTGAGGTCCGTCGTGTCCTCGATCCCGACGACCACCTTCACCACCTCGCCGTCGTCGTCCGTGATCGGCGCGGAGTTGCTCGACAGCCACCGCCGGTCGCCGTCCGGCCGGACCAGCCAGTGTTCGAAGCCGTAGACGGGCTCGCCGGTCTCGAACACGCGCGTCACCGGGTGTTCGTCGTTCGCGACCGGGCTGCCGTCGTCGTGTGTGATCTCCCACTCCGGGTCGGTGTACGTCCGGGCCGTGATCTCCTCGCGGCGGAGCCCGAGCAGTTCCTGGGCTCGTTCGTTCGCGGTCTCGATCTCACCGTCGGCGCCGACTACGACGACGCCGACGGGGCTCGTCGCCAGGATCCGTTCGAGCAGGCCGTCCGACTCCCGCCGGACGCGTCTGGTGTTCCAGACGACACCGTCCCCGTCTGCCGCGGGCGAGAGCCGGCTCTCGAAGCGCCCGTGGCCGTCGACGCCGTCGTGACGGAACGTCTCCGCCGACTCGTCCAGCGTCGCCAGCGCCGACGCGAACTGGTCCGACGCCGTCGCCGCCACCACCTCGCAGACGTCCGTGCCCATCGGTTCGGGTTCGTGTGGCGCCGCGTCCTCGTCGACTGTCGTCAGCACTCGCTCGACCTGCCCGTCGACGTCGAGCAGGAGCACAGCCCCGTCCGTGGGCGTCGTCACTGTCCTCGAAACGGGGTCGATGGTCGCCCGCGACGCCACGACGACCCCGCAGTCGTCGACGTCCCCCAGTCTGTCCGTCCCATTCCGTGTCCCTGATTCACACGGGTGGGCTTGAATCCTCCGGCTACCCGAGTGACCTCGGCCAAGAGCGAGAGCAGGTCGGCCGGGCCGGCCGTGCCGGCAACACGCCCAGGGCCGCCGACGGGGGCGTCGATCCACCTCCGGGCTGGCTCGCCTCCGCGCTCGCCGTCCGGGTCCGCGTCGACTGTCGTCGGTGGCCTCGACTGTCGTCGGCGCCGTCGACTGTGCGTGCGGGCGGAGCCGGCGGAACAGAACGAATAAACGCCCGGCGAGCCTCGTGACCGATCTGATGGAGCGTCGCACGAGATCCTACCTCGCCGGGCGGTTCGGCGACTACTACCGGGGGCGGACGGTGACGCCGCCGCCGGACGCAGACCACCGCGAGTGGGGTCACATCCCGTTCACCGGCGGCGAGGGGACGACGATGGTCCGCCACCAGTCGTTGTTGGACGTGGCCGGCGGTCCGGCGGAGCTGGGGTCGTTCCTCGCGCGGGAGACACCCAGACACGTCTACTTCTCGGCGGCGCGGTACGACGACCCCAGCAACCGGACGATGGCGGACAAAGGGTGGCAGGGGGCGGATCTCGTGTTCGACTTGGACGCCGACCACCTCCCGGGCGTCGATCCGGAGACGACGAGCTACCCGGCGATGCTCCACGCCTGCAAGGAGGCCCTCCAGGACCTGTTGGACGTGCTCGTCCGGGACTTCGGCTTCCGCGACGACCAACTGCAGGTCGTGTTCTCCGGCGGCCGCGGCTACCACGTCCACGTCCGGGACGACAGCGTCGCCGGTCTGGACTCCGAGGCCCGCCGGGAGATCGTCGACTACGTTCGCGGGCTGGGACTCGACGAGGACGGGCTGATCGAGAAACGACCCAACGAGCGTGGCACCCTCCAGAAGACGCTGCGGGCAGAGGGCGGCTGGGGGCGACGGGTCCACGACCGGCTCCTGTCGTACACCGAGCGGCTGCGGGAACTACCGGAGGAGGCGGCGTTGGCGGAGCTCCAAGAGCTGGACGGTGTCGGCGAGAAGACGGCCCGGACGATCTACGGCGTGCTCCAGAACAACCCGGAGGGGGTCCGAGCGGGCAACGTGGAACTCGGCCCCGGCGCGGGGACGCTGGTCCGGGCGCTGGCGGATCGCGTGGTAGACGAGGAGACGGCACCGATCGACGAGCCGGTGACGACGGACGTGCGGCGGCTGATCCGGCTGCCCGGCAGCCTCCACGGCGGCACGGGGTTCGTCGTCCGGCGGCTGGACCGCGACGCGGTGGCCGACTTCGAGCCGACACGAGACGCCGTCGCCGACCGCTTTCGGGGCCAACGGATCATGATCGACGTGACCGATCCCGGTCCGGTTCCGGTGGGTGCGGACGCCGACGACAGCTTTACAATCGCCGAGGGGACACGTTCAGTCCGCGAGTTCGTCGGCGTGTTCCTGCTGGCGCGGGGCCGCGCCGAGAAGACGGCGGAGTGACCCGAGCGACACGACAGAGACGACAGCGACACCACAGACGACACGACACCGACGATGGATCTCGAGGAGCTACGGAGTGTTCGAGAACAGGAGCGGCGGACGGACAGCCTCCAGCACCTCCGTGACTCCTTCTACGACGACGCCGTCGACTACGTTCGGGACCTGAAACGCGAGCGGAGCCGCCGGGCCGAGGCCGCCGGCGACCCGTACACCGACGAGGCGATGCGGCTGACCGACGAGATCGACACCGCAGAGGAGGTGATCGAGTCGCTGTACGAGCGCCGCCGCGGGAAGGTGGTGAAGCTCGCCTCCTTCGCCGCCGCCGGGATGCCCGCCGAGGAGGACGGGATGACGGACCAGGAACGCGAGATGTTCGCGGACGTGGTCGAACGGATCGAGGCGAACGAGGCGTCCGTCCTCGGGCGCCTGGAGACGGAGTCTGCAGACGCCGCCCTGTCGGAGGCGACGGCCGGCGCCGCCGAGTCGACGGGCCCGGAAGCGACTGGGCCCGCCGACCCGGCAGAGAGGGACGAATCGACGGTGATCGGCGAGCCGACTGGGGCAGACGATCCGACTACGCCCGGCGAGTCGGCCGGGGCAGACGATCCGACTACGCCCGGCGAGTCGGCCGGGGCAGACGATCCGACTGCGCCAGAGTCGACAGCCTCCGAGACGGCGTCAGACCCCGCCGCGACCCAGACGGCCACGGGGGGGACGGAGCCGGCCGACGACGGCAGCGTGTTGGCGGACGCGATGGGCGGGCCGACGGAGTCGTCCGTGGACGGCCCGACGGCCGCCGACGACGCGTCTGCGACGGAGCCGTCCGCGGACAGTGCGCCTGCGACGGAGTCGTCTGCAGACGGCCCGACGACGACAGAGACTGACCGGCCTGCCGCCGAGGCTGCGGCCGCTGCCGGGTCGCCGGAGGCTGCTCACGGCGACGACACGTCGGTGACGAGCTCCGACGCCTCCGTGGCACCGGGGACCGACTCCGGCGCCACCCCGACGGGTGACCCGTCGCCTGCGTCCGATCCGGAGCCGCAGACACCCTCGGCGGACGACCCGGTGCCGCAGACACCCTCGGCGGACGACCCAGGGGAAGCGACCGACGAGGCGGCCGGCGACGAGACGGCGGTCGTCGCAGACGACGACCGCGAGACCGTCCGGGTGACGAGCGACGTGGGCGAGGTGTTCGGAGTGGACGACCGCGCGTACGACCTCCGGGCGTCGGACGTGGTGCGGCTCCCGCGGGCGGTCGCAGAGCCGTTGGTCGACCGTGGCGCCGCGGAGCCGCTGTGAGCCGGCGGGCGAAGCGTCGGCCATAAGTAGGCCGGTACAGTTGTTGCGGGTATGACGGACCAGAGCGGACGCAGGAAGCGCAAGCGAACGGGTGGGCGACGCGTGCCCTCCAGCGACAAACAGGCGAACCAGCGCGGCCGCGAGCCCGCCGAGACGACCGTCGACGAGGAACGGATCCAGACTGTCGACACTCGCGGCAACGGCCAGAAGGTGCGGGCGCTGTCGACCGACACCGCCCAGGTGGCCGTCGACGGCGACACGGAGACCGCCGAGATCGAGAACGTCGTCGAGAACCCGGCGAACGTCAACTACGTCCGCCGGAACATCGTCACGAAAGGCGCCGTGATCGAGACCAGCGCGGGGCGCGCCCGCGTCACCTCCCGACCGGGCCAGAGCGGCCAAGTCAACGCCGTCCTGACCGAGGAGTAACGTCGCCGTCTTCTCGCGGGTCGTCTCGTCGGTGGTGGTGGGCGTCGGAGACGCCGGTCTCGCTCGGGACGCGAACGATATCTCCCGAGAGTGTCGTGACAGTACACTGCAGGAGTGTACGTAGCCACGCGCGTATCTCTATCGAGCGTGAGCGAAACCAACGGTACGGAGCCGGGACCGACGACCAGACGGAGTGTACTATCGGTTCTCGCGTCAGCGTCTGCGCTGTCGGCGGTTCCAAGCACAGTCGGCGCGACAGAACGAACGAAGCGCGTCCCGAAGTACCTGAGCGGCGGTGAGGTCGTCGAGTGGATGGAGGCCCTTCGCCGCTGGGACCGCCAGTACGACCGCGCGAGCAGACTGCTCCGCCAGTTCGACAGAGAACACTTCGGGAACCGTCCCGAGATCTTCACGACCGGGCTCGTCCGGAGCGACAGGAGTACGGGGAGCCGAACGGCTTCGAGATTGAGGTGACGTACGACGCTGGGGCCGGTCGACCGAACGTCCCGACGGAGGTCTCGGGTCTCCCAGTCCGCCAGGAGCCACAGGAGGCGGCACCTGTCCAGCAGGCCTGCAACAGCGGGGACTTCGACAGGTACGGTGGGGGAATCAACGTGCTCGACTATCTTGAGGCTGACCTGAACGGTACCGCAGGCTACCGCGTCGTCGACGGCAACGGGAACGAGTACATGGTCTCTGCGGCACACATCTTCGGCGACTGTGAGATCGAGTCCTTCGACGAAGCCTACCAACAGAACGAGGGGGTGGGGTCAATCGTCGGTGGCGTGTACGAGAAGGACTTCGTCGTGTTCGACGACAGCGCCGGGAACGCCGACATCGAGAACGCCATCCGGGAGCCCGACGGGACGGAGCGACCGATTGCCGGGTGTGCGAGCCGTGAAGAGATCAGTAACCGTGTCTCCAACCCAGTCGACGGGTACAGTAAGGTCGGAGTCTAGCGGTAAAGAGACCGGGGAGATCGGCACGAACCTGACTGTCGACCGTCTCTGTGAAAGCACGAGGGACACCACAATCGAGGGGAGTAGCAACACGGTTGCGGGCGACTCGGGTGGGCCGTACTACTCGACCGAGAACGGAGATGCGTACCTTCTCGGGCACCACTCGGTCGGTGCCACCATCGGTTCCTCGGGATTCCAGTGCGGAGAGGAGGTAACTGTCAGACTACGGAGTATCGGACTACCCTGTCACTGGGTGGCAGCGAAGACACAGTACTCTATCGTCTCCAACTGAGCCTACTGTTGGACGACTGTTCCGTCGGAGATCGCAACCGGGAGACGGGTCGAGTGCTCTCTTCTGTTCGTCTCCACCGTCACGGTGATGCTACTGGGACAGTTCCCGACCAGTTCAGAGAGCGAAACCGACGGCTCTCCGACGACGTTACCCTCTTCGTCGTACGTCGTGTCGTGAGAGACACCGACAACTTTCCCGAACGGAAGACCGACAATACCTCTCGTCGGGCCAGGGTCCGCCTCCTCGACAGGACGCTCGAGTACGTAGTTCACTGCTGCGGGTGTGGAGAACTCTGCTGTGCTCTCCCAGGATTCACTCCCGTACCGCTCAAACGATATCTCGTCTGCTCGCTCTCCACCGGGGGAAACGACGACTTCTGCCGAGTTGCCGCGTGCCCGTGTCCAGTTGGGATCGAGTAGAGTGTCTACTCGCCAGTGGTAACCCAAAATTCCAACGGGAATCGAACCGATACCACCGAGCACCAACTCCCGTCTGTTCACGAGCTACGTAGTGTCTAATATAGTAAAAGAATTTGTTAATTCGTCTCGAAGCTCTACTGTCACTGCTACTATCCGATCCCTCCCGATCGCAGTAGAGATCTGAGTAGACACGACGCCCACCGCGGTATTGAAGACGACCGGCCCACTCCCCTCCGAGCGTGAGCGACGACGACGCGCCGGCGCGGTACGACAGACTGGAGCGACACGAGACGGCGGGCGACCGCAACTCGCTGTGGCACTGGCGAGAGGCCAAGAGCCTGTTCGAGGTGGCGCGCAACTACGTGGTGACGTGGCTCGTCAGGGTGTCGCCGAGCCTGACGCTGAAGAACAGACTGCTGTTGGCGCTGGGGGTCACCGTCGGCGAGGGGGTGTCGTGGGGGTTGGAGGCGACGCCAGACGTGTTCTGGCCCGAACGGATCACGCTGGGCGACGACGTGATCGTGGGGTACGACGCGACGATCCTCTGTCACGAGTTCCTCCAGTCGGAGTACCGCGTCGGCGACGTGGTCGTGGGCGACCGGGCGATGATCGGCGCCGGTGCGGTGATCCTGCCCGGCGTCGAGATCGGCGCGGACGCGCAGGTGGCGGCCAACTCGTTGGTGACGGAGGACGTGCCGCCGGAGACGACCGTCGCGGGGGTGCCGGCGGAGCCGGTCGGCCGCGACGAGGACGGCGAGGGCGGCGGCGCGGAGTAGCCCGCCTGCTCACTGCCGGACGCGAGCGACGCCGTCGCGCACGGCCCGACGGTTGGGGACGAGGTACACCATCTCGTCCGTCTCGACGTGGGTGACGAACACGTCGATCTCCTGGACGACCCCCTCCACGTCGCCGATCTGGACCCGGTCGCCGATTCCGTACGGCTGGGTCAACAGGAGGTACAGCCCGGCGGAGCCGGACGCGAGGAGGTCACGGAGGGCGACGGCGGACAACACGACGGCGGCCGCGAGGTAGCCGCCCAACAGGACGATCAGCGCGGTCGTGGCGACGCCGATCTGCGCGAGCGCGATCAGGGCGGCGACGTAGACGACGCTCCACTTCGTCAACAACGGGAGCAGCCCCACCTCCGGGATCTTGACACCCCGGAGTCGTTCGTCGACGAGCAGTCCGGTCTTGTCGCCGACGATCAGCCCGGCGACGAGCACGAGCACGGCGACGAACACCCGCGGGAGGAAGGCGACGGCGACGCCCCAGAGGGCGGTGACGGACTCGACGCCGGCGGTCGTGAGCCCGACGACGACGAACACCAGGAACACGAAGTACCCGCTGAGACGCGCGAGGATCGTCACGGTGGAGACGCCGAACCCGCGGACGGTGCGTTCGAACGCCGTCCCCTCGATGCTCTCGGAGACCCCCAGCCGTTCGAGCAGTCTGCGGTTGAACGAGACGACGGCGTAGCTCACGACCGCCCCGACGGCGAGGACCACCGCCAACACGACGACCTGGAACGGGAGCAGCCGGAGGATTCGATCGATCGTCTCCAACTGAGCCGGGGCGGCCGCCGTGGCCGCGGCGGTGTGTGTCGCCATCTGTCAGTACTCCTCCGGATCCAGCTCCAACACGAGTTCACCGCTCTTGAACGCTCGCACGAGCCCGTCAGACTCCGACAGAGCGATCGAGACGGCGTTCGTGTCGCGGGTGATCGCGGCCGCGGCCATGTGGCGCGCGCCCAGCCCCTTCGGGATGTCGACCCCCTCGGCGGCGGGTTCGAGGTAGCGGTACGAGGAGACGATCTTGCCGGAGTCGGAGATGACGAACGCGCCGTCCAGCCGGGAGAACTCCTTGAGCATCACGTCCACGATGGGGTCGCCGACGTGGACGTGGCTCTTCTCGAAGGGGTTGTACGACAACGGCCGGGACTTGTTCATCGCCTTGCCGGCGTCGCCGACGACGAACAACGCCCCGACGGGCTTGCCCTTCTGACCCTTCTTTCCGAGCTCGATCGCCACCTCGAACACGTCGCGGATCACCTCCGACTCCGCCCGCGAGTTGACGAACAGATCGTAGATTCCGGACTGCATCGACTCCTCGACGGTGACACGGACGGTCGCGTCCGGGCTGTCGGTGAACACGCCCAGCACGCAGAGGATCGTCTGGCCGGTGGAGACGAGTCCGCGGTTCATCGCGCCCTCGATTCCGAAGCGGATCCGGTCGCGCACGTCCCGGAATCGGAGCGGCAGCTCGACGAACGACTCCGCACCGACATCGTCCGACGGGGCGACGACGACCGGCTCCTCGTCGGCGTCCCGGAAGTCGTCGTACAGCGACTGTGCCGGCGAGAAGAGGAACACCTCGTCGACATCGGTGAGGATGTCCGCGAGGAGGTCCGGAGAATTCATCATACCACACCCTCCGGGGCGGCCGACAAATCGTTTGCGGGAGCGTCAGACGCTTGTGGGGCGATCACACGCCACACTCGACACGATCGAGGGCAGACGAGCGGCCGTCCGGGACGACCGACCGAGCGCCCCCCGTCGGTCGTTAGACGAGCGAGCCGGGCAGACGAACGAGTCGGACGGGCGGGCGAGACCGGAAACCTTCTTGTCACCGAGTCACCTACGGACTGACAGAATGAGCACACCGACGCAGCGACGGGTGGAGTCGCTCGTCTCCGGCGACCCGGAGATGCGCGACGCCGTCCAGACGGTGTTGGACGCCGCCGCCAACGGCGAGGTCCAGTGGGTGGAGGTGCGCGACGACATCTCCAGTGGCCAGTGGGGCCGTCTGATCGAGAAAGGGGTCTTGGAAGACGGGGAGTCCGGGTTCACCCTCGCCGACCGTGACGCCGTCGAGGAGGCGCTGTCGGACGACGACGACGGGGCGGAGATCGACGGCGAGGCTGCCTCCTGGACCACCTACGACAAGCTCGCGGCCGTCGGCACCGGCGCCTTCTTCGTCGGCTACGCGTACGCGCCAGTCCGGAACGTCGTCGGCGGCGCGATGGACACGGTGTTGGGACCGCTCCAGGCGACGCTCCCCTTCTACGCCGTGGTGATGGTGATCGCGGTGTTCACCGGGCTGTACTCCACGCTCCTGCGGGCGAACCTGATGGACATGGACCGGATGTCCGCCTACCAGGAGAAGATGCAGGAGATCCAAGACCGCCGGAAGGCCGCCAAGGAACGCGGCGACGACGAGGCGCTCCAACAGATCCAGGAAGAACAGATGGACGCGATGGGCGACCAGCTCGGGATGTTCAAAGAACAGTTCCGCCCGATGGTGTGGATCATGTTCCTGACCATCCCGGCGTTCCTGTGGATGTACTGGAAGGTCGGCATCCGCGGGGCCGCCTCCCACGGGGAGTTCTCGGCGGTGGTCATGCCGCTCGTCGGCGAGGTGACGTGGACCGCGTCCGTCGTCGGCCCGATCCAGACGTGGATCGTCTGGTACTTCCTGTGTTCGATGGCGTTCACCCAGCTGGTCCAGAAGGGCCTGAACGTCCAGATGTCGCCGACCTGATCGGCGGTCTCGCCGTCGTCTCCGTCGCCGCAGTTCGGGTTCACTCGCGCTTCGAGTCGGGCACTACCGACGACGATCACACGGGCGAGCCACAGCTCTCCGGACGCGTCTCGGTTCGGGTCGGCCGCCGACGAGAGACGGCGGCGGCGGCACAGAACTCGGGTGGGTCTCGTGGCGGTCCGGCGCCACCGTCAGTTTCACCTTACCGAGTCACCAGACACGGACGATGACCGACCGCAGCGGCACGGACGCGGCGACGGAGCGGCGGAAGCTCCGCCCGGACCGGGAGACGGCCGACGACGGGCCGGTGGGCGAGGCGCTCGTCGACGGCTTCGACGCCGCCTCGGAGACGCTGCTCGCGTCGATTCCGTTCCTCACCGCGACGGCGATCCGCGACGACGCGGCCTACTCCTTCCTCGTCGTGTTCGCGCTCGCGGGACTCGCCGTCGGGCTGGCGACCGTCCGCGGGGACAGAGTCGAGCGACTCCCGCCGTGGCCGCCCAACACGGCCCGGAGTCTGGTCGTTCGGGTGGGGTGGTACAACCTCGCGCTCCCAGTGACAGTCTGGATCGCCGGCAACGCCGCAGTCGGCCCCGGCGAGGTGGCCTGGGCCGACGGGCCAGTGTTCGTGCCCGCGGCCGTCGCGGCGGTCGTCGCCGCGCTCGCGGGACTGGCGGTGCCGTCGTTGGTCGCGCGTGTTCGGTGAGACCGGACGGCAACGCTTTTCGCTCGGCCGGCCCGCCGGTGGTGTATGCCAGATTCGCCGACGGACGAGGTCTCGGCGTTGTTCGACCCGGATCGGTGGGAGGCGGTCGCGCCCGGCGAGTTCGACGACGTGACCTACCACCGCGGGACGGACACGGACGCCGTCAGAGTCGCCTTCGACCGCCCGGAGGTCCGCAACGCCTTCCGTCCGGGGACGGTCGACGAACTGTACGCCGCCCTGGACCACGCTCGCAAACAGGCAGACGTGGGCTGTGTGCTCCTGACCGGCAACGGGCCGTCGCCCGACGACGGCGGCTGGGCGTTCTGTGCCGGCGGCGACCAGTCCGTCCGCGGGGAGTCCGGCTACGAGTACCGTGGCGACGACGAGGCCGAGGACACGGACGACGAACTCGTCCGGGAGGCGAAGGCGGGGCGGCTCCACGTCCTGGAGATCCAACGGCTGATCCGGTTCATGCCGAAGCCGGTGATCGCGGTCGTGCCGGGGTGGGCCGTCGGCGGCGGCCACTCGCTGCACGTCGTCTGTGACATGACACTCGCCAGCGACGAGCACGCGAAGTTCCTCCAGACGGACCCGGACGTCGCCAGCTTCGACGGCGGCTTCGGCTCCGCGTACCTCGCGCGTCAGGTGGGCCAGAAGAAGGCCAGAGAGATCTTCTTCCGCGGGAAGACCTACTCCGCCGCCGAGGCCGCAGACATGGGGATGGTCAACGAGGCGATCCCCCACGAGGAGCTGGAGGACGTGGCCCTGGAGTGGGCCGACGAGGTGGCGAGCAAGTCTCCGACCGCGATCCGGATGCTGAAGTACGCCTTCAACATGGCCGACGACGGCATGGTCGGTCAACAGCTGTTCGCCGGCGAGGCGACCCGGCTCGCGTACGACACCGCCGAGGCGCGCGAGGGCCGTGACGCCTTCCTGGAGGGCCGCGACCCGGACTTCTCACAGTTCCCGTGGCACTACTGAGAGGAAGGGTCAACGGAGTAGAGAGACGCAGCAAACGTGACTGAACTCTTCACGGACGGGTCCGCCGACCTCGGTCACCTCGACGGAGAAGCGGTCGAGGACTCGGCGGGCGTCGGCGGCGAGCTTCGCTCCACCGTCGCGGTCGTCGACGACGCCGACGCTTCGCCGTTCGAGGGGTAGCCGTCGCAGCCCGTTCTCGCTTCGTTGGAACCCCCGCCAGCGTCAGATCCCTCCAGCGTCGCATCTGGCGACGCCGGAGCACTCTCGATTTTGGCCAACCAAAAAATATCTTACGTAGACCACAAACATCTTTGCCGAGACTCGTCTACGTCGAGACATGACTCGAGAGACGGAGGCTCGGTGCCGTGTGCTCGGAGGTGGTTCGGCGTGGTGACGGCCGCGGAGCTCACGTTCGTCGGTGTCGCGGGGCTCGTGACGGCGCTGGCGACGGGCATCGGCGCGGTGCCGTTCTTCCTGTTCGACGAGATCGGTGACCGGTGGAACGTGGCCCTGTGGGGGTTGGCGTCCGGGATCATGCTCGCCGCCTCCGGGTTCGGACTGGTCGTCGAGGGGCTGGCTGCCTCGAACGGGTTCCCGACGCTGTTGCTCGCCGGCCTCGGGGCGGGCGTGGTGCTCGTGGTCGTCGCCGACGCCGTGCTCGAACGGGTCGAGATCGGCGACGACACGGGTGAGCCGTCGGGTGCGCCCGCGACGGAGGCGGACACGGCCGAGCGCACCGACGGCGGACAGCCGAACGCAGACGTGCCGCTGGCGTCACGGGCCGTCGCCGACGGTGACGCCCGCAAGCTCCTGTTGATCCTGGGCATCCTGACGGTCCACTCCTTCCCGGAGGGGGTCGCGGTCGGCGTCTCCTTCGCCGACGTGGGGTTGGAGGGCGGCGTGCCGATCCTCGGCGTCACCGTCCCGTTGCTGGCGGTGTTCATGACCGTCGCCATCTCGATCCACAACGTCCCCGAGGGGGTGGCGGTGTCGATCCCGCTGCGGTCGATGGGCGTCGGGGAGACGCGGATGGTCGGCGCCGCAGTGTTGTCCTCGTTGCCACAGCCGATCGGCGCCGTGATCGCGTTCCTGTTCGTCTCCTGGGCGCGGGCGTTCCTCCCGTTCGGGTTCGGGTTCGCCGCCGGCGCGATGGTGTTCCTCGTCCTGACGGAGTTCCTGCCGGAGGCGCTGGAGATCGGCGCGGATCTGGAGGGCGACGGGTACCGCGAGCTCGTCGCCGGGCTCGTCGCCGGCGTGGCTTCGATGCTGCCGTTGCTGTTGTACTGACTGGAGCCGAAAGGACGCGGTTTATCACCGCGCCGGTCCGACCGCCAGGCATGAGCCAACGCAACGACATCCCGCCGAAGACCGTCGGCGTGGAGCTCCGCGAGGAGGGGGTCGCCGTGGAGTACCTCGACGGGCGGGTGACCCTGTACCGGGGTGTCCCCGAGACCGTCACCGGGCGGCTCACCGCCGGCCCGGGGAGGGACGTCCACGTCCTCGTCACGGACCCGACGGAGACGGAGGGGGTGATGCTGTACGTGAACGACCTGAAGACGGCCGGCGAGATTCTGGCCGACACCGGCGTCGGCCGAGTGATCCTCGCCGAAGACGAGACGGAGAGTCTGTTCCCGGGCGTCACCGCGACCCGGCTGTCCGGCCAGCGGACCGCGATCTCCGCCGACCCCGAGGTCGCTCGCGGTCGCGTGTTCGTCTTCCTGGAAGACCAGTGGTCGGAGGACAGCTACGAGTTCGTCGCCGACGCCGACACGGAGACGGACACCGAGCCGTCGCCGGCGGAGACCGACCCCGACGACGACGAGACCGACGACGGCTGGATCGACGACCCCGTCGTCGACTGACCTTACTGGAGGTAGGAGGGGTCGTCGTTGCTCGTGCAGTTCGACTCGTGTCGCTCGGCGTCGTCCGCGTTGTCGAACAGGAGGCCACACTCCTCACACTGGAACCAGGTCATGTCCTCCCGTTCCGTCTCTGTCACCATGTTTGGCCGTGAAGACGCCCAGAGTAAAGACGTTCCGGGCAGTCGGAAACTCGGCGCTTATCACCGTGGGTCACGGAGTCGTCGTATGGCAGTTTACCGGAAGGAGACGCGGATCGCGGCCCCGTTGTCCGAGGTGTGGGAGTTCCACTCACAGATCTCCGGGTTGGAGGCGCTCACGCCCGGGTTCCTCGGGCTCACGGTCGACCGTATCCTCGGCCCGGACGGGGAGCCGAACCCGGCGGTGTTGGAGACCGGCTCCCGGATCGAGATGGCGCTCCAGCCGCTCGGCGTCGGGCCGCGCCAGCGTTGGATCGCCGAGATCTCCAGCCGCGACCACGACGGCGACACCGCACAGTTCGTCGACACGATGGCCGAGGGCCCGTTGCCGACCTGGCGTCACAGCCACAGCTTCCGCGCGGACGGCGACGAGACGGTGATGCTAGACGAAGTGACGTACGAACTGCCGGGCGGCCGCGTCGGGGCGGCGCTGGGGCCGCTCGGCGGCGTCGGCTTCGAGCCGATGTTCCAGTACCGCCACTGGAAGACCAGACGACTGTTGGAGTGAGCTACGTCTCGAACTCGAAGCGGGCGCCGCCGTCGGCCGACTCCGTCGCCTCCACCTGCCAGCCGTGTGCCTCCGCGACCGTCGAGACGATGGCCAGGCCGAGCCCGGCGCCGTCGTCTTCGGTCGTGTTGCCCCACTCGAACAGCTCCGGCGAGCCGCCGTCGGGCAGTCCCGGCCCGTCGTCGGCGACGTAGAAGCCGGCGTCGTGGTCGTCGACGGTGATCTCGACGCCGGAGCCGCCGTGTTCGACGGCGTTGCGGAACAGGTTCTCGAACACGGACGCCAGTCGTCCCTCGTCGGCCGACACCTCGCCGCCGGACTCGACAGCGAGGGCCGCGTCTCTGGTGTCGACACGCGACCACGCCTCTCTGGCGACCTGTTCGACCGCGACCGGCTCCGTGTCGCCGATGTCGCTGCCGTCGCGGGCGAGGGTCAACACGTCGTCGATCAGCTGCTCCATCCGGTCTAAGGCGTCGGCGACCCGGTCGAACCCCTCTTCGTGGCCGTCGCGGGCGAGGTCGAGCCAGCCGTCCGCGACCGCCAACGGGTTGCGGAGGTCGTGGCTGACGACGGAGGCGAACTGCTCTAATCGCTCGTTCTGGCGGCGGAGCTGTCGTTGCTGGCGACGGCGCTCCACCGCACGGGTGACCAGCTCCGACACCGTCTCGATCAGATCCACCTCCTCGTCGGACCACACCCGGCCGGCCGGGTCGTCGAACACCGTGACGCCGATCACTCGGAACCCAGAAGAGAGCATCGGCGCGACGACACCGGAACGGCCCCGAGGCTCGACCACCTCGCGCGCGCTGGGGTGGGTGCCGGGGTCGCCGTACTGGACGGTCTCGAACCGGCTCGTCCGCTCCAGCCACTCCGCGTGGTGGTCCTCGTCGAGCCGCGTCGGCAACGGGTCGTCGACGTCGTCGGCCGTCCAGTCGTGTGCGCGTTCGTACGCCGTCTCCTCGCCGATGTACGTCGCCGCCCGGCCGACGTCCATGAACTCCGCGACCGTCTGGAGCGTGAACGTCACCTTCGTGTCCAACTCGTCGGGCGTCGCGGACATCAGGTTCGTCGCCGCGTCCAGGGCGATCTCGCGGAGCCCGGCGCGGTACTGGAGGTGGCCGTCCGTGTCGCCGGCGGCCGAGCGGCGCCCTTGGACGGCGTTGCGTACCCGCTCTGCCAGCAGCCGGATCGTCTCCGGGTCCCCCTCCTTGGCCATGTAGTCCGTCACCCCCGCTCGGAACGCGTCGCGGGCGGTCTCCTCGCCGCCGCGGGCGGTGAACAGGACGAACGGCAGCGCGGAGTGGCGCTCCCGAATCTCGTCCAACAGGTCCAGCCCGTCCCGCCCGGGCATGTCGTAGTCGGAGACGACACAGTCGACGGACTCCGTCGCCAACACGTCCAACGCCTCCGTCACCCCCTCCGCGAGAGTGACGGACAACGCCGGCTCTCCGTCGTCACCCTCCAGCCAGTACTGCACGAGGTCGGCGAACTCCGGTTCGTCGTCCACGTAGAGAACACTCACCGCCCCCGTGCCGGCCATATCAACATTCGTGTGACAGCCGAACAAAAACACACCGACTCGCCTATCGTCCGTGATACCGGTGGATCGTCGACCCACGCCGTCCGACGGGAGCCACAGATCAGTCGGGGTCGTCCGCAGCGGCGCGTTCCCGGGCAGTGACGGCGATCCCGGCGAGCACGATCACGCCGCCGACGGCCGTCACCGGGGTCGGCACCTCCGCCAGCAACAACGCCGCCAACACCGTGCTGCCGACCGGTTCGCCGACCAACGAGACGGACACCACGCTCGACTCGACGTGTGCCAGCGCCCAGTTGACCACCGTGTGGCCGACGAGCCCCGGCCCGACGGCCATCCCGACGAACAACAGCCACTCCCGACGGGCGTACCCCAGCAGGGGGTGGCCGCGGGCGACGGCGGCGCCGAGCAGCACCACCGTACAGACGCCGTAGACGACGACCACGTACGGCACGACGGGGAACCGTTGACGCAGCGACCGCCCGGCCAACACGTACACCGTGTAACAGACGGCGCCGACGAGCGCCAGCGCGTTGCCGAACGTCGGTCGCGGGCCGACGGCCGTCCCGCCGACGAGCGCGTCGCCCCCGGCCAACAACACGGTCCCGACGAGCGCGACGACGATCCCGGCGACCGTCCGGGCGGTCACCCGTTCGTCCAACAACGCCCACGCGCCGACGGCGACGAAGATCGGCTGCGACTGGACGAGCGTGACGCTCGCGGCGACGCTCGTCCACCGCAGGCTCTCGAACCAGGCGGCGAAGTGGAGCGCCAACGCCGCCCCGGAGACGACCGCGACCGCCAGATCGCGGCCCCGGAGCCGCCGGAACGCCCGGCGGTCGGCAGACCGACCGACCGCCAACGGAACGAGCAGGAGTGTCGTGAACAACACGCGGTAGAACGCTTTCACCAGACTCGGCGCCCGGCTCCACTCCACGAGGATGGCGCTCGTCGACACCGCGAGCACGGCGACCGAAAGCGCCGTAAGCGGCGGCACCCGCTCGGCGACGGCCGCGAGACGCCCCTCCGAGGCGGTGGTCACGGTCACCGTCGGGCGGGCGGCGACAAAACTCCGACGGAGCCGGCGGACTACTCTGCCGGGTGGCCCGCGTCAGGTGGCGTCACTCGCGTCGGGTAGCGTCGCTCGCGCCGGGTAGCGTCGCTCGCGTCGGGTCGTCCAGTCCGTGTCGTCTGCGACGGCCTGCGTCGTCTGGGTCGGGTCGCACCGTCTGCGTCGAGCCGCACCACCTGCGTCGAGCCGCACCACCTGCGTCGAGCCGCACCGTCCGCGTCAGTCTACGCCGTCTGCGTCGGTCCGCGCCATCTAGGTCGGGTCCCGCTGTCCGGCCGGTCTGCCCCGTCCGCACCAGCCCACCTCGTCTCCGTCAGTCGGCGTCGTCCGTCTCCGCCTCGTCGACGACGGCCGCCATCGCCGCCTCGGCGTCCGCCGGCGTGTCGAAGTCGTGGAAGTGCTCCCCCTTCTCCCGGGTGAGCACGTTCAGCGCGGCCGCGGCGCCGTCGCCGGCGGAGATCACCGCCTGCCACTCCTCGGCCCGCACCATCGCCCCGGTGGCGTACGCCCCCGAGACGGAGGTCTCCATCGTCACGTCCACCGTCACGACCCCGTCGTCGTCCGTCTCACACCCCAACGCCGTCGCCAGGTCGCGGTCGGCACCGGTCGCCAGGATCACGTAGTCCGCGACGTGTGTCTCCTCGTCGGTCGTTACCTCGAACGCGCCGTCCGTCTCCGTCACGTCCGTCACCTCGGCCTCGCGGCGCTCGGCCCCGACGTCGTCCACTTGGTCGCGGGCGACCGACAGGAAGCTCTCACCGTCGACGGAGTTCACCCCGAGGTAGTTGAACAGGTGTGCGCTGTGCAGCCAGGTGCCGTCCGTGTCGAAGACGGTGGTCGCCAGGCCGTTCTTGGCCGTGAACAACGCCGCCGACAGTCCGGCCGGTCCGCCGCCGACAACCGCGACGTGTGTCATGTGTCGCTGTGACGCGACCCGGCGGCATAAGCCCGACGACGGCCCCGCCGTCACTTCCCGTCCAGCTCTCGGGCGACGACGTTCTCCTGAATCTCGCTGGTGGTTGGGTGATCTGGCGTCGCGGTAGAACCGTTCGACTTCGTGGTCGTTCACCGAGTCCACGCCGCCGTGGAGTCGGACAGCGGTGTCGGTCACGTCGGCGGTCACGCGGGGGTTCTCGGGGGTGAGCCCCCGTGACTCGACTCCGAACGCTTCTTCGCCGGCCCCGTGCAACGCCCGACGTGAACTACCTTCCGTACGCCGTGGTCGCGCTGTTGGCGTACTCGTTCGTGCCCCCGTTGATGCGGCAGGGCACCGCCGGGGCGGGCGCGGTGCCGAGCAACGTCGCAGTCTTGGTGTCGAACGGGATCTTGATCGTCGTCGCGCTCGGGCTGATGGCCGTCCAGGGTGAGTCCGTGGGGCCACACCTCCGGAAGCCGGAGATGCGGTACGTCCTCGCGGGCGGCGCGTTCCTGGCGGTCGGGATCCTCGCGTACTACCGGGCGCTGTCGCTCGGCCCCGTCTCCGTCGTCACCCCGGTGTTCGGGACGTTCCTCGTCCTGTCGTCCGTCGTCGGGATCACCATCCTCCAGGAGTCGTTCACGCCGCGGAAGGCGCTGGGAATCGCGCTCGCGGCGGTCGCGGTCGTGCTCGTCGCCGGCGAGTGAGCTCCGGCGACGAACGGCACAGACCCCCGGAGCGACCCCGCACGGGAGCCGACGGCACAACAGTACGGGAGACGGAGAGAAAGGGTGAAACCTCGACTCCCACTACATCGGGGTATGAGTGCCGAGACGATCGAGATGACCGTCCGCGACGCGGAAAAGCGGGACGCGAGCCGAGGAATCGCCCGCGTCCCGCCGGCGACGATGTCACGGTTGGGCGTGCTCTCCGGTGAGACGGCGATCATCGAGGGGGACCGCGAGACGGTCGTGAAAGTGTGGCCGGGTGGCACCGGCGTCGACGACGGAGAGATCAGGATCGACGGCGACACCCGGACGAACGCGGGCGTCCGGATCGGGGAACGGGTCACCGTCAGGCCACAGTCCGTCAGCGACGCCGAGGCGGTGGCCCTGGAGGCGCCGGCCACGCTCGCGAACGTCGACATCGACGAGGAGACGCTCCGGCGGGCCGCCAAACGCGACCTGGAGGGCAGGCCCGTCACTGCGGGCGAGCAGATCCGACTCCAACACCTCGGCGGCAACGTGTTCGTCGTGGAGGACACGGTGCCGGAGGGTGCCGTCCGGGTGACGGAGTCGACGGAAGTCCGTATCCACCGCTCCGACGGCGAGGAGACGGCGACGGCCGCCGACACGGAGTCGGGCGACCGGCGTCCGGAGCCGACGACCCAGACCGGCAGGGAGGCGGCCGACCACCGCCGGACGGTCACCTACGAGGACATCGGTGGGTTAGACGAGGAACTGGATCTCGTCCGAGAGACGATCGAACTGCCGTTGGCGGAGCCGGAGGTGTTCGCCCGGCTCGGGATCGAGCCGCCGAAGGGGGTACTCCTCTTCGGCCCGCCCGGCACCGGGAAGACGCTGATCGCCGAGGCGGTCGCCAACGAGGTGGACGCGGAGTTCATCTCCGTCTCCGGGCCGGAGATCACCTCGAAGTACAAAGGCGAGAGCGAGGAACGCCTCCGGGAGCTGTTCCGGGAGGCCGACGAGAACGCCCCGAGTATCGTCTTCTTCGACGAGATCGACTCCATCGCCGGCCAACGCGACGACGGCGGCGACATGGAGAATCGGATGGTCGGCCAGCTGCTGTCGCTGATGGACGGGTTGGACGCCAGCGAGGACGTGATCGTCATCGGGGCGACGAACCGCGCGGACGCGCTAGATCCTGCACTGCGGCGTGGCGGCCGGTTCGACCGCGAGATCGAGATCGGTGTCCCGGGCGAGACGGGCCGTCGAGAGATCTTCGAGGTCCACACCCGCCGGATGCCGGTCGCGGACGACGTGGACCTAGACCGGCTGGCGGCCCGGACACACGGGTTCGTCGGCGCGGACGTGGACTCGCTGACGACGGAGGCGGCGCTGACGGCGCTGCGGCGCGCCCGCCGCGACGACAGCGACGTGGACCTGGGTGACGTGACAGTCACCCGGGCGGACTTCGAGTCGGCGATGGCGGAGGTGGAGCCGTCGGCGATGCGGGAGTACGTCGCCGAGCAGCCGACGACCACCTTCGACGACGTGGGCGGGCTGGCGGACGCGAAGCAGGCGTTAGAGCGGGCGGTCACCTGGCCGTTGGAGTACGGTCCGTTGTTCGAGACGGCCGGCGCCGACCCGCCGACCGGGGTGCTGCTCCACGGCCCGCCCGGCACCGGGAAGACGATGTTGGCTCGCGCCATCGCCGGCGAGTCAGAGGTGAACTTCATCCAGGTCGCGGGGCCGGAGCTGTTGGACCGCTACGTCGGCGAGTCGGAGAAGGCCGTCCGAGAGGTGTTCGAGCGCGCCCGCCAGGCCGCCCCGAGTATCGTCTTCTTCGACGAGATCGACGGGATCGCGGGCGACCGAGAGCTCGGCGGCGGCTCCGGCGTCGGCGAACGGGTGGTCTCACAGCTGTTGACCGAGCTGGACCGCGCCGGCGACGACCCCAACCTGGCCGTGCTCGCGGCCACCAACCGGAAGGAGTCGTTGGACGACGCACTCCTCCGGCCCGGGCGGCTGGAGCGACACGTCGAGGTGCCACGCCCGGACGAGGCCGCCCGCGAGGCGATCCTCCGGGTCCACACCGCCGACACGCCGATCGCCGACGACGTGGACGTGGCCGAGATCGCGGCCGCGACGGACGGCTACTCCGGCGCGGACCTCACGGCCGTCGCCCGCGAGGCGACGATGCGAGCGGTCGAACGGGTCGCCGGCGCCTACGCCGCCGACGCCAACGACCACGCCGACGAGATCTCCGTCACCCGCGAGGACTTCGAGACCGCCTTGGACGTGGTCTCCCCGTCCTGACAGCCGCCTGAAGAGAGTATTGGCTGTTAGTGATCTGGTTGTACCCCTCTCGATGCTGTTAGAACGTCGTGTAAGGTGGTACCACGACACACAGTGTTGTATGGACACGATGTCGGAGACGACGGCAGTCGCGTCGACGGTCGTCGGCGACGACGGTCACGACGGTGTCGCGCGCGAACGACTCCACGCGGCAGACGGGGTCGAGCTGTTCGCGGTCGGGCTGACGGGCGACCGAGGGTGGCGGCCGACCCGCGAGGCGCCGGCGTACGGCTACGTGCTGCGGGGGCCGGTGGCGCTCCGCTGGGAGTCGGCCTCGCGGACCGTCGCCGGCGACGAGTTCTTCCAGGTGCCGGCGGGGGCGCCGCCGGTCGTCACCGCGCCGACCGACCAGCCGGCGACGCTGCTCGTCGCCTTCGACCGGACGGAGACGGACGGGGCCCCGCCCGACCGGCCGCGACGGGCCGCTCGGAGCGACGTGGTCGCGTCGGCGGGCGGGCAGACGGTGTCGGCGAGGACTGCCGTCCCCGGCCACGAGCCGTCGGCACCGGCGGCCGGCGACTCACGAGCGCGGGCGGACGCCGTGTGTGTCGCCGGTCGGGACTCGTTCGCCTCCGCGGGCGAACTGTCGAACGTCCGCCGACACACGCCGTTCCCGGACCAGCCCGTGCGGATGGTGCGTGGCCACTCGGAGGGGGAGATCGTCTCCGAGTGGCACCACCACGCGGACAACCACGTGTTCGGGTTCGTCCTCGCGGGCGACGGCTACGTGGAGTGGGGTCGCGGCGAGGGTGAACGACTGTTCGTCGAGGCCGGCGAGTGTTTCCACGTCCCCGCCGGCTTCGTCCACCGCGACCGCAGCGACAGCCCCGACTCACAGGAGTTCGTGCTCTGGCTCACCGGCTCCGACCCCCGGACCGTCACCGACGGCGTCGACTGTCGAGACTGATCGTCCGACTCGCCGGACCCCGACCGTCCGGGTTACGCCTCTGCGTCTACGTCGCCGAAGGGGAGGAAGCTGCCGTTGATGTCCCACTCGTGAATACAGTACGCCACGCCGGACTCGTCTGCGACCCGCCAGGAGGTCGCCGCCTCGTCCCACCGCTCTCGTCGACCGCACCGTTCACAGTGTCGCTCGTCCGGGTGTCTGACGCTCGGTGACATTAGTTACCACGCCTATAGGACTACTTCGTGAATAAATCTTGCTAAGGAGTCGAGCCGGCACGGTCGCTCGCGGCTGTCGGACGATCACCGCAGACGACTGTTCGGTACGGCAGCCGGCGGCCGCGCTCGAACACTGTCGACGGTCCGTACGGCAGCTTCGGTCGGAGCCGGAGCCCGACTACACTGACGGTCGGCCGTCGGCCTCGACCAGCGCGAGGACGCGCCCGCCGGCGGCGCCGGCGAACAGCCAGCCGTCCGTCGCGGCGGGGTCGGTCGCCACGCGGCCGTCGTACCGCCACAGCGGGTCGCCGTCGTGAGAGAAGCCACGGAGCGACCGCGTGTCCAGTCCCCTGACGATCAGACACTCCGGGGTCGCCGTCACGCTCGTCGCGTTGCCGACGGTCCGTGACCACCGCCGGCGGCCGTCGGCGACGGAGACGGCGGTCAAGCGTCCGTCCGCGACCGTGTACGCGGTGCCGTCGTGGACCGCCGGCGCCACGTTCGTCGACCCGCTCGGGTGTCGCCACAGCTCCGTCCCGTCGGCGAGCCGGAACGCTCGCAGGCTCGACCCCAGCGAGAGGACGACCCGACCGTCGCCGACCGCGGCCGTCGACTGCACCCGGTAGTCGTCGCCGGTCACGCGCCACCGTTCGCTCCCGTCTGCCGTCTCGAAGGCGTACAGCTGGCCGTTGGCGCCGGCGACGACCGCGCCGTCCCCGACGGTCGGCACGCCGGGGAGGAACGGCTCCGGCCGGGTCGCGGTCCACAGCGTCTCGCCGGTCGTCGCCGACAGCACCGTCAGCGTCTCCGAGAAGGTGCCCAGGAACACCCGGCCGTCGGCGACGGTCGGCGAGCGGGGTGTCCCGCCGACCGACCGGCGCCAGACAACGCGTCCGGTGTCGGCCGCCAGCCCGACCGCCGAGCCGGCGCGCGTGCCGACGATCACGAGTCGTCTGCCGTCGTCGGCGGCCGTCACCGCGGGCGTCCCGCCGACCGCGCCGTCCAGTTGGGTCCGCCACTCGACGCGGCCGGTGTCGGCCGCGAGCGCGGACACGACCCCGTCGGCGCCGCCGACGTAGACGCGGTTGCCGACGACCGCCGGGGTCACCGCGACGCCGCCGGCGTCGCCGGTCGCCCGCCACCGCCGTTCGCCGTCCGCGAGCCCCACTGCGGTGTCACCGGCCGTGACGACACCGTCCGCGACCGCGGGCGTGCCGGCGACCGGGGCCGTCCACTGCCGTTCACCCCCTGGCCCGACGGCGTGGAGGGTCCCGTCGACGCCGAGCAACAGTCGGTCCGCCGTCGCTCGGAACGGCACGGTGCTCGGTGGCCCGCTCGTGAAGTTCCAGGTGCCGCGGTAGCGTCGCCGCCACCGTCGGCGGCCGTCGTCGGAGCGGTGGGCCGACAGCGTCACCCGGAGCCGGATCACGTCCGTCGGCGGCGGCGTCGGCGTGTCCGACCCCGCTGCGGTCCGGTCGCCGGGTGACGACGACAGGTCCGTCTCCAGGCTCGTGGCCGCGACGCCGAAGCGGCCGACCGCTGGCGGCGCGGCGACCGGCGCCGGGGTCGTCGTCTGCCACTCCAGACGCCCGTCTGTGGCCGACAGCGACACCAGCGTGTCGCCGCCGGCGACGGCGACGGAGCCGTCGCCGACTGCCGGTCGCCACAGTCCGGACTGCCTGCCGTCGTCCGGCGCCGCCCCGGGGAACGGGCGTCGCCACGCCGTCCCCTCGCTCCCGACGGCGGCGACCGCCGGCTCACCCTCTCGGCGGACGCCGACCGCGACCGGGTCGCCCGGCGCCGCGGCCGTCTCGACGGTCCCCTCGGGTGCCGCCCGCCACCGTCGCTCCCCGGTCGCGGCCGTCAGGGCGAGTACGCCGTCGGCGGTGGCGACGAGGACGCGCTCGCCGACGGCCGTCAGTCCGACGACGGACGCCCCGAACCCGCGGCGCCACAGCGGGTCGCCGTCGTCGGGCGACAACGCCGTCACCCGGGATCCGTCGGTGACGACCGCCGCCGACGGCGTCGCCGCCGGACACACCGCGGGGTCGACCGGGGCGGAATCGATCCACGCCAGCCGGCCGTCCGACAGTCGTCGGGCGTACACCGTGTCTGCCGCCGCTGGGACGACGGCGATTCCGCCCCCAGCCGCCGATGGCCCGCCGGTCGTCACCGCCGTCGGCCGGCTCCAGGCGACGGTCGGCGCCGTCGTCGGCCCGCTGTCGCCCGTACCGGTGTTTCCCGCGTCCCCGCGGTAGCTCTGCCAGTCGCCGTCGCGTGGCGTCGGGGTCGGCTCCGGCGTCGGCTCGCCCGTCGGCGAGTAGGGCTCGTCGACGGCGGTCGTCCCCTCGCGGGCCTCACAGCCGGCGAGCCCGGCCAGCGCCGCGGCCGCCCCCAGCCGCAGAAGCGCGCGTCGACTCCGTGTCACGCCCGAGTCGTCCAACGTCACCGGCGTAAGCCTTGTGTGGTCGGGGGTGTCGGCTCACCCGCCGAGGGCGATCCGCTCGCCCGTCTCGATCCCGGAGGCGAGCGCGGCGTGGACGCGCGCCTCGCCGGCGACCCAGTCGCCGGCAGGGTAGAGCCCGGCCTCGGCGGCGGCCCGGCGGGGTCCGGGCAGCAGTTGGTCCTCCACGAGTGCGTGTTCCCAGCAGACGGCGTCCGCCCACGCCGGCGCCGCCAGCCACGGCTCGCCGATCACCTCGCTCGCGGCGTCCGCGAGCCGTCCGGCCGCCCACGCCGGGTCTGCGTCGGCGTGTGTCGCCGACCACTCGTGGCCGCCCTGGGCGATCACCACCTCACCGTCCGGGACGTGGCCGGGCTTGCACGACTCTCGGGAGAACCACGAGGCTCTGGTGCCGTCCGCGGTGCAGACGAGCGCGTAGTAGGGTCGGTCCAGCTCGCGGTCGTACCCCAGCGCGGCGCTCCAGACGGTCGCGTACGACACGTCGCGGGCGGCCGCGACCAACTGCTCGCGGGCGGGGTCGTCCCAGTCGGAGCGGGCCAGCAGTTCCGCGGTGGTCGGCGCCGGCGGCGTCACGACGACGGCGTCGAACCGGCCGGTCGCGGGGTCGGCGTCGGCGCGCCACCCGTCGGCCGTCCGGACGAGTCGCCGGACCGGCGCGCCCGTGTGGACGGTCGCGTCGGCGGCGTCCAACAGCCGGCCGACGAGCGCCTGGACCCCCTCCGGTGTCGACCACTTCGCCTCGTCGTCGTCTCGGCCGGGTGACACCGTCCCGGTCTCGTCGAAGGTGTCCACCGGCGGCGGCGTGTCCGTCGGCGACGCGGCCTCTCGGAGGAACGTCGCCGGGCGCTCTGCCGTGTCTCTGACGTAGTTCGCGCCGTAGTCGTACACGACGCCGTCGTGCGTCGCGGACGCGGCACGACCGCCGACTCGGTCGCGCGCCTCGAACACGACCGTCTCCGCGTCCGTCGCCGCCAGCGTGTAGGCGGCGCCGGCGGCCGCCGCACCGGCGCCGACGACTGCGACTCGTGTCACAGGGTCGACAGGGTCGTCTCGGGGGTAAACGACGGTGGCCGTCCCGGCGCGTGGGAACGCCGCCAGCCCCTTCCGGACGCGCCCCCAGAAACGGACGTGAGCGAGCGACAGACGCGACGGCTCCGCGACCGGGGCCACGAAGCGGCCGGCGACTGTCAGTTCTGTGGCCAACGGGTCGGTCCCGACGAGACTGTCCCGGTAACTGTCGACCGCGACGGCGACAGACGCCAGGAGACGTTCTGTCGGTACTGCGCCGAGTCCGTGTTCGGCGACGCCGACGCCGTCAGCCTCGGCGACGACTCGCGTGCGGCCGGCGACGCCACGGACGGTGTGACAGTCCGCCGAACGGACACGGACGGTGCGACAGTCCGCCGAACGGACACGGACGGTGCGACAGTCCGCCGAACGGACACGGACGGTGCGACAGTCCGCCGAACGGACACGGGCGACGACGGGCTCGTCCCGCCCGCGCCGGACCTCGGGGAGGGCACGGGCCGGGGTGTCGGTGGGACGATTCTGGCGTACCACCGGGCCAGCCTGGCGTTCCTCTGGCGGATCCACGAGAGTCAACTCCGGATCACCGAGCGGGTGTTCGAGGAGGTAGACGTTGAGACGCTGCTCCTAGTCGGGTTCGTCCTGACGGCGGTGACGGCCTGGATCGGTATCGGCGCCGCGGCGTTGGTCGCGCTGGCGTAGCTACTCCGTCTCCGACAGCGCCTCCCGCAGTCGGTCTTGGACGGTCGGCGGCTGGGCGGCGATCCGGTCGCGGGCGTCCGCGAGCACGGTCGTCGACAGCGCGAGGATACCCAGGGCGGGGTCGTCCTCGCGGAACGCCGACGGCGCGGCGTCACGCACTCTGATCCACCCTCGGCCGGCAGTCTCCGTCTGGAGGTACGCCGCCCGCGACCGCGCGGTCAGTGCCGCCGCCCGGTCGAACGACGTGACGACGGGCGTCACCCCGTCGAGGTGTGGCGCCGCGATGGCGCCCAAGTCCGTCTCGAGGGCGTCTTCCGTCTCGCCGAGGAACTGCTCTAAGTCACCTCGTGCGGCCGCGACGGCCGTCAACAGTCCCACCGGGACGCCGTCGGCGTCGTCGTCACAGGCGACGACGGTGATCCCCTCGTCGACCAACACTCCGCCGTAGGTGACCCGTGCGGTCCGGAGGTCGTCGGCGACCGCGGCGCGGTCCGTCCAGTCGTCGGTCACGACGGGTGCCCGTCACAGCAGACAGTGTAGCCGACCCGTTCTGCCGCGAGTTCCGTCGCACGGTCGGTGACGGCCGCGGCCGACGCGAACGGGCCGTGTTTCCCGACGGTGTCGCCGTCGACGACGACCGCGAGCGTCCACCGGCGGTCGCCGTCCGGCCCCTCGCGCGGCTCGACGCGGAGCCGCCGGTCCGACAGGACGGCGACGACCGCGGTCCCGTCGCGTCGGAGTGTCGCGTCCAGTCGGTCGCCGAGTGTGTCGGCGACCCCGGTAGCGGCCGCCGTCACGGTGTCGGTGGTCACGACTACACTCCGGGCGCGAGACTGGTAGCGGTTTCGGCGAAGCCGGCCGGCGGCTCCGGACTCGTGACTCTGCTGTCCGCCCGCCAGACGACCGCGTACCCGTGCGAGACGGCACCACGACCCGTGCATCGGCAGGTTTACCCTCGGAGATGCCCACAATTCGAACGCACTATGACCGACATCGAATCCACCACCGTGAACGAGGCGGGGTTCAGCGCGACGAGTCAGGCCGGCGACTTCAACATCGACACGGACGCGACCGGGGAGACCGGGCCGGACCCGAACGCAGTGTTAGTGTCGGACTACGCCGCGTGCTTCACGTACGCCTTCCGTGCGGGCGCCCAGCGTAACGGCTTCGACGACCTGGGCAAGCTCCAGACGGACGCGGAGGCCGACCTGAACGACGAGGACGACCTCACGGGGATCCGGTTCACACTCCACGCCGAGGCCGACCTGACGGACGACGAGGCAGAGGAGCTGCTCGGCTACGCCGAGGAGATCTGCCACGTCCACGCCGCGCTGAAGGAGTCGCTGTACGCCGACGTGACCGTCAACGCCGGCGCCTTCTGAGCGACAGACGACGACGCCGCACGGCTTCCGTTTCTTTCGGGCACGCCACCTCGGTAGCGGCGGGTGCGAGGGGCTTAACCGCTCGGCTCTCCTACCCTGAGACGTGACAGAGACCGAGACCGCCACCCTCGCCGGTGGCTGCTTCTGGTGTGTCGAGGCGGCGTTCAAGGAGCTCGCGGGCGTCCACGAGGCGGAGTCCGGCTACACCGGCGGCCACGCCACGGACCCGAGCTACGAGGCGGTCTGCCGGGAGGAGACCGGCCACGCCGAGGCCGTCCAGGTGACGTACGACCCCGACGAGATCGCGTACCCGGAGATCCTGCGGGTGTTCTTCACGATCCACAACCCGACGACGGTGAACCGACAGGGGCCGGACGTGGGTGAGCAGTACCGCTCTGCCGTCTTCTACCACGACGACGAGCAACGCGAGATCGTCGAGTCGTTCGTCGAGGAGCTGGAGGCCGAAGGAGCGTACGAGGACCCGATCGTCACGGAGATCGAGCCGTTGGAGGAGTGGTACACCGCGGAGCCGTACCACCAGGACTACTACGAGAACAACCCGAACGACCGGTACTGCCAGTTCAACGCCGACCCGAAGATCCGGAAGGTGCGCGAGAAGTTCGGCGAGCAGTTGGCGACGAACTGAGAGCGATCTGACGGTCAGTCTGGTTCGTCTCGGAACCGTCCGGCTCCCGGCTCTGCCGGGGGCCAGGTCGACGGGTTCGAAGTCGTCGTCTGCCCCGACGATCAGTTTCGCTCCCGCCTCGCTGGCCGTCGGACAGCCTCCCGGCGGCGCGGACTGACCGCCGCGGCACGATCCGGTGCCCGACCTCTCTCGGACGAATCGCGGCGCGACAGCCGAAACGGTGGTAACTTGTACGGCTCGGCACAGGCGTAATCGAGTGCAACCACGAGTGACCGACTCGCCCGTCGCGTTCGGGACGACGGTCCTGGCGAACCTCTCGCCGCTCGCGGGCGTGGCGTTCCTCGGGTGGGACGCAGACACACTCGCGTTCGTGTACACGGTCGAGGTGGTGTTCGCGGTGTCGTTCGCCGGGGTGAAGGCCCTGTTCGCCCGGCAGCCGCCGGCGTACGACGACTCGGAGTCGGACGAACGGACGCTCGACGACACGGGTGAGGGGGGTCCGACCGGCCCGGGTGATCTGGTCCGGAGACGCGGGAGCGTGCGGGTCGCCGCGTGGCTCCCACCCGTGTACCCCCGGAACGTGCCGTTCGTCGCCGACTGGTTCCTGGTGACACTGGTGTTCGCGGCGCTCCTGCCCGCGTTCCTGGCGCGGGTGGTCGACCCGCTCGGGGAGTTCGTCGGTCCGGCGACGGCGCTGTGTGTGGTCTCGCTGGTCGTCTCGCACGTCCTCGCGGCCAGACAGCGGTACTTCCGGCGGCGGCAGTACGAGACTGTCTCTGCCCGGGGTGTCGTCAGGGTGCCGGTACAGGAGGCCGCGGTCGTGCTCGGCGTGGTGGCGGTCGCCGGGGTCGAACTGACCGCGACCGGGTTCGTCGTCGTCGCCGTCGCGGTCAAGACCCTCGTCGACTGTGGGCAGTACCGCGACGGCGGGCTGTTCGGCTACTTCACGACGCCGTCGGCGGACAGGTCACTCCGGACGGTCGACGATCCGGACGCGCCCGCGACCGAGGAGATCCGTCCGGATCGGCGGGCCGTGCTGACGAACGGCCTCCTCGCGGGCGCGTCGAAGGCGCTCGGGGTCGCGCCGCTGTACCTGTTCTTCTGGCTGGGGGTCCTGCTCCTCTCGGACGGCGGTCCCGTCGACGTGACCGCCGTGACCGTGCTCTCGTTCGTGATCGCGCCGGTGATCGTCGCCGGGCTGGAGACGACGGAGTACACCCTCACGCACGGGTGGCTGTCGTACCGACGGTGCGACGGGACGGTCGTCGCGCACGACGAACTCACGGACACGGCACAGTGGGCGACACCGGTCGGTGGGTTCCGGCGTGCGGAGTTGGCCGACGGCCGGCTCGCCGACCGGGTGTTCGACACGCAGACGCTCACGCTGGTGTCGACGGAGGTCGACGAGGAGCTGTGTCTCGCACACGTCCGGTCGGCGGCCCGAGCGGCCGTCGCCTTCGAACTGCCGTTGGCGACGACCGCGTACGAGCCGTTCCGGTCGCGGTTCGCCGCCGTGGTGGTGACGCTGGCGGTCGTCACCGTCGCCGCCGAGGTGGCGGTCGCGTTCACCGTCTCCGGAGAGGTGTGGGAGAGCCTCCTCGTGGTGTTGCTCCCGTTCGTCGTCCCGACGACGGTGTTCGGGTTCCAGCGACTGTGGGCGCGAGCGTACTGACGACGGCGTCGGTCGGTCGCGCACACTGGGGTCGCGGCGGGCGGCGTCCGTGCAGCGGGCCTCGTCGGGGCGTCGTGGTGGACGTCTGCAGAGTCCGTGACAAAAGTACTAAATCGACGCCCGAAGCAACGCTAGTAACCACGACGGGGGCCGTGGTGGCTCCCACCCGACCACAATGACACGGCAGTCACCATCTTACCGCACGAATCGGAACCTGTTCTCCAACCACTACCTCTCGAATCGGCTGCGGGAGACGGACCAGTGGACCGAGCCGGAGACCGCGGCGGTTCGGGACGCCTACGAGGAGATTCGCGGGCTGTACGAGGACCGTGCCCACCGCGTGGACGACTACAGCGAGGCACAGTTGGAAGAGGAGTTCATCAAGCCGGTGTTCGACGCGCTCGGAATCCAGTACAACGTCCAGCAGACGGTCAGCGACGTGAACCGGCGACCGGACTACGGCTTCTTCGAGACGGCAGCGGCGGCAGACGTGGCGTTCGACCGCGAGGACCCCTACGCGGAGGCGGTCGCGGTCGCGGACGCGAAGTTCTGGGGGCGGAAGCTGGACACCCGGGGGGACAAACTCCGGGAGTTCGAGAACCCCAGCTACCAGATCCACGTCTACCTCGAAGAGACGGCGGCGTCGTGGGCGGTGCTCACGAACGGGCGGCAGTGGCGGCTGTACTACGGCCCGACGAGCCACCGGCTGGACTCCTACTACGAGATCGACCTGCCGGAACTGCTGTCACGCGTCGCCGAGGGCGGGGAGGGGAGTCTGGAGGCGTTCCGGGAGTTCTACCTGTTCTTCCGACACGAGGCGTTCGTGCCGGACGAGCGTGGCGACTGCTTCCTGGACGACGTGTACGAGCAGTCGAACCGGTTCTCCGAGGAGTTGGGGGCGGACCTCCAGGACAACATCTACGAGGCGATTCGGGTGTTGGCGGCGGGGTTCCTCGACACGAACGACGATCTCGACAGAGACGATCTCGACGACGAGACGTTGGATCTGATCCACGACAGTTCGCTGATCTACCTCTACCGGCTGATCTTCGTCCTGTACGCGGAAAGCGAGGAACGGGATCTGCTCCCGACGGACAACGAGGTGTACGAGTCGCAGTTCAGCCTGAACAGTCGCAAGGAGACGGTCGCGGCGGAGTTGGACGCGACGGGGACGGCGTACCACGACTGGCAGACGCGGCTGTGGGAGGAGTTGGACGACCTGTTCACGCTGATCGACCAGGGGAGCGAGGCGATGGGGATCCCGCCCGAGAGTCTCCAGGTGCCGGCGTACAACGGCGGGCTGTTCGACACGGACCCGGGGGCCGACGCGGACGAGGAGTCGCGGTTCCTGGCGACCCACGAGGTGGACGACTCGCATCTGGCGCGGGTGATCGACCTGTTGAGCCGCCAGGAGACGGGTGACGGCGCGGGTGCGAGCCCAGGAGCGGGCACGGACGCGGAGGCGGGCGCAGTCGGCAGTCCGGAGAAGACGTTCGTCGACTACTCCTCGTTGGACGTGCGGCAGTTGGGGAGTATCTACGAGGGACTCCTGGAGTACGAGCTGAATCTGGCGAGCGAGCCGAAGACGCTCGACGACGACGGCGACAGCGAGACGTACGAGTCGGCCGGCGCGGACGCCGCGGACGAGGAGATCGTCGTGGAGCCGGGTGAGGTGTATCTCACGACGGACTCGGGCGAGCGGAAGTCGACGGGGTCGTACTACACGCCGGAGTACGTGGTGGAGTACATCGTCGAGGAGACGCTGGGGCCGCAGGTGGACGCGATCCGCGAGGAGCTGTTGGACGAGCACGTCGACGCGACGGGCGACCGGGGGTTCGCGGAGCGGTTCACCGAGGAGATCCTGGATCTGACCGTGCTCGATCCGGCGATGGGGAGCGGCCACTTCCTGGTGAACGCGGTGGACTACCTCGCGCGGGAGATCATCGACGCCCGCGAGAAGCAGGATCGGCAGGCGGTCGACGACGACCGCGCCGAGGACATCGAGATCACGACCGACGACGGTGAGCGCCGCGACATCAACTGGGCGCGTCGCCAGGTGGCCAAGCAGTGTCTGTACGGCGTGGACGTGAACCCGTTGGCGACGGAGTTGGCGAAGGTGTCGCTGTGGCTCCGCACGCTCGCGGCCGGCAAGCCGCTCGCGTTCCTGGACCACCACCTGAAGACGGGCAACTCCCTCGTCGGGTCGAACATCTACGAGGTGTTGTCGAACGGGGACAGTGGGCAGGCGACGCTGGACGACTTCCGGGCGGCGCGGACGCGGACGCTGTCGCACGTCCAGGGGCTGATGGCGGATCTCGTCGACATCGAGAACGACGATCTGGCGAGCATCAAGCAGATGCAGGCGACGTACGAGGAGATGCGCTCGGACCCCCTGTACCGCCGGTTGTTCGAGCTGGCGAACGTCCACACCGCCGAGCGGTTCGGCCTGGACGTGCCCGACGACGCCTACCGGAGGATGGCCGGCGCGATCGAGTCCGAAGCCGAGTGGAACGAGACTGTGACCGGTGAGGACTGGTTCGTCTCCGCGCAGGCGATGGCCGACGAGGAACTGTTCTTCCACTGGGAACTGGAGTTCCCCGAGGTGTTCGTGAACGGTGACGGACGGGCTGGGGGGTTCGACGCCGTGATCGGGAATCCGCCGTGGGGTGCATCCATCTCTAAGCCCACGAAGGATTACATAGCCGAACAACTCAGCCTGAACCCATCTGCGAGTGATACATTCGCTGCGTTCACGAAGCTGTCTGGAAATCTCGACTGTGAAGACGCTCGGTTTGGAATGATCCTGCCGAGTGGGTGGCAGACCTCTGATAAATACGCAGAGTTCAGAGAGTGGACGGTCGAGAACTACAGTCTGTCAAAGATCGTGAACTTACCGTACGACGTGTTCAGCGAAGCGTACGTAGACACTTCGATATTTGTTCTCGACAGACAGGCCAGCAGAAAAACCGAAGGTGAAGTCGGAGTAATAAATTACGGAAGGAAAGAACGGGTGAACGAGATTGACAACGACGAGGACGGCTTGGAAGCTGTCGACTACAGTCGTTGGTTCGCGGAGGCACTAGATCCAGAAGACGAGTTCGAGTTTATATCGTATCTGCCGCCGAGAGAGCTGAGTGTAGAAGAAAAAGTAGCAGAACGTGGAGTCCCCCTGAGAGAGATCGCCGACGTGCAGCGTGGCATCACGCCGTTCGATCTCGCTAAAGAACCCGGACAAAATCGTTCCCCAGCGCTTGACGGCGATCTTCGTCGATACAGATACACGTTCACCGGGAACAGCTACGTTGAGTATCACGAAGACATTGCAGAGTACAAGCCAGAGCGGTATTTCCAGGGAGACCGGCTCATTCTTCGAGAACTGATTAGCCGACAGTTCCGGCTACAGCTTGCTCGCACCGATCAGGACTTTGTGACGAACAAGTCCTATCAGAGTATTCTACTCGAAGACGAGAGTTACCGCCTGGGCTATCTGCTCGGTGTGTTGAACTCGAAGCTCTTGTCGTTTTACCACATCAAACAGTCTGCTGTTGCCCTCAGAGACGACTTCCCGAAGATCGTTCTGTCAGAGACGAGGAGCCTGCCAATCCCCGAAATTACAGACGAAGAATCGAGTGAAATCTCTGTGGACCCGTCTCAGGTGCAGTTTGACTCCGAAACGGAAGAGATCAAGCTGAACGGAGACACGACGGTGAGTGTCGGCACAACGCAGGAGACACAGAGAGTGATCTCCGAACTGACGACTCACCTGATGGATTTGAGATCCAACTACGAGGCGCTGAATCTCGATCTGGAGTCGTATCTCGGTGAGTACCGAACTGGGCCTACTGTAGACGATCTCGGCTTCGTACAGATCTGCGAGGGGAAGTCATTAATCAAGGAGACGACGGAGCAACGGCCGAATCTCATGGCAGGGAGAGCCGTAGTTAATGTCGAGAGCGACAACTCTGTCGAAATTAAAATCTCTGGAAGATTCAAGCCAGACGACGACCGCGACGTGGAGACTGACCAGTGGGGGTACACGGAGTCTAAGCCAATTCCCGCCCTACGAATCACTGACCTGACCCAGAACGAGGCTCTGCTGTTGAAGAATTTCGTCCCGGTGGCGGTCGACAGAGGACTATCGAACTTCCGGAAGGAGGCAGCTAAGTCGATCTCTCTCGTGGACCGACTACTGAGACTAGAACTGCCGGAGATGAATGATGTCCGTGAGAGAGTAGAGCGCTACTCCGAGGTCGCTGCCCGGGGGGAAGAACTGAAGACACAAATCGTAGGAATTGACGATCTGTTGGATCAGATCGTCTACAGGCTGTTTGGGTTGTCCGCTGACGAGATCGCGGTCGTCGAAGACAGCATAGTGACCAGAAAGCTCACAGAGTGAGTACCTCAGAACGGATAGTTCACTACATAAATATAGCAGGTAGACTGCTGTCCACCTGTCCGTTCGCGCAACACGCGACTCACCAATTCTTTCGAATATAGCCTAAACTCTCTAAAACGGTAAGATATAAAAGCCAACGAGACCACAGTCTAAGTACGACACGCGGGCGTCGTCACTGCAAAAGTGGCGAGGGTGCCCTTAACACCCTCACCCTGCGTGTCGTGCGCGGCTCACACGACATGTGTTCGAACGATTCTCCGTCACAAAAGCGTGACGGCACGGCCGAGCCCGACGTATCGACCGACATCTCCCGGCAGCGACTGCAGTCCGACTACGGCGCGTCCATCGACAGCCTGCGCGACACCCGCCTCCCGGAGACCAGGATCGAGGAGTTGGTGACACTCTGTGTCGAGACCCAACAGCGACTCGACCACGGCCGGGGCGACGGCGAGCAGACGCTGACGCTCGTCGCGGCCGTCGGGGAGGCGATGGCGGACCTGGAGGCAGCGACCGTCGTCGACGAGTCGGAACTGCCGGAGTCGCGGGCGCTGGAGACCGGCGTCCCCGCAGAGGAGTACGTCCTCACCCCGACCGAGCGCGACGAGGCACTCGCCGCCCTCTCGTCGCTGCTGCACACGGCCGTCGAGACCCCGCCGGCGTCGCCGGCGACGACCGCCGGCGCGGCGGACTGACCGCCGCGCGGCTCGCGGTCCCGCGCTCCTCCCTCGCGGTTTCTCTTCGCACCGACGCTGACGCTCGACCGACGCGACGGTAGTGAGTGACACGGTGTTCGGCGGGGGTCGCCTGCCCGACGATCAGAAAAAGATTTATAACCTTTGGCGTCTTATCGTCATATCCGAGCGCTGGTGCGGGCGTTGAGAGCCCGTCTCATCGTCCCTGCCGAGAGGTAAGACGCGAGACCGAACGAAGCTTTGAAATTCGACTCACACGCTTGCCCTTCCGGGTGAGCACAAGGGTTTGCGACGCCGCACTGGATAGGTCTCGCGGGAAAACGGGGACGAGGGCGGGAACACGCACACCTTGCTGTCTACGAAATCCGCTCAGCGGCAGCAGCGTATTCGTTCCGCCACAACCAGTTCTTAACCCGCCGCGTGCTGTTTGTCTGTAGCAATTCTCCGCTATTGCTCCCGAAGCAGCCATTAAACCAGGCTTTTGCCCGCGTTGACTGTTTATTTGCCAGTCTCTCTTCACGAGTGGGAACCTGGTAGCTGTGCCGACCGGCTCCAACTTTGTTGTACACTTCCCAAAACCGATCTCCGTTGTCACTGGCTGCTGTCCACAGCTCGCACTCCTCTTGTAGGTCGCTGCTAGTGATCTCGCAATCTCTGGCAATTGCAGCCGCGAGTAGATCCGCAAAGTACGACTGTGGGTAATAAGACTCGGACCTGTGGCAGGGAACCGCGGGCGTGTCCCTGATACGCAGTGTCTTCAGTGCCCTTCCAAGCCGTTCTGCCTGTCTCTCGTCACCATCGGCAATCACCGCGGTTGCCGACTCGAACGGATTGAGTTTGTTGTATAGGACTGCTGAGTGCGCAGCCTCCGCCTGTAAGTCCTGATTGGGGGGCTCTGTGCAGCGACCGATAGCAATTCTTCCCGGGAATCGCCTGATCAGCTCACCCACAGGGACCTCGTTCAGGTTGAGTTGACGGGACTTCGTGGCGAACGGCTTGTACTGCTCGTTTTGTTCGTCACAACAGATGTTGAGCAGTTGCGCTTCCTGCTCTCGTGTCACCGCAACACCGACTGTGACCAAGGTTCCGCTTTCTTCTGTCGCGTCGAAGGCAACCGACCTCTTGTACTCGTCACCGCCGATCAGCAACGAATTCATCTGAATACGATGTAAGTACGTCTCCAAACACAAGACATCTTTCAACTGGGGAGAGGGCCGCCCAGAAAGCTGTTCTACGACCGTAGAATCAAGCCGACGCTCGTCGCCGGTCCAACTGCTGTCCCCATCGGTTGAACGGTGTCAACAGCCGCGCTACTTGTCCCGCTCACTCGTACGTGTTCACCATCCCGTCGTCGTGCAGCAGGTCCGCGCCGTTCAGGTGAGCGGCGTGCTCGGAGAAGCCGTACACGAACTGGTTGGCCACCTCCACCGGTTCCATCAGCTCCGACGCGCGGGCCTGCCCGAGCATCACGTCCTCCACGACCTCGTCGACGGAGATGCCGCGTTGTTCGGCGGTGTCGGGGATCTGGTCGGTGACGAGCGGCGTCTTCACGTAGCCGGTGGACACGGAGAAGGCGCGGAAGTCGCCGTCGCTCTCGGCCGCCAGCGAGTTCGTCAGCCCGCGGACGCCGAACTTGGCGACGTTGTACGCCACCTTGTCGGCAGTGACGTAGTGGCCGTGGACGGACGCCATGTTCCCGACCGCGCAGTCGTGGTCGTGTTCGCGGAAGTCGGGGACACACAGCTTCGCCAGCAGCGTCGGCGCCCGGACCATGACCGCCTGGAGCAGGTCGTAGTCGTCCATCGGGAACGACTCCACGGGCGCGACGTGTTGGAGCCCGGCGACGTTCGCCAGGAACGTCACCTCGCCGTGGTCGCGGGCGGTCTCGACGGCCGCGCGTACGGCGTCGTCGTCCGTCAGGTCCGTCTCGACGGCGTGGAACGGCCCGGGGAACGAACAGTCGGCGACGCGGTCGGCCGTCTCGGCGAGCCCGTCGGCGTCCACGTCGACGCCGACGACGCCGAGCCCGTTCGCGGCCGCGGCGAGCGCGACCGCCCGGCCGATCCCGGAGGCCGCCCCGGTGACGAGACAGACGTTGCCGTCGTGGAAACGGTCGTCGTCCAACACGAGCGGGTCCTCCGGGCCGATCTCCGGCGGCGTCACACGGTCGTCGGTGTCAGGTTCGGTCACGCCTCTCGGTGGGGGAGACCGGGAGTAATAACCGGTGGTTAACGTGTGAACACGCGCGGCGTCACGCCCGGCTGCCGACGATCGCGACCCGGTCCGTCCCCGGGACTGGCTCGTGGTCGACGGTGTCGAACCCCGCCGCCCGGAGCCAGTCGCCGACCGTCTCCGGCGCGGGCACGTCCCCGTTGCCGGCCGCCAGACTCCGGACGGCGGCGGCGGTCGCGGCCGGCCCCTCGAACCGGTCGACGACGACCAGCCGTCCGTCGTCGGCGACGTACTCCGCGAGCGCCTCGACGGTCGCGGCCGCCTCCGTCTCCCGCATCGCCGTCACGTCGTCCGCGAGGAAGCCGATGTCGAACGTCCAGTTGAGCTCCGACACCGGCCCGGCGAACACGTCCAGCCCGCGGCTCTCCGCCAACGGCCGGACGGCCTCGATCACCTCGCTGGACTCGACGAGGGTGGCCTCCAGCCCGCGCTCGCGGAACTCGGCGGCGTACGCCCCCGCGCCGCCACACACGTCGACCACCGACGCCGCCTCCGGGTGGCTCCGCAGCGCCGCCGTGACGACCGCCCGCCGTGTCGCCTCCGACACCGTCTCGCCGGCCCCCACCTGGTTGTCGTTCCAGTCGTCCGGCAGCGTCGGCGGGACGCCCGTCTCCATCGTCTCCGGCAGCGCGACGAGCGTGTCGAGCACGTCGAGTCTGTGCGGGAGGTCGCCGACGGACCGTGGGTCGCGCTTCGTCAACAGTCCGAGCGCGCCGTTCGTCGGCTCGTACTCCCCGTCGATCCGACGGAGCACACCCATCTCGGCGAGCACGCGCCCGGTGACGCGAGCGCTGGGCTCCGTCACGTCTGCGGCTGCCGCCGCCTCCGCCGGCGTGCCGGCCGACTCCAGGTACGCCGCGAGCAGGCCCGTCTCCCGGGCGGCCCGGACACACAGCAGTCGTGCCAGTTCCGTGTCGTCTGCGAGTGACACGTCCGATCTCAGCGAGTCGAGAGACATAACGTTGCTCACTCGTCGCCGGCCATCGTCACGAACCGGACGTCGCCGTGTTCCTCCCGGCGGACGCCGCCCGACTCGACGTGGAGCCGGACGAGCTGCTGTGAGCCGGTGCCGACCGGAGCGACGACCCGACCGCCGGGTCGAACTTGGTCGATCACCGCCTGCGGGACGACCGGCGGCGCACACGTCAGGTAGGCGGCGTCGTACGGGGCGTGCTCCGCCCACCCCTCGTGACCGTCGCCCACCCGGACCCGCACGTCACGGCCGACTCTGTCGAACCGCTCGCGGGCGGCCCGCGCCAGCTCCTCGCGGTACTCCACGGAGTAGACGGGCCCACGGTCGACGACCGCAGCCGTCACGGCAGCGTGGTAGCCGCAGCCGGTGCCGATCTCCAACACCCGGTCGCCGGCCGACAGCCCCAACAGGTCCGTGATCCACGCGACGGCGTGGGGCGCACTGATCGTCTGACCGGCGTCGATGGGACGCGGGCGGTCGGCGTACGCCGCCGCGACGGACTCGTCGGGGAGGAACTCGTGGCGCGGCACGGACCGCAACGCCGTGACCGTCTCCGGTCGCTCCACCCGATCCAGCCGCTGGAGCCGCGCGACCATCCGTTCCCGCGCGACATCCGGGTCCACGCGCTCGCGTACGTCGCCCCGGCCGAAAAACTCCACCCCCTGGCTCGTCGCGTCACCGTACGCCTGCCGCGCCCGCACGTCTCCGTCCGCGTCCCGGACGATCACTACGTCACCCCCGTTGTTCCACACGGGGGTCGACCGGTTCCAGTACCGGTGTCTGGGGCCGTCGCGTCCCCGCCCGGTGTGGAGGGTGACGGTCTCGCCGCCGGCGACGACTGCACGCGACGGGAACCGGTAGCGGTGACCGTCCGCGTCCGCGACCGTCCAGTTGCCGACCTGGAGCGGCCGTCGACCGGGGTTGTGGAAGACGACGAACTCCCGACCGAGGTTCTCGCGTTCCGTCCCCGGGGCGTCCGCCTGGATCGTGAGGATCACCACCCCAGGGCCGCGGTCGGGTGTCGGTGTCGCCGACGAGGTGGACCGAGGCGGAGGCGTCGTCGACGGCGTGAACCGGGGCGGAGGCGTCGTCGACGAGGCGGGTGTCGCGGTCGTCGGCGTGGCCGTCGCGGTCGCAGTGACCGTCGGCCGTCTCGTCTGTGTCGGTGACAGTGTCGCCACTGTGGGGAGTGGGGTGTCCGTCCCGCCGACGGTCGCGGCGGTCGCGCTCGGCGACACCGGGGTCGGGGTCCGGGCGTCCAACACGTCCGCAGAGACGGTCGTCGTGTCCGGCGTGTCGGCCGAGACGGGGGGTGGCTCTGGGGTCAGCAGTTGCGTGCCGGCGACACCGACGAGCGTGGCGACGACGGCGACGAGGAAGAGTCGTCGCCACTCGGGGGCGAGCGCGTCCGGGAGCCGGTCTGTGCTGTCTGGCACGCCCTCCACTGGTTCCGTTCCGGTACTTGAACGTCGGGGTCGCTACGACTGCCGGTAGATCAGGTTGCGTTGGATCTCGTTGGCGCCCTCGTAGATCACCGGGATCCGAACGTCACGGTACACCCGTGAAATACGGTTCTCCAACAGGATCGACCGGCCGCCGTGGAGCTGCATCCCCCGCTCGGCGCAGTCGACGGCCGTCTCCGTCGACTTCATCTTCGCCATCGCGGCCCACAGCCCGGACTGCTCCCCGTGTTCCACCTTCTCGGCGGCCCGCCAGTTGAGCGAGCGGGCGGCCTCGAACTCCGTCCGCATGTCCGCGAGGTCGTGTTGGACCGCCTGGAACTCGGAGACGTTGCGGCCGAAGGCGTTGCGCCCGTGGACGAAGTCCCACGCCTCCTCGACGGCAGCCGCGGCGAGCCCGATTCCGTGGCCGCCGACGACGACGCGCCCGTGGTTGAAGAAGTCCGCGAGCGCGTAGAAGCCGGAGCCCTCCGGCCCTACCCGATTCTCCTCGGGGACGAAACAGTCGTCGAAGACGATGTGGGCCTGCTTCGACGCGCGCATCCCCATCTTCTCCGGGATGTGTTCGGCCTCGTAGCCGTCGCGGTCCGTCTCCACGACGAACAACGAGTAGTTGCCGTAGCGGTCCTCGGAGTCGCCGGTCTTGGCGTAGACGGTGAGCCAGTCCGCCTCGACGCCGTTGCCGACCCAGTACTTCTCGCCGGTGATCTCGTAGCCGCCCTCCACCTTCTCCGCCGCCGTCGTCATCCCGGCCAGGTCCGAGCCGGTCTCCGGCTCGGAGACGGCCAGCCCCGACAGCTGCTCGCCGGCCGCGACCGGCGGGAGGTACTCCTGTTTGAGCTCCTCGGAGCCGTACGTCTCGACGAGCTCCGTCCCGAACGACGCCAGCATCAGCGTCAGCCCGATGCCGGCGTCCGCGCGGTAGAACTCCTCGGCCATCGCCAGGATCTGTTCCAGGTCGAACCCGCGACCGCCGTACTCCTCGGGGATGTCCGCGGCGACGAGTCCGGCCTCCTGCCCCGCCTCCAACACCTCCCAGGGGTAGTCACCGGCGTCGTAGTAGTCGGCGGCGACCGGGGCGATCTCCTCGTCTGCGAACTCGCGGGCCTCTCGCTTCACGCCGCGGGCGTGTTCGGGGACGACCGACTCGTCTAACAGATTCAGTTCCGTGTCTGGCATACGTTCACAGACGCACGCGGGGCTCTTGAACTGTCTGGAACCCCCGACGACGGACTCGGAGTTTCCGCAGTGCGGGACTACCCCTCCGCCTGGAGGATGTAGTCGCCGTCCGTCTCCTCGCGGAGTTCGTCCAGGTAGTCGTGGGCCTCGTCGAGAATGTCGCGTGGCCCGTCCTGGGTGATCGTGTTGACCGCCTGGTCGTAGTCGCGCCACTGGAGGTCGCGGTGTTCGTTCGACAGCTCCGCCGACGCCTCGTACGAGTGGGCGATGAACAGGTGGACGGTCTTGTGGATCGTGTTGCCGCCCGCCTCGAACACGTAGTCGTACTCCTCGCGGAACCCGTCGATCAGACGGAAGTTCTCGATGCCGGCCTCCTCTTTCACCTCCCGAATCGCAGTCTGCTGGAGCTCCTCTTCCCCCTCGACCCCGCCCTTCGGGAACTCCCAGTCCCCGGGCCGGCTCTTCAGGAGGAGGTACTCCCGGCGGCCGCGAGTGTCGCGGAAGAGGATGGCTCCAGCGCTCGTCGCTTCGACTGACATTACCCCACGGTACGGAACAGCCTGTTAAATGAATGTCGGAGGCGAGAGGTGTCCATCGCCACGACGACGGCTCACACGGCCGGCCCGGGTAGGTGTGCTTTTCCCCTCGCACGACTTCGCTCCTGTCAGATGACGTTCGTCACCAAGCTCCGCTTCCAGAGCGGGGACCGCGACGCGCTGGACGACACCGTCGACGAGTTGGTCGAGATGCTCCGCCGGAAGGGTGTCAAGTGCAAGGGGCCACACACTCACCCTTCGGACCTCGTCCGGGTGCCGCTCCACGGTGATCTCGCGCCCGACAGCGAGGTCGACACCTGGGCCTACGAGGTGTACCGACGCGAACTGGAGATCCACGGCAGCGACGACATCGCCGGCCAGGTCGGCCACATGGACTTCCACGACGCGGTCCACGTCGAGATCGAGATCGACCAGAAGACACCGATGGGAACCTGAGGCGTGTACGTCCACGTCAACGCCGCCGTCTCCGTCGACGGGAAGCTGTCGACGCCGCGCCGCGAACAGGTCCGGATCTCCGGCCCCGAGGACTTCGACCGCGTGGACGAGATCCGGGCGGAGGCTGACGCCGTCGCGGTCGGTGTCGGCACCGTCCTCGCGGACGACCCGCGGCTCGGGTTAGACGACAGCGACCGTGCCGCCGCGCGCCGCGAAGCCGGCCGACCGCCGGCGCCCGCCCGGGTCGTGTTCGACTCTCGCGCCCGGACGCCGTCGGACGCCAGGCTGCTCGCGGGCGACGCCGAGACGTACGTCCTGGCGAGCGAGGCGGCCCCGACGGCCGACCGAGAGCGACTCCGGGCGGCGGGGGCGACGGTGCTCGTCGCCGGCGAAGAACAGACGGCACCGCAGCCCGCACTCGCCGCGCTGGCCGATCACGGCGTCGACCGTCTGATGGTCGAGGGCGGCGGGGAGCTGATCTTCTCGTTGTTCGACGCCGGCGTCGTCGACGAGCTGACCGTGTACGTCGGGTCGCTCGTGATCGGCGGCCGAGACGCCCCCACACTCGCCGACGGCGAGGGGTTCGTCGACCGGGCGTCGTTCCCCGAGCTCGCGCTCCAGGCGGTCGACCGACTGGACGACGGGGTCGTCCTCTCGTACGCCGTCGAGTAGTCGCTCGTGTACGGCCGGCTCACACACCGTCGCCTGTTAATACCCTCCCTCACGTAGCGGCAGTATGAGCAGCGTAGCCGACACGAGTGAGCCGATTCACGTCGACACGACCGACCAGTTCCACGATCTGATCGCCGAGCACCCGACGGTCGTGGTCGACTACTACGCCGACTGGTGTGGCCCGTGCAAGATGCTGGAGCCGACGGTCGCCGAACTGGCGGCGGAGACGGACGCGGTCGTCCTGAAGCTGGACATCGAGGCCCACCAGGAGCTGGCCAGCGAGGCGAGCGTGCGGTCGATCCCGACGATCCAGTTCCTGGCCGACGGCGAGGAGTCCGAGCGGCTCGTCGGCGTCCACGACAAGTCCGAGCTCGTCGAGGCGGTCGAGTCGCTGTAGTCGCGTTCGAGGTGCCGTCGTCGTTCTCCCCGTCTCTCACTCCCGAGTGACGGCGAGCAGTTCCTCGTGTGCTCGCCCGTTCGAGGCGACGAGCCCGGTCGCGCCCGGCGTCCAGCGGTCGCCGCCGGCGTCGGTGACGCGCCCGCCGGCGAGCCGGACGAGGTGGACGCCCGCGACCGTGTCCCAGTCGTTCAGTTCGACGGTGGAGACGGCAGCGTGGAGCTGTCCCGACGCGACGCCCGCGAGCACGAGCTGTGCACACCCCAGCCGCCGGAGGTCGCCGAACCGTGTGAGCAACGGCTCCGCGACGGCCGCGAACGCGGCGCGATCGCTCGCGCTCGGGCCGAACAACGGGTTGACGAGGAACTGTCCCGGGTCAGACTCCGCCGTGACGGACAGTCTCGTTCGGTCGGTGTCGCCCGCGGCGTCGCTGGTGTCGCCCGCGGCGTCGCTGGTGTCGCTGACGGCGCTGTGAGCGCCGCCGGGAGCGTCGCCGTCGTCACCTTCGACGGCAGTGACACCGGCGGGCTCGCGCCAGGCGGTCGTCTCGTCGGCGACGTAGGCGTCGTTCAGCGCGGGGGCGACGGTGGCGGCAGCGACCGGCTCCCCGTCGACGACGCGCGCGACGCTCGTCGCCCAGACGGGGTGGCCGCCGACGAAGTTGACCGTGCCGTCGATGGGGTCGACGACCCACGCCGGGCTGGACGCCGGAACCCGGTCGGGCGCCGAGCCCTCCTCGCCGACCACCGGCTCTGCGGGGTAGTCGGCGGCGAGTCGGTCGGTCACGACACGCTGGGCGGCACGGTCGGCAGCGGTGACGCTGTCGACGCCGTCGCCTTTGCGCTCGGCGTCCAGGTCGGCACGGAACCCAGCCGAGGCTCGGGCGGCGCCGGCCCGGGCGGCGGCCAGACAGTCGCGGGTGTGGTCGTCCATCGGGTCGTCCGTGTGTCGGCTGTGGGGTAGCTCCGTCGGTCCCGGCGTGTCGGGGGAGTTTTGTTCACGGGGCATCTACCGAAGACCCGTGACACGAGACGCTCCATCTACGACACGGCGTGACTGGCTCGCTGCGGTCGCGGCCGGTGGCACGCTGGCGACGGCCGGCTGTCTCGGCGGTGGCGGCGGCAGTGCCGGCGGTAGTACCTCGTACGGCTGTGGAGACGGCGGCGAGACGGTGTCCGAGGCCGGACAGCCGGCGCTGGGGCCGACGGACGCCGCCGTGACGGTCCAGGTGTGGGAGGACTTCTCCTGTCCCCACTGTGCCACTTGGAGCACGGAGCACTTCCCGCAGCTGCGCGAGGAGTACCTGGGCGACGGCCAGGTACGGTACGAACACCACGATTTCCCGATTCCGGTGCGCGACTGGGCGTGGGGGACGGCGAGTGCCAGCCGCGCGGTGTACGAGGCGACCGACGGGGCGACCTTCTTCGACTTCGTGAAGCGAGTGTACGAGCAACAGAGCGACTACAGTCTCCAGGTGGTCGGCGACGCCGCAGACGCCGCCGGCGTGGATCCGTGTACGGCAGTCGAGGCCGCCCGCGGGGACACCTACCGGCCAGTGATCGAGGCCGACAAACAGACCGGGCTCGACACCGGAGTGGAGGGGACGCCGGCCGTGTTCGTGAACGGGCAGGCCGTCTCCGGCGAACGGACGTTCGAGAACGTGGCGCCGGTGATCGACGACGCGCTGTAGTCGACGCCGGTGGTCGACGGCCCGACACGGCCGTGTCGACCCCCGAACGCGCGAGGTTTTTGTCTGCGGAGTCGTGATTCCGGGGTGAGGGTATGACCGACGATCAGTCGGAGACGACCGAGGGGGAAGGGGGGCACGACGACGGCGACACAGAGCCCGACGGCGGGCCGCGCGAGGGGCTCCGAGACGCCGCAGAGCGGTTCGGCGAGACGGCTACGTCGGCCGCCGACGGCTTCGACGAACGGCTCGTCGACCTCCTGGCGTGGGTGTTGGACACGGAGACACGGGCGCGGATCTACGCGTTCCTGCGACAGTCGCCGGGGTCGACCAGCGACGAGGTGGCAGACGGGACGGATCTGTACCCCAGCACCGTCCGAGAGGCGTTGGCGGAGCTACACGACGACGGGTTCGTCACTCGGGGGAAACGGGCGTCGACGGGCGCGGGCAACAACCCGTACGAGTACGAGGCGATCCCCCCGGCGGAACTCGTCGACAGCGTCGTCGACGAGGTGCAGTCGGGGCTGAACACGGTGTTCAACCTGGACGAGCGGCTGTCGCGCGGCGACACGAACGGGGTGTCGGAGCCGGTGCGGATCACGGTCGAGACGGACCGCGACGGGGGCGTCGACCGCGTCGGGACGGACCCGCCGGAGGGAGACGACGACGAGGGCCGAACGTGACGGAACGCCCGTTTTAAGTTCGACCGTCACATCCCGCGAGTATGGACGTGGCGCTGGGTGGGACGTTCGATCCGATCCACGACGGTCACCGTGCGTTGTTCGCTCGGGCGTTCGAGCTCGGGGACGTGACTGTCGGGCTCACCGCCGACGAGTTGGCGCCGGAGACGCGTCACACGGAACGGTACGTCGAGCCGTTCGCGGAGCGGCGCCGCGCGTTGGACGCGGAGCTGTCGTCGTTCGCGGCCGACCACGACCGGGAGTACACGGTCCGAGAGCTGACGGAGCCGACGGGAATCGCGGTCGAGCCGCAGTTCGACGTGCTCGTGGTGTCGCCGGAGACGGCAGACGGCGGCGAACGGATCAACGAGATCCGGGAGTCACGCGGGCTGGACCCGCTCCGAATCGAGGTGGTGGATCACGTTCCTGCCGAAGACGGCGACCGGATCTCTTCGACTCGGGTCGTCCGCGGCGAGATCGACGAACACGGCAACCTCACGCCCGACCGCGAGGGTCGGTCGGCGACACGAGAGTAACTCACCACTCCGGCGGCTCGAACCCGGCGTCGTCGAGCAGTTCCTTCCAGTGTTGTTGGACGGACAGCCGTGTCACCCCCATCGCGTCGGCGACGGCGGTCTGGGGTCGCTGAGCGCCGGCGACGAGCGCGCCGGCGTACAACGCGGCCGCGGCGACGGCGGGCTTCGACCGCTCGGCGTCGGGGACGTTCGTGAGGAACAGCTCCGTCGCGTTCGACCGCGCCGTCGCCGGCAGGTCCAACGACTCTGCCGCCTGGCGCAGTCTGGCGAGGTGTTCCTCCTCGTCCACCTCGTCTCTGGCTCGGTACACAGCTACACGTACGGGCGAACTCGGGAAGAACTGTCGGCTGCCGAGGCAGAAACGGTGCGGACCTACAGAAGAAGAAATAAGTGTGGCGAAGGTGCACACACGGGCTACGGGGAGCACGACAGTAGATGGCACACGGCGCAGACGGCACGACACGAGACTGGCGACAGACAGCACTGGTAGTGTTAGTGGCGCTCGGCTTCACCGTCTCCTTCGGCGGTGCGGGACTGGCGTTCGCGAGCGGCGGCGCGGGGGTCTGGCTGCCGTTACTGGGCGCCTGACGACGCCCGTCTGGTTCTCGGAGTCGGTGAGCCCCGAACCCGGAGTCCCCTCGTCCGACGTGCGCGGTGTGACGGCAGTCGGTCCAGTCGGAGACGACCTGCCACGTCGTCCACTCTGTCGCGCACCCGCGTGGGGGCGTGGCCGCTTCGAGGCGACCTGCCGGGAGACGTTCGCCGCCGCCGACGCGGACGAACGCCTCACGCGCCACAGTCTGGCCACCGAGACACAGACGACGTCGACGACTCTCTGAGGGGCCCGACCAGGTGACGCCCCACCGTCACACACTGCCCGATTCGTTTCGATGTTTCCAACTGATCGTGCGCGGACTCACTCGTGACGCTCCGTAACGGAAACCGCCCGGTACGTCCCGCCGGCGTCTCCGTCCCGTGGCTCGATTATCTTCGCCGGCAGGGCGGTCGACCACGTCTCCGTCGAAGAGAATACTGTGAGAAAAGGCGAAAGAAAAGCTATCGAGAATTCTTTGTCCTAATCTATAACACGTCTATTCCACACAGAAATAGCCGTAACTAATATATGCTGACGCGTATATCTCCGAGTGCATGTCGGAAGACAACAGCAGCGGTCGGAAGCGCAGAGACATCCTGAAGGCACTGCCCGTGGCGACAGTCGGCGTCCCCATGGCCTCCGGCGTCGGTGCGGCACTGCCGGACACCAGCGAGACGTCCGACGAACGGCTGACGCGGGAAGAGAAGGCCCGACAGGAGGGGTACGACTGGAACGAGGACTGGATCAACCAGGACATGATCGGCGAGAGCTCGGTCGAGACCACCGAGACGTTCACCAAAGACCAGACGAACTGTCTGGGCATCGACGCGACCATCGCCGGCATCGACTTCACGCTGGAGGTGTGCTTCTCGCCGTGTGAAGCCGAGCTCACCGTGACGGTGTTCGGTCAGTCGGAGTCGACGACGGTGACCTGCTCGGAGTACTGCAGGAGCCTCTCGCTCAACGGCGGGGCGGCGTACATCGACATCGAGGTCTGCTTCAACTGGGACCGGAACTGTGTGGACCTCGAGGCCGAGGGCTGTGTCTGGGAGATCACCAGCTGGAACTGCGACACGACGAACATCTCCGCCTGCGCCTAACCGAGCAGCCTCCTGCTCGGGTCGGCCGGCAGAGTTCAGTCCGTTCGACCACGGCAGCCCGGGCCGGCCGGTGCGGCCGCCCGACGTTTTTTTCTCTCGACGAGCAGACCGTTCTTCTGTCTCTGCAACAAGCAAGAATGCTTATATGGATGAATGATAAACAGCTATGGCATGGACCCAAGCGAATCGACACAGCAGAGTGGAGATCAGAGATGGCGGTACGGTGTCGTCGGCGGACTGCTCGCCGCCCCGTCGGTGGCTCTCAGCTACTGGCAGACGGGGTCGGAGGTGTCGGTCGTCTCGGTCGCGCTCGTCGCCCTCCTCGTCGGGTACGTGGCGAAACGTCGCTCGGCGTACGGTGACGGAATCGGGGCTCGCGTCGGTGTGGTCGGTGGACTGCCGATCCTCTGGGCGAGCTACGACTTCGCGGTGTCCAGCGTCGGGCTGTCGAACCCGTCGTGGTTCACGGGGGCGAGCCTCGTGCTCCTCGGCGGCTTCACGATCGTCGGGTTCGGAATGGCCGGGTTGCTCGGAGAAGTCGGCGCGAGAGTCGGCGGGTGGCTGGCCGATCGGACCAGTCGGAGCCGTCGTGTCGCTCACAGCTAACCGAGTAGACGATACGTTCGACGACGTGTCGCCCGCCGGTGTCCGGCGACTCGGGCCAACGGCCGGCGCTTACGACGCCGTCTCGGAGGAGTCCGACGCGCCGAACTCCTCCCGACCGACCGTGCGCGGACTCGCTCGTGACCCACAGCACTCGATCGGACACCGAGCCGCTCGGTGCCCTGTTCGGAGGCGTGTGAAAGTTGCTCAGTCGACGTCGGTGCGGCTACCCTCGACATCCAGCTGTGCCTAAGCCGGGACAAACGATGTCTGGAGTACGAAGCCGAGGGACGTGTGTGGTCTGTTGGTAGCGGGGGCTGTGAAACAGTGGGCGCTGCTGTCTGTATCCGACTGAGCCTCTATCACGGATTTGCCTCCGCTAGGATGTGGTGGAAAAATGCAAAATAACTTGTACAGGGGACTGAGAGTTCACGCACGATGGAACCGTACGAGTCAGAACAGCCGAGGAGAAGCCACGTCGGCAAGTACAGCGTCGTCGGGGGTGTACTCTCTGCCGTGCTCGTAGCGACTAGCTACTGGGAGACCGGATCTGAGGTGTCTGTCACCCCAATTCTCTTCGTCACGCTCGCACTGGGGTACGTGGCAGAGCACCGATCGAGTTACACACGTGAGGTCGGTGCCCGCGCCGGGTTGATCGGGGGAACTCCGATCCTCTGGGGGAGTTACGACCTCGCGGTGTCTATCGTCGAGTTCTCGAACCCGACGTGGTTCACACCGGTGAGTCTCGCCTCTCTCGCTGGGTTCGTGCTTCTTATCTTCGGAGCGACGGCGTTGCTCGGGGAGCTCGGCGGGAGGACCGGGCGCTGGTTGGCCGAACACCGTGGCACCGAGTCGCGTACAGCCCACGGTCACCAGTAGCGTACAGCCTCGTCCCAGGGGGGCGTGTGGTTCGAGCCTACGACAGTTCACCGGGTCGTCACCACCGATCCCGTTCGTCGAACTGTAAGTACTTCTCTCTGACTGCTGTGATTTCCTCGTAACGTTACTTCGCACTGTCACGTAGTACTTTTGTACCTCTGGCCGTTTCTCCGGCGTGTAGACGGCACACAGTTACCTGTGACCAGCCGGAGCGCGGGTAGCCAAGCTAGGCCAACGGCGCAGCGCTTAGGACGCTGTCTCGTAGGAGTCCGCCGGTTCGAATCCGGTCCCGCGCAGTGAGGAGCGAAGCGACGAACGAGCAGGAGCCGATTCGAACCAGGGAGCGAACGAAGTGAGCGACCGTGGTTCGAATCCGGTCCCGCGCAGTGAACGAACGCAGCGACGAACGAGCAGGAGCCGATTCGAACCTGGGAACGAACGAAGTGAGCGACCGTGGTTCGAATCCGGTCCCGCGCAGTGAACAAACGCAGCGACAAACGACAGGAACGAATCCGAACCGGGGAACGGACGAAGTGAGCGACCGTGGTTCGAATCCGGTCCCGCGCAGTGAACGAACGCAGCGACAAACGGACAGGAACGAATCCGAACCAGGGAGCGAACGAAGTGAGCGACCGTGGTTCGAATCCGATCCCACACGATCTCCGAGGAGCTACGGGCAGGAGCGGACTCGCACCGACTGTTCTCACTCCCCGGACTGTCTCCACTCGACCGAGCACCCAGCGAGAGGCTCGGCCGGGGAGTGCGAGACTCGGGGTGAACGGGAGTGAGACGGTCCGTGGGCACCCGTTCGCTCGGTCCTCCGGAACTCGCTCGCGTCCACTCTGCTGTATCCGCCCCGCCTGGTTCCCGTCGCTCGCGTCCGCGCTCTCGCACCACACGACGACACGCCCGGCGAACACACCCCTGGCGACCCTGCCACCCCCGACGTTTTATACACGAGAGCGACACAGGGGGCGTGTGACGACGGCGCCAGGGTTACGACGAGCGCTCGCGGCGACCGAACGCGACGTGGGGTGTCGCGTCCTCGCGGCCAGGGACACGGGGAGTCGGTCGCGGGGGCTCGCGGGGCCGGACAGCGACCACGACGTGCAGGTGGTGTACGTCCAGCCGTCGGTACGGTACGTCACCCTGGCGGGGTACGTGGAGTCGGTGGAGCCGGCGACGGAGCCGCCGTTGGAGCTGTCGGGGTGGAACGTGCGCCGGTTCGCGGAGCTGTTGTCGTCGTCGAACCCGGCGGCGGTAGCGTTCCTGACGAGCCCGGTGCGACACCGGACGTACGAGCCGCTCGCGGCGTTGGAGACGGCGGTCGCGGAGGGTGTGGACCCAGTGGGGTTGTACCACCACTACCGCTCACTGGCGCGCAACCAGTACCGGAAGTACCTCCAGCGGACGCTCCTCGACGGCGACGACCCGGTGTGGGTAATCGAGGACGAAGACGCAGACGGCTACACGGTGCGACCGTACGACCCGGACGGGAACGGGGCGAAGGGTGGTGGCGGAGGCGACGCCGAGAACGGCGACGCGGACGGCCCCGGGGGCGACACCCCCACCCCGGCGACGGAACGACTGTCGAAGCCGACGCGCTACCGGGAGTCGACTGTCGACCGGAGCGTCAAGCGAACGCTCCACGTCCTGCGGGCCGGGCTGGCAGCGCGGTATGTGCTCGCACACCACGCGCCGTCACCGGCGTCGTTCGCGGCGCTCGTGGACGCGGCGGCGACGCTGCCGACTCCGAGCGCGGCGGAGGCTGGAGCGGCCGTCGGCGAACAGACGCCCGAGGATCCGCCGGGGGCGCGAGGCGTCGACCGGGAGTGGGTCGCGGCCGCGCGACGGCTGGCGGAGCGCAAACGGGCAGGCGAGGGGTCGGCGACGGTGACGGGCGTCGTCGGGCCGGCGATCGTCCCGCCGGAGCGGGTGGACTACGCGGCCCACGGTGGTGACAGACCGGAGGTGGCGGCGATCGACCGGTTCCTAGAGCGGGCGGTCGCGGACGCGCCGCGGGGGACCACGACAGACGCGACAGACGCACCGGACACGACACACCCGACCGACGGGCGACAGCAGTGACCGGGCCGTACACGACCGGCGGAGTCGGGGGGTTCTCACCGCGAGTGGAGTAGAGGGACACACCAGTGGCGACCGAGTCGGCCGGTCGGCGACGACAGGCGAAGCGGTCGTGACCGTCGTCGAGGCGGACGAGCGACTCTACGATCGTCTCGGCGATCGGTGGCACGGACGACGAGGGCCGCGGAGAGACTGTGACGGCCGCCCGCGACGGACTCGGTCACGCGTTCGCCGCCGCCGCCGCCCACCTGGCCGGCGACCGCGAACTAGAGCCTGTGGCGCCGGTGGGCGACGCCACCGACGGCTCGCCGGCCGACCCAGACAGTCCAGCGGCGTGGCGAGGCCGTGAGCCGGGCGAGAGGTGGTCGAACCGCACGTTTATGCAGTTCGGACCGGGACGGGAGTGCGTATGGCAGAATCCGGGTCCGGCACGGACGAGGGGCGCGTGCCGACCGACAGCCTCGACGACGCCGTCGACCGGGAGTTCTTCCGTTCGCTCGTGGAGAACGGTTCCGACGCCATCGTGACCGTCGACGCGGACAGTCAGATCAGGTACGCCAACGACTCCGTCGAACGGATCTTCGGCTACGAGCCCGAGGAGCTGATCGGCGAGCCGCTGACGACGATCATGCCCGAGCGGTTCCGCGACAGCCACTTCGCGGCGATGGGGGCGTACCTCGACACCGGCGACCGGACGATAGACTGGAACGGGATCGAACTCCCGGCACGTCACCGCGACGGCCACGAGGTCCCCCTGTCGATCACGTTCGAGGAACACACCCACCACGGTGAGCAGTTGTTCTCCGGGATCATGCGGGACGTGTCCGAGCGGGTCGAACGCGAGCGGAAGCTGGAGCGGCAGAACGAGCGGTTAGAACGGTTCGCCGGGATCGTCAGCCACGACCTCCGGAGCCCGCTACAAGAGGCACGGGCCGCCACCGTGATCGCTCGGAACGGCGACGAGTCCGCTCTCGAGGAGTTAGACGACATCTACGACCGGATGGCGGAGCTGATCGACGACGTGTTGACGCTGGCGAAACAGGGCCGGACGGTCGGGGAGACGGAGTCGGTGTCGCTGTCGACGGTGGCGACGAGCGCCTGGCGGACGGCCGGCACCGAGACGGCGACACTGTCCGTCACGGACACGAGACTGGAGGCCGACCCCGAGCGACTCCGGACACTGTTGGAGAACCTGTTTCGCAACGCCGTCGAACACGGCGGCGAGACGGTGACGGTGACGGTGGAGCCGACGGCGGAGGGGTTCGCCGTGGCAGACGACGGCACGGGCTTCGACGACCCGCCCGACGAGGCGTTGTTCGACTACGGCCACACGGCCTCGGAGGACGGCACTGGGTTCGGGCTCAGCATCGTCCGGGACGTAGCGGAGGCACACGGCTGGAGCGTTCGGGTGGAGTCGTCGGCAGCCGGCGGCGCGCGGGTCGTGATCGAAACGGAGGACCGATGACTGACACCGACACGGAGACTGACGGACGCACAGGCGACGAGCGACCGAGCGTGCTGGCGGTCGACGACCGAGAGCGGGTGGCCCGGTCGTTCGAGATCTGGCTCGGCGACAGCTACGACGTGGCGACCGCGCTGGACGGAGAGACCGCCCTCGAACTGGTCGACGGGACGACGGACGTGGTCCTGTTGGACCGACACATGCCGGGGCTGTCCGGCGACGAGGTGTTGACCACGATCCGCGAGCGAGGGTTCGGCTGCCGGGTGGCGATGGTCACTGGAGTGAACCCGGACTTCGACATCCTGGAGATGCCGTTCGACGAGTACCTCCAGAAGCCGTTAGACGAGACGGAGCTCCGCGAGACGGTGGCACGGCTGGTGAGGCTCCGGGCGTTCGACGACGAGGTCGAGGAACTGTACGCGCTGAGCCGCAAGCGGGCGACGCTGGAGGCGGCCAAGAGCTCCGCGACGCTCGAGGCCAACCCGGAGTACGTCGCTCTCTGCGAGCGCCAGACGGAGTTGGCGGCAGAGTTGGACGACGCCGTGGCGGCCGCGGACACGGAGACGCTCGGGACGCTGCTCCCGGACGGATCGGAGCGTCCCGACGAGCGCCGAGACGACTCCGGTGGATCGGGCCCAGACGGGCTCTCGGGATAGTGTACGTCGGACCTGGGGACTCGGAGTTCACCTTCGAACTCCTGGTCTCGCGGTGGGCAGAACTCGACTGGCACCCGACGGGTGGCGACCGGCCGGTCCTGGTCGCCCGCCAGCTCGGGACGGACAGCCGACGGTGGGACACGGTCGTCGTGGAGGTCGATCCGGCGGCGTTCGCCCGCCGCCGACAGTTCGGCGACCGCGGGCTGGACCGGGACCTCCTGCGGGTGGTGGAACACGCGCCGGCAGAGTGGGCCTGGTACCGCGACGCTCTCCCGGACCCGGGGTTCCCCTGGCGGTACGTCCGAGCGGCGATCCACCGCGCCGCCGACCGCGGGCTCGTCGAGACCCGCGAGGGTGCCCGCGGTCGGGTGGAGTTCCGCCGCGTCCGGCCGTACCCCGACTGGGTGCGCCGGCTGATCGCAGTCGAGAACAAGCCGGATCTCGACGCTCGCGCCGCCGACGCCCTGTCGGGACAGCTCGAACACGACGTGTCGGTCGGACTGTTAGACGAGGTGTGGGTGGCGACGGACGACGCCGACGAGCGGGTCCTGTTGGAGGAGTTCCCCCACGAGGCCGGGGTGTTGTCGTGTGACTTCGGTGCGGGCGTGACCGGCGACGCCGTCTCGGCGGTGTGGCACCCGACGCGACTGGAGCCGGACGAGACGATCACCTCCGCCGACCGCGAGGAGTCGCCGGAGGCGCACCCCAGCTACCGGCTCGAGCTGGCGGAACGCGCCTACGACGCCGGCGTTCGGTCGTACGAGGAGACGACGCGTCCGGACTGTCGTGGGTTCGAACTCCGGCGGCACGGCCGCGCGCTCGTCCCGTACTGCACCGCGAAGGGCTGTCACCAGACGGCGGCGGAGTGTTCCGGCTCCTGTGAGTCGTTCGCGCCTGAGCCGCCACAGTCACGAACCGGCGGGTGGCCGGTCGACGGCGGCCCGGGGAAGGCCGTCCGGCGACTGCTGGCGCGTCGCCGGAAGCGCGCCCGCGACCGGGCCGCCGACGGGGAGTGAGACGGAACTGACGGGAGGCTCAGTCCGTGCTCTCGACTTCGACGGCGTCGCGTTCCACCGTCCGGCGGAACGTCGGCACGGTGCGGTAGATCACCTCGACGACGTTCTTCCGGCGCAGCGCCTGGAGTGCGCTCCGGACGTCTTCCGCCTCCGGGTCGACGTCGAACTCTGCGCGCACGTCCTGGAGCGTGGAGACGACGGACTGTGACCGTTCGTCGGGCCCGGCGAGCACGGCGAACACCTGCGCCTGTCGCTCCGGCACCCTGATCCGGGTCGGGCCGTCGCCGTCTTCGTCACCCTCGACGCCCGGCTCCGCGCCCGTCAGCTCGGCCGCCTCCGGCGTCGCCCGGATCAGACTGTCGTCGTCGCGGTAGTAGTAGTCGCCCAGGTGGTCTTCGAGGTAGCTGTGGACCTCGCTGCCGGAGTCGAGCCCCCACTGTTCTTCTAGCTCGCCGTTTTTCGTCGGCTGGAGCCGGACCACGTCTGCCAGCCGTTCCGTCTCCTCGTCGGTGAGGCTCACGAGCGTGGGGTTCGCGGGCCGGCAGTTGTGTGTTGTGGTCTGTGGTTCGTTGGGTGGGTGTGGGTGCGCGGTGGAGTCACCGAAGAAGTGAAATCCGTGACCGCGCGAGTGTGGGGTAACTGAATGACCCGCGTCACCGAACTCTCCGTCCGCGATTTCAAGGCCGTCGACGAGGCCGAAGTTCACCCCGGTGGTGTCAACCTGATCGTCGGACGGAACAACGTGGGGAAGACTTCGCTGTTGGAGGCGTTGCACCTGGCGCTGGATCCGAGTTCGATCTCGCGGTTCGACGGGAATTTGGATAAGGTCGTGCGGGAGGGGGCCGAGGAAGCGACAGTTAATATAGAAGTCGGTGGTGATGTGGAAGTAGCGAATAGACCAGTAACTGTTGAACGCTACGACGAAGACGCGGCCTTTGACCTGTTCAGGAGAGATCTTGAGGCAGAAGTTCGCAAGGTTCTAGACGAAATTAGCGATTATACTGCAGAGACTGCATCCATAGACAAACAAGAAGCAATAAAAAGTGCAAAAAACAGAAAACAATACAAAAGATTAAACAGACTTCTGTCTATCGTAAATGGGGATACATACCATTCCACTGAGTATATCAAGCTTATTAAAGAAACAGCAGTGAACAGAGACATCTTGGAAAGAACACTAAATAATGAGGAAAGCCTAAGCAACCCTATCGGGGTTAGCGGAGATTATATATACAACCTCGAAGGTACAAGATTTGAATTTGGCTGGTCAGAATCAGAAGAGTTGATGTCCACTCGTTTTGTGGTAAGCCCGGGAATTACAAACGACACCCCCGATCCGAACACAGACGGTGCCGCTATCCGCCGCAGCCGAATCGAGGACTTCCTGATCGACAACGACATCGTCGACGGCTTGGTGGACTTCTCGTTCGGCAGACTCGTCTTCGAGGAGGGCGACGAGCGCGAGGAGGTCCCCTACGACTTCATGGGCTCGGGATTCAAGACGCTCGTCGGCATTCTCTGGGAACTGTACGACCAGGACGCGGACACCGAAGTGATGCTGATCGAGGAGCCGGCGGTCCACATGCACCCCGGCTACGTGAACGAGTTCACACAGCAGTTGCTCCAGGTGGCCCGCCAGGAGGACGTGCAGTTGTTCCTCACGACCCACCGCGAGGACCTGATCGAGTCGTTCTTCGCCCCGCCGACAGAGCGAGAACACGGCGATTTCCTCCGCGAGGAGTTCCGGGTAATCCAGATGACGGATCTGCTGGCGAAGGAACTCGACTACGAGCAGGCCGAAGCGGAGTTAGAGGAGCTGAACACGGACTTACGGGGGATCTGAATGTCGTCGGTCGTCGTCATGACGGAGGGTCGTCACGACGTGGAGTTCCTGCGGGTGCTCCACCGTCGCGTGACGGACCGACGCGACTACGACACGTTCCTGGCAGACGAGACGGACGACACCCAGGAGAAGCGCATCCGGCAACACCGCGTCGACGACGCGACCCGGTGGCTGTACAAGGCCGAAGGCGGTCGGTCGCGGGTGCTGAAGAAGTTCCGCTCGAACGCGCTGCGGCTGGCGGCGGTCGAGCTCGTCCTCCTGGTCGACCTCGACGGCGAGGCGTACGGGACGTTCGAGGAACAGTTCAACGACACGCTCGACGAGCACTACGACGGCAAACTCCGGGTGACGAGCCGTGGCCGACGCGCGACCGACCACCTCCAAGCCCACGACTGTGGAGTGATCGTCGGCGGGACCGAGGAGTACCGGTTCGACCTGCTCGCCTTCCACGACGACCTAGAGACCGTCACCGGGGTCGAACGCGGTGAGGATCGGTCCACGTACCGCGAGAAGCTGGCACAGTACGTCGCCGACAACGAGGTAGTCCGAGAGACAGTCCGCGAGACAGTACTCTGATACGTACAGCTATATACGGCGCGGGACGGAACCTCCGACCGTGCCCGACACAGACACGGTCTCACTCGACACAGAAGACGACGTAGCCACGCTCACCGTCTCGCGGCCTGAACGACTGAACGCGCTGAACGTCGAAGTGCTCGAAGGCCTCCAGACGGGAATCGCGGAGGCGGAGGCGGCCGACGCGCGCACAGTCGTTCTGCGCGGTGCCGGCGACGAGGCGTTCGTCGCCGGGGCGGATATCGGCTACATGCAGGACCTCACCACGCCGGAGGCGCAGGCGTACGCGGAGTTGGGTCACGACGTGGCGCGGTCACTGGAGACGTTCCCGGCGCCGGTCGTCGCGGCGGTGGACGGCTACGCCTTCGGCGGCGGCTGTGAGCTCGCGTTGGCGTGTGATCTCCGCGTGGCGAGCGAGGACGCGGTGCTCGGTCAGACGGAGACGGATCTGGGAATCGTCCCGGGCTGGGGCGGGACACAGCGGCTCCCGCGGCTCGTCGGCGACGAGACGGCCAGACGGATGATCTTCCTGGGCGAACGGCTGGACGCCGAGGCGGCCGCCGACGCCGACTTAGTCGGCGAGGTGGTCGCCGCCGAGGCGTTCGACGACCGGATCGACGACCTCGCGGGCGAGCTGGCCGCTCGGCCGGGGTTCGCAGTCGCCGCCGCCAAGGAGGCCGTCAACGCCGCCCACGAGGAGCCGCTGACGGCGGGGCTGGCGACGGAGCGACGGCTCTGGAGCGGACTGTTCGGGACCCACGACCAGCGCGAGGGGATGGCGGCGTTCCTGGAGAACCGCGAGCCGGAGTTCCAGTGAGGCGGGCGGTTCGGACGGTCCGAGCGACTGGAGCGAGCTACCCCTCGTGTTCGACGGCGCCGAACACGGTCTCCAACCGCGGGCGTTCGTCGGCCGCCAGCGTCTGCGGGTAGGCGCCGGCCACGAGCACGAAGTCGCCGTCGTGTTTCACCCGGGTGACGTGGATCCGCAACACCACCTCGACCCCCTGGACGGTGGTCGTGCCGGAGAACACGCCGACGGTGGTCTCTCTCCCGAGGACGGTCGCCGAGCGGTTCTCCACGAACGACACGTCACGAATGCGGTTGCCGTCGATCCGGCCTTGGACGCGGTTGCGGGCCCGTTGGACGAGCTGTCGGTTGGACTGGTCCGCGATGGGGTTGAACTCCTGGCCGACGAGGGAGATGGACGGCGTCGTGAACACGGCTGCACCCGCCAGCGTGCGCTGCTGGCCGCCGATCTGGACGCTCCGAGTGTACGCCGTGACGTAGTTGGTCACCGTCACGTCGCGTTGTTGGCCGCCGGCGTCGACCGTCCGGTTGACCGTCAGCGTCTCCGGTCCGCCCGTGGACTCGTAGCCTGCCTCCGACACTGCGTCGTCCGCCACCGTCGCCGGCGCCGACTCGAAGCTGAACTCCTCCTGTGTCGCTGCACAGCCGGTCAGTAACAACATCGCCACTACGCCGACTGTCAGCACCGTCCGTCGAGCGAGCATAGCCACACAGACGCGGCGACAGACAATAAGCTGTACCCTCGACCCGGCGCGGGGCTCACCCGCGCAGGAGGTGGACGACCTCGTCGGCCACCTCCGACTCGGCGGCGACGATGTACCGGCGTCCGGGAGTGAGTGTCGTCTCCGGGCGGGCGATCTGGCCGCCGTCCTCGCCGGAGATGACGAGCGTGCCGGCGGGGAATCGAACGGCAGACAGCGTCCGGCCGGCCGCGGGGGCGCCCTCTGCCACCTCGATCTCCATGATGTCGAGTTCACCGGTCACGTCGGCGAGCGTCTCGACGCCGCCCGCCAACACCTCGTTCGCGGCCGCGCGGCCGCCGGACAGCTCCGGGAACACGACGGCGTCGACGAACTCCCCGTACCGCTCCTGACTCGGGCTGTCGATGCGTGCGACCGTCCGAACCTCCGGGTTCATCTCGCGGGCGATCACGCAGACGGCGAGGTTGACGCCGCTGTCGCCCGTGAGGGCGGCGACGGCGTCGGCGTCGCCGACCCCGGCCTGTTCCAACACGTCTGGGTCGCTGGCGTCACCCCGGATCACGGTGGCGACGTACTCGTCGGCGATCGCGTCACAACGGTCGCCGTCCGATTCGACGACGGTCAGGTCGTGGCCGTAGCCGCGGAGCCGTTGGACGGTCTCGAATCCGACCCGTCCGGCGCCGGCGACGACGACGTTCAGTTTTCCAGTCATCAGTCTGGCGTTTCAGACCCCGACGGGTTGACGCTTTCGGGCGTCGTCGGCTCCTGACTGGACCCTTCGGCGCCCGGCGCTTCGACCCCCCCTCCGCGGTTCCGGAACGCACGGAGCGAGTAGAAGGTGACGATGCCGAGAGCGATCCAGCCGCTGCCCAGCAGCCACGTCTCCAGGTCGATGTAGAGTCCGAGCACGAGGTTGAGGACGATCCCGGCGACCGGAGCGACCGGGTACAACGGCATCTCGAACGGTCGGTTCAGATTCGGCCGCTGACGTCGCAGCCGAATCACGCTGGCGTTCACGACGACGAACGACAGCAGGAAGAACAACGACGAGAGGTTGCCCACCTGACGGATCGGCACGAACGCGACGGAGCCGACCATCACGACGGCGCTGGCGAGGATGGCGACCGCGGGCGTGCCGAACCGGTGGTGAATCTGGCCGAACCGTGGGAGCAGCCGTCCGTCCCGTCCCATCGAGAACGCGACACGGCTGGACGCGATCACGACGGCGTTGAGCGCGGTCAGCGTGGAGAACACGGCGCCGAACACGATCAGCGCCTCACCGCCGCCGATCACCGGGAGCGACGGCATGAAGTTGCCCGCCGCCTCGGCGATGCCGGTCTCGCCGGCTGCGCCCAACTCCTCTGCCCCCAGCGTCCCATCGCCACCCCGACGACGGCGAGGTAGACGATCACGGTCGCGCCCAGCGACAGGAAGATCGCCCGCGGGATGTTCTCGCGGGGGTTCTCCACCTCCTCCGTGACGGTCGTGATGAGGTCGTACCCCTCGAACGCGATGAAGGTGAGCCCCATCGCCGGCAGTATGTCTGTCGGCGTCTTCTCTCCCGGGAACAACGGCTGGAACTCCGCAGTCGAGAACTGGGCCGCCTGGACGCCGAAGTAGACGAACACGACCAGGATTGCGACCTTCGTGATCGTGAACACGGTCTCGGCGGAGCCGGCGGCGGCCGTCGAGGCCGTGTTCAGCAACACGAGCAACACGACGGCCCCGAGCGCGAGCCCGGTGATCGTCGTCGCCCCCACCGTCTCCGGCGCCGGCACCGACCCGGAGAGGTAGATGTGGAGCAGCTCCACGAAGTTGGGCGCGAACCCGAGCGCGTACAGCGCTCCGGCGATCATGTACGCGAACCACAGCATCCACCCCATCAGGAAGGAGACGAGGTCGCCGAACACCTCGTTGACGAAGGCGTACCCGCCGCCGCTCTTCGGAATGGCGCTCGCGAGCTCTGCGTACGAGAGCCCGGTGAAAGTGGTTACGACACCGTTCAGCAGAAACACCAGGATGGCAGCCGGACCGGCCGTCTTCGCGGCCAGCCCCGTGAGAACGAAGATGCCTGCACCGATCATTGCACCCATCCCGATCATCGTCGCGTCCAAGAGGCCCAGTTCGGCCTCGGGCGACCGATCACCGCCTGAACTCATCGTCTCGGAATCCCCATCTATGCGTTACTGTAACTCCTCGAACTTAGCTCGTTGGTCCGTTACTACGAGAAATCACTACTCGACTGTCGGGCCGTCGACTACTCGCGGGTGATCGGGCTGTTAGCTACTCTCGAGGGGCCGGGCCGTCGACTACTCGCGTGGGGTCGGCTCGCCGCCGGGGCCGGGAGTGTCGTCCGTCTCGGGGTCGTACACCTGTGTGGTGACGAGCAACAACGCGAGCACACCGAGTCCGGCGACGAACGCGAACGGGGCGACGTAGTCGACCCCTCCCAACACGCCGGAGACGAGCGGGCCGATGGCGGTGCCGAGCCCGAACCCGGTCGTCAGCACCGACAGCGTGGAGCCGGACTGCCCCTCGCCCGCGATGTCGCCCGCGAGCGCCAGCGACACCGGGAACACGAGCGCGACCGCCAGTCCCTGGACTGCGCGGGCGACGATCATCGTCGCCGACGTGGTCACGAACCCTTGGACGAGCGTGGACGGCACCAGGATCACGAGCCCCGCGAGCAGGAACGGCCGCCGGCCGTAGCGGTCGGAGGCCTCCCCGATGGGGATCTGGAACACCACGTTCGCCAGGACGGCGACGCCGAACTGGGTGCCGAACAGGAACGCGCCCTGGTCCAGCCGCTCGTTGATCGGCGCCTCAAGCGTGGCGAACAACGAGATCCCCATCGCCATGACGACCGTGGCGACACCGAGCGTGAACACGGGGTCCAACAGCGTCGACTCCCCGCGCACGGCCAGCGACACGTCGTCCCCGGCCGCGGCGCCGGTCTCCTCCGGGTCGTCGACGAGCGCCCACACGAGCAGGAAGCCGACGGCGGCGCCCACGACGGCGACGGCGAAGGCGGCGTCGAAGCCGTAGAACTGCTGGATCGCGCCGGCCGCCAACGGCCCGAACCCGAAGCCGATCAGCCGGAACGTGTTGTACACGCCGAAGTTGCCGCCCCGGGTGTCCGGGTCGCCCAGTTCGTTGACGAGCGCCACCGTCGCGGGGATCGTCAGCGCGGCGCCGACCCCCTGGAGCGCCCGGAGCGCGACGAGCGCGGGGTAGCTGTCCGTGAAGGGGTAGCCCGCCGACCCGATCCCGAGCAACAGGAGTCCCGAGAGGATGAACCCCGTTCGCGTGCCGAAGCGGTCGGAGAGCCGCCCGGTGAGCGGCTGGAGGCCGCTGTTGAGGAGGCCGAACACCGACAGCGCGATCCCGACGAGCAACGTCGTCGACAGCGAGACGCCGGCGACGGCCGCGCCGGCGTCACCGACGATGCTCCCGACGTACGCCGGCAGCACGACGATGAGGAACGAGTTGCCCAGCGAGTCTGCCATCCGAGCGAACGCGAGTGCGAACACCCGGCGGTCGGTGTCGAGAACGCCCATCTGTCCCGACAAGGAGAGCCAGCGGCATACACGTTCGGGAACCGTACGCCGTCGATTATCCGTCAGGCCCTTGAGCGTCCGTGTGCTAGCGGGCCGGCATGAAGTTCTGCGACGACTGCGGCTCGATGATGAAGGCGAACGACGATGTCTGGGTGTGTGGCTCGTGTGGCGCCGAGGAGGAACGCAACGCCGCCGAGGAGACCGGGATGTCGGTCACCGACGGGCAAGACGAGACAGAGGTCGTCGACGTGAGCGACGTGGACGACACCCAGGTCGCACCGACGACGGAGGTTCACTGTCCGAAGTGTGGCAACGACCGTGCCAGCTACGAGATGAAGCAGATCCGCGCCGCAGACGAGTCCGAGACACGCTTCTTCACCTGTACGGAGTGCGAGCACAAGTGGCGCGAGGACGACCACTGACCCCTGGTCGCCGTCGACACCGACTCGCTCGCAGACGTCGCAGAGCACGAGCCAGGGGTTGGCGCGGCGGACGTTCCACGTTGTAGCAAGGCTCTTGCCGCTACCCCGTGTCTCGCCGGACGATGGTTCTGGGTGGACTCCTCCCGCAGGTTCCCGCGGTGTTCGTCGCCGTCTGTGTCGTCACGACGCTGTCGATCTGGGTCGGGAGCGGACTGTTGGAGCAGGCGGCAGAGGAGCTGTCGCGCTACTACGGCCTGCCGGACGTGATCCAGGGCTCCGTCGTGGTGGCGGTTGGCTCTAGCTCCCCGGAGCTGGCGAGCGTGGTGTTCGCAGCCGCCGCCGGCTCCTTCGGGATGGGGGTCGGCGCCGTCGTCGGCTCTGCGGTGTTCAACGTGCTCGTGATCCCCGGGCTGGCCGGGCTCGTGACCGCCGCTCCGGTGGACGCCGACCGCACGCTCGTCTACAAGGAAGCACAGTTCTACATGCTCGCCGTCTCCGGGCTGATCGTCACGTTCGCGCTCGCGGTGATCTACTTCCCCGTCGCGGGCGGGCCGTCGCTGACCGGCGAGGTGACTCGTCCGTTGGCAGCCATCCCGTTGCTCCTGTACGGACTGTACGTGTTCATCCAGTGGCAGGACGTGAACGACCACGAGCCCGACGCGGACGGCGAGCGAGTCCCGGTCGGGCGGGCCTGGGGCCGACTCGCCGCCGGGCTCGCGGTCATCCTGATCGCGGTCGAACAGCTCGTCGGGGCCGTGGAGGGGCTCGTCGGCGTGTTCGGTATCCCGGAGTTTCTCGCGGGCGTGACGATCCTCGCGGCGGCCACGAGCCTGCCGGACGCGCTCGTGTCCGTCCGTGCGGCCCGCGACGGCAGGGGGGTGACGAGTCTGGGGAACGTCCTCGGGTCGAACACGTTCGACCTGCTCGTCGCCATCCCGCTGGGCGTGTTGATCGTCGGCGACGTCCCCGTCGACTTCGCCGTCGCCGCTCCGATGATGGGTGTGTTGACCGTGGCGACGATCCTCCTGTTCACGATGCTGCGGACTGGCCTCTCACTCACGACCGGCGAGTCGTACGCGCTCTTGGGCGCGTACCTCCTGTTCGTCGGCTGGGTGGTCGGCGAGACCGTCGGCGCGATCGACCTGATCGTCGGAGCCTGACGACGAGACTCGGTGACGCCCCCGAACCGGGGGTGAGGAACGGACAGCTTAACCCGTTCCAACGGCTATCGCGAGCGATGAGTGAACGGACTGCGAGCGAGGACCGTAGTGAGGGTGATCTCCGCAACACCGGACTGTCGCTGAAACACGACCGCGAGTGGGACTACGAGCTCGAACGGATCGTCGAGGAACTGGAAGAACGCGACGCAGACACCGTCGGACTCCAGTTCCCGGAGGGACTGAAGCGACGCGGCCCGGCCGTCGCCGACGACCTCCGTCAGCTCACCGACGACGCGACGTTCCTGTTGTCCGGGCAGCCGTGTTACGGCGCGTGTGACTTGGACACCTACCTGATGCGTCGGACGGACCTGTTCGTCCACTTCGGCCACTCCCCGATGAAGGAGTCCGACAAGATCCTCTACGTCCCGTTGTTCTCCAACGTCGACCCGTTCGGGATCATGGAGGAGTCGCTCGAGGAGCTGACCGACCCGGACGACGATCCGGACGTGGGGCTCGTCACCACCGCCCAGCACATGAACCTGTTCGACGACATGTTCGACTGGCTGGCCGAGCGGGGCTACGAGGTCCACACCCGCCGCGGCGACGACCGACTCACCCACGAGGGCCAGGTGCTGGGGTGTAACTACGCCTCCGCCCAGGTGGACGCCGACCAGATCCTCTACGTCGGCGGCGGGAAGTTCCACCCCCTCGGCCTGGCGATGGAGCACCCGGACAAGACGGTCGTCATCGCAGACCCCGTCAACAACGTCGTCGAGGTGGCCGACACGGAGAAGTTCATGAAGCAACGCTACGCCTCCGTCCACAAGGCGATGGACGCCGACAAGTGGGGCGTCATCTTCTGTACCAAGATCGGGCAGGGCCGCTGGGAGCAGGCCCAGGAGATCGTCGAAGCCAACGACGACGCCTACCTCATCACGATGGACGAGGTGACGCCCGACCGCCTCCGCAACTTCGACATGGACGCGTTCGTCAACACCGGCTGCCCCCGGATCACCACCGACGACGGCCCGCAGTTCCACAAGCCGATGCTCACGCCCGGCGAGTACGAGATCGCCGTCGGCAACAAGCCGTTGGACGAGTTGGAGTTCGACACGTTCCACGGGACGTGGTGATCTTCAGGCTGGCGTAGACCCGAGGTCACGGGCGGAACGGTTCCGTGTCCGTGACGGGTAACACTAAGTTTTCTACTTCCCGTCTCGCGTACAGAATCGCACCGTACCCCGCAGTCGCGGCGACGGACACACCGATCACGGTGTTGAGGAGGATCGCTCCCGTCGTGTCGACGGAGACGACGGAGAGGACCGGGAGACAGACGAGGAGTTGACAGACGCTGTAGACCACGAGGACGGTCGTTGCCGGGGCAGTCGGTCCCCCGCCGACGACAGGCCCCTCGCTCTGGTCTCTCGCAACGACACCGAACAGGATCGAGAGGGCGGGAGAGGCGACAGCGTAGAGACAACCGAGTGCGACGACCGCGACGGTCTCGACGGGCGAGACGCCAACGGCGGCGGCGAGACCACCCGTCGTCACGACGGCCACGGGCACCATCGGAAGGGCGACCGCGAACAGCTTCGCCCTGACGTACTCTGTGGCCGTCAGAGGTGAGGTGAGGACCCAGGGAAGCGCCACTCCCTCCCTGTCGACGACGTTGATGTTTACCGCACTCCCGGCGGCCAGTCCGACGGAGATCGCACCGAGGGCGTGGGCGACCCCGAATCCAGATACTGTCGGGTCGATCAGCAACAACAGTGGTGTGACCAGCGGTGGAACGGCGTAGACGAGCGTGACTGGACTCCGCGCGGCCGTCCGCCAAGTGCTGCGGAGGAGTGCGCCGACACGACGAGAGAACAGTCGTTCGAGCGGGACTCTATCGGGGAGTGGCTCCCCGTCGGATTCGTCCGTCTCCTCGGGGTCGTCCTCGGAGGCGACCGTGTCACCGAGCCAGATCCGGTCGGCCACGCTGGCGGACCCGACGAGACTGACCGCCGTCGCCGTCAGCAACGCAGCCCCACCGAGTAGCGCCTCACCGAGTGGCGCGTCGAACGGTGGCACCAGAGCTAGCCCTGCGACACCGACGAACCGGACTGGGGTGGCGACCAACCCCTCCACTATGGGATTCCAGCTGATTATAAAGAATCCGAGCAGAGCTACGGTGACGAACCCGAAGATGGTCTCCTGTTCGGCCTCCAGATCGGCCGCCTGGACCGACGACAACCCTACAAGTCCCAAGGAGTATCCCAGTGCGACGCCCAGCGGGATCACACAGAGAGAAATCAACAGCAGCGACACCGACGGCAGGAGCGCACGAGAGCCGTAGTAGAACGCACCCGCGCCGGCGACCACCGGAGGCCCGAACACGAACAGCTTCGAGCTGACGTTTCTGAGTGTGAGCCTAGCGAGATACTCGGAGACAGTGAGGCGAACGATCAGCCCCCTGTCGCCGTTGGACAGTTCCGCTTCACCCTTCACAGTGTCGAACACGGTCGCAACCACAACGACCAGCAGGCCACCGACCAGTGTCTTGACGACCGCTGTCGCTACCGCCGCGTGGTCGCCTGCCAGAAACTGTTCACCGAAATAGAGTGCTCCCTGTCCGTTGGGCTGGATGATCCGGAACGCGACGTACCCCCACAGTACGAAGGCGATCGGTACTGTCAGTAGTTCGAACTCACGGCGGCGACGGCGAGCGTCGAAACGGATCACCGTGAGAACACGCCGGACCGAGTCGCCAGACACTCCCGGTGTCACTCTGTGTCACCCCGACGCTCTTGGGTGAGCTTCAGGAAGACCTCGTTCAGACCGCTGTCCTCCGACTCGCCCACGTCGGCCACCAGCTCCTCCGGCGACTCCTGAGTCAGCAGCTCTCCCTCGTGCAGGAGCCCGACCCTGTCGGCAGCCCGTTCAGCCACCTCTAAGATGTGCGTCGACAGGAAAATCGTGGTCCCTGCTTCGGACAGTTCTGAGAGGAGTTCTTCCATCTTGTTCGCGGCCCGTGGGTCGAGTCCACCGGTCGGCTCGTCGAGGAACAAGACTTCGGGAGAGTGAATTACCGCCTGGATGACGTTGATCTTCTGACGCATTCCCTTCGAGTACCCGGATATTCTGGAATGTGCGTCCTCCAGCATGTCGAAGCGCGCGAGATACTGTTCGGTGTCCGTCTCGTCGTCGTCGACTCCGTACACGTCCGCTGCGAGCCGAATCTGCTCCCAGCCGGTCAACTGTTCGTACAGCGGCGGCGTATCCGGCGCGTACCCGATTCTAGGAGCGAGCTCAGACCGATCAGCGACGGAGACACCTGCCACTTCCGCAGATCCGTCGGTCGGTCGTGTGAGTCCTGTCAACATCCGCATCGTCGTCGTTTTCCCGGCACCATTCGGGCCCAAGAACCCGTACACTTCACCCTTCGGGATACGAATATTGATCCGACCCACGGCTGTCGTGTCGCCGAACCGCTTGGTGAGTCCGTCAGTCTTCACTGCGTAGTCGCCGCCGACGTCTCTATCCTCGGTTGACCCAGTTCGGCTGATATGTTCTCTCACACACCCGTATGAGGAACTCGTGAACAAAAACTATTGGAATTATGTAGGTACAGTAGTCTAATTATTAACCATTTCTTTGGTCTACAGTGATAACGGACGGGTGGGAATCCCTGACGATGTGTGTAATTTTTGAAGATAAAGATTAGAACTGCTACATGAGATTTATATTATGAGGCTACATGCATTCCAACGAGGTGAGAACATGATCGGACTCACCACGATGTGTGCTGGCATCGCCGGCCGGCTCCGAGTGCACCACCACGGCAACGCTTAACACCGCCTCGGGACAGACCTGTTGGCGTGCTGTCGAGTGAGACGGTCAAGCTCGGGCTGGGTGGGGTCGGAGCCGTCGCGTTCCTCGCGGGGCTCGCCGTCGACGTGAACGCCGGGGCGCTCGCGGATCCGTTCGTCTGGCTGGCCGTCTGGGCGCTCCTGATCGGGGTCGGTCTCGGGGGGGACGACCCGCGACGGGACGCGCTGGCGGCCGGCGGGCTCGTGATCGCGGCGGTCGCCTTCTCCCTCGCCTGGCTGGGCGCCGCCACCTGGCGCACCACGACGTTCCCGACCGCCGGCCTACTGTTCGGTTGTTTCGGTGTCGGGCTCGCGCTCCAACTCGCGGGCGGCCGACTCTCGTTCGGCTGAGCCGACGGCCGCCTCGACGGCGCCGACAGCCGCGACGGGGCTCCCGGCGATCACACTCACACGAGTGACTCCGGGGGGACGGCTCGAGAAGACTCCGACGAGTCCTGGTCGTCGGAGCGTAACGGCACGGGACGCGCCGTCCGGGTCACTCCTCGTCCGGCGACGGCGGTCGTGGCCGGCCGACTGCCCGCGACATCGTCGCCGCCATCTCGCCGAAGCCGGCCGTCTGTCGTTCTCGTCGCACACCACGACACGACACGGGAGTTCGGTAAGTGTTTTGCGGCGAATACAGCCGGGGTGTCACCGGAGAGCGTCGCGGAGCTACGCTCCAGCGCGCGACTCTCACTGTCTCGCGTGGCGTGCGTCGCCACGCGACTCCGTGCCGTGGCTCCGCAATCACAAGAGCCAGGCGGCTCGCGGTCGACCGATCGGTCGTGACAGACACGGACGCAGACGCCGCGGCGGCGGGAACGTACGAGTTGGCAGATGGACTGACGGTCAACCGGATGGGCTACGGCGCGATGCGGCTGTGTGCCGAGGGGATCGTCGGCGCGCCGGACGACGAGGACCACGCCCGGACGGTCGCGCGGCGGGCGCTGGACCACGGCGTCGACTTCGTCGACACCGCAGACTCCTACGGCCCCGGGGTGTCCGAGCGCCTCCTCCGGGAGGCGGACGTGCCGGACGACGCCGTCGTCGCCACGAAGGCCGGCCTGCTGCGCAACACGGAGACGGAGTGGCTCGCACACGGCGACCCGGACTACCTGAAGAACCAGGCGCTGGTGTCTCGAGACCGGCTGGGCGTCGACAGCATCGACGTGCTCCAGCTCCACCGTCCGGACCCGGACACGCCGTTCGAGGACAGCGTGACCGCGCTCGCCGAACTCGTCGACGAGGGGGTCGTCGACCACGTCGGGCTGTCGAACGTCACCGTCGAACAGCTCGACCGCGCCCGCGAGGTCGTCGACGTGGTGTGTGTCCAGAACCGCTACAACGTCGGCTACCGGGACGAACAGCCCGTACTGGACGCCTGTGAGGCCGCCGACGTGGGGTTCCTGCCGTGGTACCCGATCGCCGCCGGCGACCTGGACGACGTGGGCGACGACTTGGACGCGGTCGCCGACGCACACGACGCCACCCGCTACCAGATCGCACTGGCGTGGCTGCTGGCTACCTCGCCGGTGACGCTGCCGATTCCGGGCACGTCCGACCTGGACCACCTCGCGGACAACGTCGCCGCCGCTGGAATCGAGTTGACCGACGAGGAGGTTCGGCGGCTGGACGAGGCGGTCTAGGTTGAGATAATAAAAGAGTTATATTTTCTTGATATTTTCTTCACTGACCTGCCCAGGCAGGACGTTCCATAGAACGCCTATCTGGTCGTCATATTCTTCACTTATTGAGATGTGGTACAGACCAAGTGTGACGCCTGTTATAAAAGAGTACATTAATGACATCTGTCTGTGAATGTAAGAAATTATACTATCTATAGGCCTCACAATATCACTGTTACCTACCCCCAGATTAATATTTTCTTCATCGAGTTCGAAGGCGTCTTCAAACACAAGCCTATAATCAGCATGAGAGAAACTATTTCGGATGTCAGATGCATTCGGATGCTCGTCAAACTCTCCACTATCTAAGGCTTCGTCAAAGCTCTCACCCAACCCGTTCCTCTCTGCATAGCTTTGATGCTGGCTTATTATAATCAGTCCTTTCGTCACCAACTCAATTCCTGCGTTCAACTCTCCATTATCTGCCGTATTGTGAGCTTGTTCTGATATTTGAATACAAGTGTTCAGCATTTCATGAAATCTTCGGATATCCCCATCACTATCGTATAACCTGGAGTGCCAATTCCCCTCTGACCCGCGATACTCATCAAGCAGATGTATTAGCGTTGCTATATGGTATTTCATCGGACCTTCGAGTTCTTGTGCATATATAGGTGCAAAAATATGGGCTCCTGCCCTCTTCGTGGCATAAGGCACTTGTCTCCCGTCCAGATTCCAACTCATCCAGTTATTGAATAACGAGTGATAAATTCGTGACCGGTCATAGAACGTTGCAATTGATCCAGTTAATTCACGAGACTCAAATAAGTTGTTCGAGTCTTGGTCAAGTTCTCTACTTAGGTACAGCGGTACTAAAGCCGAGTGAACGTGTAGATCTCTTTCAAAGTCGTCTTTATAGTCGATATTGAATATTGGCTGCAGTGGACCCTTGTCCAGCATCGGTTCAACAAACTCGTAGTCTTCTGGCTCCACCATAGTAGACAACACCGGTTTTCTAAATGATAAAGCTATGCATATTCCTCAGACAAAGCTACAAGTTGGTTAACCGCGTCTGTGATATCTGGGCAGGTTGGGTTTATCTGACTTTTCGCCTATGCCGCGCGGTAGCGCCGGAGGTCGAGCCCGACGACGACTGCGGTCGAGACGACACCGACGGCCCCGGCACCCGCGGCCGTCGTCGACTCACCCAGCGTCAGCCCGTACAACAACGCGAGGGCGGCCACTGCCCCGATCAGGCCGACGATCAGGTACCGGATCAGCCACTCGTCCATCGTCCGTGAGTCGCTCATGCTACGCCGTAGCCGAGCCATCCCTCAAAAACGAATCGGACCGGATCAGGCGAGCCAGTCGTCCGGCTTCGTGTCGTAGTCCACGTCGTCGGCCGACAGTCGGTTCGTCAGCTCCGGCGAGAGGTCGTGTTCCTCGAACCCCATCCCGTCGTAACGGATCCTGACTCCCACCTCCTCGCCTTCCGGCTCTCGGCCGCGACGGCGAGCGACCTCCAGTTCGTGCTCGCCGTACTCCGTCCGGATCGTCGCCAGGTTCACCGGGCGGCCCCACAGCTGGAACGTCCGCTCCAGCGTCGCGCGCGCCTGGCTCTCGTCCAACGGGACGCCGTTGTACTGGTGGCCCAAGAGGAGCTCCCCACGGTTGTCGAAGTTGCCGTCGTACACCGCCACCGTCGGCTTGCCGAAGTTGGTGAACTGGAGCAACAGCTTCCTCTTCACGTCCGCCGCCTCCGTGCTGGCGACCCGGTAGTCGCCCGTCGCCTGGGAGTACTCGTAGGTGAAGTAGTTGCCCTCGGCGACGAACTCGTCTGTGAGGAAGGCGTCCAGGAACGTCACGTCGTTGTGGCTCTCGCGAATCTCCCGCATCCGGTCCCAGCCGGCCGCGTAGTCCACGTCCGAGAGCGCCGCCGCGACGCTCTCGTACCGCTCGTCGTCGAACATGTACCGGGCTGCCTGTTCTAGCTCCGAGCGACCGACCCGCCGGAGGAACCCCCGGTTCTGGGGCTTCGTCAGCGAGAAGTGCCGCTCACACAGCCCCTCGTACGCCAGGACGTACCACGGGTACTGGTCGACATCGATCTCACCCTCGCGGGCGGCCGCGAGCCCGTCGGCGTCCACCCGCGGGTCCTCCGGGTCGAGTTCCGACAGGGTCTCCGCTCCGATGTCGGCGACGATCGGGTCCGGCTCCAACAGCGACTCCACCTCGTCGAAGTCGATCACCTCGTGGAACGTCCGCCAGGTCACCCCCTCGACGCGCAACAGCTTGTCGATCACCTCCTTCCGGTTGGCCCGGTTCTCGACGTACTGCCAGATCTCGATGCCGAGCTTGTACGGGTTCAGCCCGGGCGAGCCCAGGACTCGCGCCATGTGGTCCGCGTACGTCAGGAACTCGTCTGTCCCCGCGAACCCCTCGTCGCTCATCATCAGCGACTCCCAGTAACTTGCCCACCCCTCGTTCATTGTTTTTGTCATTTTTTGGGGTGCGAAGTAGTACGACTCGCGCCGCAACAGCTCCAACACGTCGTCCTTCCAGTCCGGGCGGTCGACTGCCTTCTCCTCTTCGTCGTCGTAGTCTTTCCCGTGTTCCAACAGGAATCCGAGCACGTCTGGCCGGGGGTTCGCGAGCCCCTCCTCGCCCTGCGAGTCGAGCCACTCCTGGTCGAACACCTGGGCACGCACCTCCTCGGAGATGTCCAACCGATCCAGTCGGTCGGTCATGTCCGGCAGTTCTTCCTCGTCGGGGCCGTCCTCGCGGTCGGCCGCCAGCGCGCGGTGTTGGTCGATGGTGTCTTCCAGCGTCAGGACGGCGTCGACGAACCGCTCGACTTCCTCGCGGTCGATCTCCGGGTCGTCGGCGTACGACTCGATGGTCTCGGCGTGGCGCTCCAGCATCGCCGCCGCCTCCGGGTTCTCGTCGTCGCCCGCGAACCGCCCGAACCAGTTGTTGTTCCGGAAGAAGTCCGCGTGCGCCTCGACGTGGGTGATCACCGCCTTCTGGTCGGCCGGGCTGTTGGTCTCCTGGAGGAAGGCGTGACACGGGTTGTCGTTGTTGACGATCTCGAACGCCTTCCCCATCCCTAGCTGGTCTTGTTTCTGCTGGCGGTCGTACTTCATCCCCCACCGCCAGTGTGGGTACCGGGTCTGGAACCCGTCGTAGGCGATCAGCTCGTTCATCTCGTCGTAGTCGACGACCCAGTAGTTGACCGGGTACGGCTGCAGCCCCAGTCGACGCGCGAGCTCGCTCGCCAGTTCCACCGGCTCCTCCAACTGCGCCGCCTCACGGCGGGCGCGGGTGCGTCTGTCGATCATGTTCCTTCCTCTTCCGTACTGAGAATCTCGTAAATCGCGTCCGTCACGTCGGCGTTGTCGCCGACGCGGGCGACGGCCACGTTGCCCGTCTCACCTAGGGCGCGCTCTACCTCCTCTGCGTGTGTCGCGTTGATCGTGTTCCCGCCCGGCTGTGTCTCCACGTAGGCGTGGAGGTTGGCGTCGATCTCCTCCATCAACGGGATCACGTTCTCTGTCGTGTCGTTCGAGGAGTTCTCCGAGTCGCCGGCCGCGAACACGTACCGGTTCCACTCCGAGAACGGGTACTCCTCTAAGATCTCCGCGGCCGTCTCGTACGCCGAGGAGATCCGGGTGCCGCCTCCGGAGCGAATCCCGAAGAACTCCGCGCGTTCCACCTCCCACGCCTCCGCGTCGTGGGCGACGTACCGGAACTCCGCGTTGTCGTACTTCCCCTGCAGGTACCAGTCCAACGGGGTGAACACCCGCTCGACCAGCTCTCGCTTTCGCTTCCGCATCGAGCCGGAGACGTCGCGGATGTTGACGACGACGACGTTCTTCTGCTTCTCCTCGACGACCTCCGGGTGGCGGTAGCGCTCGTCCTCGCGGCGGAACGGCACCTGTTTCAGCCCGTCACGCCGGATCCGCTCGTTGATCGGCGTCCGCTCTACCTCCGCCTCGAACGCGGCGAACGACTCGTACTGGTCCTGCTCGGTCTCGGGCACTGCGCCGGCGGCCTCCTGGATCCACGACAGCGACACGAGCACGTCCTCGTCGCGACAGTGCTCGAACACGTCGCGCGGTCCCGCGCCCGCGACCTTGCACGCCTCCCTGACGTACTCTTCGTCGAAGTCAGTGGCCAGCTTCCGCTCTAACCCCCGCTTGAACAACTGCTCGAAGTCCAGCGTGGAGTTGGGGCCGGCCCGTGTCAGCTCCGTGTAGTCGCCTTCCGTCTCCTCGACGACGCGTTTGCCCTTCGGCTCCAGGTCCAGGCCCAACTCCTCGTCTAACTCCTGGGCGAACTCCTCGGGGTCCATCTCGTAGTAGCCGTGGTCCCCTTCGTCCTCGCCGGGGTCGCCCTCCTCGGCCTCCTCGTCGTCGCCCGGGTCACCCGGCACGTCGACCGGCTGGCCCGGCTGCGGCTGGCCGTCGCCGCCGCGGCCGACACCGCCCTGTTCGCGCTGGTCGTAGGCGAACTCCGGGAGGTCGACGATCTTCACCGGCACCCGAACGGAGTCCCGGCCGGAGCCGGACAGGTCACCCTCGCGGATGAACTCCGTGAGGTCCGGCCGCCGCTCGTCGCCGATCTCGCGGAACCGCTCTAGATCGTCTCTCAGGCCCATCTGTCGCTCACCTCGTTCCCGCGGTCACCACGCTGCGCGCCTGGAGCGTCCAGACTGGCGAGTCGTGGCCACTCGCTGGCTGCTCGCGGGTCGCCCCGCTCCCCGCTCGCGTACGAGCGGCGCTCCCTTCGGTCGCGCCGACTCGCTCCCCGTTCGTGTACAAGCGCTGCTCGCTCCGCTCGCAGTGACTCACTCAGTCCCATCGGCCTTTCACCTCTCGCATCACGCGTCGACTGGTCAACTCGGCGGACGCCTCGCTGTAGCCGTTCTCGGTCATGTGTCTGATCGTGTCCTCCTTCACCTGTTCCGTCTCCGTGTTCGCGGGCGGATCCTCCCACTGTGCCGGGTCGAGGTCCTCGAAGATCCGCGCCACGTCGTCCCACGAGTGGGTGTCGAGCACGGCCCGGATCACCGGGATCTCTGTCAGATCCACGTCCGCGATCGAGAAGTCGTCGTCCCGGTGTTCCCAGGCGAACCGGTTGAGCGCCGTGATCACCTTCTCCCGGCGGAACGACACGACCGTCGACCCGGGCTCGTTGCCCCGGTAGTCGTCGTCCTCGAACCGACCGAGGTGTTCCGTCTCGAACACCTTCATCAGCAACGGATCCGGATCCACCGACCCACGCTCCGTCTCCACCTGCTCGTCCGCCTCCCAGGCGAACACGTGCTCGACGTACTCCGCGACCGTCTCCTCGGCGACGGCCTTGTCCGCCAGCACCGCGTCCAACACGTCCGACTCCTGCCGCTCGAACACCCAGTCTTTCACGCCCGCGAGCCGGGTCTCGTACTCTGCCGTCTCCGCCCGCGAGAACACCGGCGCGGTCGACAGCCGGTCGGCCATCGCGTTCACCACGTCCGACGGCAGCAACACCTCCTCCACCGGGAGCTCCGGGTGCGCCCGGTCCGTCTCCTCGTGGAGCAGGTCCGCAATTATGTCACGCGTGTACGTCACCGGAATCCCGTGGCTGCCGTCGTCGCCGTCGAACTCGAACGCGTCCGCCTCCGTCCGTTCGTCACCCTCCCGGAGGTACCCCCGGTCGAACAACGTCGCCTTCTCCACCAGGTCCAGCTCCGGCGGGAGATCCTCCCCGTCCAACCGGGAGACGACGCCGTACATCGCCGCCGCCTCCAGCGTGTGGGGCGCCAGCTCCCGCTCGCGGGTCCGACCCCGGTCGTCGCGGACGGTGACGGTCAGCGGCGCCCGAACCCGTTGCTGCACGTGATCGTGGACCAGCTCCGGATCGACGGTGACGTCGTCCGTCGCCCGGCTGTTCGGCAGCTCCGGCGTCTCGTCTAACACCGCCGTCTCCCAGACGGGCGTCTCGTCCGTCAGCTCCCGGTGGATCAGCTCCGTCTCCAACGAGACGCTCGTGAGGTACCGGAACTCGTGGCGGTCCAGCCGGCGCTTGAGCGCCTTCAACGGGTCACGCCCGTTCCGGTCTGCGTACTGGTCCAGCTCCACGTCCAGGTCCGGGTTCGAGATGACGATCAACTGCGTGTCGATGTCCATCCCGATCCCCTTGTCCAGCTTCACCCGTTCCTCGTCGGGGACGTTCAACAGCTTCCGCAGCAGGTCCGCGTGCTGACTGGCGTCCTCGACGAGCGTGAGCAGGCCGTTGCCCTGCGACAACACGCCGTCGTAGCTGAACGCCCGGGGGTCCTTCCGGCCGCGAGCGTCCAGTTCGCGGAGCATTCCCGGCATCCACGACCCGACGAGTCGTTCTTTCGGGCTGCCGTCGTCTTCCGCGTGGAGAACGCCGATCCCCTGGCCCTCGTCGACGACGTAGTTCTTCACCCGGAGGTGTCGCCGGTCCGTCACCGCCGAGAACAACCCCTCCGTCCCCTCGCGGCGGTAGCGTTCCTCCAGTTCGTCGTACGCTTCCCGGGAGAACGGGTCTAACTCCGTGTCGACGCGGACCGGCACCGGGTCGTCGTGACGCTCGTTGAGCTCCGCCAGGATCTCTGCGCGCACGTCCGGCGGGAACACGGACAGAGGATTGGTCTGGACCGGACTCTCGTACCAGTCGTCCTCGTCGTCCGTGTCGCCGCCGGCGTAGCTCAGCCCCCGGTCGTCGGCCGTCGTCGCGGCGATGTTCCACTCGACGGTGTAGCGTCGACCGGCTGCCGTCTTCGAGTACTCCCGGAGCCCGTTGACGAGACACCGCTTCAGCTCCGACTTCCCGGTGGCCGTCGGCCCGTCGAACCAGACGATCTTCTCGCCTTTCCCGCGGTCGGCCGCGACCGTCCGCAGGTCGTCCACGAAGGCGTTGAGGATCGCCGTGTTGCCGAGCACGGCGTGTTCGCCGTCGTTGTGCGGGTCGTCGAAGAAACGGTACCGCTCGTGTGTCTCCCCCTCCTCGACGACCGTACGGGTGCCCATCGACTCGATGGCGTCCAAGAGGTACTTCGCGGCGTGGGCCGCCACGGACGGCTTCCGGAGCGCCCGCTCGACGTACTCCGACAGCGACAACGGGGGTTCGTACGCCCCGGCCAACGCCTCGTCTGCGCGGTCGATGTAGTCGGTCACGGTATCACTCCTCTAACTCCGACTTCGCCACCTCCGCGCCGGCGAACTCCAACACCTCGCGGGCACCCTCCTTCGAGTACCCCTGCTCGACTAACGCGTCCACCCACGCGGACCGTTCGTCGTCGTCCAGTTCGTTCGCCGACACCAACGCGGAGAAGTTGATGTTGTGTTTCTTGTCCTCCCACAGCTTGCGCTCCAACGCCCGGCGCAGCCGGTCGTTGTCCTGCGGATTGAAGCTGGACCCCTCGCGGGCACGCCGGGACACCCAGTTGGCGACCTCCTGACGGAAGTCGTCCTTCCGGTCGCCCGGCACCTCCAGCTTCTCCTCGACGGACCGCAGGAACGTCTCGTCGGGCTCCTGCTCGCGGCCCGTCAGCTCGTCTTCCACTGTCGTGTCGTCGATGTACGCCATGACGTGGTCCATGTACTTCTCGCCCTGGCGCTGGATCTCGTCGATGTCGTACGCTAGCGCGTGGCGCACGTCCTCGATGGCGCGGTCGCGGTACTCGCCACGCACCTGCTCCAAGTACCGCTGGTAGGTGTCCAGTTTCTCCTCGGCGATGGAGCCGTGGTTCTCCAGGTTCTGCTCGAAGTGGTTGAACACGGACAGCGGGGAGAGGTACCCACGACCGCGGTGGGTGGCGTCCATGATCGCCTCGGCGATCTCGTCGCCGATGAACCGGGCGGACACCCCCTCCATCCCCTCCGCGATCTCGGCGAGTTCGTCGCCGTCCTCTCGGAGCTTCATCTCGTCGATCTCGTCGGTCTCGTCGATCTCTCCGTTGTACGCCTTCGCCTTCTGGACGAGCGTCACGCTGTCGTCCGACGGCTCCTCCAGCCGGGTGAGCACGCCGAACAGCCCCGCCATCTCCATCGCGTGGGGCTCGACGTGGATGTCCGGCACGTCCGCGTTCCGCAGCATCTTCCGGTAGATGCGCGACTCGTCTTCGTACTCCAGGACGTACGGGTAGTCGATCCGCTTCGTCCGGTCGTTGAACGCCTCCATCTTCTCGTCGCCCTTCTTGTCCCGGTACTCCGGCATGTTCGTCCGACCGACGATCACCTGGTCGATGTCGATCCGGGGGTTGCTCTTGGGCTTGATCGTCTGCTCCTGGGAGGCGTGGAGGAAGTCGTAGAGGAACTCTCGTTGGAGCTTGAGCAGCTCCTCGCCGGAGAACAGCCCACGGTTCGCGTTACAGAACGCGCCGGCGTAGTCGAACGCCCGGGGGTCGTTCTCCCCGTACACCGCGAGCTTCGAGTAGTTCACGTCGCCCGTCAGCTCCGTCTCGTCCTGGTTCTTCTTGTCCTTCGGCTCGAACGTCTCGACACACTGGCGCTGGTTCTCGTCGGCGACGAGCCGCACCACCTCGACGTGTTTCTCCAACACCGTGTGGAGGTCGTCGTCGTAGTGTGCCAACAGCTCGTTCATGTAGAAGCTGGACGCCGGGTCGAGACTCTGCTCGTTGCGGATCGTGTACGGCGCGTCCAGCCGTTCGTTCAGTTCCTGGATCACCCCGTCGCGTTGCTCCTGTGGGAGCAACACTATCGGGTCCTGGTTCATCGGCGACCGGACCGTGTCGTCTGCGGGGTCCTGGTCCGGGATCACGTCCGTCAGATTCGTCCACTTGAACGTGTACATCCGACCGTCGTCACGCCGAGTGTAGTCCTCGAAGTACCGCCGGACGAGGTAGTCGAAGTGGGACTTCCCGGAGCCGACCGGGCCCAAGAGGAGCTTGATCCGTTTCTCCGGGCCGAGTCCGCGGGCGCCGGACTTCACCTTGTTCACGAACTCGTGGATCGACTCGTGAATCTCGCGCCCGTAGAACACGTTCTCCCCGTCGTGGATCGGGTCCTCGCTCGCCATCTGGTACTCTACGACGCCGGCGTCCTCGTCGTACTCCGTACCGTAGTGGTCGAACATGTCCGCGACGCGCTGGTGGGCGTTGCGGGCGATCCGCGGGTCCTCCCGGAGCTCCTGGAGGTACCACTCGAACGTCTTCGCGGCCCGGAGGTCCTCCGGCACCGATTGCTTGTACTGCTCGCTGAGTTCCGCCAGGGTCTGTGTTTCACCGGTCATGGTTGTTGGTCGGTCGCTGTCGACGGGCCGTCCCACACGGAGGTGGGGTCTGCTAACGCCTGACACGCCACGCGCACCGACAGCAGCTCTTCGTCTCCGACCAGAACGTCCGACGGCGGGCGGCGAGTGGCGTCACCCCCGTCCCGCGGCAGGACCGGGGAGTTGATAACAAACAGATGGCCGAGAGTCATAAGGCTTCTCCCGTACCCGCCGCTTTCCCTCGATTTCTGTACGTGTGTCCAGTCCTTTCTTGCCAGGAGTTCCGAACGCCCGGGCCGTCGCCGGTCGCCACCGAGTGGTCACCGGCTAGGTCCTGAGACACGGTGACACACGTTCGCCAGCCACCCCACCCCAGGCCTACTACCCCGCTGTGGGTCGTCGCTCCGTCGTCGGTGCTCCCCCGACACCCACACGAGCGCTCCCCCGACACCCACACGAGTACCCGCCGGCGCCCCGCGCCGGCGTGCGCGAGTCCGTCGTCGCGGTTTCGAAGACAGGTGGTTTACGACCCGACCGCCAACACCCACGGTGTGACACTGGAGTCAGACGACCTCCCGACGGGGTGGCGGCTGTGGAACGAGGAGCCCGACGGCCGTGTGATCCTGGCGTACCGGCCGGACGTGTTCGACGCCGACCGGTTCGATCCGGCGTGTCTGCCGACGATCTACCTCTCGAACGGCGCCCGGCGGCGTCGCCCCAGCGCCGGCGCCGTCGAGACCGACGAGTGGCACGTCACGCTGTTCCTGGAGCCGGAAGTCGAAGTCGAGAAGACCGTCTACGACGACCGCGAGAGCGGGCTCACGGGCGCGATGGAGGTCGCAGAACGCTTCGCCGCCGGCGAGGTGGACCACCGCAGTGCCTACCAGGTCCCGCGGGACGCGTACCTCGACGAACTGGACCGACTCGTCGGCGACGGCTGACTACGGCTCCGGCGGTTCCTCGCCGGTGATCTCCGCGACCGCCTCGCGGAACCGTTCGAGATTCTCCGCGGAGTCGGGCGCCGTCGCCGCCTTCGTCCCCGGGAGGTTCGTCTCCTTCGCCAGTTCGATCTTCCCCGACAGGCCGGCGTGTTCCTCCACGAAGCTGTACATCTCCATGAGTTTCTCTCCCATCGTTTACACCTCCTCGAAGAAGTCCTGCAACGCCGCGACGTACGGCTCTGCTCTGTCGTCCCACTCGTCGATCGGCTTGATCACCCAGCGACACACGTCGTCGCCCATCCCGACACACTCCGTCTCCAGTTCGAGGACGGGCTCGCCCATGAAGCCGGAACACCACGCCGAGCCGTACCCCATCAGGCTCCAACACACCGGCTCGTCCGACACGCCGTTGTGGATGACGTGTTGTTGCGCCTCGTAGGAGTTGTGCCACAGCCCTTCGAAGTAGAACTCCCCGGCCTCGCGGTCGTACTCCATCTCCTCGGGCTCGACGGCCACGACTCCCTCCTGGGTGTGGAGCGCCGGCCCGACCTCCAACAGGTCGTCCGGCGTCGCCCAGTCGTACCCCGTCTCCATCTGGAGGTAGTCTGCGTAGCCGGACTGGAAGCCGAATCGGAGCAGGAGCTCCCGGGCCTGGTCCGTCCCGACGGCGTCGATCAACTGTTGACGCAACAACCCGATGGCGTCCGCGTTGAACGTCACCATCCGGTTGGCGTGGAACTCGTTGACGCCCGCCTGTGAGCCGTACGTCAGGTCCCCCTCCAAGTCGAAGTCCGATGCTTGCATGCCAGTGGTTGACGATACCCCACGGATTTAAGAAAATCGAAACGACGAACTTCGACGGTCGCGTCCGTCGTTCGTCGCGGCGGACATTTATGCCAGCCCCCACAACGGTGCCGCATGCCCACTGTCACGCTCATCGGCACGCGGCTCGCAGAGGAGGGAACGGAGTTCGTCTACCAAGGGGAGTCGGACGCCTGCGAGGGCTGTCCCTACCGGGGGCAGTGTCTCAATCTCGTCGTCGGTCGGCGCTACCGCGTCGCCGACGTGCGCGAGAACACCCAGACGCTGGAGTGTGCCGTCCACGACGCCGGGGTGCGGGCCGTCGAGGTGGAGCCCGCCTCCGTCACGGTCAACGTCCCGTCGAAGGCGGCGTACGCCGGCAGCAAGGCGAGCCTCGCCGGGTCGTGCCCGCACGTCGAGTGCCCGAGCCACCCGTACTGCGAGCCGGACGGCGCCGAGTTCGACCGGGAGTACCGCATCACGGAGGTCCACGGCGACCCCCCACACGACTTCTGTGCGCTGGACCGCGAACTCACGCAGGTGGAGTTCGAGCCGGACGACGGGTGAGCGGGGCCGGCCCCGCCCGCCCGTAGTCTACATGTAGCCGAGGTCCCGCAGCCGCTCCATCAGGTCCTCCTTGTCCTGTGCGCGGCCGGCGCGTTCCGTCGTGTTCTCCATGTCTTGGAGCCACGCCGGCTCCTCTGCGGACTTGTCCGTGGAGATCTCCGAGCCGAGCGACCGGAACCCGGCGAAGTACTTCGGCGACACCGGGATGTCCTCGTGGGTCAGCCCGTTCGGCAGGTCGTCGTAGTCCTGCGGGACGTAGCCGTCGTCCGGGTAGTTGTCGACCGTCTCCGGCACGACGAAGTACCAGAACGCGTCCCACACGTCCGCCTCCTCGAACTGGAGGATCGGCTGGACGCGGTCGTGGGGCGGGTAGATGTCCGGGTCGTGACGCGGCGAGAAGAACGTCTCGTCTGCCCGGGCCTCCTGTTCGTCCCACCGGATCCCGGAGATGATCCCGTCGATCTCCTCGTCTTCCAGCGCCTGGTTCAGCGCTACCGTCTTCAGGAGGTGGTTACCGACGTACGTGTCCAACAGGAACGGGAACGTCTCGTCTTCGTACTCCAGGATGTCCCGGATGTGGTGTCGGTTGTGCTCCGACAGGTCCGCGACCGGGATGTCGTCACCCGGGTCCAGCCCGTTCTCGTCGACGTACTCGCCCACGTCCGTGTTCCGGGCGTACTTCACCTCCAGATCCCACTCGTCTGCCCACCGCTCGACGAACTCCATCAGCTCGTCGAAGTGCTGGAAGTGGTCGATGAAGACGGTGGTTGGCAGTTCCAAGTCGTCCCGACCCTCGACGATCTCCTTGACGAAGTACAGCGTCAGCGTCGAGTCCTTGCCGCCGGTCCACATCACCGCCGGGTTGTCGTACTCCTCCAGGCCGGTCTCGACGACCTCCAACGCCTTCTCGATCTTGTGCTCGATGCTCGGGTACTCGTCCGGTGACTCCCCCTCGCCGCTCGTGTAGTCGACGTCGAGGTAGTCGGGGAACTCGGTCGTCTGGGACATCGTGTAATGAGATATAATTAGGGGGTTGAAGTGTCTTGTGGACTCGGATTGAGAGGCGGTGGCGGTAGACACTGTTATCCACCTCTCGCCTGGGCGTGCCCCGGCCGAACCTACCGACTTGGAGCTGTCAGCACAGAAGAAGTACTGAGAAATTAGAAAATCAAATAGAAATTTCTAAATATCTATAGTAGTACTACAACAGGCCATGTTCACAGATATGACTTCAGACGCAGTTGAACAGCAGTTAGCCATCGAAGATCCGCTCGTCGGTGAGATCACAGACAGGGTCTTCAACGCTCGCCAGTCGACCCTGACTGAGTTCGAGGACTGAGTCGACTCAGAGACATCTCACCCGGCGTGTTTCTTTACCGCACTCGTGTACATCCCCTGCGACATCTCGTAGAGAATGTAGGTGAGGAACAGGGCTGCGATGGTGACTGACGAGCCGACACGGGCCCAGAACACTCCGACTGTCTCGTACGAGAGCATCACGCCCAGTATCACTGCCAACGGAAGGCGTAGTACGAGTTTGTTGGCCATCCGGAACATCATCGACGTTCGCGTCCGCCGGGCAGCGTTGAACCCCGAAGATACCACTTTGAGCACTCCCGAAGCAGGATACGAGAGCGCAAGTAGTTCCACAAACGTCACAGACAGCGCCAACTCACGCTCGCCGATCGTCGGGACGAACAGCTTCGTGACGGTCGAGGCGGCGAGGAACTGGACTCCGCCGAGCAACAGCATTCCGGCCACACTGATCTTCAATCCGGAGTAGACGGCAGCCTTGGCCCGTGTGGCCTCAGTTGCACCGATGTTCTGCCCCGTCACGGTCGACACTGCCGACCCGACGGCACCGACGGGGAGCAGTGCGACCGCCGAGACCCGCGTCCCGACGGTGTACGCGGTCAGGCCCGCGGCACCACCGACGGTGAAGACGACGAAGAACACGGCCATCGAAACCGCGTTCCCGACGGTGCTACTGACGACTTTCGGGGACCCGATGTCGAGGATCTCTCGCAGTTCGTTCCAGCGTGGCTTCGCCGTTGCGAGCGAGTACACGTCGCCGTCCCGGACTGCGAGCACACCCGCGACGACGAAGCCAGCGAGGTAGCTGGCGACAGTCGCGTAGGCCGCTCCCCGAATACCGAGCTGCGGCAGTGGACCGACTCCGAAGATCAGTAACGGATCGACAGTGAGGTTCGCCACCACGACCAGAACGTTGATGACGAGCGTCGCTCGGGAGTTTCCACGGGCCAGCAGACACCCCTCCGCAACGTCGCCGAGCCCGGCGAGGAAGATCCAGGTTGCGACAATCTGGATGTACGCCGTTGCCATTTCGGCGACGGCGGTGCCGCCCGACTGTGGCTGTAACTCCGCGAGCAACGGCGCAGCAGCACCTGCGAGGAAGCGGACTGGCTGTCCGAGGAGGAGCCCGAGCGCCACTGCGACGAGGAGCCCGTTGAACGCGACTCGCTTCGCACCCATCTCGTCTTCGCTTCCGTACCGCTGGGCGAACAGAATCCGGGTCCCCGCGAACGGGACGTCGATACAGATCCCGATCAGCAGCCAGACGAGCGGGCTCGCCAGCCCCACCGCAGCAACTGCGAGCGCGTTGAACTGACCGAGCCAGAACAGGTCGACGATCTGGTTCGCCGTCAGGACCAGATTCTGTGCGAACAGCGGTGTTGCGATCAGGAGAATTGCCTTCGGGATCGACCCCTCTGTAATCTCCTCTCTGGAGACATCGAAGTAGCTCATTGTCTCTGTTCGAACCCCCTTTTCCAGAATCTCCCGCTAGTGCGATCCCGTCTAAATTCGATGCTTGGTCGCTTCACATGGCCAAATTAGAAACTGTAGGAAAAAGTCTACGACTTGTAATTTAGCTCTTTTTGGATCGTTCAGCCAACACAGTCACGCACAGTCGCCACCTGTTGTTCACAGCCCTGTGTGGACAGCGATGTCCCGTTCGAGCACTGCTACGGACGACTCGACGGGTAGCTCCGACTGCCTCACGCCGACGGATCGGCGCCACGTCGGACCGCCGCCCGGAGTCTGTCGGCGACACGATCCGGCTCGGCGAGACAGACGAGCGTCGTCTCGTGGAACCAGTACGGCGGTGTCGCCGCCGCCTCGTGCCGGGGGACAGCGACGGCCCCGACGCTCACGCCCGGCGGCCCGACGAGCGGTCCACGCTCGACACGCACCGCCTCTACCGCGGCGAGTGACGCGCGCCACTGTGGCGCGTCGAGTCGGGTGTCGTAGGCGACCAACGCTCCGTCGTACAGTCGGTACTCCAGTCTGCCGAACGCGAGGTCGAACTGGACGACCCCGACCAGACAGAGGAGTCCGACCGCGACGACGACCGACACGGTGACGGCGACGACAGCCGTCTCGATCCCGATTGGAGTCGGTCGCGTCGCGGTCACGGCGACGAGCCCCGTGACGGCGGCGGTACCGACGAGCAGGACACGCGAGAGGAGGCTCCGCCCCCACCGCACCCACCACGGCGCGGTGTACTCGTCGACCGTCTCCGGGCTCCAGCCGACGTGCCCGAACAGGCCGTCGAGCGCGCCGAGGAGCCACACCGCCCGCCGTCGCGGCCGGAACGTCGCCGTCGGACTCCCCGTTGGCGCAGTCACACTCCAAGCGGACCCGTCGACCGCCGGCGTCTCCTCGCCCGACAGCCGCAGCCCGTAGATCACCCGCGCGAGCAACAGCACTGCGGCGATCACCACTCCCAGCGCCGAGAGTCCGGCGACCGGTACCTCTCCGCTCGTGTACGCGGTGTCCAACAACAGGATCGGGAAGAAGACCACGAGCGGGGCGACCGGCCGGTACGTCTCTGGCCGCCGCCAGTCCCGCTCGATCAGCGTCGCTGCCGTCGCTCGTGGGTCGGTCGTCGCGGCGGCGATCGTCGGAGCCCGTTTCACCACGGTGGCGACGACACCGCCAGCGAGCACGGCAGCCCCGGGCCACTCGGCAACGACTCGCCACCCGCCGTTGGGGAGGATCACGAACGCCGCCGCGACGACCGGGATCCCAGCCGTGACCACGAGTGCGACACACCCTCGCGCCGCGATCCGGAGGTTGTGGGGCGAGACCGGTGGCAGCCACCTGACGAACCGCACCGTCCCGACCTTCGGTAGGAGGTGGCGGAACGGCCCCGGACGGCCGGTCGCGCCGAACGCCGGCGGCTCCGTCGGCGCGTGTTCGTGTCGCGGCGCCGCGAGTGCGACCCGAACCTGGTGTGCCAGCGTCCCGACGACCGCGTCGACGGCGTACAGGAGCAACACCGTGTACAGCGGCGCCGAGGCGACGACGACCGCGACGGCCGCGGCTGCCTCGACTGCGAAGTACGCCCAGCGCCGAACGGTGTCGCTCATCTTCGACTCCGGAGTGCCGTCAGCAGTAGTCGATCTCCTGGATCACGTCCCCGTCGCACAGTTCGTTCTTCACACCTGCAGACGGGACGACTGTAGCGATATATCACAGAACTACAACGCACGACACGACCCTACGTCCGCAGGGGAACAAACGACCGACCGAAACCGCCCGCTCTTACCCGCTGATGAAGTCGTTGTCCCGCCAGTCGACACCGCTGCCCTCGCCTTCACCGTTCGCGGGCGACTCGACGACCTCGACGTTCGCGGGACGGTTCTCACCTTCGACGATCCGAGTGGCACGGAGCTCCCCGTCGTCCTCGGTGATGGCGGTGAGGGTACCCTTCTCGGACAGGAGCGCGATGTCCCGTAAGACGAGGAACATCGGATACTGGAGCGCGGTGTTCTGGAGCACGGTCTCGCGGTCGCCCTTGAAGCAGGCGAACTCCACGAGTTCGGAGGGGATCTCCTCTTCTTCCTCCTGCATCCAGCCGCCGCCGGGCTTGGGCGGCTCCTCCTCGTAGACGCGGGTCTCGCTCACGCTGGCCTTCAACTGGGCGGTGGGGGTGTACTTGCTGATGTCGTTGTCGTCCTCGGCGACGGCCTGGAGGATCAAGGTGTTGTTGCGGCGTGACACGTCCACGTCCGCGACGCCGGGCGGCAGCTCCGGGTCGGAGTCGAAGTGATCGTGGACGTCTTCCAAGGGCAGTTCGAGCGTCGAGTGGAGTCGGTATACGCGACCTGACATTTTGTGTTGTGTGGGTGCCGGGGTCGCCCGGCGTGTCCGCGAGTTCTCGTCTGTCTGTACGTCGGCCAGACGCTTAAGGGGCGCCCCGCCGTCACTCCGCCGCGAGCGTCGACTCCAGTTCGCCACGTTCGTCCAGTTCGGACAACACGTCGCTGCCGCCGACGAACTCCCCGTCGACGAACGCCTGCGGGATCGTCTCCCAGTCGGAGTGGTCCGACAGCGCCGCCCGATACTCGTCTAAGGCGGGCAACACGTCGACGGTCTCGAACTCCTCGACGTACTGAGAGATCAGCTGGAGCGCCCGCTTCGAGTAGCCACACTGGGGCATCAGCCGGTTCCCCTTCATGAACAACACCACGTCGTTGTCCTCGATGACTCGGTCGACGCGTGTGGCCACGTCGTCCGGCTCACCCTCTGGCTGGAACGTCATACGGGAACGTTGGTTCGGGACGGGTTTGTGTGTTGCGTTGTCCGATACTTCCGCCGGGCACGACACGGCAGGGTGACAGAGAGAACAGAACGGGGACCGGACTCAGTTCCGGTCGATGGTCATGAACGCCGACTCGACGTCGTCGAAGTCCTGGACGGTCTGGTCGAGTTCCTCGCGGAGTTCGTCGGCTCTGGCCTTCAGCTCCTGGTACTCCTCGTTGTCTTCGAGTTCGTAAGTCGGCTTCTGTGCCTCTAAGACACCGATCTTCGACACGACGCTGAAGTAGTCTTGGAGGTCGTCGTCGTACTCCTGTTCGGCCAACTGCTGTTCGATGGCGTCGAACAACGACTCCTTCTCGACGGGCTTACACAGGTAGTCGTCGAACGGCATGTCGACGATGTCGAAGTCCGGGTCGACCGCCGTCACCATGATGACGGAACAGTCCAGCCCGCGCTCGCGCATCTTCTCTAAGACTTCGCCGCCGGAGTAGTCCGGCATCCGGCGATCCAGCAGGACGACGTCGACCGTCTCGTCGACGGCGGACAGGGCCTCCTCCCCGCCGTACGCCTTCCGAACGTCGTCGTACTCCATCTGGAGGCGGAGGGCGTAGGCGTCGGCGACCTGTTGCTCGTCGTCGACGACCAACACGGTTGGACTGTGGTCGGACATCCGTTACGTCTACTGGGGGCCGACGGAGAGATATATTTTTCCCGTGCGGACGGCCCGAGCGACGGCGTCACACACCGTACGACGGGGGGGAGTCGGCTGGTCGCGCGAGCGTCGGTGAGCGTGCAGCCCGCTCGTTCGAGAGTGGAGATCGGCTCAGAGCCGACTCTCCACTGCCCAGTGGCGGAGGTACCCGAACAGGGGGAACAGAGCTTCGGCGCGGTCGGTCGGGGTGTACTCCACGCGCGGAGTGATCTCGTCGTAGGCGGTGCGGTGCAAGAGTCCGGTACCGGTAAACTCGGACAGGCGGGCAGAGGGGGTGTCGGGAGCGATCTCCACCCGGTCTTCCAGGTCGGAGAAGCGGAGCGGATCCTCGGAGAAGGCGAACTCGCCGAGGACGGCCATCGCGTGGGCACGCCCCGAGAGGTCGAGCAGTTCGGCGACGGTCTCCTGGATCCGGGCGCGCTCCTCGGGGTCGAACGACTCCTTCGGCGCGCGAGCCTCCTCGCGGGAGAGTCCGGCACTCGGGTCCGGTACCTCCGGCGGCTGCGTCGTGCGCGAGGCTCCGCGTCGGAGCCACTTGCCAGTTCGTGTCCGCGCCGCTACGCGCCGCGGACCCGGAGCGCCCGCCGTCGGTCGTGTCGGCGACCACCCGTGGCTCCGGCCGTTCGAAGCTACCGTTCCAACACTACAGCGAGCGTAGTTCGGTGTGGAGATCACAGTGGTCGACGCATCCGGCCGGACCGGGAGACCAGTCGTGACAGTGGTGACTGTGACAGCCGGTCGGCACGGCAGCGACCGGGACAGCCGGTCGCCGGGTCGTCGCCGGGTCGATCGACTGGTGGCCCGGTGTGGACCGCGAGCCGGCACCCCGACCGGACCGGCAGCACTCGCCGACGACGAACTGACGACGCGGGCGAGCAGCGTGCGCAGCGAGGTGACTCACACGAGCCGTCGGCCCCGGCGTTCCCGTGGGAGGCTGCGAGCGCCACGAGCTGGGGTTCGCGCCGCTCCAGGTCGGAGTCTCGTGGCGTGACTGTGACCGGCCGCGCGGGTGTCCGACAGTCTCCCACGGCTGTTGGACCGAACTGCACGCCGTCGACGGCCACCTCGTGGTACGCGCCGTTGCCGAGCGGCGAGACGGGAGCCCACCCAGTGGTTCGCTATAGCGAGATGTAATTTACGAGTCGCGTGCGAGACGGAGATCTGACGCCGCGTGCACGACAGATTCCGCGCCGGAACCGTCAGAGTGAGGCGGGAACCGGGTGAAAGGGGGGTCGTGACACTACTGGAGTCTGACCCTGTGATCGGGATGGTCCACCTGGACGCGTTGCCGGGGGCGCCGAAGTTCGACGGCGACCGCGAGGCGACGTTTCGGGCGGCGCGGCGGGACGCACGGCGGCTCGCAGCCGGCGGCGTAGACGCGGTGATGGTGGAGAACTTCGGAGACGCGCCCTTCTACCCGGACGACGTACCGAAACACGTGGTCGCGTCGATGACGCGGGCCGCGACGGTCGTCGCCGACGAGGTGGGCGTGCCGGTCGGGGTGAACGTCCTCCGGAACGACTCGCTGGCGGATCTGGCGGTCGCGCAGGCGGTCGGCGCGGACTTCGTCCGGGCGAACGTCCACGTCGGCGCCCGCGTGACGGACCAGGGCGTGATCGAGGGGCGTGCCCACGAGGTGATGCGGGAACGCGAGCGACTCGGCGCCGACGTGTCGGTCCTGGCGGACCACGACGTGAAACACTCCGCGCCGCTCGGGACGGAGTCGTTCGTCGCGGAGTCGATGGCCGACGGGGTCGAACGCGGGCTGGCGGACGCGACGGTCGTAACCGGCGTCGGCACCGGCCGCGGGGTGGATCTCTCCGACTTGGAGGCGGTCGTCGCGCGGCGCGACGAGTACGAACTCGACACGCCGGTTCTCGTCGGCAGCGGCGTGACGAGCGACACGGTCGGCGAGATCTTGGAGACCGCCGACGGCGTCGTCGTCGGCACCGCGCTGAAGGAGGGCGGCGACGTGGGGCGTCCGGTGTCGGAAGATCGGGTCGAAGCGCTCGTCGCGGCCGCAGACGAGGTTCGTTGAGTCCGCGCCGGCCACTCTTCGCCGGTGCGGTCCGGTGAGTCCGCGCCGGCCACTCTTCGCCGGCGCGGTCCGGTGAGTCCGCGCCGGCCACTCTTCGCCGACGGCGTCGGTAGCTACCGCTCGGCCAGGAACGATTCCACTCGGTCGGCCGTCGGGAGGTCGCCGGAGGCGCCCGCGGCGGTACAGGACAGCGCCGCGGTCGCGGCCGCGAATCGCCCGGCCGCGCGAGCGCTGCGGTCGCCCAACAGCCAGGCGTGGAGTAGGCCGGCGACGAAGGCGTCGCCGGCACCGGTCTCGTCGACGACAGACACGTCGAACGCCGGGAGCGAGACCGTGTCGGTCCCGTCTCCGGGGACGAGCGTCGCCCCCTCTGGCCCACTCGTGACGGCCGCGCGGGCGACACCCCGGCCGCGGAGCGTCTCGGCGGCGGCCGCGCCGGTCGCGTCGAGGTACGACTCGGCGGCGACCCGACCGGTGACGAATAGGTCGGCCGTCTCCACCCAACGGTCGACGGACGCCTCACTAGCGCCCCGGCCGTCGAGCTCTGCCAAGGGGCCAGAGAGGTCGAACACGACGGGCGGGAACCCGTCGGCCGTGGCCCACTCGGCGAGTGTGCGCTGGACGCAGTCGGGGGCGTAGGCGGTGACGAACACGGCGTCGGCACCCGCGAGGTACGGGCGGTCCGTCGGGCGCAGCCGCATGTTCCGGACGCTGTCGCCCGCGGTGACGATGCTCCGGGTGCCGTCGTCGGCCCGCACGACGACACAGTGGGTCGAGGTGTCCGGTCCGCGGCGGACGTGTGTCGTGTCCAACGCCCCCTCCCGGAGCCCGGCGGCGACCGTGTCGCCGACGGGGTCTTCGCCGAGCCGGGTGACGATCCCGGCCGACTGACCGAGTCGAGCGACACCGCGGGCGACGTTCGCGGCGACGCCGCCCGGGTGCTCCGTCACCTCGGGGGCGTACGCGCCGCCGTCCGGCGCCGGGAGGTTCGAGACGGCGTAGTGGCGGTCGACGGTCGCGGCGCCGACGGTCACGACCTGCGGGGCGTCTGTCATCACTCCTCGACGAGCGGGAACTGAGCGAGCCGCGCGGCCGCCATCGACGTGAGGCCGCGAGCGGTGACGGAGTCGCCGGTACGCTCTCGGTGGCCGACGACCGTCTCCTCGAGGTCCGCACACGGGAGCAGTCTGATCTCCGTCCCCTCCGGCCCCACGTCGACGAGGAGGTACGACTGCGGGAACGAACAGGTCGTCGGCACCATCACCTCACGGACCCCCTTCGCCGTCGTCGTCGACGGCATGTGGAGGTGGCCCGTCAGCAGGAGCGGGGCGTCGTTGTCGGCGAGCGCGTCGACGAACGGCTCCGGGTTCCGGAGCTCCGGCGGGACGAACATGTCCGGCTCCGCGAGTTCGCGGTGACGGCGGATCTGCTCGAACATCCCCGGGAAGTTGAAGTGAGAAAGGACGACCGGCGCGTCCGTCTCCGGGAGCGTCTCCCGGAGCCAGGCCACGGTGTCCTCGCGGACGAGCCCCTCGTGGCTGTCCGTCAGGAACGACTCGTCGCCGGCGGAGTTGATCCCGAGGAGGTCGACACCGCCGACCTGGGTGTGGAACGGGAAGCCGTCGCCGGGCGCGTACCGCTCGGCGAACGCCGACACCGGGAGGTTGTCGTGGTCGTACCCCTGCTTGGGCACGTCGTGGTTGCCGGGGACGGCGTAGAACGGGGCACTGGGGCCGTGTTCGGCGAGCAGTTCGTCGAACCGGTCGAAGTTCCACCGCTCGCCGTCCTTCGTGATGTCGCCGACACAGACGACGGCGTCCGGGTCGCGCTCGGCCGCGTCGGCGAGCGCCGTCCGAACGTGGCGTTCCGTGCGCTCGAACAGCTTCGAGGTGCCGGCCTCGCGCGTCGAGAGGTGGGGGTCGGCGATCACGGCGAGTCTCGTCGGTTCGTCGGCTCGTGGTCGGGCGAGCGACGCCATCGGGGTGCCACTCGAACTGCCGTCTCGGTCGACGGGATGCATACCACTACCTTCGCACCCACCGACAAAACCCCGCCGAAAACCCCGCCGGTGTCTCACTGGCAGTTCCACGAGGGGCCACCGAGCGCTTCGGTCTCGGTGTTCCCCCTTGCCTCGTCGACCGTGTCGTCCGTGCCGCTCTCCGTCGGGGCTGTCCCCACGCCCTCGGGGCGTGGCCGATGTCCCAGAGTTCGCGTCTCGGACGAGTCGGCAGTGGCACACCCGCCACAACTGAACCCCCCGAGCAGTCTCCGTCGCGTCACCGTCGACTCCCGTGTCGCCCGGGTGACTACAGAGTTACGTCCCTGCGTACGATTTTCGCGGTGAAATGTCCGTAGATTCAGGCGAATGGAACACCGTAGCGGAAAACCGCAAGACTGAGAGCTATATACAGACACGTAGCCGAACGTACGCGCGTATGACAAACTATTTTAGTCGCCTCTCCGCCAAGACACACGATGCCCGAGGACAAGACTCGACGCGGTTTCCTTGCGGCGGCCGGAACGGGCGCGGCCGCGGCACTGGCGGGGTGCAGCGGTGGTAACTCACCCGAATCGACAGCGACCGAAGAGCCAACGGAGGACGGGACGCCGGAGGCGACGGACTCGCCGACGCCGGAGCCGGAGAAGAGCGAGACCGGCGGCACGCTCCAGTTGGCGTCGCCGGGGCCGGTCCAGACGCTGGACCCGGTGAACGCGAAGGGGTCGGGCGCGGGGTACAACCAGTACAACGCGGCGCTCATGAACTTCCCGAACGGGGATCTCCCGCCGGTCGCCGACCTGGCGACGGACTACGAGATCTCCAACGAGGGGAAGACGTACACGTTCACGCTCCGAGAGGGCGTGACGTTCCACGACGGGACGGAGCTGACGGCACAGGACTTCGTCTACTCGTGGGAGCGGCTCGCGGGCGCAGAGGAGACCCGCAACGCGGACGACATCGTGGGCGGCACGATGACGATCCAACACGAGGAGACGGAGGGGATGGACGGCGTCTCCGGGTTCAAGCCAGGCACGCTGGCTTGTGAGGCAGTCGACGACTACACCTTCGAGTTCACGATGGAGTCGGCGTTCCTCGGCACACTCCAACAGGTCGCCGGGGGCGCGTTCGCCCCGATCCCGGAGGGGGCCGTCGCCTACCCGAAGGACTACGAGCAGCACGGCCTGGACGGTCTGCTGTACGAGGGAGAGTACGGCTACAACGAGTTCTTCTCCACGCAGGGTGACGGGCCGTTCTTCGCGGGCGTCGGTCCGTTCGAGGTGGACTCCTGGAGCAAGGGAGACCAGATCACCCTCTCGGCGTTCGACGACTACTACGGTGAGGGACCGTTCATCGACGAGATCGTCTACACCGTGATCGGCAACGAGGCGACTCGGTTCAGTCGGTTCAAGAACGGCAACCTCGACGTGCTGGGCGGCATTCCGACGGCCCAGTTCAACCCGGACCGCCGCAACATCGAGACGGACCGCGGCACCTACCGCGTCGGGACGTACGAACTGGGCAACGGCGACAGCGTCAACTACGGGGAGGCGCCGGCCCTGGACACGGACTACATCGTGTTCAACTGTGCGCGGACGCCCAAGCCGGTCCGGCAGGCGATCGCGTACCTGATCAACCCGGTCCGGATCGCCAACCAGGTGTACAAGGGGCTCAACGAGCCGGCGTACCACCTCTCCCCGCCGGCGGCGTTCCCGGCCGCCGAAGGCGAGAACCCGGTCGACAACTACGACGCCCACTACCAGGAGGGTGAGGGCAGTCAGCTCGATGTCGCCAGTGACGGCTACATGTACGGCGTCGACTCGACGGAGTTCGAGAAGGCACAGCAGGTGATGGAGGAGGCCGGCTACGGCCCGGACAACCGCGCGGAAGTGGAGTACACGGTGTTCTCCGGCGACAGCGGCTGGGACTCCATCTCGAAGACGCTGCGCGACAAGGCCCAGAACGCCTACATCGACATCAACATCGTGAAGGCGGACTTCGGGACGATCATCGGCCAGGCGCTCAACGGCTCGATGGACATGTTCTCGCTGGGTGACGGGATGGAGTACGCGGACCCGTCGAACTTCCTGCGGTTCATCCCGCCGTACGACAACCCCAGCGGGATGTTCACGCGGTGGACCTACCAGGTCCAGGCGACGGACGTGGCCCTGGGTGGTGACGACCGGTCCACCGTTCGGAGCAACGTCTACGACGCGCTGGACGCGGAGTTCCCGGAGGACCACGTCCAGGTTTCGCTCAACGAGGAAAGCGAGAGTCCGCCGCGCGTCGCCGTCGCCATCGACGAGGTGACGCCCGACGAGCTGTCGTCGGCTCTGTCGTCGGCCGGCTACACGGTCGACGGCGAGGTAGAGTCCACGCAGGCGCCGTACGATCCGTTGATGACCGAGGCAGACCGTGCGTGGGACCGCTACCAGGCGAACCGTGGCCCCACCGAGGAGGAGGCGGCCACACGCCGCGAGGTGTACCGGTTGGTGGAGGAGATCAACTGGGCCGTCGTCCAGGAACTGCCGCTCGTCCACACGGTCACCCAGCGCATCTGGAACGACCGCGTGAACGTTCGGATGTCTGGCACGATGGAAGACCAGACGTTCGACCAGCTCACGCTGGAACAGGAGTAGCTCGCTCGACCGGCGCTCCCCGATCGACCGCAGAGAGAAACGGCGGCTAGAGGCGTTCTCGCCGTCGATTATCTGTGTTCGGGGGCTACCGTTCCGTCAGGATTTTTAGTGTACGAGACGACCACCCGATGAACACGGACGCAACATGGAACGACTGAAGTACATCACGAAGCGGATTCTCATGGCGTTCCCGGTGTTGTGGCTCGGTACCACGATGACCTGGTACATCATCTACCAGGGGCCGGTCGACCCGGCAGCCAACCTGTTGTCCGGGAACGAACGCCTGACAAAGGAGAAGTACGAGGCGGCGAGACAGTCGCTGGGTCTCGATCAACCGCCGCTGCAACACTACGTCGACTGGTCGACGAGCCTGTACTCGCTGGACCTGGGGACGACCTGGCTGATCTACCCCGGCTCGGAGGTGGGATCGTTGGTGATCGACTTCCTGCCTCGGACCGTCTGGCTGGGGTTCTGGTCGGTGTTGATCGCCATCTTCATCGGCATCCCGCTGGGCTTCTACGCCGGCGTCCGGTCGAACACGATCGCCGACTACGTCGCCTCCGTCTCCGGGATCGTCTGGCGAGCGATGCCGAACTTCTGGCTGGCAGTGATCCTGTTGTCGGTGCTGGTCGGCTCGGAGCCGCTCTTGGGGTTCGACTGGGACACGTTCCTCGTGGATCTCCCGTCGGGAGTGACGGGCAACCCCGGCCTGAGCTACATGGCCGGTGACCCGCTCGCCCTGTTCACCGAGCCCGGCCAGACGCTGTCGGCGATCAAGAAGATCATGCCGGCGGCGTTGGTGTTGGGCTCGGCGTCGATGGGCAACGAGATGCGGATCGGTCGGACGGCCGTCTTGGAGACGAAGAACGAGCAGTACGTCGACTTCGCCAGGGCGAAGGGGGTGTCGAACCGATCGATCGTCTGGAAACACGTCTTCCGCAACGCGTTGATCCCGTTGGTGCCCATCGTGACGACGGAGGCGTTCCTGTTGATCGGTGGGAGCGTGCTCGTGGAGTCCGTCTTCGGGATCAACGGGATGGGGAAGCTGTTCTTCGACGCGGCGATCCAGGGGGACCTCCCGCTCGTGGGGTCGCTGATGTTCGTCTTCATCGTTCTCCTGCTCGTCATCAACATCGTTCAGGACGTGTTGTACACGCTGATCGACCCGCGGGTCGGATACGAGGGGAGCTGAGATGGCAACACAGACACAGACACAGTCACGGACGCACGCTGACGGAGAGGCAGAACCGTTCTGGGGCCGAGTGAGTCGGAACCCGCGGCCGGCGTTGCTCTGGGCCGGTGTCGCCGGCTTCCTGTTGCTGTTGGAGCTCGGCGCGGCCGCGGAGTTCCTGCTCACGGTCCTGAGTGACGCGCTGGCGGCGTTGCCGACGATGGGGCGAGCGCAGTTCCTCGTCGCTGCAGAGGAGGCGGCCGGCCAGGTGCCGACGCTCCTGTCCCGAGAGACGATCCCCAACCGGGGGTACTACACCGGCTCCGGCTACCAGGGGACGTTCCTGGGGCTGTCGCCGATGTACGCCTGGCTCCTCCGCTTCGTGTTGACGTACGGCTACGCCTTCGTGACGCTGGCGTGGGTGTGGGTCGGCTACGACTGGTACCGGGAGCACTACCGTGTCGCCGACTGGACGCCGCGTGACGACGTGGTCGACCGGCTGCGCTCGCACCGCTGGGGGCAGTTCGGCTTCGTCGTCGTGTTCATGTTCTTCGTGCTCGTCGTGTTCGCACCGTCGGTGAGCCCGACGACCGTTGCCGCGAACCTCGCGGACCCGTACGGCCACACGCTCCAGTACTACACCGGGACCGGCGTCGAGGAGCTGACAGTCGGGCAGGCGAACCTCGGCTCGAAGTCGACCGGCACTCTCCAGAACAACGTCGGGCCGTGGAGCTACGACGACTACGGCCGGTTCCACCCGTTCGGGACGCTCCCCACGGGTAAGGACCTGTTCACGTTCATCGCGCACGGCTCCCGGATCTCGCTCATCATCGGGCTGCTGTCGGTGACGCTGTCGGCCGGGCTCGCGGTGATCCTGGCGCTCGTGACGGCCTACTACAAGGGTGCGATCGACCTGAGCGTCGTCCTGGTGTCCGACGCCGTGATGGGGATGCCCCAGCTACTCCTGCTCATCATGCTGACGGTGATCCTCTCTGGCACCTGGATCGGACAGATCTACTCCGGCGCGTTCGTCCTGGCGTTGATCTTCGCCGCGACGGGTTGGCCGGCGATGTGGCGGTCGTTCCGTGGGCCGGCGCTCCAAGTGTCCGAAGAGGAGTGGGTGGACGCTGCGAAGTCGTTCGGCCAGTCGCCGGGCGCGATCATGCGGAAACACATGCTGCCGTACATCTCCGGGTACATCCTGGTGTACGGCTCGATGACGCTCGGCGGCGCGATCATCGCCATCGCCGGGCTGTCGTTCCTCGGCCTGGGCGTCAACCCGCCGACCCCGGAGTGGGGACGAGCGGTCAACGCCGGGCAGGACTACGTCACGACGGCCTCCTGGCACATCTCGCTGATCCCGGGCGTCCTGATCACGTTCGTCGTGACCGGGTTCAACGCCCTCGGTGACGGGATTCGGGACGCCATCGACCCCGAGTCGGACAGCTCGACCGGGGAGGGTGACGCCGCCGGCCGTGGGGGTGGTGCCTGATGGCCGACCCGTTGCTCGCGGTCGAGGACCTACACACCACCTTCTACACGGACAAGGAGACGATCCGGGCCGTCGACGGGGTGGACTTAGAGATCGAGGCGGGCGAGACGGTCGGGCTCGTCGGCGAGTCCGGCTCCGGGAAGTCCGTCACGGCACGGTCGATCCTCGGGCTGATCGACGATCCCGGTCGTGTCGAGAGCGGGTCGATCCGGTTCCGGGGCAACGAGCTGACCGAGGGCGCCTGGGAGCAGTACCGTGGCGACCTCTCCATCGTGTTCCAGGACCCGATCAACTCGATGAACCCGGTGTACACGGTGGGCAACCAGATCCGGGAGGCGCTCCGGATCCACCAGGGCCTCCGGGGAGAGGAGGCACGTGCGGAGGCGATCGAGCTGTTGGAGGCGGTCGGGATTCCGGACGCGCCGCGGCGGCTCACCGAGTACCCCCACCAGTACTCCGGCGGGATGCGCCAGCGAGCGGTGATCGCCATCGCGCTGGCGTGTGACCCGGACCTGTTGGTGTGTGACGAGCCGACGACGGCGTTGGACGTGACGATACAGGCGCAGATCCTGGAGCTGTTAGACGACCTGCAGCGCGAGGAGGACCTCGGAATCCTGTTCATCACCCACGACATGGGCGTGATCGAGGAGATCGCAGACCGGGTGAACGTGATGTACGCCGGCGAGATCGTGGAGACGGCGCCGGTCGACCGGTTGTTCGACGACCCGCAGCACCCGTACACTCGTGGACTGCTGGCGTCGATCCCCGGCCGGACGGCCGAGGGGGACCGGTTGCCCACTATCGGCGGTGAGGTGCCGACGCCGACGGCGGAGCCGGAGGAGTGTCGGTTCGCCTCCCGGTGTCCGGCGGCGTTCGACGCCTGCGAGCAGGTCCACCCGCAGCCGGTGTCGGTCGGCGGTGGCACGGCCGAACACACGGCGTCGTGTCTGCTCCACGAGTCGGAGTTCGGTCACTCGCCGTCGGAGGCGACGTTCGACACGGACGGCGACGCGGCGGCAGACGGAGGTGAGCAACTGTGAGCACACAGACGACCCGAGAGACCGCGGGCGAGGAGACGCTGTTGGAGGTACGGAACCTGAAGAAGTACTACGACGACGGCAGCGTCCTGTCGGACCCGGTCAAGGCCGTCGACGGCGTCAGCTTCGAGCTCCAGGAGGGCGAGACGCTGGGTGTCGTCGGCGAGTCCGGCTGCGGGAAGACGACGCTCGGTCGGACGATCCTCGGGCTGGAGGACGCGACGGAGGGAGCGGTCCTGGCGGACGGGACGGACGTGACGGAGATCTCCGGGGGCGAGCGCCGGGAGTGGCAACGGGACGCCCAGATGGTGTTCCAGGACCCCGACTCCAGCCTGAACGACCGGATGACGGTCGGCGAGATCATCCGGGAGCCGTTGGACGCCCACGACTGGGAGACGGCGGCGGCACGCCGCGACCGCGTGTTCGAGCTGATCGACAAGGTGGGGCTGCGGGAGGAGCACTACTACCGCTACCCCCACCAGTTCTCCGGCGGGCAGCGTCAACGCATCGGGATCGCCCGAGCGCTGGCGTTGGAGCCGGAGTTCATCGTGTTAGACGAACCGGTGTCGGCGCTGGACGTGTCCGTACAGGCACGGATCATCAACTTACTGGACGACCTCCAGTCGGAGCTGGGGCTGACGTACCTGTTCATCGCCCACGACCTGAGCGTCGTCCGGCACATCTGTGACCGTGTGGCCGTGATGTACCTCGGCAACGTCGTGGAGCTAGGACCGACGGAGTCCGTGTACACGGAGCCCGCGCACCCGTACACGACCTCGTTGCTGTCGGCGATTCCCGGCAGCGCCGGGCCGGAACGCGAACGGGTGACGCTACGCGGGACGCCGCCGTCGCCGCGGGACCCGCCTGCGGGCTGTCGGTTCGTCACGCGGTGTCCGGCGAAGGTACGGCCCGACGAGTACGACGACCTCCCGGAGCGGGCCTGGGAGGGAATCGAGGAGTTCCACACGGTGTTGCGGGCGCGGTCACAGGCCGACGAGGGGCTGATCGAGCGACTGCGGGCCGCGATCGGCCAGTCCGTCGGCGAGGACGTGGCCCAGACGGCGGCGGACCTGTTCGAGGACATTCAGTTGGACGACGCGGAGTCGGTGATCGACGAGGCCGTCGACGCCGCCCGCGGCGGCGACGACGCCGACGCGGCCGCACTCCTGCGCGAGGAGTTCGGCTCCGTCTGTAACGAGGAACACCCGGACAGACACGTCGTCGACGACGACGGTCGGTTCAGCCGGTGTGTGCGCCACGAGGAGGAGTACGACGCACCGGAGGAAGTGATCCGGCGGCGGCTGAGTCGGCGGCGAACGGAGTGAGGTGGGGTCGACCAATCCCTCTGGCTCAGTTGTTCTCGGTTTTTGTCTCGACAGTTCGGTCGTTCGGAACAGTTGGTGTCTTCAGTAGAAAACTCTTATAACCTAGGGGAGTCTATCGTTCCTTATGGGTTACCAGACCACAACAATAGACAGTATTATAGATGATGTGAATTACACTTACCTCGTTCCTGCGATTCAGAGAGAGTTCGTCTGGGATTCAGACCAGATTCTCGACCTATTCGACTCCGTCGTCAGAGGCTATCCAATCGGGTCTTTTCTCTTCTGGAGGGTCAGCGGTGAGTTCTCGAAGAGCAGAATAAAGTACAAATTTATAAAAAACTATATTGGGGATCCGATTCACCCCGACGAACTGGACAACGTTACGTACCACAACAACAGGCATCGGGACAGCCTAGAAGACAATCCAAACAAAATTAATCTGGTCTTAGACGGGCAGCAGCGGCTCACATCATTCTACATCGGTCTCAAGGGATCGTACACGGAGAAGATACTGAACAAGAGAAGGAGGAAGAAGGACTCCTGGGAGCGAAAGTACCTGTACCTGAATATTGCGTCCCCGACTGACGAGGAGGTGAGCGGTAGGAAGTTTGACTTCCGATTCAAGAAGCCAGACCCGGATCACGGCTGTGACGAATACTGGTACAGAGTAGGTGATATCCTAGATGTTGACGACTTCGCAGAGGAAGCCGACAAAATTATGGAGAACATCGAGTTGATAGACGGAATAAATGCGGAACGTGTCCACAGAAGCATCAGTAAAAATATACAGAGGCTCAACCACGCGATCTGCCAGCGTGAGTCGATATCGTACTTTGAGGAGGATGAGGAGAACCAGGAGAAGATTCTCGACATCTTCATCCGCGCGAACGACGGGGGGACCCAGCTCAGTAAATCGGATATGTTGTTGTCAGTTGCTACTGCCCAGTGGAGCGACCGGGGCGTAGACAACAAAGTAGTTGCTAGAGAAGAAATAAAGCAGTTTGTCGACAAGCTGAACAGCCACGCGGCGAGAGGGACGGTCGAACTTGACTCTAACTTCGTTCTCCGCGCACTGTTGACCGCGTCGGATGTTCCTAACCTCTCGTTTACTCTCGCCAACTTCGACGAGGAGACACTAAGGGAAATGAAAGAGACGTGGATGGACGGAGAGTTCAAGCAGGCGGTGATGAGCACACTGGACCTACTCCAGAGCTACGGGCTCTCGACCACACACATAAGGAGCAAGATGGTCATCCTCCCGATAGTCTACTACTTCTACCATAATTCAAATCCACACCTCTCGTTCAACGGTAACTCTGGCCGCTCCGAGAGGCAGAAGATCCTCTACTGGATGTGCTCTCTAGTCGCCAACGGTGACCTGAACACCGGCGGAACGATCCAGACTATTCGCGGTATAAGAAACATCATCAGAGAGTCTGCCGACCGAGAGTTCCCGTTGTCTCGAATAGAGGAGAAGCTAAACGACTACAACAAGTCGATGGGATTCGACAGAAGTACGCTCGAAAGGTGGTTTAGTGACGGGACTCTGAGCAACAGCTCACAGAGAGTTGTCCTGTCTCTCGCGTACTTCCCCGATATAGCGAGTGAGAGCTACGAGTACGAACTCGATCACATATTCCCGAAGTCCGAGCTACAACGGGATACGTTGGTGGACGAGTACAATATGTCGATTGAGAAGGCTGAGAGGCTGGACGACCTTCGGTCGAGCACGGGGAACTTACAGCTCATTCGTGCCGGTGAGAACCGGTCGAAGTCGGACAGTCAGCTCACAGAGTGGCTGAGTACACGGCGAGAAGACTACTTGGACCGCCACTACGTTCCGACCGATGAAGATCTCTGGAGAGTAGAGAACGCTCTGGACTTTATAAACGAGAGAGAAGAGAGGTTGATGCAAGAATTGCTCGATAAATCACCAGACAGAGCCACTAAGCAACCCACCTGATCATCCCACCGAGGCAGAACCAGATTCTCCTCGCGTCCGTGGCTTAGTCCGCGTCGGCGTCAATCCCGTCGGTCCCGACGGTGCGTTCCTTGCCCAGCCGGCTCTGGAGCCTGCCGGCGACGACCGCGAGGACGTAGACGACGACGGCAGTCAACACGAGCAGGTCCGCCTGGTCGCCAGTGCCCGAACGATGAACGCCCGCTGGTGTTGGCCGCCGGACAGTTGGGTAACCTTCCGGCCCGCGAACGCCTTCACCTCGACAGTCTGAATGGTGTCGTCGAAGATAGTCTCGTCGTCGTCTAGCCGGCCGAAGCCGAGTGTGAGAACCGCCCCATCCGGATACCTCACGCACCGTGATTGGCATCTCCTTGACGGCGCTGGCGTGTTGGGCGACGTAGCCGGTCCGGTCGCCACCATCGAACCGGTGAGGCGGCTCGCCGAACGGCCGGACCCCCCGGTCCGGGCGGCACAGCCCCACCGCCAGCTCCATCGGCGCCAACCTTCCGGAGCCGTTCGGCCCGGCGACGGAGACGAATTCTTCGCCTGGATCGACAGCGTCACGTCCCGAATACCCGCATCGTCGCGTGGCCGAACGTCACGTCAATCAGTTCGATCACCGTGTCGCCCGCGGTGCCGTCCCGTTCGCGCCGTCTGTGTCACTCTCGCCGCCCGCGCCGGCTGCCAGTGCCACACGACGACCCACCCGCCACGACTCGAACGTCTCGGTCGTGCTGACGATCTAACACGCTTGAGGATCGCGCCCCAGCGCGGTCGCCGGCAGGTGCTCTCGTTCGGTGTGTGTCACCGCCGACTGGAGAATCCGTATAGTGACATACGGTTTGTGAGTGGCGTGAGCGACGGTGGAATCGAGTCCCCCAGCCACTGGCTGTGAACTGTGGAGTGGCCAGAGAACTGTCGAGCGGCCGCGGGACGAACTGCAGCGGCGAGTCAGGAAGAGTCAGTGTCGAGTGTGGGCCGGGGCATTCGAGCGAGGAGCGGTTGTCGCATCGACAAGCGCCCGGCGGGACCGTGAAGCGGCGACACGACACCGAGAGAACTGAATCGACCCGACGAACGCTGCTCCAACGACGGAGCGTCAGAGTCTCTCGCTCGAACCAATGCTCGCACACCGACGGTTACACTCGAATCGACGGCCCGGCCACCCGCGGGGAAGAGAGCAGACCGCCACTGAACGCCGCCAAAGTAGTAAGACAGGATCCTGAATACACGAGAGACACCGGAACAACCGCTGGAGACGCCGGAAATCCGTCGACAGGCCGAATCGACGCCCCCAGCACGAATCGAACTCCTGTCTTAGGGCTTTAGGACAGAGTCCTGCATCAGGTTGAAGTGGGCGGCCACGCACCGTTCTGGCGTGACGAGCGAACGACGAGAGCCGGTGACGACGCGGGTGCCGGCCGCACAGAAGCGGGAGTGGGCGGCCGACGCCGAGGCGTTGGACATGAGCCAGAGCGAGTTCGTCCGGACGATGGTCCAAGCCGGTCGGCGAGACCTCGGCCTGGAGACGACGGTGGCGGTCGCCGAAGAGAGCGACGACAGCGAGGTGGAACCCCCCCGAGAGAGTGACCCCGTCGAACCCGCTTCTCCCGGGTCCGACCCTGGGGGTGACGGGCTGGAAGACCGGGTGCTCGACGTTCTCGCGGCGGAGGGGGTGTGTTCGTGGGACGATCTCTTGGACGCGGTCGTCGGAGACTTAGAGGCACAGCTCGACGAGACGATGGAGCGACTCCTGGAGGAGGGGACGGTGACGTACTCCGGCCGGGAGGGGGGGTACGTTCGCCGTGAGTAGCACACGCGCCGGGGAGGTGGAAGAGCCGGTCGCCTTCTTCCTGCGAGACGTGGAGCTCCACGGCAAGAGCGAGCGCACCCGCGCGGAGTACGAACGAGTGCTGGGGCGGTACCGGTCGTTCCTGGCCGACCGGAGCGACCGAGCGCCAGGGGAGGCGACCCACCGCGACTGCACGGCGTTCGTCCACGAACTCCGGACGGATCCGGAGCTGGCCGACTCCACGGTGGCGACGTACGCGGCGTACCTCCACCGGTTCTACGCCTACATGACCCAGGTGGGGGCGTTCGACGCCAACCCGATGGCGCTCGTGATGGAGGAGTTGGACGAACGGATCGACACGGACCCTGCGCGACGGGAGCTGACGGTGTCGGAGATGCGGTCGTTCCTGACGGGCGTCACCCACCCGTTGGAGCGGGCGCTGATCGTCACGCTGCTGAAGACTGGGGTGCGAGTCGGGGAACTGTGCAACCTCGACCTCAGAGACCTCTCTCTGTCGGGAGTGTCGGGGTACGACCTGGGTGACCGCCCGGCGTTGGAGGGGCGACGCGACTCGTTGTTCGTCCCCGCGGCGCCGTCCGTCGGCGAGTCGTACAACGGCGCCGAACGTACCGCCTCGAACAAACGGAAACGCGACACGGTGGTCCCCGTCGACGAGGAGCTCCGGGAGGCGCTCCTGGTGTGGCTGGCGATCCGGCCCGACACTCCGTCGCCGGCAGAGCCGTTGTTCGTCGGCACCGCCTCCGGGTGGGGACGGCGACTCACGCCCGAACAGGTCCAACGGGTCGTCAGGCAACACGCCCGCCGGGTCGGGTGGTACGAGAAGGGCGCCGGCGTCACCGAGAACGTCACGCCCCACTACTTCCGCCACTTCTTCACCACGCACCTCCGCGAGCGCACGGGAGAACGCGGCGTCGTGAAGTACCTCCGCGGGGACGTGGCCGACGACATCATCGACACCTACACTCACAACTGGGGCGGCCGGGTCCGAGAGACGTACGAGCGACACGTGTACGAGCTCTCGTGACCGCGACGCCAGGGCGGGTCGTGTCCCAGTGACGACGCGTAAATCACATTTTGCTATATCGAAACTGTGTGGGCCGTTGGTCGCGCGGTCGTCGCCCGCACACGAGAGAGTACATCGAAGGGTTAACACGAGTGATAACCCTACGTCTGCGTATGACTGACGACGCCGAAGAGACGGGGGGCGATCGCCCCGTCGTCTTCGATCTCGCTCCCAGCTGTACGCTGTCGGACGTCTCCGAGGGGGACCGTTACCACGCCACGGTGAACGGTGTGGTCGACTACGGTGTGTTCGTCGACGTGTCCGACGCCGTCTCTGGGCTGATCCACGAGTCGAGTCTCGACACCGACTACGCCGTCGGCGACCGTCTGATCGTCGAGTTGGACGAGATCCGAGACAACGGGGACGTCGCGTTCACGCCGGCGGACCCGGACGACTACCAGACGGCTGCAGTCGAACACGACCCGGAGATCACGCCGCTCGACTCGCTGACGGTGGGTGACGAGGCGACGGTCGAGGGGGAGATCGTCCAGATCAAACAGACCGGTGGCCCGACCATCGTCCAGGTGGGCGACGAGACCGGTATCCGTGCGTGTGCGGCGTTCGCCGGCGCGGGCGTCCGTGCGTACCCGGAGTTGTCCGTCGGCGACGCCGTCCGGATCCGCGGCGAGGCGGAGTCACACGACGGCACGCTCCAGCTAGAGATCGGCGACGTGACGATCCTAGACGGCGAGACCGCGACGGACGTCCACGAACGGGTCGCCGAGGGGCGCCGCGAGCGGGCGACGCCGGCCGACGTCGACCCGCTCGTAGAGTGGGAGGCGTTCGAGGAGATCCGCTCGGAGCTCGTCGAGGTGGCACGGCTCCTCCGAGAGACCGTCTTGGAGGGTCGTCCGATCCGGATCCGTCACCACGCGGACGGCGACGGCATGTGTGCGGCGATCCCGGTCCAACAGGCGCTGGAGGCGTTCATCGACGAAGTCCACGGTACGCCAGACGCCGCCCGCCACCGCCTCAAGCGGCTGCCCAGCAAGGCCCCCTTCTACGAGATGGAGGACGTGACCCGCGACCTCAACTTCGCGTTGGAGGGTCAGGCCCGACACGGCCAGAAGCTGCCGTTCCTGCTGATGTTGGACAACGGGTCGACGGAGGAGGACGTGCCCGCCTACCGGAAGCTGGCCCACTACGACGTCCCGATCGCGGTCGTCGACCACCACCACCCGGACCCGGAGGCCGTGGAGCCGTTGCTGGACGCCCACGTCAACCCCTACCGTCACGGGCTGGACTACCGCGTCACCACCGGGATGATGTGCGTCGAGCTCGCTCGACTGATCCACCCCGAGATCACCGACGACCTCCGGCACGTCCCGGCGGTCGCCGGGCTGTCCGACCGCTCGTCTGCGACCGCGATGGACGACTACGTCGCGCTCGCCGACGAGGAGGGGTACGACCGTGCAGACCTGGAGAACGTCAGCGAGGCGTTGGACTACGCCGCCCACTGGCTCCGTTACAAGGACGGGGGCCAGGTCGTCTCGGACGTGTTGAACGTCGGCTGTGACGACGAGGCCCGCCACGAGGAGCTCGTCGAGTTCCTCTCGACCCGGGCCGAGCGCGACGTGGAACGACAGCTGTCCGTCGTCGAGCCACACGTCGAGTCCGAGCGGCTGGACTCCGGCGTCCGGTTCCACCGGGTGGATCTCGAGAACTTCGCCCACCGGTTCACTTACCCCGCGCCGGGGAAGACGACGGGCGAACTCCACGACGAACTCGTCCGCGAGCACCGCGAGCCGGTGATCACCGTCGGCTACGGTCCGGACTTCGCCGTGCTCCGGTCGGACGGCGTCCGGCTCGACATCCCGGAGATGGTGACGGAGCTCAACGAAGAACTGCCGGGCGCGGGCGTCTCCGGCGGCGGCCACCTCGTCGTCGGCTCGATCAAGTTCGTCGAGGGGCGCCGCGAGGACGTGATCGACGCCTTGGTGGAGAAGATGGGCGACGCGGACCTAGACGAGGAGCTGTCGGCGGCGGCCGTCGACGACTGATCGGCCATCGCAGCCGACCGAGGCTCGGCAGAGACCCGCAGATTGCCTCTCACCGAGGCGTAAACGCCTCGCCCCTCACCGAGGCGTAAACGCCTCGCTTCTCACGGTTCGTCGGCGAATCGGAGCCGGCGGCGGGCCAGCAGCGCCACCCCGGCGACGGCACCGACGGCTGCGACCACCAACAACGGTGGCACGCTGCCGCCGACGAACGCGGTCCCGGCCCCGGGGCCGTTCCAGTCGGCGTCGAAGACGCGTCGGTAGTAGTCGGCGACCGCCGGGTCGCGGACGGCGACGGCCACCTCGCGGTTCTCGCGCACGCTCGTCGGGTTCCAGTTGAGCGACCCCACGACCGCCGTGTCGTCGGCGACGACGCCTTTCGCGTGTATCTTCCCGAAGGCACCGCCGGGGTCTGCGAGCCGGACGGAGAGCGTCGCGTTCTCGCGGTCGGCCCACCCGGACAGCCGGTTGGCCAGCCCCCGGTTGGCCTCCTCGGCGTACCAGGCACTGGACAACAGGAGCCGCACCCGGACGCCGCGGGCGGCCGCCTGGCGCAGCGCCGTCAGCAGGCGGCCGCGCTCCACGGTCGGCTGGATCACCGCGACCCGGCGGTCGGCCGCGGCAACGACTGCGGCGACGGCGCCGCCGGCGTTGCCCGGGGCCGTCAACAGGAACGTCGCGTTCGCCTCGAACGAGGTCGGCTCGAACCGCGTCGGGAACTCACCGGTCGCCGGGCCGTCGCCGACGCCTCCGCTCCCGCCCGCCTCGGCGACGGCCGACCACGGCCTGGCGCCTCGGCCGCGCCAGTCGTGTCGGAAGACGGCCGCGAGCTCGCGGGCCGCGACCGGGCTGTCGATCCGGACGCCCCAGCCGCGGTTGCCGGCGCCGCCGGTGCCCGACGGCTTCCAGTTCTCCGTGGCGACGATCACCTCGTCGTCCGCGACGGCGTACTTCGGGTGGTGGAACCGGAAGCGTGCGCCGTCCCCGCCGACGAGCCGAACCGGGACGCCCGCGTCGGTCAGCGTCGTCGTCAGGCGGGCCTGTCGCCGACCGATTCCGCCGACCGGGTCGGCGTCCAACAACACTCTGACCCTGACGCCGCGGTCGGCGGCCGCTCGGAGGGCGGCGACGACCCGCTCGGAGCCGAGCGTGTAGCCCGCCAACAACAGTCGGTCGTCGGCCGCACGCAGTGTCGCCACTGGGGGGGTGGGGGCGTCCGGGAGGACGAACGCCGTGAGGTTCGTGGGGCCGAGCGCGACGGCCGCCCGCTCGTGGAGTCCGACGGGCTGCCAGCGCTCGGCGGCGACGTGGTACCGACTCCCCGACTCTGCGGCGGGGTACGCGACGCGGTGGACCCGACTCCCGTTCCGGAACAGCGTGAGCCGTTCGCCCGCGTTCGACAGCGCCAGGTCCGCGTGGACGACGCGGCCACGAGCGTCGACGCGGTCGGGCTCGGGGGTCACGACGACCCGGCCGGGGCCGTCGAGGTCGACCATCGTCTCGCCGTCGGTGAGACGGTGCGGACCGGGCGCGAGCGCGACGGTCACGCGCTCGCCGGCGTCGTCGTCGGCGACGGGGTCCGGCAGGACGGAGACGACGCGGCTCTCGCCGGCGTCCGCGCCGGCGATCGCCGGCACGAGCCACGGCGACGAACAGAGACACAGACACAGCAACACGCGGACGGCTGTGCGGGAGCGAGCGGACACGGGGGCGTTGGTCCCGGCACCACTCAAGAAAGTTCGGTGGGCTTTTTCCCCGTCTCGGCGACGGCCGGGTATGGTCGAACTCGCAGAGACTGTCAGGCTGGCCGGCGCGGCGCTCGGCGCGATTGGCGGAGCGCTCGTCGCCTTGGAGTTCTTCCAGCAGCCCTCCTACGTCCGGTACGACGCGGAGTTCGACAGCTACGACATCGACATCGCGCCCGCGGAGCTGACGGAACACACCTGGCTGGGGCGGGCGGGTGGACTGCTGATGGCGGCCGGCTTCGCGTTGTTGTTCGTCGGGGAACTGCTCTGATCAGGCCGGAACGGCGTCCTCGTCGGAGTCCAGTGCGTCCGCGGCCCGTTCCGCCTCCGACTCAACGATGTAGGCGTCGTCGTCGGTCGCCTCGCTCGCGGCCTCCAGCGCCGCTCGGGTGCCAATCTGCCGGAGCGCCCACGCCGCAGCCGCCCGAACGGTGTCGACTTCGTCCGTCCGGAGCGTCTCCTGCAACGGTGCCACGGCGCGTGTGTCGCCGATCATTCCCAGCGCACGGGCGGCGAACGGCCGCACCTCCTCGTTGTCGGCGACCAACTGGTCGGCCAACGGCCGGACGGCGTCCGTGTGGCCGATCTCGCCGAGCGCCTTGAACGTCACCTTCTGGAGCTGCGGGTTGGAGTCCTCGTCGACGTAGTCCACGAGCGTCTCGACGGCGTCGTCCGCGGCCATCTTCCCCAACGCCTCGATGGCCGGCTCGCCGCGCCGCTGGGCCCGCGAGTGCATCTCCTCGAAGGCGCCCTGGTCGTTCATCCGGGTGATCGCCTCCAGACAGTGCCGCTCCATGAACTCCGAACCCAGGCTGTCCAGGGCGAGCAATACCATCTCCACGTTGCCGCGCTGCTCCCACTCCTTGAGCGCCGCCCACTCCGGCGGGAAGTCCTTGTAGTGGCCGAGCACGTCGTAGTACCCCTGGGCCGCCAACTGCTCGCGGACCTCCAGGTCGTCCCACTCCTCGGCGGCGTCGACGCCGTCCGCGAGCGTCTCCGTCGCCGACAGCAGGGTCTGGACCGTCTCGGCGTCGTCGTCCGGGTCCAACTCGGCGTCGAGGACGGCCGCGGCGACCGTCTCCAACCCGTCGGCCAGCGTCTCCGCGTCTCCGCTCGTCGCGGCGTCGACGGACGTACCCAGCGCGTCGCCGACCGTCTCGACGAACGTCGTCTGCGCGTCCGCCAGTTCGGCCTCCCCGTCGTCCGTCCACCGGGTGTCGCGCAGCGTGCCGGCGATGTCGTCGATCTCGTCGGTCGCGTCTTCGGCGTACGGCCCGCGTGCGGCCGTCAGGTCCTCTCGGACGGTCACCAACTGGTCGTCCAACGACTCGTCGTCGTCGTCCGGCTCCGGGAGGTCCGCGGCCGACAGCCGGTCGGCCACGTCGTCTAACTCGGCTTCGGCGTCGTCCAACGCCGCCTCCGTCTCCGCGTCGGCGACGGCGTCGGCGACGGTCCCGAGTCGGTCTTCGAACTCCTCGCGGGAGAGTTCGACCGCGTCCTCGCCGCCCTCGCCTCCGGCGTCCGACGCGGACGTGTCGTCGTCTTCGCTCATACGGGTGGGTCGTCCCCTGGCCTTCAAGGGCGTTTCCATTCCCGGCCCGTCTCGCCGGGCGACGGCGCCCGAAACGCCTACCAGTGGTTCCGTCGTACCTGGGCACATGACCGACACAGCGGCGGACGGCGAAACCGCCGACGACGGCACGGCAGAGTCACAGGGGCCGGTGAAGATCACGGAGCGGTTGGACGAAGCCCTCGCCGACCGACGCGAGGAGCTGTTCGAGGAGTTCGGCATCGCGGACGGCTTCCCGCCGGAGGTGTTGGCCGAAGCGGAGGCGCGCACGGAGGAGGTCGACGAGGAGATCGAGGCGGAGCTAGACGAACGGCAGGATCTCCGTGACCTGACGACCTGGACGACCGACCCGATCGACGCGCAGGACTTCGACGACGCCATCTCCGTCCGCGACGAGGGCGACGAGTACCACCTCTGGGTCCACATCGCGGACGTGAGCCACTACGTCCACCCGGAGTCGGAGATGTGGAGCGAGGCCGTCCAACGCGGGAACACGGTGTACCTCCCCGGCTACACGATCCACATGCTGCCGCCGGTGCTGGCCGAGACCGTCTGTTCGCTCGTCCCGCAGGAGGACCGCCTCGCTCACACCGTCGAGATGCGACTGGACAAAGAGACCCTCTCGTTCGAGGAGTTGGACATCTACAAGTCGGTGGTCCGGTCGGACGAACGACTCACCTACACGCAGTGTGAGAACCGCCTGGAGGACCCGGAGGCGCCGCTCCACGAGGAGAACGCCCTCGCGTACGAAATCGCAGAACAGCTCCACGAACAACGGAAGGAGGACGGCAGCCTCGTGCTCAACCCCTCGCGGGACCGCGCCCACACCATCATCGAGGAGTGCATGCTGAAGGCAAACAAGGCCGTCACACACGAGCTGATGTGGGAGCGCGGGGTGGAGGCGATGTACCGCGTCCACCCACAGCCGACGCCGGAGCAGTGGGACGACGCGCTCCGAGAGATCCAAGAGCTCAACGGCGTGTCGATCCCCGGCGGTTCCTGGAACGACCCCCGGAAGGCGGTCAACGCGGCGATGGAGGAGGCCCCCGGCCGCGCACTCGACAAGATCCAACGCGCCGTCCTGAAGGTGATGCCGCGCGCGAAGTACATGAACGACCCGTTCGGCGGCCACCACGCGCTCAACTTCGACATCTACGGCCACTTCACCTCCCCCATCCGGCGGCTGTCGGACCTCATCAACCACTGGATCGTCCACACGAACGACGTGCCCGAGGACCTGATCGCGCTGTGTGACCGGGCGTCCGACCGGCAGAAGGACGCCGAGACGGCAGAGCGGCTGTACAAGGAGCACATGGAGGAACTCGGACTGGACCCGTACGCCGTCAACAACCGTGGCGTCGAAGTGGTGGACGACCCCGCGGAGGCGACCCACGAAGCGCCGGAGACGCTGCCGGACTAACGCTCTCTGTCGACGACGGCGACGAGCGCGTGCGGCTCGTCGGCGACCGTCACCGGCTCGACGCGCACGTCCGCGACCGTCTCCGCGCTCGGGAAGCCGACGGCCTCCACCACGCGGGTCGTCTCGCCGACACTCTCGGAGACGGCCCCGGAGCCGTCGGCCGTCGTCACTCCGCCGTCGCGACGGGCGCGTCCCAACACCGTCTGGACGGCGGAGTCGACCCGGCCGGTGTCCGGCTCCGCGACCAGCGTCGCCACCGCCGGCCCGTCGCCCGCCCTGGGGCGCGGGGAGACGCCGAGTCGCCGCCGTGCGGGGTCGTTGGCGAACAGGACCGTCGACGTCTCGTCGACGACGAGCGCGGGCGTGCCGACGCCGTCGGCGACGGCCGCCTGACAGTCGTGACGAACTGCCGTCCGCTCCCGCGTCGTCACGTCGTCCGCGTAGACGATTGCACCGCCGTCGTCGTCGGGGAACACGCGAACGGACAACACTCGATCGTCCGTCTCTACCTCGACCGTCTCCGGCTCGCGGCTGTCGACGACACGCCGGGTGGCCGACTCCACGGCCGTCCCGGCGAACGCAGGGACCGCCTGCCACAACGACGCGCCGGCGACCTCGTCGCCGTCCACGTCGAACTCCGACAGGAACGTCTCGTTGCCGAACAACACCGTCGAGTCGTCGTCGACGGCGACGACCGACTCCCCGGTGCGGTGGTACGCGCGCCGGAGCTCCGCGGCCGTCGCCTCCGCGCGTCGCTTCGCGCGGTAGCCCTGTGTCACCGTCCAGATACGCTGGGCCAACAGCTCGAAGTTGTTCTCACCCGCCCGAACCGGGACGTACGCGCTCACGCCCGCCGCGATGGCGTCGGAGGCGACGCTCTCCGAGCCGGCACCGGTGAACAACACGAACGGGAGATCCGGGTACGACCGCCGGAACGACTCCAGAAACGAGACGGCGTCCGTCTCCCGGAGCGTGTAGGCGCTGACGACACAGTCGACGGTCGGCTCCGGCGTCGTCGGGTGGGCCCCGTCCAGTGTCGTCGCGCTCGGGTCTTCGCCCGCGATGGCGGCGAACGCCGCCGCCGCCGAGTCGACGTGTGTGACCGAGACCGTCGGATCCAGTCGCGTGAGCGACCGTTCGACCAACTGCGCGAAGTCCTCGTCGCTGTCGACGTACAGCACCTCCGTCGGAGCGACGGGTGACTCCGCACGGTCACGCATGTCCGACTCTCTCGGTGTCACGCTTTATCGTTGTGTCGGTCGGGACAGTGTTCTCGAACATTAATTCAATTTTTCTGTACAGAGTCTAACTCCCGGGCCCTCGTTCTGCACTCGTTCTCTATTCGAAGTCATAGGTTTTTCGATAGAGTGTCGAAATCAGGCACGAGAGACCGTTTTCCCCGGATTCACCAGGCGTCGTCGAGGACTCGGCGTGCGGCAGTCTCGTCGAGGTCGTACGCCGGCGGTGCGTTGGCGACGAGCGAGTCGGCGGCAGTCGCGCGAGCGGCGGCCGCGAGCGTCTCTCCCGGTTCCCCGTCGCGGTCCGCCGCGGCCCGCAGTGTCGCTGGCAGCCCCAGTGCGTCTCGAATCGCCGCCAGTCGGTCGGCGACCGCCTCACCGTCCGACACCCCCAGCGCCTCCGCCGACGGTGTCGGCGAGACGCCGGCCGCGAACAACCGCCGCAGGGCGTGGGGGGCGACTACCGCGTGTGCCACTCCTTGTTGGAGGTCGAACACGTCCCGGAGCGCGTGGCCGAACGCGTGGAGCACGTTCAGCGTGGTCGTCTCCGGTCGGGCGACGCCGTACTGCGCGAGCACGAGGCCGGCGACGACTCGGTCTACCGCGGCGGCGTCGTACCCGTCGTCCCCGTCGAACAACGCCGGCAGCCCGGTGTCGAAGTACGCCAGCGCCCGCCGGGCAGTCGCGTCGGTCACGGGCGTCCGGTCGGCGGCGTACGTCGATTCGACGGCCTTGTTCAGGCCGTTGAACGCCGACCCCGCGAGCACGGACTGTGGTGTGGTCTCGAACAACGCCGGGTCGAAGACGGCCGCCTCCGGCATCAGTCCAGGGTCGCCGACGCCGGTGGCGACGACCTGGTCGTCCAACTGCACCGTGATCCCGGCGACGCCCGACAACGACGCCCCGGCGAGCGTCGTCGGCACGGGGACCAACGCCGGTCTGTCGCCCGACGGCGGGGTCACCCCCCCGGTCTCGGCGACCGTCTCTCGGACGGCCGCGAGGTCCCGGTCGTCCGCCCGGAGCGTCGCCGCGACGGTCGCCACGTCGAGACTCGACCCGCCACCGACCGGGACGAGCGCGTCGGCGTCCGTCTCCGCCGCTCGGTCGGCGACGGCCGCGGCGGTCGCCGCCCGCTTGTCCGGAGTCGTCCCGACGAACGTGTCGACGCGAGCGTCGCCCAGCCCCGCCTCGACGGGATCCATCAGCGCCCGGTTGCGCCCGGTGTTGTCGCCACAGACGACGAGCGCGCGCGAGCAGTCCAGCGCGGCGAGCAGGTCCGCCAGCCCGTCGGCGGCGCCGCGGCCGTACTCGATTCGCGCGGGTCGGTAGTCGAACGCGAACGGCTCGGTGTGCACGCCGAGTGGTTGGGTGCCGCCGGCTTAGACCCCTCGGGTCGTCGCTCGACTCCCCACGCCTCTTTTGCCGTGGCGCGTGTTCCGTGGGGTATGGACGAAATCGCCGCAGAGTTCGGGCGGGCGTGGGTGGCGGATCGCCCACGGACGTTCCTCTCGGAGCTGACCGGGATCGACAGTCGGATGGCCGGGTCGCCGGGCGAGACGCGCGCGGCGGCGCTCGTCGTCGACGCGCTCCAGTCGGCCGGCGTCGAGGATGTGACCCAGGAGTCGTTCGAACTGTCGGCCTGGAGCCGAGGCGACGCGACGCTGACGACGACCGAGCCGACGGAACGCCAGTTCGAGGCGGTGGCGTTGCCGTACTGTCCATCCGCGTCCGTCTCCGGCCCGGTGGTGGACGTTGGCCACGGCAGCCCCGAGGAGATCGAGGCCGCGGACCTGTCCGGCCGGGTGGCGTTGGCGAGCACGGACACTCCCGCCGGCGGGCGGTTCCTCCACCGGATGGAGAAGTTCGGCGCGGCCGCCGACGCCGGGGCCGTCGGCTTCCTGTTCGTCAACCACGTCCCCGGCCAACTCCCCCCGACCGGCTCGCTGACGTTCGGTCGGGAGGCGGAGATCCCCGCGGTCGGCGTGAGCCACGAGACCGGCGAACGACTCCGGGAGCACGCCCTCTCGTCGGCCGCCTCACACGAGGACAGCGAGCCGACAGGCCCGGTCACCCGGGTGGAACTGGACGTGGACGCGGAGACGCGCCCGGGAGAGAGCCAGAACGTCGTCGGTCACCTCGGCCCGGAGACGGACGACCGGCTCCTGCTCCTCGCCCACTACGACGCCCACGACATCGCGGAGGGGGCACTTGACAACGGCTGTGGCGTGGCGACGCTGCTCGTCGCCGCGGGGCTCCTGGCCGACGCGGAACTGGACCGTGGAGTGACCGTCGCGGCCGTCGGCGCCGAGGAGGTCGGACTCCTGGGGTCGGAACACCTCGCGCAGACGCTGGACCTGGAGACGGTCGCGGGCGTCTGCAACGTTGACGGCGCCGGTCGGTTCCGCGATCTGGTGGCGATGGCTCACAGTTCGACGGCGACCGCGAGCGTCGCGCGCCGCGTCGCCGAGCGGACCGGCCACCCGGTCGCCGTCCAGACGGATCCACACCCGTTCTCCGACCAGTGGCCGTTCGTCCGCCGGGGCGTGCCGGCGCTCCAGCTCCACTCCCGGGCCGCGACGCCGCCGGCCGCCACCGGCGACTCCCCCTCGGGTGGCGTCGGCGCCGGCCGAGGCTGGGGACACACCCACGCCGACACGCTCGACAAGGTCGACGTCCGGAACGTCCGGGAACACGGGATGTTGACCGCGTTGCTCGTGCGGGAACTGGCGGCCGCGGAGCTGCCGCGGTTGGAGACGGCGACGCTGGAGAAGGCGTTCGAACGGAACGACTTCGAGCCCGGAATGCGGGCGGCCGGACTGTGGCCCGACGAGTGGGCGTAGTGTGAACTACCTCGGGGTCGAGTGGTTCGAGATGCCGAGGGCGTCTCGTCGTCCCGGCTTCGGTCTCCGGAGACCCCGAGGCACCCGCCTCGTCTACCTGTAGAGAACTGTGAGGTGTCGGCGTCGGTCGCGGTCGGCGTCTTCGTCCGCGACCCGTGTCGGTGTGACGCTCCGTCGGCGCACTATCGTCGGTCGCGGTCGGCGTCTTCGTCCGCGACCCGTGTCGGTGTGACGCTCCGTCGGCGCACTATCGTCGGTCGCGGTCGGCGTCGCCTTCGGTCGCGCGGGCGACGACCTCCCGTTGGAAGACGGCCGCGAACTCCTCGCTCGTCGGGTGGTCGACCTCGCGTTCCACGTCGGCCAGGAGCGACTCCAGGCCGTCGCGGGGCTGGTGACACAGGTCGCCGTGACAGTCTCCGCAGAGGTACTCGAACTCCTTGTCGTGACGGTCCCACCGATCTCCCTCCTTGTCGTACTCGCGGGCGTCACCCCGGGGGAGCTGGTCGCCACAGGCGATGCAGACGACCTCTTCGCCACCCCGATCCCGCCGGGAACCGAACATGAGCGTACGTGAGACGCCCGGGGACTTAGGCGTTGTCGGCTCGTCGCCGACCGTGTCGTCGGTCGACTCGGTCGGGACGGTCGGTCCGCTCGTCACCGAATCGAACGGGCGATTTATGCTCCCGACGCCGCCCAGACACACACATGGACGTGAAGTCGCGTCACCACCTCCGGTCGGACGAGATCGACGAGATCCGGACGGCGTTGTCCGACCGGCTGGGCGTGTCGTTGGACGGAGAGGCGTTCGAACTGGTCGAGTTGACTGACTCCCCGTTCGATCTCGTGTTGGTCGACGGTGACCCGGACGTGTTGTACGTGGACGGCGATCCGTTCCTCACCGTGCGTGGGGCCAACGAGCACCCCCCGGAGACGGGTGTGGTGACGGTCGACCCCGGGGCGGTGTCGTTCGTCTCCGACGGCGCAGACGTGATGCGCCCGGGGATCACCGAGGCGGACGACGGGATCTCGACGGACGACCTCGTCGCTATCGCCGAAGAGAGCCACGGGAAGGTGCTCGCGGTCGGGCGCGCGCTCGTCGACGGCAGCGAGATGGCCGGCAACGAGGGGAAGGTGGTGGAGTCGGTTCACCACGTCGGCGACGATCTGTACGAGTTCGCGGTGTAGTCGAGCGCTGCGTTCTTGCGCTCGGATCGAGACAGCTTCGACCGCATGGACGAACTGATCGAGGTCGCAGATGTCCTCGTGGACGGCGGTCTCGAGGGTATCGTCGCCGCACTGATCCGACTCGTCGGGCTAGTCGCACTGCTCGCGGGTGTCGGCCTCTGGCTCCTGACGGACACCGGGCTGCTCGTCGCGCCGGCGGCGTTGATCGCCTGCGGACTGTTCACGCTGCTGATCGCTCCGGGGCTGTTCGTCGCCGCGTTGGAGGTCGTCTAGTCGGTTGCCGCCAGGTCTGCGGCGACCGGCCGGTGATCGGAGGGCCGCCCGGCCGGCTCGTCGTCGCCGTCGGCGCCGCCGGCGTGGACGGCGTACCGCCGCGTCTCGAACCCGCGTGTGAACACGTAGTCCAGCCGCCGACGGTCGGCCGGGCTGTCCTCGTCGTGGGCGCGGCCGCCGAACCCGACGTACGTCGCCCGTGGCCCGACGGTCTCCCCGGCGGCGCGTCGGCTGTCGGACAGCGACTCCGTGAACGCCGCGTACGGCGGGGCGTCGGGCGTGCAGTTGCAGTCGCCGGCGACGACCGCCGGGCCGTCCGGGAGTCGGTCACGGACGAGCCGCGCACCCTCCAGGCGGGCCTCGCTCCCGCGGTGGTCGAGGTGGAGAGAGACGACCGGGAACGTCGCCTGCGTCTCGCGGTCGCGCAGCGTCACCCGGGTCGCAACGCGCGGGAAGGCGGCGTCCCACGCGACCACACCCAGTTCTCCGTCCGGCGCGATCCCGAACGCCGTCGCGTCGACTCGCTCGAACCGCTCGGGGTCGAAACCCACCGGCGTGTGGCTCCCGTTCTCGTCCGGAAACGCGACCCACTCGTGGGGCGTGCGCGCCCGGAGGTCGTCGAGTTGACCGTGCCAGCACTCCTGGAGTGCGATCACGTCCGGCTCCAGACCCGCGAGCACGTCGGCGACACGGTCGCGTCGCCGCTCCCAGGCGATCGACCCCTCGTCTAAGCCGGCGTACCGGACGTTGTAGGCGACGACACGGAGTGTCATCGTGTCCACGGAGCGTCCCGACGGAGAAGAGTCTGCTCCCGGCGGCCCCCCGGCCGCCGTCGCGGAGGTCACCCACGCCGAACCACCTGTGCGGGTCCACCGACGACCGGAGCGCGTCGAGGGCGCCCACCCGGTGAACCCGTCTGGCACGTTCACCGCCGTCGAGCGGCCGGTCGTCCCGGCGACTCTATGCCGGAACGCAGAAACCGGGGACGGCCGTACGTCGCCCGTGGATCAGAAACGCGAGCTGACCAGCGTGGACGTGGCCGCCGTCGTCGGGGAGCTGTCCCGGTACGAGGGGGCGAAGCTGGACAAGGCGTACCTCTACGGCGACGACCTGGTGCGGCTGAAGCTGCGCCACTACGACCACGGGCGGGTGGAGCTGTTGATCGAGACGGGCGAGCGGAAACGGCTCCACGCGGCGGACCCCGACCGGGTGCCGGACGCGCCGGAACGGCCGCCGGAGTTCGCCAAGACGATCCGGTCGCGGATCGCCGGCGGGGAGCTGGCGAGCGTCGAGCAGTTCGAGTTCGACCGGATCGTCGTCTTACGGTTCGAACGACCCGACGGCGACACGACGCTCGTCGTGGAGCTGTTCGGCGACGGCAACGTCGCGGTGCTGGACGAACACGGCGAGGTGTTACGGAGCCTGGAGACGGTGCGGCTGAAGTCACGGACGGTCGCCCCCGGCGCCGTCTACGAGTACCCCGCCTCGCGGCTCCAGCCGTTCGCGGTGGGGTTCGACCAGTTCCGTGCGAAGGTGCAGGAGTCGGACGCCGACGTGGTGCGGACGTTGGCCACCCAGCTCAACTTCGGCGGGCTGTACGGCGAGGAGATCTGTGCCCGAGCGGACGTGGACAAGACGCTGGACGTGTCGGAGCTGTCGGACGACCAGATCCGGGCGCTGTACGACGCCGTCGGCCGGATCGGCGACCGGCTGCGCGCCGGCGACCTGGAGCCCCGAGTGTACGAGGACGACGACGAGGTCGTCGACGTGACGCCGTTGCCGCTCGCCGAGCGGGAGTCGTTCGACGCCGTCGGCTTCGACGACTTCCAACGGGCGCTCGACGACTACTTCCGGCGACTGGACACGGACGAGGCGGACGACGACACTGCGCCACAACGGCCGGACTTCGAGGGAGAGATAGCCAAACAGGAACGGATCATCGAACAACAGGAGGGGGCGATCCAGAACTTCGAGGAGCAGGCCGAGGCGGAGCGCGAACGGGCGGAACTGTTGTACGCCAACTACGACCTCGTCGACGACGTGCTGACGACCGTGCGCGACGCGCGCGAAGAGGGGACCGACTGGGACGAGATCGAGGCGACGCTGTCGGCCGGCGCCGACCGCGGCATCCCCGCGGCGGAGGCGGTCGTCGGCGTCTCCGGGAGCGACGGCACCGTCACCGTCGATATCGACGACAGCCGGATCGAACTCGTCGTCGCCGACGGGGTCGAGAAGAACGCCGACCGGCTGTACCAGGAGGCCAAACGCGTCGAGGGGAAGAAACAGGGCGCCCTGGAGGCAATCGAGAACACCCGCGAGGAGCTGGAGGCGGTCCGGGAACGCAAGCGCCGTTGGGAGGCGGCCGACGGCCACCCGGACGACGAGGACGAGGAGGAGGACGACGACGACGAAGAAGAGACGGAGACGGACTGGCTCGCGGAGCCGTCGGTCCCCCTGCGGACGAGCGACGAGTGGTACGAGCGGTTCCGGTGGTTCCACACCTCCGACGGCTTCCTCGTGATCGGCGGCCGCAACGCCGACCAGAACGAGGACATCGTGAACAAGTACCTGAACAGCAACGACCTGTTCTACCACACTCAGGCCCACGGCGGTCCAGTGACGGTGTTGAAGGCGACCGGACCCAGCGAGGCCGCTCGTGACGTGGACATCCCCCAGCAGAGCCGCGAAGAGGCCGCACAGTTCGCGGTGGCGTACTCGTCCGTCTGGAAGGACGGTCGCGGCGCCGGCGACGCCTACGAGGTCACCCCGGATCAGGTGTCGAAGACCCCCGAGAGCGGGGAGTACCTGGAGAAAGGCGGGTTCGTGATCCGCGGCGACCGGACGTACTACCGGGACCTGGCCGCTCGCGTCGCCGTCGGCGTCCAGGCCGAGGAGACGACCCAGGTGATCGGCGGGCCGCCGAGCGCCATCGGCGACCGTGCCGCGACGACGATCGAGCTGGAGCCCGGCCGGTTCGCCCAGAACGACGCCGCGGTGAAGTGCTACCGGGAGTTCAAGACCCGTTTCGCCGACGAGTCGTTCGTCCGGAAGGTGGCGAGTGCGGACCTGATCCAGGAGTTCCTCCCGCCCGGCGGGAGCGACCTGCTCGGGGTGTGAGGGCGGGCGGAGACAGGTGTCGATCCCGTGAGGACGCGCGACTACTTCGTGTCGCCGTCGCCCGCGTCGCCGTCCCCCTCACCCAGCACGTCGTCGGCGAACGCCCGCAGTTCGCGCCCGTGTTCCGCCGAGAGCCCGGTCTGGCGGGCGGACTCCAGCTGTGACTCGACGAGCCGGTTCTGTTGTGGCCCCCGCACTTCCGGGGGGTTGTTCCGTACGTACTCGGCTCACCGCTCGACCGCTGCCAGCCCCTCGCGGCGGGTCTGCTCGCGGCGGTCGGCCAACGGGTCGTCGGGATCTGAGTCTGGCACACTCCTCGGACATCCCCAGGTGACGGTCGCCGTGGGGCCGTCGACGACGCTCACGGCGCCATCTCCGCCCCGGCCGGCCCCAGCGCGTCGGCGGCCGACGCGGACGCGCAGCTCCACGAGACCGCCCGCAGACCCCGACAGAGTCGGCACACGCCGCCTACGACGAGCGTGTCGGCGTCGTTGCGACGGCGCTGGCGACGCTCCGCGACCGAGTCGAGTCGTCGACGTCGGAGGCGAAGTAGCTCTCGGAGACGCCGGTGTCGACTTCGGTGACGCGGAGTCGATGGCGCCGACGCGGAGTCGACCGTCGGCCCGCACGACCGCGGCGGCGACGGTGTCGCCCCGTCGACAGCTACGGCACGGGAGAACGGCGTCACAACACCGACGCCAGCTCTGCGAGTGAGCCGAGTCGGTAGTCCGGCGTCGGGTCGGGGTCGTCCGTCGCGTCGTCGCGCGGCACCCACGCACTCGCCGCCCCGGCGGCGCGAGCACCGCCCACGTCGTCGTGGAGTGAGTTGCCGACGAGCAGAACTCGCTCCGGGGTGGTGTCGAGCGCCGCGGCCGCACGCTGCACCGGCTCCGGACTCGGCTTCCCCGGCGCGTCACCCTCGGGATGACAGTACAACTCGACGGCGAACGCGTCCCGAATACCGACGGCGTCGAGTTTCGTCGTCTGTGTCTCCCGTCTTCCGTTGGTCACCAGCCCGACCGATCCGTCGTCGGCCGCGGCCGCCAGCGCGGACGCTGCCCCCTCGCGGAGCGACACGGCCGTGTGGTCCACCACCTCGGCGTTGGCCGCCGCCAGTCTCGGGGCGAGCGACGGATCCCCCCCGACCGTCTCGATCACCGCCCGGTACACCGCCTCGTAGAACGCCCGGTCTCCGGTGGCGTCCACCTCCGGCAACGAGTGGAAGTCCACCGCGCGCATATCGGCCGGGTCGAAGAACGGGTCCACGTCCACCCGGTCGAACACGCCCGCGTGAATCTCCTCGAGTCCCTGTTCGTCCACGACCAGCGTCCCGTCGAGGTCGAACAACACCGCGTCGAACGTGTTCACGACTCCGAGTTCGGGAGGCTCTCGGCAAGGCCGTTTCGACCGGTCGCGGACAGTGAGAGGCCGTCGTAGTTCTCGTCCGGGTCGTCTGGGTGGTTCGACGACGACGGGCCGCCACGGGAGGGTAGCGGCGGCGCTCGACGGACCGACCGCACGGGCGAACGGCAGCCGTCCACTCCGGTCGCCAGACTGGTAGCGGCGACTCGCCGGGTGTCGCACCGGCCGGGCCAGACGATCCAGAGTCGAGACGTTCGGAGTGTCCCGAAGACCGATGTCCCGTATCGACGGTTGTCTGCGGCCGTTCTGGCGAGAACCTCTGTTCGCTCGCTCGCCCGTCCCGCGGTCGCTGTCGGTGTGCCGTCGTCGTTCTGGGAATCGTCGAGTCGGTCGGAGAGGGCGCGCCGGCCACCACCGCCGACGACGTACTGGCGAACCCGGTCGCGTTCCCCCTCGGTCACGTTCTCGACGGGCCCGTCGGAAGGGGCCGAGTGCGGACCCGATCCGGGGGTTCCTGCCGCCGGGCGGGAACGACCCGATCGAGGTGTGAGACGACCGTCGTCCGCTCACCCGACGACGCCGTTGGCTACTTGTCGCTCGACAGAGACCCGAGGCCGTGGAGAAGACAGTGTTCAGACGCGAGGACAGAGGCGACGACGCGGCCGCGGCGACGGCCGTGCGAACACGCCACGCGGACCACGACCGCGTGCAACTCGACGGGTTCGTCCCGCCCGGGGAGACGCCCCGGGACCGGGCCGATCGAGGACTGTCGTTCGCGGCGACGTTCCTCTCGGAGTACTGTGACGGGGGGTTGGAGGACGTGACGACGATCCGTCACTACGTCCGCGAGGATCTCCTCCCGGAGGCGGAGTTCGAGATCGGCGCGGCGTGTCGGGAGCACTTCGAGCCGCCGGAGCTGCCGGCGACCGTGATGGTCGGCGTGAGCGACGTCGTCGGCGGCGACGCCGCGGTGAAGATGGAACTGCGGGCGACGGTGCCACACGATCGCGAGACGACGGACGTAGACGTGGTGGAGCTGCCGCCGCCACCGGGGTACGCGAGCAGCGCCGACCGGACGGAGTGACCGAACGTCGGCACTGTCCCACTCGGCGTTCGTCCACGGTCTCGCGGCGACACAGTGGGTGGGTTCGGCAGTCGTGGACGGTCGAACTGCCGTCGGCGCGTCAGTCGCAGCGAACTGTCCCGGGTCGTGAGCGTCGAACCACGACACCCTTGTAGCGGCCCGCCCGAGATCCGAGTATGCGAACGGAGCCCCGCGGCTACGCCGAGGACGGTCGCGAGCGACTGGAGATCGTCCCGGAGACGACGGACGACCTGTGGCACCTCTCACACGTTCTGGAGCCGGGCGACCACGTCTCCGGCGACACCACGCGGCGGATCCAACGAGACGACGAGAACCTCCGGGACACCGGCGGGGAGCGCGAGCACATGCGTGCCACGGTCCAGGTGGACGACGTCGAGTTCGCTCGGTTCGCCAACAGACTCCGAGTGGGCGGAGAGATCGTGGACGCCTCCCGCGAGGATCAGCTCGGCCACCACCACACGCTGAACGTGGAGGCAAACACGGAGATCGTCGTGGAGAAGGAGTTCAAGCCGGACCAGACGGAGCGGCTGGAGGAGGCAGAGGCGGCGACGGACGCGCCGCCGGTCGCCATCGCCACCGTGGAGGAGGGGGCGGCGGCGGTCCACACGGTCCAACAGTACGGCACCGAGGAGTACGTCTCGCTGACGAAGCCGACGGGTAAGGGGGAGTACGCCCAGCCGCGGGCGGAACTGTTCGACGAGCTGGGCGAGGCGTTGAGACGGCTGGACACGGACGCGGTGATCCTGGCCGGGCCGGGGTTCACGAAACAGGACGCACTAGACTACTTCGAGGAGAACTTCTCGGACGTGGCCGGACGGGTGACGACCGTCGACACCTCGGGGATCGGCGACCGTGGGGTTCACGAGGTGCTCAAGCGCGGCGCGGTCGAACGGGTGCGCGAGGAGACCCGGATCGCTCGGGAGGCGTCGCTGATCGACGACCTCACGGAGCGAATCGCCGAGGGAACGAAGGCGACGTACGGGCCGGCGGCGACGATGGAGGCCGCGGAGTTCGGCGCCGTCGACACGCTGTTGATCGTCGACGAACGGCTGCGGGCCGAACGCCAGGGTGACGGCGACTGGGAGATCGACGCCGACGAACTGCTCACGACCGTCGAACGCCAGGGCGGCGACGTGACCGTCTTCTCCGGAGAGTTCCAGCCCGGCCAACAGCTGTCGAACCTCGGCGGCGTCGCCGCACTCCTGCGGTACCGACTGGAGTAGCCGGCGGCGCCTCCAGCCGGTGTCACCGTCGCACGTACAGTGTTTCGAATCCTGTGACACAGCGTTAGCTACTACTCGTGTGGTGTTGTACCAACGAACATGCCAGAGTCCCGAATCGAGGGTGACTACGTCGTCGCAGTGATCGACAGTGTGACCGACGTGTCACCGGTGTTCGAGTCCAGAGCCCGCGACATCCTGGCGGACGCCGGGATCGACGACCCAGAGCCGTCGGCCGCCTACGACGCCGCGGCGTTCGGCGACGCGATGACGGAGATGGCGGACGCGACCGGCCAGACGACGGTGAAGCGGGCCGGCGAGCAGATGGTCGCACAGAACGACGCCATCACCGCACAGGAGTCGTTCGTGGACGGGTTCGAGGTGTTGTGCGAGCAACACGAGGCCGTCCACCGCAGCTTCTCGACGGAGGCAGTCGGCGACTACCGGGCCGAGCAGACCGGCGACCGCGAGCACCGAGTCGCGACGTACGGCGGCTACACGTTCCCCGAAGCGTTGGCCCGTGGTGTGACCGAGGGCGTGGTGAAGGCGACGGAGTCGCCGGCGATCGTAGCGTTCGACGACGCCACCCCGGAGCCGGACGAGACGCACGCGTTCGTCGTCTCTTGGTAGGGAGTCAGCCGTCGACCGGAATGCCGAACTCGGCCGCGAGTGTCGCCTCGAACGACGACTCGTCGACCGGCCGGCGCTCCCGGCCGTCGGCGGTCGTCACCGTCAGTCGGCCGTCCGTGAGCGTGCGGTAGCCGTCCTCTGTGGCGACGACCGCCAACGTCCAGTCGGTGAAGGTGGCGTCCGGGGCGTCCTGGTGGTACTCTCGGGCCGGCTCGAAGTACGACCGCTCCCGGTGGGTCGTCTCGAAGACGAACCGGTCGCGCCAGTCGTCGCCGTCGAATCCGCGCGACTGGGCGACGTAGTCGGCGTCGCGGCGGTCGCTGTCTGTGAGCCGCCAGGCGCCACACGGTCCCTCGCGGGGGGTGCCGTCGAACGGCAACGGCGTCCGGATCACGTCGCCGCCGAACCCCACGTCCGCGAGGTACGGTTCGTCCAACGAAATCAGCAGCGTCTGGTGGTCGCCCGGCGGCCCGAGCGACCCGTCGGGCGCGAACACCCGAGCGCCCAGGCGGGAGACTTCGAACCCCAACTCCGTCAACAGCCAGTAGAACAGTCCGTTGAGTTCGTAACAGATCCCGCCCCGACCACGTTCGACCACCTTCTCGTAGCGGGCCGCCAGCGACTCCGGCACCCCACTCGGCTCCCACTCCTCGCGTGTCCCCGCCGACACGGACAGCGTCTCGAACGGGACGGCCGTGACGTGTGCCGCCTGGAGTCGCCCGAGCGTCTCCAGGTTCGGCTCCGTCGCCGCTTCCGGCTCCACCCCGACCCGTTCGAGGTAACGTTCCACGTTCAAGTGTGGAAACTACTACACTACTACTGTTTTTAACCCTTTCTCTCGGGGAGGCTGCCGAGATCGACGGGAGTAACTACGTTTCACGGACACCAGCCTCCGTCGACGGTCTCGTGGGTGTCAGTCGTCGTCGACGGCCTCACGGACGCCACTCGCCGTCGCCTCGGTCAACGCCTCGCGGACGCGGTGGCTGGCCTCGGCGTCCGTCTCGACGGCGACGACGCCGCTGCCGTCCGTCGTCGTCGCCTCGCGGTACTGCTCGCGGAACGCCGCCGGATCGTCGCCGTCGACGCGGGCGAACGACAGTCCGAACATGTCGGCGGCGTGCTCGAACTCCAGTCCGTGTGGGGTGCGGAACTGCTCGGTGAACGGGGGGTCGAACGACTCGATGGGGAGCTTGTGGAAGATCCCGCCGCCGTCGTTGTCGATCAACACGACCGTCACGTCCACGTCGGCGCGCTCGACCGCCAACAACCCAGTGGTGTCGTGGTAGAAGGCGAGGTCCCCAGTGACGAGCGTGAGGTGATCCGTGGTGGCGCTGCCGGCACCCAGTGCGGTCGAGGTTATCCCGTCGATCCCGGAGACGCCACGGTTCCCCAGCACCGTCAGCGAGCGGGCGGCGGGCTCGGCGAAGCGGTCCAGGTCGCGGACGGGCATGGAGTTGGAGACGAACACGGTGGACGGCTCCGGCGCGAGTTCGACCACGTCCGCGAGCACGCGCCCCTCGAACGGGCGGTCCTCGGCCGCCACCGCCTCCCAGTGGGCGCGCTCGGCCGCCTCCCAGCGCTCCCGCCAGGCGGTCGAGTCCGGCCCCCCGACGCGGCGCGCCGCGGCGACGGCCAGCCGCGAGGGGTCGGCCGCGACCAGGTCCGTCGCGGTGAACTCCGCCTCTCGCCAGCCGCCGGCTGGGTCGACGAGTAGCTGTCTGGCGTCGGTCGCGGCGAGGTACTCTCGGAGTGGCTTCGATGTGGGCGAGGCGCCGAAGCGGAACACCACCTCCGGATCCGGCCAGTCGGCGACGGCGTCGCCCGCGAGCACGCCGTCGTAGCCGCCGAGAATCGGCGCGACCCGGGTCGAGGAACCGAATCGGAGCCCGGACAACGGGTCCGCCAACACGGGGAAGCCCGTCCGGTGGGCGAGCGTGGTGATCGCCTCCGGATCCGGCCCGGGCGGGTCCGCCGGTCCGGCGACGATCAGCCCGCGTTCGGCCGACAGTGCCTCCGTCACGGCCCCGAGGTCCCGGTCGTCCAGCGTGGCGTGACCGGTCGTCGTCGCGACGAACGCGGTGTCGCCGTCGCGGCCGGCTGCCGCGAGCGGCGGCAGGTCGTCGGGCACGTCGCCCGGCACCGACACCGGCTCCAACGGCTTGCGGAACGGGACGTTCAGGTGGACCGGGCCGGCGGGTGTCGACTCCGCCTCGTGGACGGCCCGGCCGGCGTCCGTCCGGAGCCGTCGGAGCTTCCGTTCCGTCGGCTCCGGCTCCGGCAGGTCGCGGTACCACCGCACGGCGTCCCCGAACAGCTTCTCCTGGTCGGCCGTCTGGTTGGCGCCGGAGTCGCGCAGCTCCGGCGGACGGTCGGCCGTCAGCGCCAGCAACGGGACGCGCGCCTGTGACGCCTCCATCACGGCGGGGTGGTAGTTGGCGGCGGCGGTGCCGGAGGTGCAGATCAACGGCGTCACCTCGCCGGTGCGGCGGGCGCGACCCAGGGCGAAGAACGCCGAGGCTCGCTCGTCTAAGTGAGAGAAGACGCGGAGGTCGTCGTGGGCGGCCGCGGCGACCGTCAGCGGCGTCGACCGCGACCCCGGCGTGACACAGACGGCGGAGACGCCGGCGGCGACGAGCTCGTCGACCAGCGTCCGCGCCCACAGCGTGTTCCTGTTGGGTGCCTGACTCACGTCGTCCCGTTCGGGCGGGGCGGTGTTACGCGCTACGGACTCGTGGTCACACCTTCTCTTCTGCGTCGTCCGCGAGCTCCTCCATCCGCTTGCCGACGCGACCGGCGTCGGAGAACTCGTCTTCCGACATCGCCGTCGCCAGGGCGTTGCCGAGGACGAACACCGCGTGCTTGTGTTCGCTCTTGGACTTGTGGACGTGTGAGGGGTCCACCTCCAACTCGTCGTACGGATCGAACAACGAGGAGTCCACGTCGTCTTGGCTGCGGAACTGCTCCATGATGATGACCATCTGCTCGTGCAGTTCGAGCAGTTCGTCCTTGTGCATACCCACACTGAGGATTTCCCGAGGTTAAACGTTGTCCGGCAACCACTCGCAGACGGCCGCGACGGACGGCGCCGCGGCTCCCCGCGGGCCCGCACGCGACGAGACCGGCCCAGATCAGAAGACGTACTCGTCGTCGTGGCCCATCATCCCGTCGTCCTCGAAGCCGTCGACGGGATCCGCCCCCTCGTCGTCCTGGGGTCCGCTCGTCTTGAACGCCTTCAGCCCGGTGGACAACAGTTCCTCGACCGCCTCCTCCCTGTCGACGAACTCCCCCCGCTCTACCATCTGCGCGATCTGCATCTCCAGGTGCTCCGGTACCGTCAGTTCGACTCGTGGCATCTACTGCGGTCTTGACGAACGTGTTATTTAAAACCTGTGGGGCGTGCTCCAGCACCGAGACCACCGGATAATCGCTGTACGGCGGCGGGGTCGTCGGAACACCGCCGCCGTAGAATTCACGTCTGTTGTCACGATTCTAACCGTCACAGGGGGCGGCTGGCGGCGCGCGCGCGCCGAGACGGCCGCGTCGTCGGTGACACTCGTGGCCGGCAGTGGGTCGTCGCCAGCGGCGCCCTGGTGCTCCACGCTCGCGGACGACTGCTCGCGGACGACTGTTCGCGGACGACGCCGCAAGCGCCAAGCCGTCGGGCCGCCAGGATTCGGTCGTGACACGCGCGGCAGTCGAGGCCGGCTTCGAACAGTTCGTCGACGACGCGATTCGGGCGACCGCCGAGGCGTTCGCCGTCGGCAACGCCCTCGGCGGGACGGACGGCCCGCCGGGGGTCGTCGACCGGCTGGTGTCCAACAGCGCGGCCGTCGAACGCTCCGTCGTCCAGCCGGAGCTGGAGTCGTACCGTCGGGACGTGCTCGCACAGTTCGACGCCGTCTTGGACGCCGTCGAGTCGCCGGAGCCGTGGGACGCGCACGCCGACCGGGTTCTGGAACTCGACCGCTACCGGGTGGCGATGCGCGACTCGTTGTCGTCGAGCCGCCGCGAGACGGTGGAGTCGGCGTTGTTGGACCGCCAGCGCGGGCTCGCCGACGCGGTCGCGCCGATGGTCTCGGCCGACGCCGACGCGTTCTGGCCGGCCGTCACGGAGACGCTGTCCGTCTCGGAGGCCCGGACGGTCGTCGACGACCACTTCGAGTTCACTCGGCCGCTGGAGGCGTTCCCGGACGCGTTCGCGTTCGCCACCACGGTCGACCCTGCGGACGTACTCGGCGGGCTGGGTGGTCTCCTGGCCGGCGGGCTCCCCACCCTCCGGGTGGAGTTCACCGACGAGGCCGCGCGCGCGATGCGACGCGCCGAAGAGCGCGTGAGCGAGCAGGCCCACCGCGAGATCGACCGCCGGTTCTAACGTCCCGGCTGGTCGAACTCCGCTTCCGTCACGCGGACAGTCACCGTCTCCTCGACGTCGTGGAGGTCGTAGCTCGGCCGCCCGCTCCCCGTCCGCGCGAGGTACATCGGCTCCAACAGCCGATCCTCTCGGAGACCGTACACCTTGAGGTACCGTCCGGTCTCCTCGGGCGCGGCCCGTTCGTTCCTGATCGCCGTCGCCAGGTCGCGCGAGAGCCACTCCTCGTCGGTGACACTGGGCTCCTGGAGCAGCGTCTCGTCGACGAACCGCGTCAGGTACCAGTCTAAGTCGTTGCACAGCGCGAGCGCCGTGCCGAGACTCACCGTCTCCAGGGCCACGGAGTCGTGGAACGGACTGTACAGGTCGTAGGTGGCCAGCGCCTCCCGGGCCGTCTCCCGCGAGAGGAGTTCGCGTCTGAGCGGCGCCTCCGCGTCGCGGTCGCCGAGGAGACAGACTGTGGTCATTCGGGTCGCCGTCGTGGTGCCAACGGCATAACTGGCTGGGGATCGGCCGCCTCAGACGAGCGGCTCGACGACGAGCGTCTCCTGTGCCGGCACCGGTCGCTTCCGTCTCCCCTCCGTCTCGAAGCGCCCGACGCCCAACTCTGCGAGCGCCGACAGATCACGCGACACCTGCGACTTGTCGCGGTCGAGCCGGCGCGCGAGATCAGTGACGGAGTCGACTTCCTCGGCTCGTACCGTTCGAAAGATCTCCCGCCGGGCGGGGGTGATCTCGGCGGCCGTCTCCCAGCCGATCACGTTCACGTCGTCCACTCTGCCGCGTGCGAGCGTCAGAGAGAGACCAACAGGCGGACGGACGACCACGCCAACGCCGAGCCGACGGAGACGAGTCGTCGGATCGAGTCTCTCCTTCGCCGTCGGTGTCACCTGTCTCTGGTGGGAGGTGGCGTGACGTCACACCTTCCGAACAGAGGGGGACGACAGATCGTCCTACGGGCTCTCACGAACCAGGCGTCACGACGAGCCAGACACACTCTCCAGCAATTTTAACAAACGGGCGAGCATCTACTACGGTTCGATCTGTGACCAGTACACGACGACGACTTCTCCAGGCGGTCGGTGTGGCCAGTGTCGGGTCGCTCGCCGGGTGTGGTAGGGCCTCTGAAGACGAGTCGACGAGCGACCCTCGTGTGGGTGGGTGGCCGTCCATCTACTACGACGGTCGCAACACCAGCCACAATCCACACGCAGCGCCACCGACCGACGAGCCCGGAGTCGTCTGGCGGGTGAAGGGTCACACCTGGAGGAGCGCCGCAGCAGAGACGACGTACCGTCTCTCCAGCGCTAGACCGGTCGTTGCCGACGGACGTGTGTACGTCGGTGGCCAGGGCGTCACCTGCTACGATACACGAACTGGGGAACGGACGTGGGAGCGAGAGAACGACGACCGGTTCGTCGTCGGGCTGGCTGCTCTCCACGGTCGGGTACACGCCGTCGAACGGGCAGCGGACGCATCGGCGGGTGGTGACCCGGAGGGGTTCCTGTCGGTCCTCGATGCGGCGACCGGGGAACGCGTCCGGACGGCGAACTGTGGTGCTCGACCGTTCGTCCCGACTACCGACGGCGACCGAGTCGTCGTCCCGACACGTCGTGGTCAGGTCGGGTTCGACGCTGCCGGAGCCAGACGGTGGCGCGTCGCCGACGGCACTCCCCGGATCCCTCCCGGGCCGGCGGCGATCACCGACGACAGCGTCTACCTCTCGGCGTCCGGCGAGTTCGGAAGATACAGCCGGGAGAGTAGTCTAATAACCGGGGCTTCCGTCGACAGCCGTTGGTCGGTCGACCGTGGCCTTCGGCGTCGCTGGCACCCGCCGACAGTCACAGACGAGTGTATCGTCGCCCCGGTCGTGCAGTTGGCCCAGGATCTTCCCGGGGCGGGTGGTGTTCGGCCGGGGCTCCACGCGTACGGTCGGGACGGCACACCTCTGTGGCACCTCCCCGTCCCGACGACGTGGATGTCCGGTGACGACTCTCCGGGAGAGTTCATCCACCGTGTGTCGTCGCCGGCCGTCGCAGACGGCGTCGGCTACGTCACGAGCGCCCGGCTGTCGTGGAACCGGGGGGCCGCAACGTCGGCAGACACGGCCCTCCAAGCGTTCGATACGACGAGTGGCGACGAGCGGTGGCGGGCGACCTTCCCGGGCGAGGGGAGTGACGCAGTCAGTCCGGTCGTCGCCGACGGTCGGGTCTACGCTGTGATTCCCGACAACACTGGGGAGAGCGAGACGAGCAGGCTCGTCGCCCACGGACGACGTGGAAATCGCTTGTGGAGCGTCGGCGTCCCGGGAGTCGGGTACCACCTCGCTGTCTGTGGTGAGACGTTGTACGTCGCACTGAGGGGCGGTGAAGTCGTTGGGTACAGTTCGAACAGTTGAGCTTCGGAGCTAGCCTCTGTAGACGTTCCCTGTCTCGGTGGCCGTTCGGGAGCGAGGCACCGATCGCACGGACACGCTGTCGCTGTAGGACGCCTCGGACTACTCCCCCGGCGTCCACGTCAGCGCCTCGTACAGCGACGCCCGCGGCGGCGAGCACGACCGGCCGCGACAGACGTACGCGGTCGGCGTGCCGTCGCGCGCCTCGCGGTTCGCCCAGACGGGCGGCGCGTCGGCGAGGTCGAGTCGCGTCAGCCAGTCTTCCAAGTCGGCCTCGGTCGCGGGCCGGGGGGCGAGCACGGCGTCGGCGAGGAACTGGTTGGCGAGCGTGTCGCGCCACTCGGTGGGCCACTCGTCGGCCGCGAGCGTGAGCTCCAGCGAGCCGCGGGCGTGTTTGGCGGCCGACAACGCCAGGGTGACGTGCTCCAGCGGGCGGCCGGCGACGCGGTCGCGGTGGGTCGCCAGCGTGTCGGCGGCGGCGTCGGCGAAGCCCGCCTCCGGCCGGAAGTCGTCCAGGTCCAGCAGGACGGAGACGGCGACACCGAGACTGGAGGGGGTCGAGCGGTCCGTGGGCTCCTGTGGCCGGGCGATCAGCTCCTCGCCGTCGGCGGGCGTGGCGTAGATCGTCCCCTCGTCGGCGTCGTAGAACGCCTCCGAGATCACCTCGGCCAGATCCAGCGCGAACGCGAGGTGGTCCACGTCCCCGGTGACGCCGTACAGTTCCAGCGCGCCGCGCGCGAGGAAGGCGTAGTCCGCGAGGTAGCCCGTTCCGGCGGCGCCGCCGACGGCGTCTCCCCCGCCTGCGTCGGCGTCGTCCGTCTCGGTCGCTTCACCGTCGTCACCGACGGGGTTCACGTCGGCCGGGTCGACGTACCGACGAGCGAGTCGGTCCCCGTCCCAGAGGTGCTCCCGGACGAACGCGAGCGCGTCGGCGCCGCGGTCGGCCAGCCCCGGATCCAGGCTGCGGGCACCGGCGGCGAACGCGGAGACGGCCAGCCCGTTCCAGGCGGCGATCACTTTCTCGTCGCGCGGCGGTCGCTCCCGACGCTCGCGGGCGTCGTACAGCGCGGCCCGGGTCTCTCCCAACAACGCCGTGACGGTGTCCTCGTCCAGGTCGTAGTCGGCCGCCAGGTCCGCGACGGACGCGGTGACGGTGAGGACGGTCGTCCCGCGCTCGAAGTTGGGCTCGTCGACGCCGAACCGGTCGCGGACGACGGCGACGGCAGTGTCCTCGTCGACACCCAGCTCCCCCAGCACGTCCGAGTCCAGTTCGGCCGACAGCGCGGCCGTCAGCGACGACTCGTCCCAGACGTAGAACGCCCCCTCCTGGCCGCCGGTGTCGGCGTCCAGCGAGGCGTAGAAGCCGCCGTCCGGGTGTGACAGCTCCCGGTCTAGGAACGCCAGCGTCTCGCGGGCGACGACGGCGTACCGCGGCTCGTCGGTGAGCCGGTGGCCGTCGAGGTACAGCCGAGCCAACGAGGCGTTGTCGTACAGCATCTTCTCGAAGTGGGGGACGACCCACTCCCGGTCCGTGCAGTAACGGTGGAAGCCGCCGCCGACGTGGTCGAACAGTCCGCCCTCGCTCATGGCGTCCAGCGCCTCCGTCGCCACCCGCAGCGGCTCCGGATCGTCCGCGCGGTCGGCCGCCCGGAGGAGGAGGTCGACTCGACCGGGCTGGGGGAACTTCGGGCCGCCGCTACCGAAGCCGCCGTAGTCGCGGTCGGCGCTCCGGAGTGCGGTCGTGACGGCGTCGTCCAGCGAGCCGTCGACGACGTCGGCGTCGGTGCCGGGGGCGCTCGCGTCCCCGGTCGTCGACTCGGAACTGCCCGTCGACTCCAGTTCCTGGCGGGCGGTCGCGGCCCACTGCTCGCCGCGGCGCTCCATCTCGCGGCGTTGTTCCGGATCCGCCCAGGAGTCGGCGACGTTGCGGCAGATCTCCAGGAACCCCGGGCGATTCCCCTTCGCTCTCTTCGGGAAGTAGGTGCCGACGTAGAACGGGTCCCCGTCGGGCGTGAGCCAGGCGGACAACGGCCAGCCCCCGCCGCCACTCACCTTCCGACAGACGGTCTGGTAGATCCGGTCGAGATCCGGCCGTTCCTCGCGGTCCACCTTGATCGGGACGAACGCGTCGTTGAGCAGCTCCGCGACGGTCTCGTCTTCGAACGACTCCTCTTCCATGACGTGACACCAGTGACACGCCGCGTAGCCGACCGAGAGGAAGATGGGCTTCTCCTCCTCTCGGGCGGTCGCCAACGCCTCGTCGTCCCACGGCTGCCAGTCGACGGGGTTGTCCGCGTGCTCGCGCAGGTACGGGCTCGCCTCGCCGGCCAGCCGGTTTCGCGCGGTCGAGTTGCTCATCACCTCGCGGTAGGAGCGCGACACTGAAGAAGGGCCCGCGACCGGGCGAGCGGGCGGGGGAACCGCTCACACGGACCGAGTCGCCCGTTCCGGTCGGGCGCAATCCACTCGGTCGGGTGCCGCCCACCCGATCAGACGCCGTCTCGGACGGACACCACCCGGAGCTCCGTGTCGGCGGGTTCGCCGTCGGCCGTCAGGTAGCCGGCGGCGAACAGGGTGTACACCCCGCCACTCTCGGCGGTGACGTCGACGGTCGTGATCGGCTCGCCCTCGTTGTCACTCGTGGCGCCGTACACCGACAGGCTGTACTCGCCGGCCGGCAGCTCCGTGTACGAGCCGTCCCCGTACGCGACGCCGTCGAAGACGACGCTCCCGTCCCCCCCGACCACGTCCACCGCGGGTGCGTCCGGGACGGCGTGCACCAGTCGCACGCGCGCCGTGTCCTCGCCGGGGCTGTCGTTGTCGTCGCGCAACACCACCGGCTCGAACGGGAAGTCACCGTCACCCACCTCGCCGACCGCGGCGACCGTGTAGTCGACCCCGCTCTCGAACGGGATGCGCCCGCCGAACACGGTCGTCTCCGGGTCGTCGGCCGGCCGGATCTCCACCGGTCGCCCGCCGGGAGTCACCGGGCGGTACTCCGACACGTCGCCGAACGCGAGGTCACTCAGTGCGATCATCTGGTCGGTGAACACGTCCACCGCGGGCGCGTTCGGCGAGAGGTGTGCCACCCGGAACGCGGCCTGCGAGGGCACCGCGTCCACCAGTCGGGTGCCGCCGTCGTCTCGGGTCACCCGGAGGTCGAACCCGCGCTCCCCGGGGACGTCGTCCGGCACCGACTCCGGCGAGAGGTAGCCGACCGCGAACGCGGAGTAGCTGCCGTCCGCAGCGAGCTCCAGGTCGTAGGCGGCGACGATGTCGCCGTCGCCGTTCGCGGTGTCGCCGCGAACCTCGACAGTGTACTCGCCGGCCGGCACCGTCGCGGTCGGCGCCTGCCCGAAGGAGACGCCGTCGAAGACCGCGACGGGGTCGCCGTCTGCGACCAACTGCACGTCCACGGCGGGCGCGCCCGGCGAGGCGTGGAGCAGTCGGAGCCGGGCGTCGCCGTCGGAGTCGGTCACGTCGTCGGTCAACACCTGCGGGGTGAACGAGCGGTCGCCGTCGGCGCCGAGTTCACCCGTCGCGGCGACCGTGTAGCCGGTGTCGCTCGCGACGGAGACCGACCCCTCGAACACCGTCTGCTCCGTGTCACTCGCGGGCGCGATCCGAACCGTGTGCTCGCCCGCCACCACACCGCCGTACTCGGTCACTTCTCCGTACGAGACCTCTCGGAACCTCGAGGTTCCGTCGAGGAAGACGGTGACGGGAGGTGCGTTCGGCGAGAGGTGTGCCACCCGGAGCGCGCCGACCGCGTCCATCTCCGTCGCCTCGTCCGTCTCTGTCGCCTCGTCCGTCTCTGTCGCCTCGTCCGTCGCAGTCGAGGGGGGCGTCTCCGTCTCACTGGCGCCGCCACAGCCGGCGAGACCGGCCGTGACACCGACACCGAGCGTTCCGAGCAACCGTCGTCGCGTCGTGTCGCGGGGCATGCAGACGGACGGAGTCACCACACCGGCAAGTATCATTTCGGGAGTGGGTCGGGACTCTCTCTCAATTTCGACTCGATTCCGTCGTGAGTTGCTCTCTCCGTCGAAATCGGCCGTTCGTCGAAAGTCATATACCCACACTCCGACGATCAAACGGTGTGACAGGCCGGCCGTCGCTCCGCCGCGAGACACCCGTTCGGCACCCGGAGCGACAGTGCCACCCACGACGGTCGTCGACCGACACAGTGTCGGTGGATACTTGCCGCGAGGTGCAGAACCGACAGACGGGATGGACACGGTCCTCTGGCAGACGCTGGCCGGGACACGCGGAGGACCGAACCGCGCCCGGATCCTGGCGACCCTCGACGAACGGCCGCGCAACGCCAACAAACTCGCCGAGGAGATGGATCTGGCGTACAACACCGTGCGGTACCACCTCGACGTACTCGAGGAGAACGGTGTCGTCACCAGCGGCGACACGGACTACGGCGCGGTGTACCTGCCCAGCGACCGCACCCGAGCCAACTGGGACACCGTCGAACGAATCCTCTCACAGGTGGACGACTGACATGCTCACGCTACACCACGCCGACCCGCTCTCGTCGACTGCGACCGAGACGATGGCCGCAGGCCAGTTCGGAGGTGGTCGGCGGTGAGTCTCCTGTTGGACGCCGCGCGCGTCGCCGCGGGCACGAACATCCTCCTACTGCTCGCCCTGTTGGGAATCTGGGGGCGCACCTACCGCGAGGTGAAGGCGCCGCTCACGCTCGGGTCGATGGTGTTCGCCGCGTTCCTGCTCGCGGAGAACGTCGTCGCCATCTGGTTCTACTCGACTGCACCCGCTCTCCCGGGGATCGCGGTCGAGGTGATGATGGCGCTCCAACTGTTGGAGACGGTCGGGATCGCGGCGCTGACGTACGTCACCTGGCAGTGAGACAGTCGACGACTGCCGTCGGGGTCGTCGCCGTCGGACGGGACTACTCCCGTCGGGCCAGATCCGACCACGCGCCCCAGAACCGTTGGAGTGCGGTGAGGTGGCCGACGACGGCGAACAGCCCGAGCAACGCTCCGACGACACCGACACTGCCGACCACCGGGACCGACAACGTCACCGGAACGAGGGCGGCGACGACGCCGACGACCCCGGCGAGTGCGAGTCGGTCGGCCCGTCCCAGCAGGCCGCCGTACTCCCGACCGATCCCGACCGCCTGGATCTGAGTGCCCAGGTACGAGGTCATCAACACGCCCGTCACCGCGGCGAGCCCCAACACCCACTGGTCGACGCCGGCGGTGAGACCGACCAACACCGCGAGGTCGGCGTAGCGGTCGAGCACGTGGTCCAACAGGTCGCCGCCGGAGGAGTCGACACCCTGTTCGCGGGCGAGTGCGCCGTCGACCAAGTCGAGCCAGCCGTTGCCGAGCACGAGCAGGCTGCCGGCGACGTACGCGACCGGGGTGGCGACCGCGAACGCGCCGCCGGCCGCGACCGCACAGCCGAACGCGACGACGCTGACGCCGTCCGGCGACAGCCCCAGTCGGTCGGCGGCGGTGACGAACGGCGTCAGCCCGCGCTCGGCCACGGGGCGGAGCCGGTCCAGCGTCATACGTACTCGATGTAGTCGACGGTGCCGACCGCCGGCTCTCGGTCGCCGGCGACGACCGCCTCGATCGCGGCGGCCGTCTCGACGGGGGTAGCCTGCGTCGTCTCGATCTCGTAGACGGCGTCCCGTCCGTGTCGTTCGACCGCCTCGCCCGTCACCACGTCCAACGCCTCGCTCTCGCGGTTCTCCGCCGCGCTCTCGGGCGACTCACCGCGCTCCACGAGTCGGTCTTCGAGCACGTCCGGACGGCAGCGCAACACGACGACCCGGTCGGCTGCCAACCGGTGTGCGAGGTGTGACTCGACGACGACCGGCCCGTCTGTGGCCGCGACCCGTTCGTCGACGAACGTGGCGGCGGCGTCCAAGTCCACGATCAGGCTGTCGCGCTCGTCGTCCCGGTCGGCGACCAGTTCGCCGCCGCTCCCGTCCGTCGCGTCGCCGGTCTGCTCGGTCGCGTCACCGCCGACTCCGTCCGTCTGCTCGCGGACGGCGTCGTTCAGGTGGACGACCGTCTCGTCGAGGTGGTCGGTCGCGGTCGTCTTCCCGGTGCCGGGGGTGCCGGTGACGGCCACCCTCACGAGGCGTCACCCTCCGCTGGAGTCGCCTCGTCCTCACTCGGTGCCGTCTCGTCTGTTCCGGCTGTCGCCTCGTCTGCTCCCGGCGTCTCCTCGGATCGGTCGCCGCCGTCGGCGGCCGCGTCCGGCGGGCCGGCCGCGTCGGGGTCGAACGCCGCGGCGTCCAACTCTGCGAACACGTCGTTCAGTGTCTCGACCGCGGTGCGGGTCTCCTCTCGCGTCCCGCAGGAGATCCGGACGTGGTCCGGGAGCCCGAACGAGCCGGTGTCGCGGACGATCACGCCACGGCGCTTGGCGGCCGCCGCGACCGCCGCGCCCGGCGTCTCGCTGTCCACGTCCGTGCCCTCGGTCTCGACGTCGCCGACCTTCGCGAGCAGAAAGTTGCCCGCGCCGTCGACGGTCGGCACACCCAGCCGCTCGGCCATGTACTCGCGGGCCCAGGCGGCCGTCTCGACGCTCTGTTCGACGTGGTCGTCGTCGTCCAACGCCGCCAGCGCCGCCCGGAGTCCGACCTCGTTGGCCGCGAACGGCGTGTTGATCTGCGCGTACACCTCGCCCCACGACTCCGGGACGAGCGCGTACCCGATCCGCAGCCCCGCGAGCCCGTACGCCTTCGAGAACGTGCGTGTCACCGCGAGGTTGTCGTGCTCGTCGAGCAACTCTGCCGCCGAAGCGCGCTCGGTGTACTCCCCGTACGCTTCGTCGACGACGACGAGCGTGTCGTCGTCGACCGTCCCGAGTAGCTCCCGCAGCTCCTCGCGCGGGAACTCCGTCCCGGTCGGGTTGTGCGGGGAGGTGACGTAGACGACCCGTTGGCCGTCGTACGCCGAGAGCACGGTCGCGGCGTCCTGTTGGAACCCGTCGGCCTCGTGGAGGTCGTAGGTCGTCACCTCGCCGTGGTGGTAGCGCGTGCTCATCGAGTAGTAGGCGAACCCCGGCTCGGGGACGAGCACCTCCTGGCCCGGCTCCAACACCGCCCGCGAGACGTAGTCGAGCGAGCCGTCCGCGCCCGGCGACACCCACACCTGCTCGGGGGTCACGTCCCACGTCTCCGCGACCGCGGCGGTCAGATCCGTGTGGCTCGCCTTCGGGTAGTGGTGGACCCCCTCGGCGGCCGACTGCGCGGCCTCGACGGCCGCCGGCGACGGACCGTGTGGGTTCTCGTTCGAGGAGAGCTTCACGAGGTCTGCGGGTTCGACGCCCAGGTCGCGGGCCACCTCCTCGATTCCCTTCCCCGGCACGTACGGCGCGTGCGCCGAGAGGTCTCGTGGTTGCATACGCACGTGTTGGTGCGCCGGGGTTTAATGACTCCCGAACGGGTGACGACCGCGGTGTCGAAGCTGTTGACTATCTCGACGACGGAGGGTGTGGTGACTAGCACGGTAGCCAGTCGGTCGGGTGATCGAATGAACGACGACACACTCCTCGTGACGGTCGAATCGCTCACAAACGTAGAACGGCGAGCACGCGACGCGACGACGACGGCGCTCGCGGACACCGACACCACTGCGGGCGGCAGCCTGCGTCGGCTCTCGTTTCCCGACCCGGCGTCGTTGTTCGCGGTGTTCTCGCCCGAGGCGGTGACACTACTTCGACTCGTCGCCGACGAGGAGCCCGCGAGTGTGGCAGACGCGGCGCGGCTCGCGGACGAAGACCGGGAGACGGTCGCGGAGACGTTGGAACGGCTCGCGACCCACGAGGTGGTCGCGTTCGACGGGGACCGGCCGGTGGTGTCGTACGAGACGGTGCGAATCGAGTTGGGTGTGGGGACGGTCGAGGATACGGAGCGAGTCGTCGAGGCGTGACTCGTGGTGTGGTCGGCGTCACCGCGTCGCGCGCCGCCCGAGCACGAACACCAAGACGGCGAACAGAGTGACCCCCAGCGCGGACTCGACGGTCGCAAGCACGCGCCCGAAGCCAACCGGGCTGAAGTCGCCGAACCCGAGTGTCGTGAACGTCACCGACGAGAAGTAGAGGCTGTCCGCGAGCGTGGCGGCGAGTGTGTCGAGGTACGAGGGGAGTGTGGCGAGTCCGTCCGGGAGCGGTGGGTAGCGGACGGCGGCGCTCACGGCTGCATCACCGGTCGCGTTGCCTTCGAGTCCGCGCTGTGCCGCCTCGACACTGCCGGGGTTCGGCGCGACCCAGTTCCCGAGTGGGTAGAGAGCCGCACAGGCGAGGATACACCCGACGGCCATCCCGATCACCTTCGATGGCTGTTCGCCGTACCCCATCGTCACCTCGAACGTCCGGAGCTGGAGCCAACGGGCGTACGCCTCCCAGTCGCGGCGTCCGCGAACCCACTGAGCAGTCTTGCGGACGGGGTTCCCTCGTAGACGTTGCCAGAGACGCCCGAGTCGGTCGCGTGCGTTTTGGACTCGTTCGTGTGGTGACTTTCGGGTGCGTGTGTCGCGGATGTCGCTGGCGCGGCTCGTAATCGCGTCTCTGGTGAGTCCGCCGCGGAGTTCGCCGACCTGGGTCCGAAGCGCGTCGCTGTCGAGAAGCGCGTCCGGAATCCGGTCGCGCCACTTCCCGACGTTCGCCTCCTCGGCGTAGTGGCGCTTGCGGGCGCGTTGCTTGCGGATGTGAAACCGTCTGGCGACTGAACTGAGGGCGTTCTCCTCGTGGAGGCGTTCGAGGCGGCGGTGGACCCAGACGGACGGTGGAACGGCGTCGTCTCCGTCGTCGCGGACCTCGCTAGTTACGCCCTCCTCGCGTTCGTAGATCGTCTTGGCATCGAAGGTGGTCTGCGCGTCGATGCGGGCGTCCGTGAGGTCAATCTGGTCGAGTCTAGCGTCGATGAAGTCCGCGCCGCGGAGGTCGGCGTTTTTGAGTACGGCGTTTTCGAGGTTTGTTGGTCGGTGGTCTGTGTCTGGGTCGCCGAAGTCGGCGTTTCGGAAATTAGCATTTTCGGCGACGGTGTCCGAGACGTCTGCCCCCGAGAGGTCGGCATGCCGGAGATCTGCTCCTGAGAGGTCGGCACGCCGGAGATCTGCTCCTGAGAGGTCGGTACCCAAGAGCTCCGCCTCCGAGAGGTTGGCACGCCGGAGATCTGCTCCTGAGAGGTCGGTACCCAAGAGCTCCGCCTCCGAGAGGTTGGCACCACTGAGCTCTGCCTCCGAGAGGTTGGCACCACTGAGCTCCGCCTCCGAGAGGTTGGCACCACCGAGGTCCGCCTTCGAAAAGTTGGAACCGAAGAGATCCGCCTTTGAGAGGTCGGCACGAAAGAGATTCGCATCCGAGAACTCGGCATTTAGGAGGTTCGTCCCCTGGAGGTCGGTGCCGCGGAGGTCCGCCCCCGAGAAGTTACTCTCTGAGAGATTTGCCTCCAAGAGATCTGCTTTCGGGAGATTCGCTCGTGAAAAGTCGGCGTACCGACACGCAGCTCCGTCTGGCAACGAATCTGACTCCAGTTCATCGCCGCTCGCGCCGTCAAGGACAACTACCGACTCGTTTCCCACGAGTTCATCGCCACCTCTAATGTCCCCCTCTGCGTGCCAGCCACAGCGACTTCGCCCGTCGATTGTCTGTCGCCAGCAGACCGCGCTCCGATTCCGTTCAACTACTTCCGACAACGTATCGGGCGCGAGCGGCCGCAATTGAACGTCCGCGGCCAACATCCCGAACCCACACCGCTCCTCTGGCACTTCACTCTGATCCTGCGCCACGCACTACTCACGCCCCAGAAAAACAAGAATCTACTCCACGGACAACTCACCCTGCCGCCACGCCCCGACGAACACCACGATGGCCCCAACAACAGCGAGCCCGACACCCATCATCCCACTCACGCCCCCAGCGAGATCTAGTACGTTCACCATCAGCCCGAGGCCCACGAGCCCGAACCCCACCCACCGCGGCACACCGTCTACACTGTCTACTACCATCGACTCCGGAATCGCACCGCCAGAACTTCGATCCACCGGCCCACCACACACCACGCCACACCCACACACGCCAACTTGACACCAGTCCAACCCCAGTAACAGCTATGAGCCAGACACCCCCGGAACGCTCGCCGGACCCGACCCAGATCGAAGACGACCCCAGAGCGCGTCGTGACGCCGCGATTCGCGCGTTGATCGACCGCGAGCCGAATCGCGCGGGCGACCTCTACACCCTCGCAGGGCGCGGGACACTCGCGGGACTGGAGGGTCGCGGTCGCGACTACGACACACTCGGCGCGGACGCCACCCGCGCGGGCTGGGGACTGGGCGCGTTCGTGCTCGCGGCGTTCTGTTACCGCGCCGCGGGTCGGAAGCCCCGCGCGACCACTCGCGCGACGGAGGGAATCGCCATCGCCACGGACTACCGCGACAGCGTCCTCCAGACCACCGCCGAGCAGGCCGCCGCCGAGGAGTACCGCGGCACCTTCGGCGTCGCCGGCGGGATCGACACCGGCGGCTTCGACCGCGCGGAGGAGCTGTACGGCGAGGTGGACACCGACGACCCGGTCTCCGTCGCCACCGACCCGTTCTTCGAGGGGCTCCGGACCGCGGTCGTCCAGACGAGTCGTCACACCCCCGCGCGGTTCGAGTGGGACGACATGCACGGCGGCGACGCGAGTGACGCCTCGTATCTGGCGGGCCGGCCGCGGTTCCTGAAGCGTCGTCTGCCGAAGGTGCTGGAGCACGTGATCGACGCCGGGCGTGTGGCCCCGCCGCGTGCGACGACGGAACACAACAACGCGAACTGGCGCTGTCCGGACTGCGGGCAGTCCGAAGCGCACTGGGTCGCCGACGAAGTGATCTGTCTCGACTGTGACGTTCGGATGGTGGAGAAGTAGTACCGTCTATACACTGTAGCTCCGGTTCGTTCTCCCCCGTGTCCGCTGTCTGACTGGTCTATCGCGGGACTGTGAACACGCTGAAAGCCCGGTGCCCCTCTCAGTCCCACCCTGCACTGCAGGCTCACACGTCCCCAGCCTCCTCGTTCGCTTCGCTCACTGCGTTCGGTCGCTCCGCTCGTCTTACGTCGGAGCAACCTCCGACGAGGTCTTGCTCGCTTCGCTCGCGAGACCCTCGCGCGCCGCTCGCGCCGGCACAGGGCCGGCGCTGCGCGCGCCCTCGGCTGTGTGACCAATCGGCGCAGTCAGAGATCCAGTGGAAAAGCGCCATCGGACCGTCGACTCTGTTTTGCTCCGTCTCGCTCCGTCTCGTTCCGTCAGAACCCCGAGTCCCGCCTCTCAGTGATCGTGCCCGGCGTGCGGGTCGCCGGGATTCGACACGCCGCCAGGTCCAGCCACACCGCCTGGGCCTTCGCCACCGTCCTCTAAGTTCCCGCCGTAGGTGACGTGACCGGCCGTCGACACCTCCCGGCGATTGACGAGCCCGGCGTTGTTGGCGACGTTCTCGGTGACGACCCGGAACGCGTCGGCCGTCTCGGAGTCTTCCTCCAACACGACCGGGCGGCCGTCGTCGCCGCCGGTCCGGACCCGTTTGTCCAGGGGCACCCCACCGAGGAACGGGAGGTCGTTGTCGGCGGCGAACGCCTCGCCCCCGCCGGCGCCGAACAGGTCGTGCGTGGAGCCACAGTCCGGACACTGGAACCCGGACATGTTCTCGGCGATGCCGAGCACGTTCGTGTCGTGTTTGCCGAACATCCGGAGACCCTTCCGGGCGTCGTCGACGGCCACCTCCTGGGGCGTGGTGACGATCACGGCACCGGTCAACGGCAGCGTCTGGAGGATGGTGAGCTGCGTGTCGCCGGTCCCTGGGGGGAGGTCGAGCACGAGGTAGTCCAGTTGCCCCCAGCGTACGTCCTCGACGAGCTGGGTGAGCAGCTTGTGGACCATCGGCCCACGCCAGATCACGGGGTCGTCCTCGCCGACGAGGAACGCCATCGAGATGAGCCGGACGCCGAACTTCTCCGGCGGGATGATCTCCTCGTCTGCGGTCGCCTTCGGCGCCTCGTCGGCGTCGATCATCCGCGGCACGTTCGGTCCGTACACGTCGGCGTCGAACAACCCCACCCGAGCGCCCAACTGCGACAACCCGGCCGCGAGGTTGACCGCGACCGTCGACTTCCCCACCCCGCCTTTGCCGGAGGCGACGGCGATCACGTTCTTCACGCCCGGCAACACCCGCTCGGAGTCGTCCAACGCGGTCGGCACGGACGCGGACAGGTCCACGTCGTAGTCGGGCCCCGACAGCGCCTCCCGGACGCGGCCGGCGATCTCCGTCTCCGTGGGCGCGTACGGCGCCCCCAGGGCCAACGACACCTGGATCACGCCCGCCTCGTCGTCCACCTCGACCGCGTTCACGAGTCCCAGCGACACCAGATCCTCGTTGAGACCCGGGTCCGTCACCCGGCTGAGCCGCTCGCGCACTGTCGTCTCGTCCATACCGACACACGGCCCCTCCCGCGAATAAGGATTACTCACTTCGGCCCACGAGCGGAACCCTCACCGCTCTCTCGGAGCGACTGTGTGTAACCTTGGAGAGTTACACAGCGTCGTCTCTCACCCCGCAGTTGAAGTGTGACGGTCGGATACACGGTGGTGTGCCGCTGGCAGACGACTTCGACCGGGAGGTGACGGGCGTGCGGGTGTCGCTCACCGACCGGTGTAACTTCGACTGTGTCTACTGTCACAACGAGGGGCTCGGCGACACTCGCGGACCGTCGGCGCCCCAGGACCACGAGATGGACGCCGACGACGTGGTCCAGTTCCTGGAGGTGGCCGCGGAGTTCGACGTGGACGCGGTGAAGTTCACCGGCGGCGAGCCGATGCTCCGGCAGGACCTGGCGGAGATTGTCCGACGCACCCCCGAGTCGATGGCGGTGTCGATGACGACGAACGGCACCTTCCTCCCCGGCCGGGCCGAAGAACTGGTCGACGCCGGCCTGGAGCGTGTGAACGTCTCACAGGACGCGCTCGACCCGGACGCGTTCGCGGCCGTCACGCAGTCGGGCGCCTACGACCGCGTGCTGGAGGGGGTGGAGGCCGCCTTGGACGCCGGGCTCGATCCGGTGAAGCTCAACATGGTCGTGTTCGAGCACACGAAAGGCTACGTGGAGGGGATGGTGGACCACGTCGCCGAGCGCGAGGGGCTCCGGCTCCAGCTGATCGAGTACATGCCGGAACTGACCGGACGGCCGGAGTGGAACGTCGACATCGACCGTGTCCACGGCTGGCTCGCCGACATCGCCGACCGCGTGGAGCGTCGGGAGATGCACGACCGCCGGCGCTACTGGGTGGACGGCGGGATGGTGGAGATCGTCGACCCGGTCGGCAACGAGTCGTTCTGTGCGGGCTGCGGCCGGGTCCGGGTGACCCACGAGGGGAAGCTGAAGGGGTGTCTCAACCGCAACGACGACCTCCGGTCGATGGGGGAGATGACGAAGCCGGAGATCCGCGAGACGTTCCGCGAGACGGTCGCCGAGCGGGTGCCGTACTACGGCGAGTACCTCGTCGAGACGGACGACGGCTGGGAGATGAACGATGAGTACGTCGAGTCGCCGGCTGTAGAGTGACGCGCGGCACCTGCCGAGTTCACCGGCGCCCACAGCGATAACTCCCTACGGCCCGAGTTCGGATCGTGCCCTGTCGCCACCTGGAGTACCGCGAGACGGACGGCGAGACGGAGTTCGAGACGGCCCGCGCCTACTGCACGGTCGCAGATCGGTTCGTCCAACCGATGCGGGCGGACATCTGCAACCAGCGCTACGACCTCACCCCCGCGGCCGACTGCGAGATCTACCGCGACCACGCCGGGATGGCGTGGGACGACCCACCCTCGACCGACCCCGCGGGCGACGAGTCGGACGGCGACTCGACCGGCGGTGCCGACGAGCCTGACGCTGGCGATTCGACCGGCGGCGGTGACGACCCGTGACCTACGACGACTACCTCGACGGCGAGCCAGTGATCGTCACGGCGGCGCTCACGGGCGGGGTGCAAGGGAGAGAGGCCCACCCGGAACTGCCGGAGACGCCAGCGGAGATCGCCGCGGCGGCGGCCGACTGCGAGGCGGCCGGGGCGAGCGTCGTCCACCTCCACGCCCGCCGCGACAACGGAGAGCGCGCCTTCTCGACCGAGCGGTTCCAGGCGGTGACCGACGCGGTTCGGGCCGCCACGGACGACGTGATCGTCCAACACTCCACCGGCGGCACCGCGGCGCCGCCGGCGCTGCGGGCGGAGCCGCTGCGGACGGACCCCCCGCCGGCGATGGCGAGTCTCGACGTCGGCCCGGTGAACCGCTACGACCGGCTCACGGCCGAGAACACTCGTGACACCGTCGCCGGCCTCCACGACGAGATGCGCGAACGCGGGATCGTCCCCGAACTTGAGGTGTTCAACGACGGCCACCTGAACGAGGCGCTGTCGATCCTGGACCGGTTCGACGACCCGCCGTACCTGAACCTGATCTTCGGGCCCGGGACGCTGTCGCCGCCACACCCTCGGCGGCTCCTGGCGGCCGTCGAACGCCTGCCCGACCGCGCGGAGTTCACCGTCCTCGGGTTCGGCCGCCACCAACTCCCGTTGACCACGCTGTCGATCCTGCTGGGCGGCCACGTCCGCGTCGGACTGGAAGACAACCTCTACTACCGCGAGGGGGAGTACGCCACGAACGACCGACTCGTCGCCCGGAGCGTCCGGCTCGCCGAGGAGCTGGGTCGGCCGGTCGCGTCGCCCGCGGAGGCGAGAGCGATTCTCGGCATCTCTCCGCGAGAGTGACCGCCAGACGGCGTAGACTCCGAAGGTTCGAAGCCAAAAGTATACCACTACAGACTCCGTAGTGTTGCTATGGCGAAGGCGACCGAGCAGGAGCGGCAGACGAGCGAGGACGGGCAGCCGTCGGTGTCCGTGCGCGACCTCCAGTTGACGTACGGCGACGGCACCGAGGCGATCGCGGGCGTGGACATGACAGTCCCGCAGGGGGAGTTCTTCGGCTTTCTCGGCCCGAACGGCGCGGGCAAGACGACGACGATCAAGGTGTTGGCGACGCTGCTGTCGCCCACCGCGGGCGAGGTGTCAGTCAACGGGTTCGACGTGACGGCGTCACCCCGTTCGGTTCGGGAGTCCATCGGCTACATGGCCCAGGAGACGAGCGTCGACGGCGAACTCACCGCAGAGGAGAACATTGCGTTCGCGTGTGAGGCGTACGGCGTCCCGCGGGGCGAGCGGGGCGAGCGGACGGCAGAGCTGTTGGATCTCGTCGACCTGGCGGACGTGGCCGACAAGCGGGCCGAGGAGTTCTCCGGCGGGATGAAGAAACGGCTGGACGCCGCGACCGCGCTCGTCCACCGCCCGCCGTTGGTGTTCTTAGACGAGCCGACCACCGGACTGGACCCGAAGGCGCGAAATCGGCTGTGGGAGTACTTCGAGCGGATCAACGACCGCGGGACGACGATCTTCCTCACGACACAGTACTTGGAGGAGGCGGACACGCTGTGTGACCGGCTGGCGGTGATCCGGGGCGGTCGAATCGTCGCCGAGGGGTCGCCCGCGGAGCTGAAGCGGCGCGTCGGCGGCGAGGTGTTGGACGTGACGGTGTCGGGCGACCGCGACCGGGCCGTCGAGATCGCCGGCGAGATGGACGTGTTCGCGGACGCGACCGTGACGGAGACGGAGACGGGCATCAGCGTCACGAGCGAGGTCGCCCGCGAACACGGGACGGACCTGCTCGTCAGGCTACGCGACGACGGCCTGACGGTGACGAGCTTCGAGATCAACGCTCCCACCTTGGACGACGTGTTCCTGGCGATCACCGACGACGACGACGACCGGGAGGTGGAACGGTGAGCACCCCCGGCGCGGAGGACACGACGGTCGTCGGCGAGCAGGAGGCCGTCGAACGGGCGGGCAACAGCTTCCTGGGTGACGCCTGGGTGAACTTCAAGCGCTGGAACCTGAAGGCGGTCCGCAATCCGTTCGTGTTGGTCGTGTCGTTGGTCCAGCCGATCATCTTCCTCGTCTTGTTCACGGAGGTGTTCGGCAACGTCGCCGGCCAGGCGGTCGCCCGCGGGATTCCGGGCGTGAGCTACGAGACGTACCTCGTGCCGGCCATCGCCATCCAGGTGGCGCTCGCGGCCGCGATCACCTCCGGAATCGGTCTCGTCAACGACATCGAGAACGGCATGTTCGAGAAGGTGCTCGTGTCGCCGATGAACCGGACGGCGATCTTCGTCGGCAAGACCGCCGCGGAGGTGTTCCGGATCGTGATCCAGATCGGGATCATCCTCGGACTCGGGGTCGCCCTGGGGGCCGAGATCGCCACCGGGATCGTCGGCGTCGTCGGGATTATCGCCGTCGGGGTCGTCTTCTCGTTCTGGTTCCTGGCGTTCTCGAACGCGCTGGCGATCCTCACCCGCGACCAGGAGTCGACGATCATCGGCGCGAATCTGCTCCAGTTCCCGCTCCTGTTCCTCTCGTCTGCGTTCCTGCCGTTGTCGGCGCTGCCGGGCTGGATCCAGACGTTCGCCCGGTTCAACCCCGTGACGTACGGCGTCGACGCCGCCCGCGCCCTGACGACGGACCGCGACGTGATGACCGTGATCGAGGTGACGGCGTTCGAGGGGGCCGCGAACACCGTCGTCCCCGGACTCGCCGTGTTGCTGGCGTTGGATGTCGTGTTAGGTGCCGTCGCGGTCGTCCTGTTGTCGCGGGCGTCCAGCTCCGACGTCCGCTGAGGCGCTCGCCAGGAGCGCGTCGAACCGGTCGCGGCTCGCGGCCGCGTACGACCGGTCGAAGGTGAACAGTTCGTGCGTGACCGTCCCGCTCCACCCGTCAGCGAGCGCCGCCGCGATCGGTTCGACGTCGATCCGCCCCATCCCGACCGGGAGGTGTTCGTCGTCTCCCGTCTGCCGGGTGTCCTGGAGGTGGACGTGATCGATCCGGTCGCCGTGGTCGGCCAGGAGTGCCGCCTGGTCGGCGCCGTCCAGCCCGGAGACGTAGGCGTGGCCGGTGTCGAGACACGCCGTCGCGTCCGTCTCCTCGAACAACGCCCGCAGGTCGCCCGCGTCGACGAAGGCCCCCTTCGCCGTCTCGGCGACGGGTTGGACGCCGACCCGGTCGCCGTAGGCGGCGAGCCGGTCGGCCGTCTCGCGGACCGCGTCCCACACCGGCTCGCGGTCCCACTTCTCCGGGTGCACCTCCGTCCCGAGGTGGTAGACGCCCCGCTCTGCACCGTACTCCGCGGCCGCGTCCAGGGCAGCCTCTAGCTCCGCGACCCCGGCCGCCCGGACGGACTCGTGTGGCGAACACGGATCGATCCGGACGGGGAAGTGGACGACCGCGTCCAACCCCCGGGCCGACAGCGCCTCCCGCACCCGGGCGGCGTCCGTCCGGTCGCGGGCGAACTGCCAGTCCATCGACAGCTCCAGGAAGTCGAACTCCTCGCGCTCCGCTAGCGCCAGACACGTCTCGAAGTCTACGCCGTTGGCGACCGAGAACCCCTGTCTGAGCGACACGGGGGCTCGCGTCGCCGGAGTCACTTGAACGACTGGGGCCGCTCTCACTCCCCGCGACGGTCCGGTACCCGAATCCGGACCGTGGTGCCGTCGTCCGTGTCGAACGAGAGGACGCCGTTGAGCTCGTCGACCCCCCAGCGGAGCTGCCACAGCCCCAGCCCCCGGCCGTGCTTCAGTTCCGTCTCCGTCCCGCGGTGGAGCGACTCTAGCTCCGCGTCCGGGATCCCCGGCCCGTCGTCGGCGATCTCCACGACGATCGCGTCGTCGTCACGGTGTCCCGTGACTGACACCTCGTTCGCGGCGTACTCGACGGCGTTGTCGAGCGCCGCCGCCACCGCCGCCCGGAAGGCGGCCCGGTCCGTGACGACCGACACCTCCGCCGGCACCGCCGTCTCGACGGTCACTCCCTCCCGGGGCGGGAGCCGTTCCAGCGTGTCCGCGACCAGCTCTGCGACCGCGACCGGCTCCGGGTCGAACGCCTGCGAGACGATCCGGTCGACGGCACGGGCCCGCTCACCCATCGAGTCGAGCTTGTCCGCGGCCGCGAGCACCTGGCGGGCGTGGTCCGCGACGGCGCCGTCGGCGTCCGTCAGCGTCTCTGCGTGGGCCTTCACCACGTCGAGGTGGTTGCGGAGGTTGTGCCGGAGGACACGGTTGAACACCTCCAGACGTTGTTCGCGGCGTTTCCGCTCGGTCACGTCGTCTGCGACGCCGACGTACCGCCGTTCCTCGTCGGACAGCGCGACCGTGTAGCCGGCCGCGGAGATCCACCGCAGCCCGCCGTCCGGCTGTCGCACCCGGAACTCGAAGTCGTGGCGGTTCCGCGAGCCGTCCGTGTCGACGTCTTCGCGGAGCTGGCGGAACTTCTCGCGGAACGTCTCGCGGTCTCGGGGGTCGATCCCGTCTACGAACGCCGTCGGGTCCTCGTACAGCTCCGCGATACTCCGTCCCCACACGTCCTCGTAGGCGGGGTTGACGTACGACAGCGCCGAGAAGTCCGGCTCCGCGAGGTAGATCACCTCGTCGATCCGGTCGACGATCAGCCGGAAGCGACGCTCGCTCTCTCTGACGGCTCGTTCCCGTTCGACCCGGGCGAGGGCGGTGGTGACGTGGTCCGCCAGCGCCTGGGCCAGCTCCAACACCGTCTCACCGACGCTGTGGTCCGCTCGACTGCCGGCGACCAACAGCCCGTGGTCGCCGAGCGGCAGAGTGACGGCCGTCTCGAACGCGCCTGTCGGCTCCGTCGCCGCCTGGACGGGCGACTCTCGTTGGAACAGGTCGTACTCGATCTCCCCGAGCTGGAACTCCGAGGGGGTGACCCCCTCCGTCGCGGCCGCCACCTCCGGCTCCTCGCCGGCGGTCTCGTGGAGCCAACAGGCCGCAGCCGGCAGCCCCGTCACCTCCGTCGCCGTCTCGACTGCTACCTCCGCCACCTCCGTCGGGGCCACGGCCGTCTGCATCTCCTCGCTGGCGCGAGCGAGCGCCTCGACGGCCTGCTCGCGGCGCCGCCGCTCCGTCACGTCCCGGTGGACGGAGATGGTCACCGTCCGGCCCTCGATCTCGGCGGCCGTCACCTTGATCTCCAGCCGCCGGCGCCGCCCGTCGCCCGTCTCCGCCACCCACTCGACCAGCTCCGAGCCGCCGCTCTCGGCGACACGTCTGTTGATCTCGCGGGACCGTTCCGGCGTGAACCCGTCGTCCGTGTCGCTCAACCCCGCGACCCCTTGCTCGCGGATCGCCGCGAGGCTGTCGTAGCCGACGAGATCGAGGTACGCCTGGTTGGCGTCGACGATCTCCAGCGTCTCCGGGTCCAGAATGGCGATCGCGTCCTGGACGCTCTCGAAGATCTGTTCGTACTCCCGGCGGCGACGCTTCCGTTCCGTCACGTCACGCTGGAGCGAGAACACCCGTCGTCGGCCGTCGACCCGTTCGGGAACGAGCGTCGCCTCCAGCCACACTGGCTCGCCGTCGGCCCGTTCGGCCCGCCACTCGACAGTGCGGGGCTCCCCCTCGGCGGCGACGGACTCGATCAGCTCCCACGCCCGCTCGGCCGTGTACCCCTCGTCGCCCGCCGACAGCCCCGCGATCCCCTGCTCGCGGATCGCCGCGAGACTGTCGTACCCCAGGGTCTCCAGGTAGCTCTGGTTCACGTCCACGAACCGGCGGTCCTCCGGGTCGAACACGTTGATCCCGTCGTTGACGATGTCGAACAGCCGCTCGTACCCTTCCGGGTACTCCGTGGCGGCCTCGGAGACGACCGACGCCAGCCGCTCGTGTGCGGTCGCCGGCGCCTCCACGAGCAGGGCACGCGGGAGCCACTCCCGGGCTAGCCCGGCCTCCACCGCCGCGACGCCTCGCTCACCCGGCGGGTCGGCGACCGCGACGACCGGTCCGTCGTCGGGGGCACCCTCGGCGTCGAGCCGAGCGGCGTCGACGAGCAGACAGTCGGCTGTCGCGGGCTCGGTCGGCGACACTGCAGAGCGCTCTCCCAGTGGTCCGAGAGAGACACCCACCGTCGCGACCGACAGCCGTCTCTTTTCGCCTCCTGCCATCGATTTCCCCTTGGGACTTTCGGCAAAAAGCTGTTGGCATTCGACCACGCTCTCGAGCGTGTAACTGCTCGACGCCGTCGAGCAGTTCCAGCCGGCGCTCACCCCCCGTCCGTGGGTGTCGTCGCCGGGCTCGTCGCGTCTGTCCCCGTCCGGTCGTCGCCGGCCTCGGCGTCGTCAAGGAACGACCGGGCGCGGTCGAGGCTGTCCGTGATCGCCTCCACCTGCTCCACCTGGCGGCGGTTGGCGGCCGCGATCTCGTCGATCTCCGTCGAGACGTCGTCGGCGGCCGTCGCCGCCTCCGTCACCATTCCCGCGATCTGTTCCGTGGAGGCCGCCTGGTCGTCCGTCGCGGCCGCGACCTCCTCTGCTCCCTCGGCCGTCTCCGTCGCCCGGTCGACGATCGTCCCGAACGTGTCGCGTGCCGTCTCGATCTGTCGCATCCCGTCGTGGACGCGGTCGGCGGCGGTGTCGAGTCGGTCGACCGCCTCCGCCGTCCGGGCCTGGATCTCGTCTGCCTGGCTCTCGATCCGGTCGGTCTGTTCTGCCGTCTCCTCCGCCAGCGACTTCACCTCCTGTGCGACGACCGCGAACCCGTCGCCCGCCTCGCCCGCCCGCGCCGCCTCGATGTTGGCGTTCAGCGCCAACAGGTTCGTCTGGTCGGCGATATCGTCGATCAACGACACCACCTCGTCGATCTCCGCGACCTGTTCGCGCAGCCGTTCGAACTCCGCGCTCGCGTCGTCGACGGCCGTCTCCACGTCCTCGACCAACGCCGCCGTCTCCGTCGCGGCGTCGTAGCCGTCCTCCGCCAGCGACAGCGTCTCCTCGCTGTTGTCCCGCACCCGGTCGGACTGGGCGGCGATCTCCTCGACGACCGCGCTCAGGTCCGCCACCTCCTCTGCTGCCTCCGCCGTCGTCTCCGCCTGCTCGTCGGCGAGATCACCGATCTCCGCCGTCCCCGCCGAGACGCTCTCGGCGGTCGCCTCCAACTCGGCGACGCTGTCGGCGACGGCGTCCGTCAGGTCGCGCAACACCGCCTGTTGTTCCCGGAGCGTCTCGGCCCGCTCCGCCAGGTCCCGTTCGCGGGCCACCCGGTCTAACGCCTCCGCGGCGCTGCGGCACAACACCTCCAGGAACCGCGCGTCGCGGCCGTCGAACGCCGACGGCTCCGGCGACCCGGACAACAACACCCCGTGGTCTCCCACCTGGACGATCACCTCGCTCCGGAAGACGGCGTCCGGGTCGTGGAACTCACCCGTGTCGGCGTGGTAGTCGTCGACCGAGACGGTCTCGCCCGTCTCGAACACCTCCCAGGCGACGCTGTCGGGGCCCAACGCCGGCGGTTCACCCATCTCCTGCTGGAGTGTCCCGCTCCAGTCTTCCGGGACGAGCGCCTGCCGGCTCTCGTCTAACGTGTGGATACCGGTCTGTGACAGCCCCAGCACCTCTGTCGCCGCTCCGAGCAACGCCTCCAGAGCGGCCCCCCGCGAGTCGGCCGCCATCATCTGCTCGATGGCGTCGTACAGCGTGTCTGTCGCGCCGAACTCGTCGGTACTCTCCCCACTTGTCCCGCCGACTGCTCCCATAGCACTCGAATGCAGTCTGCATCACTGTAAGTATCCCACGTCTCCGCTCGACCGGGGGGTCACACCGTGACCATTCAAGTGCCCGCTCGTTCGTAGGGTGTCGTATGGCAACAGATGACGAACGGAGCCGGCGGGCGTTCCTGGCGGCGACCGGCGCCACGGGCGTCGGTCTGACGGCCGGCTGTGTGACGACGACGGACGAGGAGACGTCGACCGACACGGAGACGGACGGCGGCGGCGGCGGCGCCGGCACCGAGGACGACACGCCGACGGCGACGGCGGAGCCGACTGGTCCGTACACCGTCGGGATGGTGAACTCTCTGACGGGCTCGTTGTCCGCGTTCGGACAGCGAAACGAGCGCGGGAAGGAGCTGGCGCTGTCGGCCGTCAACGAGGTGGGGATCGGCGGCCGCGAACTCCGGATCGTCTCCGAGGACTCACAGTCACAGTCTCAGTCCGGAGTGTCGGCGGCCCAGAAGCTGGTCAACCAGGACGGTGTCCCGTTCCTGATCGGCGCCGTCGGCTCCGGCGTGTCGTTGGCGATCTACCAGTCCGTGATCCAGGGGACGGACGTGGTCCAGTTGAGCCAGAACTCCACGAGTCCGGATCTGACGGACTTCTCCGGACTGTTGCGGATGTCACCGACCGGCAGCACACAGTCGGCGGCGCTGGCGGACATCGTCGCCGCCGACGGCTACGACGCCGTCGCGCTGGCGTGGGTGAACAACGACTACGGCCAGGGGCTCGCGGAGGCGTTCCGGGAGGCGTACGACGGCGACATCGTCTACGATCAGTCTCACGACCAAGGCCAGTCGTCGTACTCGTCGACCGTCTCCGAGATGGCCGGCTCGGACGCGGACGCCTGGCTGTTCGTCACCTACCAGCCGGAGTTCACGACGATGGTCCAGGAGACGTTCTCCAACGGCTACGAGGCGCAGTTCTACGGCGCCGACTCCGTCGCCGGGCCGGACGTGTTGGCCAACACCCCCGACGGGAGCCTCGCGGGGATGAAGATCGTCACTCCCTCGGCCGCGGTCGACCAGGAGAACTACCAGAGCTTCGCGAGTGACTTCGAGTCCGCCTACGGGGAGCGCCCGACCTCGTGGTCGGCGTTCGCGTACGACTGCGTGGTGACCGCCGCCCTGACGATCGCGACCGCAGACGAGTTCACCGGTGCCGCGCTCTCGGAGACCGTCCGGGACGTGACCCGTCCGGAGGGGGAGGCGGTGTTCACCTTCGCCGAGGCGATGGACGTGCTCGGCGACGACGGCGATCCCTCCGACGTCGACTACCAGGGAGTGTCCGGCCCCATCGACTTCGACGAGAACGGCGACCCGGTCGGCTTCCTCCAGGTGCTCACGGTGGACGGCGGGGAGTACGTCCAGACCGACACTGTCGAAGGCTGAGATGTCGGTCCTGGAGTACCTCGCCAACGGCCTGGTGTTCTCCAGTATCGTCGTGTTGGCGAGCGTCGGGCTGTCGCTCGTGTACAGCATCGCCGGCTTCGCCAACTTCGCGCACGGCGACACGATGACCGTCGGCGCCTACGCCGCGCTCGTCACGTTCGGCGCCGTCGGTGGCCTCGGCGCCGGCGTGCTCGGCTTACCCGTCGGCTTCTTCGTCGCACTACTCGTCGGCGCGGTCGTCGCGGCCGTCGTCGCCGTCGTCACCCACCGAATCGTGTACGAGCCGTTGGAGTTGGACTCCATCGGACTGCTCATCACGAGTATCGGCGTGGCGTTCGTCTACCGGGGAGCAATCCAGACCGGCTTCGGCGCCGGCTTCACCGAGTTCGGCATCCAGGTGTTGCGGCCGATCGAGTTTCTGATCCCGTACGGCGTCCGGATCACGCGTCACGACGTGGCGATCGTCCTCTCGGCGGGCGCGCTCGTCGCCGCGACCCACGCCCTGCTCCAGTACACGGACCTCGGCCGGAAGATGCGCGCGACCGCGGACAACCCGGAGCTGGCACGGGTCGCCGGGATCCGAACCGCCCGGATCGAGCTGTGGACCTGGGTCGTCGGCGCCGGACTCGCCGGCGCCGGGGGCGTGTTCCTCGGGCTGTACAACCAGGTGTCGCCGCGGATGGGGTTCAACCTCCTGTTGGTCGTGTTCGCGGCCGTGATCCTCGGAGGGATCGGCTCCGTCTACGGCGCGATGCTTGGCGGGTTCCTGATCGGGACGATCAACCAACTGACGCCGTTGCTGTCGGATCTCGGGATCCCGATCGGGATCGAGTACGCCAACGCCGTCGCCTTCCTGGTGATGGTGGCGGTGTTGCTCGTCCGCCCGCAGGGCATCGCCGGGGAGGTGGTGTCGTGACGGACGGCGACACGCTCGGCGACCGGATCCGGCGACTCACCCGGGCCGAACGAGGGGTGGCGGTGTTCGTCGTCGGGCTCGTCGGGGTGTTGCTCGCCGGCACCCTCGGGGGTGTGTTCGGTCCGACGTACGTCCTCTACCTCCTCGGCTTGGTGGGGATGTACGTCCTGTTGTCGTTCGGGCTGAACGTCCAGTGGGGGTACGCCGGGCTGATCAACTTCTCCGTGGCGGCGTTCTTCGGACTGGGTGCCTACGGGACGGCGCTCCTGACCGCGGACAACTCCCCCATCGCCGGCGGTGTGAGTCCGGTCGTCGGCTTGGTCGTCGGGTTGGGGTTGGCGGCGGTGTTGGCGGTCGCCATCGGGATTCCGACGCTCCGGCTCCGGACGGACTACCTCGCCATCGCCTCGCTGGGGCTGGCGGAGGTGGTGCGGCTCGTCGTCCGCAACGAGCGGCAGTGGACGAACGGCAGCGCAGGGCTCCGAGGGATCCCGGGCTTCTTCGAGGGGTGGCCCGTGTTGGCGCAACTCCCGGAGACGCTGCCGGGACTGCGCGTAGAGGTCGTCCCCGGCAGTCCGATATTCGTCCAGACGCCGTTCTGGCAGGCGGCGCTCAACGTCGGGCTCGTGTTCGTGTTCGTCGCCGTCACCTACCTCCTGCTCCGTCGGCTCCACCGGTCGCCGTGGGGCCGCGTCCTGCGGACGATCCGGTCGGACGAGGATCTCGCGGCGGCGCTGGGGCGCGACACCTACCGGTTCAAGATGCAGGCGTTCGTGCTCGGGAGCGTGATCGCGGCGCTGGCGGGGGTGTTCTACGCCCACCTCAACCTGTTCGTCTCCCCCGGCGACCTGGAGCCGATCAACACGTTCTACGTCTGGATCGCGGTGATCCTCGGCGGCAGCGGCTCCAATCGTGGAGCGATGTTTGGCGGGTTCGTCGTGATCGCCATCCGGGAGGGCACCCGATTCGTCGACAGCTTCGGGGGTCTCCCCGTCGACGTGGCGCCGCTGCGGCTACTCGTCATCGGCCTGTTGATCGTCCTCGTGATGCGGTTCCGGCCGGAGGGGGTGCTCCCGCCACAACGGGAGCTGATCTGGCCGGCCGCGCTCGCGGACGCCGAGACGCCGGAGCGGGGTCCGGACACAGCCGCCGACGGGGGTGACGAGTCGTGAGCGACCCAGATCACGATAGCGGCGCGAGCGCCGACCCAGACCACCAGATGGACGCTGGAACGACGCTGTACGACGGAGCGAACTTGGACAAAGAAGACGTGGTGCTGTCGGTGGAGGGCCTCCAGAAGACGTTCGGCGGGCTCGTGGCGACGGACGACGCCTCCTTCCAGGTGGAACGCGGGACGATCACGGGACTGATCGGGCCGAACGGCGCCGGCAAGTCCACCATCTTCGAACTCGTCTCCGGCTTCTACGAGGCGGACGCGGGCACAGTTCGGGTGAACGGGACGGACGTGACGGACGCACGGCCACACGAGGTCGCGGCCCAGGGGCTCGTCCGGACGTTCCAGACCCCCCGCAAGCTGGAGGGGATGACCGTCCGAGAGGCGATGCTGATCGGGCCGCGACAGCAGTTGGGGGAGTCGTTCGTCGCCGCCCTCACGCGCGGCGAGGCGATCCGACGAGAGGAACGGGCGAACCTCGCGGACGCCCAACGGGTGTTAGAGCAGTTCGACATCGGCCACCTCGCCCGGGAGCCGGCGACGGATCTCTCCGGTGGACAGCTGAAGCTGGTCGAGCTCGCCCGGGCGATGCTGGCGGAGCCGGAGATTCTCCTGTTGGACGAGCCGGTCGCGGGGGTCAACCCGACGCTGGCGCGGGAGCTGCGCGACCACGTCGCCCGGCTGAACGACCGCGGAACGACGTTCCTCGTGATCGAACACGACATGGAGTTCGTCATGTCACTGGCGGACCCCGTGATCGTGTTGGACCAGGGTAGCGTGCTCGTGGAGGGGAGTCCGGAGGCGGTCCGGGCGGACGACCGCGTGTTGGACGCCTACCTCGGAGGTGGAGAACGGTGAGCGACACCGAGGGGGGCGTCGGAACGGACGCGGCGGTCGCCGAGGGTGACGGCTCGTCGGTGCTCGAAGTCGACGGTGTCGACAGCGGCTACGGCGACGTACAGGTGTTAGACGAGATCACGCTGTCGCTGTCTGCCGGTGAGGTGGCGTGTCTCGTCGGGCCGAACGGCGCCGGGAAGTCGACGGTGCTGAAGACGGTGTTCGGGCTGTTGGAGCCGTGGACCGGCAGTGTTCGCTACCACGGGACGGATATCGGCGGGCTCGCGCCCGAGCGGATCGTCCGGGAGGGGATCGGCTACGTCCCGCAGACGGAGAACGTGTTCGGCAGTCTCACCGTCGCGGAGAACCTCCGGATGGGCGGTGTCGCCCGCGACGACGACGTCGAGACGGTCGTCGCGGACCTGTACGACCGGTTCTCGATCCTGGACGACAAACGGACGGCGAAGGCGAGCACGCTCTCGGGGGGGCAGCGGCAGGTGTTGGCGTTCGCTCGGGCACTCGTGATGGAGCCGGACGTACTCCTGATCGACGAGCCGTCCGCGGGGCTGGCGCCCAACACCGCACAGGCGGTGTTCGACGACGTGTTGGCCGTCAACGAGCTCGGGACTGCGATCCTGATGGTCGAACAGAACGCCCGCGAGGGGCTGGCCATCTCCGACACCGGGTACGTGTTGGACCAGGGACGGGTCGCGTTCGCCGACGAGGCGGACGCACTGCTCGACGACCCGGAGGTGTCGCGGTTGTATCTGGGAGGCTAGTGCCGCGCTGCGACGGCCGCCGCACGGGTCGGATTAGTGTCGCGCGGCAGCGGTCGCCGCACGGGTCGGATTAGTGCCGCGCGGCAACGGTCGCCGCACGGGTCGGATTAGTGCCGCGCGGCAACGGTCGCCGCACGGGTCGGATTAGTGCCCCGCGGCAACGGTCGCCGCACGGCTCGGGTTGGTGTCACGCGGCAACGGCCGTCGCGTCACTCGGAGGGGCGCTGGGCGGCGACGACCGTCGCCGGTGGACAAAGGGTTTTGTACAGGTCCCCGAAGAGACACCCATGTCGACATCACAGAGCCGCCGCCCGACCGTCGCGTGGGCGGCGGCCGGACTACCGTTGGTCGTGACGCTGGGTCAGACACTGATGGCGTTGTTCGGTTACACCTCGGCGTCGGCTGGCGTGGAGCCGGTCACCGGGCCGTTGTTGTCCGTCCCGGTGTTGTTCGAGGCGGCGGTCGTGTTCAAGGAGTCGTCCGGGGTCGTGATGGCGTTGTTCCTGTTGATCGCCGTCGCGTGGGCGTCACAGGGGGTGACGATGCACAGACTGGAGCACCGCGAGGCGACGTTCGGCGCCGCCACGCTCGGGAGCGTGTTGTTCTTCGTGTTGTTCTTCGGCGTGTACGCCCCGTTGTACGGCGGCGGGACGGGCGTCGGCCCGGTCCAGCTCGGACTGTTCTCGCTCGTCCCGATCCTGGCGTCCGGTCTGATGGTGTACGCGGCGTCCGACTACCCGTGGGCCGTGACGGTGGACCGCGAGGCCAGCGAGGAGCTCGGGGAGATCGAGGCGTCGCTGGACGACGCCCAGGCGACGTTCCGGGAGGCGTTCGACCGCCGACTCGACGGGTTCGAGGAGCTGTCGACGACCGCGCCGGAGGCGGTCGACACCGTAGAGCAGCGCCGGGAGGAGTTCCAGAGTCAGGTGGACGACGCCAGACAGCTGCTCGCCGACTGCCGGTCGATCGACGACCCGGAGCGACGGCGCAGTCGGGCGGGCGACGCCCGACGGCGCGTCGACGAGCTCCGACCGACCGCGACGGTCGACCGGATCGAGTCCGGCTTCCGCGACCGGCTGACGGACGCCGTCCGGGCCGCGTTCGGCGACCGGACGGTGGAGTCGGCGTTCGGTAGCCCGTACGAGGTCGTCAACCTCCCGACGCGGTTCCGGGAGTTCGACGTGCCGGGGGTGGAGGGTGACGTGCACGTCCGCGAGGTAGACCGGGCGTTGATCGACCTGATCGAGTCCGACGCCTCCGTGGCGACGGTGGCGTCGGCCGTCGACGGCGCACACCGGGAGTTCGACCGACTGGAGCGACACGTCGCCGACCGGGAGACGCCGGTGGTCGAGACGATCCGACAGGCGGAGTCGGATCTGGAGACGGCGGAGTCGGAGGTGGAACGCGACCGGCTCCCGTTCGCCGACCGGCTGTCGGAGGTGGTCGTCGACGGTCGGACGGAGGCGACGCCCGGCACGCGCGAACTGCGGCGGGAGCTGCGGCGGGTCCGCGACCGACTCCACGACTGTGAGTTCGACACCGCGGGACGCGAGGCGGACACGGTCGCGACGTCGGCCGACCGGCTCGTCGTGTTCGTGGAGTTCGCGGGCGCCGTCTGGTCGGCGGTCGACACCCGAGCCAGCGGGAGCAACGTCCCCGAAGAGCTGGACGACGATCTCGTCTCGGTGTTGGCGACGGCAGTGGAACGCGCAGACGAGGCCGTCGCCGTCGCTCACGAGGACGACCGGCTCTCGTTCGAGTACGCCGACGTGACGCCGGACGCGGAGTCGACCGAGGCGTCGGACGAGACGGACGAGACCGACGCGACGGACCCGACAGACGCGGACGGCGGCTCGGAGACGGACAACGTGCAACAGCCGGAGGCGGTGGTCGACGAGGTGTTGTACGTCCTCCGGGAGCTGTCGACGGCCGCAGAGCGGGGTGAGACGTTCCTCCAGTACAACTTGGACGACCTCCCGTCGTCGATGGCGACGGCGGACGTGTTGGTCAACACGCGCCGGTTCGTCGACCGACAGACGGACTTGTTCGGCCGGGTAGACCTCCAGAGCCCGGAGCCGCCGGGGTTCTTCGAGCTGACGGCCGCCGACGACACGGACGTGGAGACGGCGTTGTCGACGGCCCGCGAACGGTTCCGCGATCGGTACGTCTGACCCTCCCGCGGCCGTCCGGTCGGGGGGAAAACTAAGTACCGGAGCGGCGAGGTACTTCACGAACGAATGCCAGACCAGTGCCAGATCTGCCTGACCGGGCCGTCCGAGTGGAACGCGGACGACCTGGAGGGACACGTCCGTGCGGCCCACGGTGACAACGAGGCGGCCGTCGCGGCGATGTACGGCGACGAGTTCGACCACCTGTTCGAGGAGAACGGCGGCGGGAGCGGCACCGGCGACTCGCCTCGACAGACGACGCGGGAGACGCCGAAGCCGACCGGCGGCAGCGGCGGCGGTGCCACGGACAGTGTCGGCAAGAAGTGGTTCATGATCGGTGTCGGCGGCGCTGGCAACAACATCCTGGACGCGCTCCTGATGCGCCGGGACACGCTCGTGGCCGCCGGCGAGGAGCGCGCCCGTATCTGGGAGGGGGGGCTGGCCGGCTACGGACTGCTGAACACGAACACGGCGGAGTTGGAGCAGACGTACTACGCTCAGGAGGAACAGGGGTACGACCGCGCACAGCTGGAGACGAACACGATCATCGGACTGGGGGCACACGACAACTCCGGGATGGGTTACCGGTGGCAGAACGGCGCCGCGGTCGCCGAGGTCGACTTCGAGGGGGAGAACAACCCGTTCCGCGACCGCTGGGACATGCGCCAGACCGACCTCCGGAGCGCACAGGCGTTGTTGCTCGTCCACAGTGTGACGAAGGGGACCGGCTGCGGGTCGACGCCGGTGTTGGCCGAGCGCATCCGCGACGAGGTGTTGTCGGACGACCGAGAGATCGACAAGGCGATCCTGAGCGCCGTGGTGATCCCGTCGGTCGGGAGTCAGCAGTCGACGCTGGGTGGACGCGGGAAGACGAACGGGGTCGTCGGGCTCGCCCGGACGGCACAGGCGGTAGACGCACTCATCCCGTTCAACAACGCCAAGCTCCGAGAGGTGAGCCAGGACATCACGCCGCGGGTCGACGGGCTCGCGCAGTACAACCCGCCGCAGTTCGTCGACCTGAACAAGCCGCTGGTGGCGTTCCTGGAGGCGTTCACGATGTCGTCGACCCCGCAGTTCGTCGACCAGGACGCCACGATGTCGATCCGCGGCAACGTGTTCGACGTGGCAGACAGCTTCCGACTGGTCCAGGACAAGTACCCCGCGAGCATGCCGAAAGACGAGCGGCCGGCGGTCGTGTTGGCACCGGTGCTGGGGCGGCTCCGGTCGGAGACGGTGTCGGAGTCGAAGCTGGAGATTCTCGCCCGGCGGACGCTGGACCAGAACCGGTTCGCCGACTTCGATCCGTCGACGGCCTGGGGGGCCAACTTCATGCTGTACGGTCCAGAAGAGAAGATGCGCGAGGCGTCGGAGTACGTCACTGACGGTCGACTCCAACGGATCCTCAACGGGCCGGACTTCCTCGACGCCGGGAACACGGCGGGCGTCGAGACGGTGGACGTGCAGCTCAACCAGCTCGTCACCCCGCAGTTGGACGACCTCTACATGTGGGGGATGCTGTGGAACCCGGAGATGCCGGCGCTGGAGTCGATGTACGAACACGCACAGCGGCTCAACCAGGAGGGCCAGACGCAACAGGCCGAGAGCGTCAGAGAGGTCTGGAGCGACGTGGAGGCGTTGTTCTCCTGTCTGGGCCGCGACAACATGCTGTGACCGTGACGGGAGAACACGTCAGCGAGGCCGCCGACCGGCTGGGTGTGGAGCCGGAGCCCGAGGCGGTCGCAGACGAGGTCAGAGAGTGGCACGGAGCGCTGTACCGGATCACCTCGAAGCTCGACTCCGAGGCGACCGGCATCGAGCCGGGCGACTCCGCCGCAGATCGGTTGTTCGCGCTCCAGAAGGCCGCGGCGGACGGCCGACTGTCCGTCGAGCCGGCGGGAGAAGAGGAGACGGCGGCCGACGCCGAGTCACCCTTCGACGAGACCGTCACGGGCGGGGCGGACGCCAGGGGTGCCACGGAGACGGACGCGAGAGGAGACACGACGACGGACGCGAGAGGAGACACGACGACGACGGACGCGAGAGGAGACACGACGACGACGGACGCGAGAGGAGACGCGACGACGGACGCGGGGGAGACGACCCCGGCGCAGCCAGACTCGGAGTCGACCGGCGGGGGCGAAGCGGACGGTGACGAACCCGTGTCACCGGGCGCGCGAGCGGCGGCCCGGGTGGCGGACGCCCGCGAGCCGTCACAGCGGGTGATCCAGCAGCTGCTCGACACGCTCCAGGACGGCTCCGTCGCGGGTGTCGAGTTGGCGCTGGAACGGACGGCCGACGCGGTCGCCCGGTCGGCGGCCGTCGGCGCCATCGACGACGACGACAGCGATCCGGCGGCTGCACGAGACGCGCTCGGCGACGCACGGGAGGCGCTGGCCGACGTCCCCGACCCGGTCGCGGCGCCGTTCGACGAGCGGCTGTCGGAGCTGGCCCGTCAGCTGGAGGCGGCCGCCGACGGGAACCCGGTCGTGCCGTACGCCGTCGGGCGAGAGGCGACGTTCTACGCCGAGACGCTCGCCGGGTCGCTGGCGTCGGTGTCCGTCGACGGCGACCGGACCGACGGGACCGCCGACGCGGCGACCGTCGGGGACGCGACGACTCCCGATAATGCGACAGCTCCAGACGACGCGACATCTCCAGAGGGCGCGACGGCTCCGGACGACGCGACAGCTCCGGACGACGGGGAGGCGGCGGAGACGGTCCAACGGGTCGCCGACCGGCGGCGCGAGATCACGGAGCGGTTCGTCAACCGCCGAGAGGACCACAGCCACGCCATCCCGTTGTTGTTCCTCTCGACGGCCGACGACCTCCGGGAGCGCGCGGGCGAGGCGATAGATCGAGGGGAGACTGCCCGGGCGACAGGAGTCGCAGAGGCCGCGCTCGCGTCGTTGGACACGGTGGAGTCACTGTACGAGGAGAACCAGTACAGCGTCATGCTACGGCAGCTACGCGGGAGCTAGCCGGGGGCGTGACCCCGACGGAGGACGGCGTTCCCGGCGTGTAGTTCGACCGAGTAACGCGGCGGAAGGATACGGTAGGTTTAACAGACGAACTGCGGACGATACACACAGTACAGATGGCGTATCTCTTTGTCGGAGCGGGGCAGGCCGGGTGTGCGCTCGTCGACTCCGTCTTCGACCACGAACGTGTGTCGACGTTAGCGACGCCGGTCGCGGTGAACTCCACGGCGAGAGACCTCCAGAACCTCTCGAACGTGGGGTCAGAGTCGTGGTACGGCATCGCACGCGGAGAGGGCCTCGTCGCGGGCGACACGGCGGGGTTCGAAGAACAGGTTCAGGGCGGCTTCGGTCGGGAGCCGCGAGAGGCAGACAGTGTGGCGAGCGACCTCGTGGGGCCGATGGCGGACGCGTTCGGCGAGCAGTTCGGCGAAGGGACGCCGTCGTTCGCCTTCGTCTTCGTCGGGTTGGGCGGCGGCACCGGCTGCGGGATCGGGCCACACGTCGTGGAGGCGATCCGAGAGTTCTCCGGGCCGAGCACGGACGTGATCGCCGTCGCGGTGTTGCCGAACACGAGCGGCGACGTGACACAGGGCGAAGACGACGCGACGGTGTCGGCGACACGACAGGCGGACAACGCGGTCTACGGACTCGACCGGCTGGAGTCGGTCGTCGACGGGGTCGTGCTCGTGGACAACCAACGGCTCGCCTTCGAGGACGCCGCCGAGGGCCGGTTCGGGGAGTTCAACGACTACGTCGCGGCCGGGGTCGTCGACCTGATCTCCGGGGCGGTGCTCGAACGGATCGACCCCGGCGGGTACGAGTCGTTCGACCCACAGACGATCGACCTACAGGACATCGTCACGTCGCTGTCGCTGTCGGACGGTGTCGGCTACGCGGCACTCGGTCGGTCGGTCGTCCGGACGCGGTCGCTGGCGGGGTACTTCCTGCCGTTCGTCGGCAGACAGGCGGTCGACGGCGACACGCTCGCGGATCTGGCGGTGACGAAACGCTCCGTCGCGGACCTGAATCCGAGCCTGGCGGAGAAGGCGATCGGGCAGATTCGTGCGCCAGAGCGGTACGTGACGGACAGCGACTACCGGATCGAGGCGTCGGTGATCCGGAGTCGACTCGACAGCTACTGCCCGGAGGTGAACATGGGACTGATGTTGACGGAACGCAACCTGGCGTCGTTCACGACGCTGCTGACGTTCGAACGCGAGGACATCGATCGAATCGCAGACCTCGAGACGCTGGCGGCACAGGGGAGGGGGCGAGCGTGAGTCGGGCGGTCTCGTGTCTCGTCGCCGTCGCCGTCGTCGCCGTGGCGCTGGCCGGTGTCGGCGGCGTCACCGCGCAGGCCGACGACGACGGGACGACCGGGAACGAGACGGCCGGCAACGGGACGACGCAGGCGGCCACGGCGACCCCGTCGCTCGGAGAGCTGTCGACGGCCGTCGCCGAGCGACGGACGGCCGTCGCGGAGACGAGAGCGAACGGCGGCGCCGTCCAGCCGGCGGTCGTCGGGCTGCTCGCGGGCGTCGGCGGCGGACTGCTCGTCGGCACCGTCGTGCGTTACTGGGGGGTGGGGCGGTGACGCGGCTCCTCGCACTCCTGGTGTGTCTGCTCGCCGTCGTCCCCGGCACCGCCGGGGCGACGGCGGCGCCGCCGGCGGACTGTTCGGGCGTCCAGAACACGACCGCGGTCGTCACGGACGCCGCGGGCGACCGGGTCACCGGCACGGTCCGGCTGTACCCGGGCTCGGAGTTGACGCTGACCGTCTGCAGCGACGGCGACCCAGAGGACTTCGGTCCGGTCTGGGGGCTGGCCGACAGCCCAGTGTACGAGCGGCTGGACAACACCTCCGAGAGCGTCCGGCTCCGGGTGGTCGCGGCGGGCGCCGGTGAACGTGTCTCCCTCGGCGAGGCGATAGAGCGCCGGGACGCACGTGGGCCGACGGTGGTAGTGCCGCCGGCGAACACGGTGACGTGGAACGCCACGGACGAGACGTCGGTGACACTCCGGTTCGAGACGGCCAGCCAGAGTGAGGCGTTCGCGGCCGCGTCGGACCGGCACTCGACCGCCCGGCGGGAACTGAACGGCACCCTGTCGGCGCTGCCGACGAACGCCTCGTCGGACGACGAGTCGGCTTCCAACGCCAGCCAGGTGGTGACGGCGTTGCGCGAGTACGAGCGCGCGTCGGTGGCGCTCCAGCAGACGGCGTTCGCGGCGACGGCGACGGGTGACGCCGCGGCGGCCGACACGGTGACGCGCCGGTCGAGTGAACGGCTCACGGCGGCCCGCGACCGGGTCCGCGAGCGGCTGACGGCGTACGAGACCACGTTGGTCGAGCGCCGTTCGTCCGTCGTGGGGACGAGCCGGCTCGCGTTCGGCGGCGCGCTCGCCGGCGGCGTCGTCGTCGGCGCGGCCGTCGGCGTCTGGTTCGCCGGCCGCCGTCGCGCGGAGATCGACTTCGACAAGACGTACGACAGCGGGACGACGCTGGACCCGCGTCACGTCGCAGTGCCGCTCGCGGCCGGCGGGCTGTTGTTGGTGGGCGGGCTCGCGGCTGCGGTCGTCCTCGGCGTCGCGGGGGTGATCGTCTGATGCGGCCGGCCGTTCGCAACGCGCTGCGGCTGGTCGCGGTCGTCCTGGTCGCCGGCGGTGTCGGCGCCGGCGTGTTGCTCGCGACCGGCTCCAACGTCGGCGTCGGGCTCGCGGGCGTCGGCGTCCCGTTGGTCGTGGCGGCGGCGATCGTCGTCTACGTCCAACGGACGGTGAACCAGAACGCGACGAGCCCCGGGGAGTTCGTCCGGGACCGCGCCCGCAACACTGCGGGACAGCTGCGCGACGAGCTGACGACCTACGAGCGCCGACGCGGCCAACACCCGGAGTGGGACACGACCCAACTGGACACGCAGGTGGAGCAGTTGGTCGACGACTTCGCCGCCGCCGGCGTCCAGGTGTCGCCCGAAGACGGGACGTTCACCGTCGACGAGCCGGGCAACCCACGGGAGTTCGACACGCTGGAAGACGAGGTCGCGGAGTTCGCCCGACAGCGAGACGAGTCGTTCGTCTCGTTCGTGGAGACGGCGGTCGGGCGAGCGGCGACGGCGTTAGACCGGCTGTCGCCGGGCGTGCTCGACTCGGACGAGGTGGAGTCCGTCCCGGCGTCGGCAGTGCCGTCGGAGCCCGACGGCGCGGCCACGACGCTGTCGGAGGCCCGCGACACCGCCCGCGAGACGGTCGAGCGGGCGGCAGATCGGGTCGAAGAGACGATCCAGGAGTACGACGGCGACCCGACGACGATCCGCGACCACTTGGAGACCGCCCGGACGGCGGCGGCAGACGGGCGCGTCGAGGAGGCGGTCGGCGAGATCGAGCGGGCGACGAGCGCGGCCGAGGCGGCCGTCGAGACGGAGTTCACCGACCGCCGGCAGGCGGTCGAGGAGCTGGTGGAGACGGTGGAGTCGTCCGTCGTCGACGAGTACGTCGACGCCGACAGCGTCGCCACGGTGTCGACGGTCGGCGACGACGTGAGCGACGTGGACTCGGCGCTAGAACGGGAGGCGCTGGCGACCGCAGAGTCGCAGCTCCGGACCGCATGCCGGGAGATGGTCGAACAGCTCCAGGCCGACTTAGACGGCCACATCGAGACGATCCAACGGGCGGACATTCCGGTCGGCTTCTACACGGTGCCGCCGGCGGCGGGGACGGACTACGCCGGTCGGCTCCAGTCGACGTCGGACGTGTCGTCGTTCCGTTCGACGTGGGTGGACGCGGTCGGCGCGCTGACGGACGCCGTCGAGACGGCGTCGTCGAAGGCGGCCGTCGCAGACACCTACGGGATGGTCGCAGACCAGATGGACGAGACACTCCGGACGAGCGGACGAGTCGAGGGGTCGGACCTGCGCGTGGCGGAGCCGGAACAGTTCATGGAGCTGTACGCCGACGCGAACCCGGAGACGGAGTACGATCCACGCGGACCGACGCTCACGGCACCGGGCGGCGGGGAGACGTACACCCTCGACGCGACGGCGCGGCTGGGTGACAACGACGGCTCGAAGTACGAGTTCCAGATCGACGTGACCGGCGGCGACGAGCGCCGGACGGCGCGCACGCGGGACTTCGTCGCCACGCAGGAGACGTTCGACCGGCTGCCGTACGGGGAGTACGAGGTGACGGCGACGGTCGACGACGACGGCTTCCCGACGGTCTCGGAGACGGTCGCGGTGCAGTCGGACACGGAGGTGACGCTGTCGTTGACGCGGCAGTCCGTCGCCGACCGGGTGTGTGGCCGCGACCGGGCGACCGTCCGCGACCAGCTCCCGACGGTGACGACGGAGCTGGAACGGCGGTTCGAACAGGAGAGTCACCTCTCGCCGGAGATGGACCTGCCCGTCACCGACGAGTATGTCCCGTGTCTCCTGGCGCTGTGGGCCGAGGGGACGAACCACGACGCCCAGATCGACGACGGGCGCGTGCTCGTGTACGACCACGACGACCTGACGGAGAAGGTGGAGTACGCGTTGGCCCAGTCGGTCGTGGACGGCGGGGAGACGATGCGGTTCGACACGATCCGGAGCCGGTACCTCTCCGTCCCGGTCTCGGACGACCTGTTGGAGACGGTCGTCAGGGAGACCGGGTTGGACGTGGCAGTCGACGGAGCGGAGGTGCGTCCGGCGTGACCCGACGACCCGACAGGGCAACACTGACGGAAGGGGGTTCCCTGGTGGTGAGTAAGTGATGGCACGAGCAGACACGTTCACTCGGTGGGGCGTCGTCGCCTCCGGAGAAGGTGGGAATCGCGTCGCCGCGGAGCTGTTGTCCCGCGAGGAGAACACGGGTATCGCCGAACGAGTGGTGTTGTTGAACACGAACCGCGCGGACATCCGGAACACGGTAGACCAGTCCGACGTGGACGGCGACCTGGACGACTACGTCAGGGTGTTCGGCGACAAGCGGGGGGTCGGCAACGACTTCCTCGAGGGGGAGCGCCAGACGGAGAGTGACGTACAGGGGATCACCAACGAGATCGACGACCGGATGATCAACGCGGACGCCCAGCTGTTCTTGACGACGCTGGGCGGCGGCACGGGCAACGGCTCCGTGCCGTACCTCCTGCGGGAGTACGACGAACAGATCGACGTGGAGTCGGCGAACTACGGCCCGTGGATCGACGACGCGGTCCGGATCGGCGTCGGGATCTGGCCGTACTACAACGAGCCGTCACAGCGACAGTTCAACGCGATGCTGGGGCTCTCCCGGCTACTCCGTCGGCGTGACGGCACCCAGAACGCCGACATGACGCTGTTGGCGGGCAACTCCCACCTGGACCGAGACGGCCGCTCGGAGAGCTACGACCGGGTGAACGAACGGATCGTGGCGGCGTTGGACATGATGATCGGCGCCGGACGGGAGACACAGAGCGTCATCGACGTGGAAGACTACGTCGCCAAGCCCTCCTCCGTGGGGGCGTACCACTTCACGCCGGCGTTGGCGACGGAGCTCAACGGCAAGATGCTGGAGTACGGGCTGATGTTCGACAAGGCGGCCGAGAACGCCTACGTCCCGATGGACGTGTCGACCGCCCGGGCGGCGTTCGCGGTCGTCCGCGCGCCAGAACGGATGGTCGAGCGCGGGGAGGTGACCGCGACGGAAGTCGACCGGGCGTTCGACACCTGGAAGCGGGACAACGGCCTCTCCGGTGCCGTCGGGATGACGACCGTCACGCCGGCCGACCGCCGGGGCAACGACGTGGACGTGCTCCTGTTGTTGGGCGGGTTCGATCTGAACCCGTTGCTGGACCACGCGCGCGACAGCTACGAGGGTCACAAGCGGAACCTGGACGCGGCCAGACAGCTCGGGGGCAACGAGGCGACCATCTCGCAGCGCCACCTGGAGGACCTGGAACGCAACCTGGAGGAGTACGTCGATGCGAACGCGAGGTGACGACGGGTGACGGGGAACCGAACCGCCCTCGTCTGTTGGGTGACGCTGGCGGTCGCGGTCGTGGCGGCCGGCGTGGCCGGCGGGGCCGTCGGGGTCGGCGAGCCCGACGGTATCGGCGGAGCCGACACTGTCGCCGAAGCCGACGCCGCCGTGACGACTAACCACACGAACGCGACGCTGGAGGACGTCCGGTCGTCGCCGTCGAGCGGCGCGCTCGTCGTCGAACTGGCGAACGCGAACGGCTCGGTGAACGTGACAGTGGCGACGGTCGACGGTCCCGAGGACACGTACACCAGAACCGTCGAGGAGAGCGGCGACGTTCGGGTCGTGCGGGTCGCTCCCGGAGTACTCCCGACGGGAGACCTGAGTCCGGCGACAGTGTCGGTGTCGGTCGGCGGGCAGCAGATCGGCTCCGACCAACTGCCGTTGGACTACGTCGAACTCGACCCGAACACGGCACGGATCCGGCCGAACGGCACGGCGGTGTTCGGCACCAGCACGTCCGTCGGGACGGACGCCGTCACGCTGCGACTGCTCGGTGACGGCGGCGCAGTGACGACGGCGACAGCGACCCGCAGGAACGGCAGCCTAGTCGTGGGAGGGGAAGCGGTGGAACAGTACCTCCTCCCGCCCCAGCCGTTCCGGGTCACCGGCCCGGCAGCCAGCGAGACGGTGCCCGTCACCGGAGGCGGAGCGAGCGTCGACCCCGGGCAGTTGGCCGACCGTGGTAACACGACCGTCACGGCCGGCGACGGGCGGATCACGCTGTCTAGTCCGGCGCTCGTGAACGACGAGACGTACACCGTCACCGTCCACTCTGGCGCGCAGTACACGACCACCACGACCGCCAGCGGCGGCAGCGTCACCGTCGAGAACCCGGCGTTGTTGGAGCTGGCGTCGGTGAACGTCACGGTGGCGTACGACGGCACGGACGTCGTCTCCGTCGACGACTACCGGATCCACGAGGTGACGACGGCGACCGTCGTGGCGGCGACGGGCAACACGACCACGCTGAACCTCACCGAGAGCGCACTGCCGTCGCAGGCGGGGCTGGCCGACGCGAGCGTGATCGGTGCCGAGCGGACGGTGGCGGTCGACGTCGACCGCACGCCCAGTGGTGACGTGACGCTAGACGGCGTGTCGCTGAACGTGAGCGGCAGCTACCGAGTGCTCCTCCGGACGGCAGACGGCGCCAGCTACCCGGTCCGAGTCGGTGCGGGCGACGCGCTCGGAGAGATCCAGACGCCGGCTGCGGCCGGCGGCACCGACGGCGGCACCGACGGCGGCGCCGGGCTCGCCGACAGCCCGGTCTTACTCGGCGGAGCCGGGGCGGTGTTGGTGTTGGTCATAGTCGGTGCGTTCGCAGTGCTCCAGACGGACGTGCTCGGTGGACCGTCCGGTGGTGGCCGCGAATCGCGGTCGGAGACGGTCGAAGTCGAGGTACTGGATCCGGACGGGAGTGTCCACGACGGGCCGGTAGAGGTCGTCTACCGAGAGGCCGGCCCACTCGGCGGGGACGGGTCGAGCGGCCGCCAGCGGAGCCAACCCGGACGGAACGACCCGGCCGGCGGTCGGGGGCGCAAGCAGGACAAGGAGACGATCGACGGGCGCAGGACGCTCGAGTTCTTCCCGAAGGAGTGGGAGCTGACCGTCCAAGACCCGTTGTCGATCCGGGGTGGCTCCGTCCGGTTCGACCCGGAGCGGTCGGACACCGTCACGCTCGATCTCGAGCCCCAGCGGCGGCGGCTCCGCGTCGTCGACGAGGTGGGAGACCCGATCGACGGGGTCGAGGTGGCGGTCGACGGTGATCGCCGCCAGACGGACGCGAGCGGGGAAGCGACGTTCCAACGCCCGCCGGGCGAGCGCCGGACCAACGTCCGGACGGACCACCCGGTGTACGAGGACGCCGACCGGCGACTCCGGTGGGCGAGCGACGGGACGACGGAGCTCGCGTTGGACGTCGACAGCGGCGGACTCGCGGTGACCGCGGCCGTCGACGGCGAGCCGACGGCCGGGATCGACGTGACTGTGGAACGTGCAGACGGGCGGCCGGTGGCGGACGACCCACGGACCGGCGAGACGGACGGGGACGGGAGCGTCTCCTTCTCCGGGCTGGTCGTCGGGGAGTACACCGTCACCGCGGACGCCGGCGAGTCGTTCACCACCGACGAGCGAACCGTCTCGGTGGCGGTCGACCGGACGGAGCCGGTGGAGCTGTCGGTGTCGTTCCGGTACGAGCTGTCGCCGGACCACGACCGACGGCTGTCGGCGTTGGCGGACGCGGCCGACGAGCTCCGGCCGTCACAGCAGCTCGACGGTGCCGTCCACCACTACTACGGGACGGTGATCGAGTCGCTGGCAGACGTGATCGGCGGGCTGCCGGACGCCGGTCACCGGTTCGTCGACGCGCCGGCGGCGCCGGCGGCGGTGACGGCGGCGTTGCTGGACACGGGTGAGGAGTTGCTGGACCTGACGCGGGTCGCGCTGAACGACAAGCGGAACGTCGACCTGTTCACCGCCTGTGCGGAGATGCAGTCCGTCCGGACGGGCTGGGCGGACGGGTACGACGAGGCGGCGTTGTTCGAGGCGCTGACGGCGGAGCCGAACGGCCTGATCCGCGACGTGAGTCGTCGGCTAGAGGAGACGGACGAGTTCCTCCAGAGCCGTCGTGACGAGGTGACGGTCGACTCCCCGGTTCGAGAGCCGTACGCGGAGGTGGACTCGTACGCCAGGTCGGCGGCGGATCCGGTCCCGCCGTTGGCGTCTGCGGCCGCGCTGTCGTTCGCGGTCGACGGCTACCTCCGGGCGATCGAAGACGTGTTCGACGAGCCGACGCTCCGGGAACGGCTCGACAGTACGGTGTACTGACAGCCTGCAGAGAGAGAACGACAGATGCCGAGAGGACACACACGACACACGACGCTGGTGGTCGCCGTGACCGTGGCCGTCGTCGTGGCCGGCTGGGCGCCGGTCGCGGCCGGGGCGCGGCCGACCGCCGAGGGAACGGGGGGACAGATAGACACAGTGACCGCCACGGACACGCCGAACCACGCGGCGACGACCGCACCGCCGACGACGGCCAACGGCTACCTGGCTGCGTTCCGGAACCTCTCGGACGATCCGGCGTTGTCGACGTACGGCGAACTGGAGGTGTTGCGGAGCCGGGCGGTGGCGGCCGTCCAGGTCGGGTCGTTCGACGACGCCCGGAGCCGTCGGATGCGGGGTGTGCTCGCGGTGTTGCAGAACTTCTCTGCGGCCTACGAGTCGGCGACCGCGGGCGACCGAGAGGAGAGCCTGACGCGGGCGAACGACACGGCGCGGGCGTTGGACCGGCTCCGGACTGCCGGCGGCCGAGACTACGCGGCGCTGGCGCAGTTGGCGTTAGACCGGTTCTACCGCGACCGCGGGGACAGGCTCCGTACGGAGGCGCGGACGGCAGAGCGCACGCCGACACAGCTCCAGTTGTTCCGGCTGGCCGTCCGAGCCTACCAACGAGGCGGGGCGACCGACCGGTTCTCCTCCACGTCGGCGAACCTGGAACGGCTGTCGGCGGAGTACGAGACGGACCTGTCGTTGTTGAACCGGTCGGTGACGACGGCGGCGGCGTTCCGGTCGTCGTGTGACGACCGGTGTAGTGACCCGCAGACGGCGGTTCGGGCGTTCGGACTCGACGTGTTCGACCGGTACGTGGAGGCACGTGCGGCAGTGTCGGGCGCCCGGCAGGCGGCGTCGCTGTCGTCCGAACACCAGCTGACGGCCCGGCTGGAACGGGCCCGTGGCTTGGAGGAGTGGGGCGTCGGGACGCTGCGGGCGCTGACGATCGCCTCGGTGGCGCTGATCGGCGGCTACACCCTCCTGTTCGCGTTGTTCGGGGCGGTCGTGATGGCCAGACTCTCCCGGTGGGGACAGGACGCGAAGGACGCGACACTGGGTGACATCCTCCCGCGGGAGCCCCTGGAGGTGGAACGGTGACCCGTCGACTTCCGGTCGTTCTGGCGGTGGCGACGTTGGTCGTCTGTGCGGCCGTCGCCGGGCCCGCGAGCGCTGCCGGGACGGACGTCCAGTTGCAGGCGGCGACCGACGAGGACGCCACCGCGAGTCTCGGAGTTACGTTCACGACGAGCGGCAACGGCACCGTCTCCGTGCCGAGCCAACTGAACGACGGCCCGGCCCAGTTCGTCTTCCAGGAGTGGGAACGCGTCGACGGGCAGGACGGCGGCAGCAGTAGCGAGTGGGAGGCAGAACCCGGCGTCGAGTACCGCGTCGAGTACGACGTGATCGTCGACGGGGACGCGGAGGAGGGGGTCTACGGCGAGACGCTCGACGTTCGCCGCGAGGGGAGCGTGGTGGACGACGAGCAGTTGACCGTGGACGTGACCGTGCAGGAGCCGTCGTTCGCCGATCCCGGTTTCGTCTCCGACACGGTGGCGGTCGACGCCACCAGACAGGAGCCACAGGCGGTGAGCGTCGAGGTGCCGATCGAGAACCGCGGCTCGGGCGTGATGCTCGTCGACTCCGTGGGTGCCCGCGACCTCCCGGCGGGATTCTCCGTCTCCGGCGGGAGCGTCGACGCACAGAAGCTGGTCGCCGGCGCGGAGACGACCGGGGAGATCGATCTCACGGTCGCGTCCGGCGTGGAGCCGGGGGAGTACGAGATCACGGCGGTCGTCGAGGACAACCTGGGTAACACGCAGATGTTCCCGGTGACGGTGACTGTCGAAGAGCTACTCCCGGAGTTCGGGGAGGTGACCGGCACCGGGCTGTCGGTCAACGTCGACCGGGTCGGCGACGGGGAGGCGACGGCCAACGGGATCGTCAGAGTGCAGAACGTCGGTCCCGGGACGATGCGATTGGAGGCGTTCCGGATCGACGACACGCCACAGGGGATCACCGCCGAGGCCGACACGGTCGACGATCCGATCGACCCGCGGTCGAACGCTCAGGTCCCCTACACCATCTCCGTCTCCCGCGACATCCGGTCGGGGACGTACAGGCTCGACGGCTTCGTCGAAGGAGTGGCCGCCGGTAGCCGCAACTTCGAGGCCACGGTGGACGTCGACGTGTTGTTCCCGTCGCTCGGGAACGTGCCGGAGCAGTCCGGCACCGTCCAGTTCGACCGCGCGGCCCAGGAGTCGGCGACGGTGTCGTTCGACACGCCGGTGCCGAACACCGGTGCCGGCAACATGCGTCTGTCGGCGGTGGGGTTCTCGAACGTTCCCGCCGGAATGGAGGTCGTCGACGCGAGCGTCGGTGGGACCGTCGTCGAGCCGGACAGACAGGGGACGGCCGAGTTCACCGTCCGGGTAGACGAGAGCGTCGAGAAAGGGACCTACCAGTTCCAGGCGACCGTCGAGGAGAGCCTGGGCAACACCGAGTCGTTCCCGGTGACGGTGTCCGTGGAGAAGCCGCCGATCCTCGACGTCGGCGGCGAGACGGTGTCACTGGGTGACGTGCTCGTCGGCCAACGGTCGGAGACGACGCTGTCGCTCGCCGAAGTCGGCGACGCGACCGGGATCGACGGGGTCCAAGCGACCGTCCAGTCGTCCCCGGGCAACGGGTCACTGTCGCTCGACGCCGTCCGGAACACGCAGTTGCCGGCCGGCGGGGAGACGGACCGAACCGTCCCGGTGACGGTGGCAGACGGGGCGCCACAACACGAGACCCTCCGGTGGACCGTGACCACACAGCCGAACGACGAACGGTCTCGGAGCCGCCAGGTGACACTCACCGCACGCGTGATCTACCCGCCGGAGCTGACGAACGTCTCCGCGACCCCAGAGTCGTTCGGCTTCGACCGGGCGCGGCCCACCTCGGACTACGAGCAGACGTCGACGCTGACACTCGGCAACGCGGGCGACCTGCCGATGACCGTGACGAGCGTGTCCGCGAGCGTCGACGGGCCGGCGTCGCTGTCGGCGACGGCCGTCGACGTGCCGGAGACGGTCGAGGGGCTGACTACGGAGGAGGTCGACGTCGCTCTGACGGCCGCCCCGTCGACGCCGGAGGGTGAGTACACGTTCACCGTCCAGGTGGAGACGGCCGACGCCGGCAGCCGGACGCTCACCCGGACGGTGACGGTCCGTCACGAGACGGAACTGTCGGTGGAGACGGGGTCCGTCACGTTCGGCGAGCTGACGATCACGAGCGAGCGGACCCGCGCCGTCGACGTGGCCGAGGAGCTGGGCTACCAGGACCTGGAGAACTTCACCGTGACGCGCGTCGACGGTCCAGAGCAGTTCCTGGCGGTGACGAGCAGACCGGGGTCGGTGTTGCCTGCCGGTGAGTCCGACCAGATCGTGTTCGCGCTCCGATTCGGGACGAGCGCCCGCGTGTACGAGGACTACGAGTGGACCTACCGGATCGACGGCGAGCGGGCCGACCCCCGAACGGTGACGGTGACGGCGCGCCCGAGCCCGTACTCGTTCGACAGTCTGCGGCAGAACCTCACTGCGGTCGCGGACGGCGGCGAGTGGCGCGAGCCGTTGGCCGGCGGTGTCGTCTCGACGCTGGACCGGCTGGAACGACAGCTCCGCGAGGAGGAGTCCGTCGGCCGCGACACGCTCCCGACGGCACTGGCGATGGGGCGGGCGGCGTTGCTGTACGCCGACGCCGTCGACGGCGCACAGACGGCCCAAGCGGACGGCAACTACAGTCTCGCACAGCGGCGGGTGGTCCGGGCGGCCGTCGCCCGTGACCAGCTCGTCCAGTTCGCCGGCAGTCTCCCCGGCCGACTCCGGGAGACGGCGAGCCCGACCGTCGACGTGGCCAACCGGACGCTGTCGGACGTCGTCGCCAACCAACGGTCACACTACCGTGGCCTGGTCGGCGAGGACGCCAACTTCGACGAGCGCGCCCGGGCCAGACGGGCGCTGGCGCAGTTGGCCGCCATCGAGGGCGACCGGGCGGCCGAGCGTCGCAACCGACGGGCGACCCGCAACGCGACGGAGTCGTACCTCCAACGGGTGTCTGCGGCCTCACAGCACCGCGCGACCGCAGACGCCGCGTGGCGCGGGCTCACCGACAACGCGACCGTCGTCGTCGCCGGGCAGCCGCTCGTGTTGAACCCCGCGCGGTTCGACGCGACGACGGCGCGGCTGGACGAGGTCGACACGGCGTACGCGCAGGCCGTCGACGACTACGGCGCTGCCGGTGCGACCGCCGAGGCCGACACGGTCGCCGACCGACGGTCGACCGTCGCCGGCCAGGCGACTATCGTCCGGTACGGCCTCTACGGCGCCCTCGGCGCGTACGCGCTCGTGTTCCTGGGGCTCGTCTGGTACGTCGCGCGACGCGCGCTCCAGTACTACAGCGAGTCGAACGAGGCGGCGCTGGGGGACTTCCTCCTGGATCAGCCGGTGTCGTGACGCTGCCGCCTCTCCCGACTCTGGGAGAAAGCCGGCGAAGAACTGACACCCACACCGGGGATCGGCCTCGGTGGGGTGTCACTCCGGAGCGAACGGACCGACGAGAATCGACGGGAACTCCGGCCGGTCGTCGCCCGCGTCGGCCACCTCGAACGCGCCGTCCCCGTCGCCCACGGCACGCTCTCGTCGGAGGACGGCCTCGTCGTCGACCGAGACCGTCTCGACGGTCACGACCACCTCGTCGGCGTCCGTCTCCGGCGTCAGCTCCAACAGGAACTCCCGTGTCTCCCCGGGACCGACGCTGTCGACGACGCCGTCGCCGAACGTGGCGACGCTCGCGCCGTCGCCGTGACACCGGAGCCGGACGTCTTCGACCGGCGCGTCACCGGTGTTGACGACCGTCAACGAGGGGTTGTCCCCGCCGGTCAGCGAGTCGACGGCCAGCCCGGACGGGCCGTCGTCCGTCGCCAGTCGCGGCGCGAGCGTGTCGAGACGCCGACGCTCGCCGTCGACGACGAGGTTCAACTGCGCCGGCACCGCCGTCTTCGAGTCGACGCTCGGCAGCGACTGCGACGCGACCGTGCCGTCGAACGGACACTCGAACTCGAACGGCTCCGGCTGTGAGTCCAGTGTCACTCCCTCCACCCGGCCGGTCACGCCGTCGTCGCCGTCGGCCGCGACACACAGCTTCGGCCCGTCGTCGCCGACCGTCCGCCAGACGTACGGGACGACCGGTCCGTCGGAGGCCGTCAGGTCGACGGCGCTCGTCGACACCCGGTCGCCGTCGACCGCGACGGACAACGGCGGCAGTCGCTCGTCTCGGTAGACGACGACCCGCCGGGTGCCGACCGCCCGCGGCTCCAACGGCAGCGTCGTGTCGTCGTCCAACGGCCGTTCGAGCGTCGCCGTCCGGTCGGCCCCGTCCGTCGACCGGGCCTGGAGTCGGTCCGTGACCGCGACCCCAGCCCAGGCGTCCGTCTTCGCTACCGACCGCTCGACCGTCACCGGCGGACCCGACGCCAGCGTGTCGCCGGTGGCCGCCGACGCGGGGTCGTTGGCTGGCGCCGACGCGGCATCGTCGGTCGTCGCGGCAGCGCCGGTCGCCGTCGCGGTAGGGTCTGTCGTCGCCGCAGCGACGTCGCCCGTCGGCCGCCGTCGTCCGCGCGTGTCCGCGACGGCCGGGACGACCCCGGGGTCGAGCGTGAGCCGTGCGTTCGCCGTCTCCGTCGCCGCCTCGACGATGCGTCGCTCCGGGTCGACGGACGGGAGCCGCCAGCACAGACTGCCGGCCGGCGGGAGCGACAGCTCCCGGGTGACCCGGTCGTCGGCCGACGGGAGTCCCTGGACGACGAGTCGGTCGGTCGTCGGACAGTCGACGCGGCTCTCGACGGTCACCTCGGCGTACCCAGTCTCGTCGGCCGACGCCACGTCGACCGACAACGGCTGTTCCGGCACCGCAACGTCAACCGTGCGCTCGCCGAACTTGTCGAGCGTGACGGTCACGCCGTCGACGGGCGGGTCGAGGACCGCCTCGACCGTGACCGTGTCGCCGGCCGGTACCCGGTCGATCTGGGAGTCTGCGACGTACCCCCCCTCCACCGGCGTGTCCGTCGCGTTCGACACCTCGACGGCGACCGTCACTCGACCGTCGGTCACACCGACCGGCTCGCCGGTGACGCTCGCCGTCTCCGTCGACTCCCGGACGGTGAGACTCGTCTCGTCGACGGTGCCGTCGCCGTCCGACAGCCGGACGGTCACCTCACCGGCAGACAGCTCTCGGAGTTCGAACTCTCGGGTGAGACTGTCGCCCGCCCCCAGCGACAACGGGACCGGGCCGCCGGCGAACGTCACCCCCTCGCCGGTCAGCTGGACGGTGTCGTCCACCGGCACGTCGCCGTCGTTGCCGACGGCGACCGGCAGCGTCGCCGCCGTCTCGTCGACGGACGCGGCCGGCACGGACACGGACAGGTCCGCGCCGGCGTCGCTGCTGGGCCGGAACACGCCCGCGGTACCGCCGGCCACCACACAGACGACGGAACCGTCTGTCGACGGCACGACCGTTCCGTCGGGCGACAGCCCGGTGACGGGGGTCCGGTCGCCGTCCGGACGCAACGCCGCGAGTTCACCGGCCGTCTCACACAACAGCCACTCCGTTCCGTTGGACGCCAGCCAGTCGACGCCGGCGTCCTCGCTCCACTGTCGCCGCCCGTCCTCGTACGCGACCGCCGACCCGTCCGCGAGCACGGCGAACAGGCGACCGTCCAACAGCCCGACCCGTTCCACGGCACCGTCCAGCTGGACCGGCTCCCGCGGCTCACCGTCGACGATCCGGGTGAAGGAGGTGAAGCTGGCGACGGCCACCGTCCCGTCGCCCGCGACTACGGTCGTCTCCCCGGGGGCGTCGGCGTGGGGGGTCGCCAGTCGTCGCCGTTCCGTCCCGGTGTCGCCTCGGAGCCAGACGAGTTCGTCGTCGACGGTCTCGACGACCACGCCACGCTCGGTCAGGCCGGCCACCAGCCCGACCGGCTCCAATCCCGTCGCCTCCCAGCGGCGACTCCCGCCGGTCCCGTAGGCCGTCACCGTCCCGTCGGCGAGCACGTACACGTCCCGCCCGGCGGCGACGTCGGCGACCGGCGTGCCGGGGCGCCGGAGGGTGAACTGCCCCTCGCTGTCGACGTACCGCACCTGTCCGTTCGGCTCGGCGAGCACGACCCCGTCGGCACCCCCGTCGGCCGCCGCGACCGTGCCGTGCTCGAACGCCGACTGGCGAGCGAAGGCGACGGGCTCGGTCACGACTCCCCGCCGCCCCGGAGCATCCCCAACTCCTGCGCCTGTTGTTCCACGTACTCTTTCATCTCCGGGAACCCCTCCAGCTCCTGGGCCTGCTTCATCACGCTGGAGACGTACTGTCGTACCGTCTTCGGCTCCGTCTCCTCCAGCCGCGCGAGGAGGTACTCCGTGTCCGGCTGGATCGGGTCCCGGTCGTCCAAGGCGACGCTCTCGACGAGCTCCCGTTGGAGGTCGCTGCCGAGCACGCGGTCTGCGATCTCCGCGGGCGTGTAGCCGACCGACGCCTCACCCAGCTGCCGGCAGTCCACGTCGTCTCGCTCGGTGATCCGTCCCAACGAGGTCTCCCACACCTCCGTCATCACGTCCGCGCCCGGCTGCGGGATGAACTGCTGGATCGGGAACCGCCGGGTCGCCGCCGGGTCGATCGAGAAGGGCATGTTGGTCGCGCCGATCACGAGGAGGTTGTCCTCCACGTCGTTCATCTGTTGGAGGAAGGCGTTCGTCAGCGCTCGCTCGTGTCGCTGGAGGTTGTCGTCCGACCGGTCCGGGATCAGCGTCTCCACCTCGTCGAAGAAGAGGACGGCGAACCCGCCGCTGGCGATCTCGTGGGCCTGGTCGAACGCCGCCTCGACGTTCTTCTCCGACTCGCCGGAGTACTTCGACACCACGTCGCTGCCCCGCACCTCCAGGAACACCACGTCGCCGTACTCCTCTTCGATGTCCGTCTCGTACTTCGCCTCGTGGGCGATCGCCTCCGAGATCAGCGTCTTCCCACAGCCCGGCGGGCCGTACAGCATCATCCCGCCGCCGCGGTCGGCGAACTCGCGGCCGTAGCTCTCGACGACGGCGTCCCGGACTCGCGAGTCGAACAACGACAGCACCATCCGTGCCGTTCGTTTCACCTCGGAGAGTCCTGCCACGTCGTCCTCGAAGTTCTTCTCTGGAACCGTCGGCTGGATGTTGATCGACGCCCCCTCGTCGCCACGGCCGCCGCCGTCACCGTCGGCGTCGTCACCGCCGCCTCCGCTCCCGCCCCCGTCCCAGCCGGAGCTCCGTCCGGCGTCGTCGGAGCCGTGAGCCGGCGTCGAACTGTCGGTCTCGAACTCGAACTCCGTCCCCTGTCCCACCATCACCGTCGGCTCGTACGGCTCGACATCGGTGACGGAGAACTCGACGACCTCGCTCCCGAGGTCGTACCGTTCCACGATCGGGTGTAACAACACCTCCCGATCCTTCAACACCGCTTCCAGCTTGTCGGCCGGCGTCCCGAGCGGGTTGATCGTCACCGATCCCGCCGGACGAACCTTCTTCGGCGACGGTAGCGAGTAGACGTAGAACGACTCCGTCCGGTCGATGCCGCCGAACAGCTCCGCGATCTCCGGCGCGATCTTGGCGTCGCTCCCGATGTTGCTGGCCACACGATCGTTCTCCGCATCGACCTGGAGCGTCACGTTGACGCCACAGTGCTCGATCCGGACGACCTCGTCGTCGGGGTTGATCTTACTCGCTCCCAACGTCAGGTGCGAGGTCGGTTGACTGTCCAACACCACCGGTTCTAGGCTCAGTTTACTCATGTTGTCACCTCTCCGTCCTGTCTCGTGGCGAACCCTCCGCTCTCGTCTCGGTCCGTCACGAGAACTCCGCCTCCGTGTTTGCCGCCAGTGTTCGCTTCAGGAACGCCTGGAGCTGTTCGAACTCCGCAGCGACGAGCGCGTCCGGCGGGTCGAGCCAGAGAACGACTGCCGGCTGCCACGCGAGCAGCGCCGCCGTGTCACAGCAGGCGCGTTCGAGCCGTTCGAACGCGTCGGCGGCACGCGGCTCGCCGACCGCCTCGAGTCGGCGCCCGACGCTCCGGAGCCCCTCGGCGGCCGCTTCCAGCCGCTGGGCGACCCACGGGAACACCACGTACCAGTTCGCAGCAGCCGGTCCCTCGCGGCCCAACGGAAGCGTGACCTCGTCCCCGGATTGGACCGCCCGCCCCGCCGCAGTGGCGGTCTCGACTGCGTCTGTCGGCGGCTCACCGTCGACGAACCCGTCCAGTATCCGTCCGACGGCGCGGTCGACCGACTCCGGCGCGGTCTCCGACAGCGACGGGAACCAGTCGACGGCCGAGAGTGTCTCCGACAGCCCGAGCAACGCTCCGTCGACGGCGTCGACCGCGGTCCACGGTGACGCGGTCCCCGGGCGGCGCGCCGTGCGGAGGCGAGACACCTCCGCCTCGATCGTCCTTACGGCCTCGGTCCACCTGTCCGTACACACCTGCATCTGTTCGTCACTGTGCCGTCTGTTGGGTCTCGACGTCGCTGAGCTGTTCGGCCTGCTCGGTGGCCGCCTCCATCTCCTCGTCCGTGCCGAGGCTGTCGAAGAACTCGTCGTCGTCCTCCTCTTCCATCTTCTCTTTGGGGTCCATCATCCCGCTGAGCGACGAGAGGAAGCCGGCGTACTGCTCGGACAGCTCCACCAGGTCCTCCGGGAAGATCGCCTCCCCGAGCGCGAGCTCTCTGAAGTTCTCCCGGTGGTCGATCATGATCCCGCGCATGGCGTCGAACTGCTCCATCACGCGACCCAGTTCCTTCACACGGTCGGAGCCGGGGCCCAGCTCGGGACCCTGTGCCTCCTCCATGTTCTCGTAGAAGTGGTACTGCTCGCGGAGGTGGTCGAACTCCTGTTTGTCCGCCTCGTTCAGGTCCGACGGCTTCCCGTCGCCGACCAGATTCTCCATCTTCTGGCGGAGCTCCTGTTGTCGTTCTTCGGGGTTCACGTCGGAACTGCGCCGGTCCGTCTCCGCCTCGCGGTTCTCGAACCGTTCTTTCGCCTGCTCGACGCGGTCGTGGGCGTAGTCGATCCGTTCGATACAGGTGTCGAACATCGCCGCCCAGTTGTTGTACATCTTGGTGTACTCCGTCTCGGAGAGCTCGTCGAACGGCTTCAGGACGGTCACACCGTCGTTGTCGGAGGCCTCGACGATGTTCTGATCGTCGAGGTAGTCGATCACCGCCTCCGCCTGCCACTCCGTGTCGGCGAACTGGTCGTCCGACTCGACCAACGCGGAGACCGCCTGCTCACGGTCGATCTGTGCTTCACCCTGGTCGCTGATGTCGAGCGCGTTCCCCAGGTCGTGGTCCATCAGTTGGCTGACGAGCCGCTCCCAGTTGGCCTCCTCCTCGGCGTCATCCTTCCGCTGTACGATACTCCCGTCGAACCTGACGGCCTCGTCCCGGCTGCTCCTCGGAACTGCCGTCACCATTCCGTCCGATTGTTTGAAGTCGTCGAACTTCGTCATACGTTCATCTCCTCGTCGATCAGGTCCGAGACGCGCTGTCGGACCTCGTCACGCAGATACTCGTTGGCCGGTTCCGTCGACGCCATCCGGAGCTCCTCGATCTCCGGTTCGACCTCCTGTTTGAGGCTGCTCGCCGTGTGTGCTCCCTCCTTGTTCACCACCGGTTGGACCATCGACTCGGCTCTCCCTGCCACCTCCGCGTCGACCTCGTCGGTGTGTTTGGCGATCGGGACACGCCCGTCGGTCTCCTCGATCCCGGTGCCCGACTCGAACCACTCGGCGACGTGCTTGACGATGTCGTCCTGATCGAGGTCCAGCCCGGGCCGGCTGGACCTGACGGCCGCGAGCACGTTCGAGTAGCTCTCGATCTGGTCGACGAGCAACGACCGGTACTCCGTCTTCGGCATCGCGTAGCCGGCGTCCTGGAAGGCAGTGACCACCTCCTCCTCGATACCCTCCCAGAGCCACCGAGCGAACTCGTCGACGTCGTCTCTGACCAGGTACTCCCCGTCGAGGTCGAGGATGTACCCCTCCGACTCCAGGTAGTTGATCACGTCCGACACTGCCGTCACCGAGATGGCGTCCTCCAGGTTCTCGTGGGTGATCCGACCGTTCATCCCCTCGCTGGCCAGCTTGTCGTTGAGATCTTCACCCCGGCCGTCGACCCGTTCTTTCAACTGGGGACCGATCGTGTAGTAGTCCCTGGCGCCGGCCGCGATGCGCAACACGAGCCCACGCTCGTTGTCTTGCAGCTCCTCGACGAAGAACGAGACGTCGTCGAGCGCGAGGTCGAACTGTCTGCGGAAGTCCTCCGCAGTGGCGACCAGGTCGTGGTCGAACAGCTCCTGTAGTTCGTCCGCAACACCCATGTCGAGCCCCTTGTCGAACGGGTCGACGTAGAAGACGCCCGGTCTGATCCGTTCGAACGGGTAGTCCTCTGCCGACGCCATCTCCCTGAGCTCCTGTTTGATGTCGGTGTTCGACACCGACCCAGAGTGGACGAGACCACTGCCCTCGGACTCGTAGGCGTCCTTGATCGCCTGCTTCTCTCTGTCGACGTACACGAATCCGTAGTTCTCCTCGGCGACGGAACGACACGCGTCCGAGAGGACATCGTTGTCGACTGGCCGTATCGGCATTGTCGGTACCCACGAAGTAGTGATCCTAAAAGTTGTCCCCTACCCACCGTACTGGCCGACGGCGACCCCGAACGACCGACTTTTGCTCGCCGGCCCGCACAGACCGGACGTGGACACACGCTTCCCGGACGGCCACGAACTGACGCTCTCCCGTGCGAGCGGCCGGTACGCCTTCCTGACCCGCGACGGTCTCGTCTCGAAGACGACCGTCCGCCCGGCGGAGACGGCCCTGGTCGAGACGCTCGGGGACGCCGACGGCGACGCGGTCGTGTTGGGGGCGGACTTCGGTGTCGTCCCGACGCTCCTGGCCCGGGAGACGGGCTGTCGGCCGACCGCCGTCACGACGAGCGCGCGGGCGGCCGACTGCTGTCGGGTCAACGCCGACCGCAACGACGCTGCCGTCGGAGTGACACTGGACGCCTGGGTGCCCGTCGAGCGGGCGGACCACCTCCTGTACGCGCCCGCCGACGCGGTGCCGGCGGCGGTCGCCCGCGAACGGCTCGCCCGTGGTGTCGCCGCGACGGCCGCCGGCGGGACGGTCGCCGTCGCGGCGCCCGACCCGGACGGTGTCGCGCCGTTCCGGGCCGTGTTCGACCGGTGTTGTCGCGGCGTAACTCGGGAGCGCGTCGGCGACGCGACGGTGTTGTCCGGCCGGCGTGCGGACGGCGACCCGGAGACGGGACTGGAGCCGAACTCGTTCCGCGCGACCGTCGGCGAGTACACCTGTCGTTTCCTCACGCTGCCGGGGCTGTTCTCCTGGCGAGGAGTGGACGACGGGACGGCCGCCCTGCTGGAGGCGGTCTCCGTCGCCGACGGCGACCGCGTGCTGGACCTGGCGTGTGGCTACGGCGCCGTCGGCGCGTTCGTCGGCGCTCGGACGGACTGTCGGCTGTACGCGACGGACGACGACGCGCTGGCGACCCGGTTCGCCCGCCGCAACTACGAGCGCAACGGCGTCGACCCCCAGACGGTCGTCACCGCGGACGGACTGGACGGCTTCGACGACGAGTCGTTCGACACAGTGGTGGCGAACCCGCCGACACACGCCGGCAGCGGCGTCACCCGGAAGCTGTTCGCCGGGGTCGCCGACCGACTCACCCCCGACGGCGCGTTCTGGCTCGTCTACAACGAGGTGATGGGGTACGACTACACGCTCCGGACGGAGTACGACCTCGCGGTCGACGTGGTCGCGGCGTCGGAGGGGTTCGAGGTGGCGGTCGCTCGGCCGAATTAAGCCTCCTGGAGCCGGCCGCCGTCGACGGCGACGTTCTGGCCCGAGAGGTAGTCGGCCGCCGACGAACAGAAGAACAGGACGGGCGCTGCCACGTCGTCGAACGACGCCGGTCGACCACGGGGGTAGTCCACCCCCTCCACGACCGTGTTCTCCACCGCGAACGGGGAGACGGCGTTGACCGTGATCCCGTCGTCCTGTGTGTCGTACGCCAGCGTCCGGGTGAACGACAACACCGCCCGCTTGGCCGCGAAGTACGGGAAGTTCTCCGGCACCCGGCGGTCGTCGCGGGCGTCGGCGACGCCGAAGTTGACGATCCGCCCCCACTCGCGGTCGCGCATCCCGGGGAGCACCCGTTCCGAGCAGAGGTAGGTGCCGTACAGACAGCCGGCGATCGTCTCTCGCCAGGCGTCGTAGCCGATTTCGTCCCACCGGCCGCCCGGCAACGGCCCGACGGCGTTGACGAGCACGTCCACCCCGCCCAGTTCCGTCTCGCAGTCGCTCACGAACGCGTCCACCGCCTCGGGGTTCGTCACGTCGCCGGCGACGACCGCCGTCTCGGCGCCGCGGTCCCGGGCGTCGGCCGCCGTCGCGGTCGCCTCCGCCGCAGTCGACTCGTCGCGGTGGTGGACCGCGACGTCCGCGCCCGCGTCGGCGAGCCGCAACAGGAGCTCTCGTCCGACGCGTACCGCAGAGCCGGTCACCAACGCCGTCCGTCCGTCGAGGTCGGGATCGAGTGAGTCCACCAGAGTCGACAGGGCCGGCGCGTGTATCAAACCCGCGACTGCCCGGAGCGTCGGCGGCGCCACCCGTCGGGGCGGCGACTCGACCCGCAGACTCAAGTGTCGACCGGATAATATCACAGTATGAACCGAGGATTATCGCACGACAGCGACGGGGCCGAGGAAGAGGAGACGGCCGTCGTCGGCACGGAGCGGACGCTCGCCGTCGGCGGCGACAGGCCCATCCGGATCAGCACGGGCCACCGGATCAGACACCACGACGGGAAGTGTTCGCGACCGCACGGCCACAACTACGAGGTGTCCGTCGAGCTCCGCGGGACGCTGACGGAGGAGGGGTGGGTCGCCGACAAGGGGACCGTGACGAGCGTGATCGACGACTGGGACCACCGGTTCCTGTTGGAGGCTGGCGACCCGTTGGTCGAGGCGTTCGCGGCCAGCGGCGACGGGGACGCCGTCGTGACGCTGCCGGCGCCGCCGACGGCGGAGGTGATGGCCGCGACACTGGAGGAACGCATCGCCGCGGCCGTCCCGGACACGGTCGAAGACGTCGCGGTGACGGTCCGAGAGACCCGGGAGCTGGGTGCCGTCGGGGGGCTGTAGCGTGCCCGTGGAGTCGGACCCGGCGGCGGAGTTGGCGGTGGGCGGCAGCGACGAGAGTGACCCCGCCGACGCGGACGAGCCGACGCTCCCGATCAACGAGCTGTTCTACTCCCTCCAGGGGGAAGGCCGGCTCGCGGGCGTGCCGTCCGTGTTCGTCCGGACGAGCGGCTGTAACCTCCGGTGTTGGTTCTGTGACTCCTACCACACCTCCTGGGAGCCGGAGGGGGGAACGAGAACCGTCTCGGAGGTGGTGTCGGCAGTGGCGTCACACGACGCCGATCACGTCGTCGTCACGGGCGGAGAGCCGATGCTCCACGACGCCGTCGAGACACTGCTCGCCCGGCTGGACGACCGTGGCTACCACACGACCGTCGAGACCAACGGGACAATCTACCGCGACGCGCCGGTGGACCTGGCGAGCGTCAGCCCGAAGCTGGCCTCCTCGACGCCGACCGCGGAGCGAGACCCGAAGGGAGACGGAGAGTGGGCCGAGCGCCACGAGGCGGCCCGGATCGACCTGGACGCGACCGCCCGGCTGGTGGAGTCGTACGACAGCCAGCTGAAGTTCGTCGTCACGGACGAGTCCGACCTCGCGGAGGTGGAGTCGTTGGTCGCCCGGCTGCGCGACCGGGCGAGCGTCCCCGTCCCGGACTCGGAGGTGCTCCTGATGCCGGAGGGGGCCACTCGCGAGCGGCTGGCAGAGACTCGCCAGACGGTGGCGGAGCTGGCGGCCGAGTACGGCTACCGCTACACCCCTCGGATCCACGTCGACGTGTGGAACGACGCCCCGGGGACGTGACGGACGACCGCGACGGACGGATCGGATCGGCAGACCACACACCACACAGACACCGATGACAGACACGGACACAGACACGAACGCGACGGCGGACAGTGACGACGAGAAGCGGGCGGTCGTCTTGGTCTCCGGCGGGATGGACTCCGCGACGGCGGCCTACGAGGCCCGCGACCGAGGGTACGACCTCTACTTCCTGCACACCTCCTACGGCCAGGAGACGGAGGCGAAAGAACGAGCGTGCGCCGAGACGCTGGCCCGCGAGATGGACGTACGAGACTTCCTGGCGGTGGAGACGAGCCACCTGTCGCGGATCGGCGCCTCCAGCCTGACGGACGACGGGATCGAGGTCGGCGAGGCGGACCTGGACGACGACGAGGTGCCGGACTCGTACGTCCCGTTCCGGAACGCCAACCTGCTGTCGATGGCGGTGGCGTACGCGGAGGCGAACGACTGTTCGGCGGTGTTCCTGGGCGCCCACAGCGAAGACTACTCCGGCTACCCGGACTGTCGCCCGGAGTTCTTCGCGGCGTTCCAGTCCGTCGTCGACGCCGGGACGAAGCCGGAGACGCAGATCGACGTGGTCGCCCCGTTCACGGAGTGGTCGAAGACGGAGATCGCGGAGCGTGGGACGGAGTTGGACGTGCCGTTCGCGGACACCTGGAGCTGCTACCGCGCCGAGGCGCCGGCCTGCGGGACGTGTGACGCCTGCGCCTACCGGCTCCAGGCGTTCCAGCGCGCCGGCCTCACCGACCCCGTCGACTACGAGGAACGGCCGACGTACGCCGACTGATCTCACTTCAATCCTTTGACGACTCTCGGTGCCAGTGACGGTGCCGGGCGGTGTAGGTACGCTGGATCTGTCGCTACACCAGACGCGTCAATGCAGAATCCAATCGACAGGTGGGCCGTGACGGCCCTCAGATCGTACACAGTGTTGGTGATAGCGGCGTTGGTCGTCGGCGCCGTCGTCGTGCCGTCTCTCGCCGGCACGCCGGCGTCGCCGGACCGCGTCGTCGTCGTGGAGGTGGACGAACGGATCACGGACGACACGGCGTTACAGGTGACCCGACAGCTCCGGTCGCTGCGCGACGACGACTCCGTCGCGGCGGTCGTGTTGCGGGTGTCGAGCCCCGGCGGCTCTGCGGCCGCCAGCGAGGCGATGTACCTCTCCGTCCGGCGACTGGCTGCAGAGAAGCCGGTCGTGACGAGCGTCGGCGGGCTGGCGATGTCCGGCGCCTACTACACCGCGGTGGGGAGCGACGAGATCCTGGTGACGCCCGCGAGTCTCGTCGGGCACGTCGGCGTGATCGCGTTCGCTCCCAGCGGCGGGCTGTCACCGTCGGCGACGACCGGCCCGGACAAGGCCAGCGGCGGGCTCACCCGCGATCAGTTCTTCACCCGGCTGGAGTCGATAAAGCGAGCGTTCGTCGGCGCCGTGATGACCGAGCGGGGGGAGGAGCTGACCGTCTCGCGGTCCGTCGTCGGGGAGGCGTCGGCGTTCAGTGGGTCGAAGGCGGTCGAAAACGGCTACGCCGACGGGATCGGCGGGGTGGAGGCGGCGATCGCCGCCGCGGCCGACCGTGCCGAGGTGTCGGACTACCGCGTCCAGTACACGGACCCGGCACAGCCGGCACGCGGGCTGTCGCTGGGGAGCAACACCACCGTCGCCGCGACCGGCCCCGGTGAGTACCGTGGCGTCGACACCGTACGGTACCTGATGCTGTACGGCGTTCCGGAGGCGGACGGCCAGGCGTACAACGCCACCGCGGCCGCGGAGGTGGGGGCGTGAGCCTCCGTGGCGTCCTCGCACGGGCCGGTGTGTTCGTCGTCGTGCTCGGGCTGATCGCCGGCGGTGGGCTGTTCGTGACCGGGTCCCCGGTTTCGCCGTCGCCGCCGACGGTGTCGGAGGACGCGACGGCCCCGTTCACCGGGCCGGACAAGGTGGTCGCCCCGTCGCCCGAGAACGGGAGCCTGAACGTCGAGGCGGACGGCGACGGGAAGGTGGTCGTGGTCGACACGGCACACAGCGGAGAGCTGTCGCGGGCAGCGTTGACCCCGTTCACGAACGCGCTCGTCGACAGCGGCGCCGAGGTGCGGTACGCGCTCGACGACCGGACCCGCGACGAGCCGTTGAACACGACGCTGGCGGGCGCCGACGCCTACGTCGTCGTCGGCCAGGGCGCGGCGTACACCAACGACCAGCTCCGCGGGATCGCCAACTTCACCGCGTCCGGGGGGCGGGTCCTGATCGTCGACGAGCCGAACGCGGGCGTCGGCGGGATCGCCAGCCTCCTGTTCGGCGGCGGTCGCCGCGACACCACGACCCGGTCGCTGGCGCCGTTGGCGTCACAGGCCGGGATGGGCTTCGGTGACGGGTACCTCTACAGCGTGGAGAACTACGACACGAACTACCGCAACGTGTACGCCACGCCGACGGCGGACGGCCCGCTGACGGAAGGTGTCTCCCGGACGGTGTTCCACACGGCGCTGCCGGTGACCGGACCGGGAGTCGTGGCGACCAGCCCGGACACGACCGTCTCGGACACGCGCCGACAGGAACGGTTCACCGTCGTCGCGCGGTCGGGTAACACGACGGTCGTCGGTGATTCCAGCGTGTTCGATCCCGAGTACCTCTACCGCGCGGACAACGAGGTGCTCGTGTCGAACGTCTTGGAGTTCCTGCTGACCGGCGAGAAACGGCCGGCCGACGCCCCCGGGCGCGACTCCGGCGAGAGTCGGTTCGGCGCCTGACGCCCCGAGATCGGGGCGACGGACCCCGTCTGTCCCAGAGGAAACTGCTTATGCGGCTCGCGCGCATCTGTCCGTCCACACGATGCTCGGGCAGATCAGTCGGATGGACTACTTGACGAAGGTACAGTACCTCATGATGCTCCTGTTCGGCGCGGTGACGGCCGTGTTCGCGTTCGCACCGCTCGGCACGCAGACTCGCATCATGGGCGCGGGCGTAGCGTTCGGCGTGACCGTCGGGCTCTGGTTCTCACACCTGTTGTCGATGGTCGTCGACGCGGTCGGTGATCTCCGCTCGGGGGCGGCACAGTAGATGAGTGAGGAGCGCACAGACGAGGCGTCGAGCCAGACTCGAGCGGTGACGGACGGAGGCGGTGCCACTCGTGGCACGCTCGACACCACCGCCGCCGCCGACGAGGAACCGACGGAGCCGCCCGAGCCAGTCGAGGAGACCGGCCCGAACCTGGGAGCGTTCCTGCTCACTGCCGGGAGCGTCACCGTCGTCTTCGTCGCGGTGTTCGTGTTCGCGTTCCCACAGCCGATCAACCAGTACTTCGCGGGGATCGTGCTGTCGGTGACCGTCGTCACGCTCATCGTGGGGATGGTGTTGGACCTGTTGGGTTACTTCGACGACGAGGCGAAGGTGCCCGCCGCCGGCGACGACGGACCAAGTGAGCCCGAGCAGCTCCAGAGCGTCCGCAAGCGCCCCAACAAGCCGTTGCCCAAGCAGATCAACTTCGACGACGAGCTGCGGGAGCTGCGCGACCACTTCGACGGGGAGGTGCCCAGCCAGATGAACTCCTTCCTGACGGAGTACGAGAAGCTGAAGTCCGCCTCGCAGAACCGGAAGGTGATCGCCGGCAGTCTGCGGGCGGCGCTGAACCCCATCAGTGCGCTCGTCACCGACGAGGAGACGGAGGAGATGGTCGACGAGATGGGCGACCGGTTGTTCGCCTACATCAAGGCCGACCCGGTCGACAACATCGTCGTGACGGAACACGCCTTCTACGAGGACGGTGTCGTCACGCCCATCGCGGAGCTCCAAGGCGAGCAGGCCCGGATCAAAGCCACCGTCCACAACCAGGGCGACTCCGCGAAGGCGGAGGTAGCCGTCCGGTTCAAGAACGACTCCGGCGTCCCGGTGAAGACGGCGTACCTCCCCGTCGGGGAGGTGGTGACGGAGGCACAGAAGGAACTGAACACGAGCGTCTACGTCCCGTCGCTGGCGACGGACGCGGACGTGTTCGTCGTCCGAGCGACCCAGGACACCCCCGTCCTGGACATGTGAGGAGTAGTCGGTGGTCGCGCCGCGTGTCGACCGCCGACGGCCAGTCGTCCTGTCGTGTGTCGACCGTCGGCAGCCAGTCGTCCCGTCGGCGACGCACCGACGAGCAGGTTGGTTCTCGCCTCGTTCTGCCGTGATACGGGACTACTCGACGGTCGTCGTCGGCTCGGTGTCGGCCACTCCGGCCCGGTCGAACAACCGACGTGCCTGTCGTTCGGCGTCGCGTCGCGCCCGGGAGAGGTCGATCGTCGTCAGCGTCCGGTCGCGCATCAACACCTGCCCGTCACAGATCGTGTGTCGCACGTCACTCCCGTCGGCGGTGTAGACGAGACTGGTGACCGGGCTGTGGCCCGGCCCGAACTTCGGCTCGCTCGTGTCGACGACCGCCAAGTCCGCGTTCGCGCCCGGCTCGATCCGTCCGCTGTCGATTCCGAGCGCCCGGGCTCCCTCGACGGTCGCCATCTCGAACACTGCCTCCGCCGGCAGTGCCGCCGCGTCCCCGGTCGCCAGCTTGGCGACCATCGCGGCGTCACACATCTCGTCGAACAGGTCGAGGTCGTTGTTCGACGCCGGGCCGTCCGTCCCCAGAGCGACCGGCACCCCGGCCGCACGCAGTTCGGCGACGGGCGCGATCCCGCTGGCGGTCTTCATGTTCGCCGCCGGGTTGTGGACGACCGTCACCCCTCGTTCGGCCAGTCGCTCGATCTCTCGTTCGTCGACGTCGACACAGTGTGCGAGCGTGTCGCCCGGCTGGAGCATCCCGAGGTCGTCCGCGTAGACGATCGGACGGCGACCCGTCGCCTCGACCACGTCCGACACCTCCCGGCTCGACTCGTTCGTGTGGTAGTGGAGCGGGAGGTCGGCCTCGCGGGCGGTCGGGACGTGCGTCTCCAACACGTCGGTGTCGACCGTCGCCGGGTTGTGTGGCTGGACCGTCGCCCGGATTCGGCCGTCGGCCGTGCCGTCGACCTCGCGGGCGACCGTGACGCTCCGTTCCATGTCGGCGTGTGCCGCCGCGGACTCCTTGCCGACGCTGATCGCGGTGTGGCCCAGCGTCGCCCGGACGCCCGCCTGTTCGACGACGGCCGCGGTCTCGGGCACCTCGAAGTACATGTCCGAGAAGGCGGTGACGCCGGCGCGGATCATCTCGGCGACGCCCAGCCGCGCGCCGGCCCGCACGTCGGCGGGTTCGAGTGCGGCCTCGACCGGCCAGACGGTCTCTTCGAGCCACTGTTCGAGCGGCTGGTCCTCGACGAACCCCCGCAACAACGTCATCGCAACGTGGGTGTGGGCGTTCACCAACCCCGGAACGACCAGTCCGCCGTCGGCGTCGAGGGTGTCGTCGGCGGTGTCGACGGTGTCGGCGGCGGTGTCGACGGTGTCGTCGGCGGTGTCGACGGTGTCGTCTCCACCGTCGACCGATCTCACCTCGCGGATCGTCCCCTCCTCTCGGTCGATCAGCACGTCCGCTCGTTCGACGGTGTGATCCGGCAGAACGACCCGCCCACCAGCGACCCGGAGCGTAGACACGGGTCCGTATACGGAGAAGTACAACATAGGTGTGCCGACTGGGCCCGTTCACCTCCGGGCGAGCCGGCGGTCGGTCACTGGCCGGGCGTCCCGGTCACTCCTCGGAGCCCGGACTGCTGGGGTGGTACCCGGTGTCGTACTCACCGGGTCGGTCGTCGATCCGGTCGGGGTTGACGCGGCCGTCGAGCATGGCGAAGTCGAGGATCGTACACCACAACACCGCCTCGACGACGGGGACGGCACGCGGCATCAGGACGGGGTCGTGGCGGCCGACCACCTGGACGTCCTTGCGCTCGTCCGTCTCCCAGTCGGCGGTCGTCTGTTCTTTCGGGATCGAGGTGGGCGCGTGCCAGGTCGCCTCGCCGTAGATCGGTTCACCGGTGGTGATCCCGCCCTGGAGTCCGCCGTGGTCGTTCCCCTCCGGCACCGGGTCGCCCTCGTCGGCGACGACCGGCCCCTCGCCGTCGTGGAACGCCCAGTCTTCGTTGCGCTCGGAGCCGCGCATCGTCCGAGCGTCGCGGCCGGCGCCGAACTCGAAGCTCGTCGTCGCCGGGATGGCGAACATCAGCTGGCCGAGCCGCGCCGGGAACGAGTCGAATCGCGGGGCGCCGAGCCCCCGCGGCACTCCTCGGCACTCGAAGTAGACGGAGCCGCCGATGGAGTCACCCTCCGTCTGGTACTGGTCGATGGCGTCGCGCATCTCCTCGGCCGTCGGCGGGTGGGCACACCGCACCTCGTTGTCCTCCGTGTGCTCCTGCATCTCTTCGAACGTGACGGGCGGACACTCGATGTCGCCGACCTGGTTGACGTGGGCCTCCACCCGGACGTCGAGGTCGCTCTGTTCCAACACCTGGCGGGCGACTGCGCCGGCGGCGACCCAGTTGACCGTCTCGCGGGCCGACGAACGGCCGCCGCCGCCCCAGTTGCGGGTGCCGAACTTCGCGGAGTAGGTGTAGTCCCCGTGCGAGGGGCGGGGGGCCGTCACGAACGGCTCGTACTTCCCGGACCGGGCGTCTTTGTTCTGGACCACCATCCCGATGGGTGTGCCCGTGGTGTAGCCGTCCTGCAGCCCGGAGTTGACCGTCACGTCGTCGGGCTCGCCGCGACTCGTCGTGATCATCGACTGGCCGGGCTTGCGACGGTCCAACTCTCTCTGGATCTCCTCCGTCGACAGTTCGACTCCGGCCGGCACCCCGGAGACCGTACACCCCATCGCCGGTCCGTGGCTCTCCCCGTACGTCGTCACCTGGAACAGTCGCCCGAAGCTGTTGCCGTTCATGCCGTTCGGTCGGGCCCGCGCGGGCTAAAACCCCGTGGAGCCTCGGCGGCCGCCGCCGTCCGTCTGCCGCCGCCCGCAGTCGTGTGTCTCTGGCTGCGTAACACTCGCCGCGTCCCGTGCGGTTGAAGTGTGGCGACCTGTTAGTAGCGAAGTGATAACAACCGTGAGCCACACAGTCGTCTGTCGGAGGCGGTCGTCGTGAGTTCGTTCGACAGGCTCGTCGAACGGGTGACGGATCACAGTCGAATCGCGATCGTGGTGATGCTGTTGCTCACCGCGGGCATCGGTCTCGGCGCCTCCGACGTGAGCCAGGAGTCGTCGCTGGACCAGTTCCAGACGGACTCCGTCGAGGCGGAGAAGCTGGACTACATCGAGGGGAACTTCTCGGCGGACCAGAACACCACCACGGCACAGGTGATCGTCCGCGAGCCCAACGGCAACGTGTTGGACAAGCGGTCGTTGGTGTCACAGTTGGAGCTCCAACGCGCGTTACGGGACAACGAGACGGTCGACGACAGTCTCGTCGACGACACGCCGCCCGTCGGCATCGCAAACGTCGTCGCCACGGCGGCGATCCAGCGCGACGAGGCGCGAGACGTGCGCGAACTGGGGACGGAGATCCGCGAACTGAACGCCTCCGTCCAGCAGCGTCGTGCGGCGTTGGCAGCCAACCGGACGGCTCTGCGAGAACGACAGGCGCAGTTGGAGGCCAACCGGACGGCGCTCCAGGAACGGCAGGCGAACCTGACGGCCGACCGACGGGCGTTGGCCAACCGGACGGACGCGCTGAACGCGACGGCAGCGCAGCTGCGGGGCGGGCTGACGACGCTCCGACAGAGCCCGAACGCGAGCGTCCGGGCGACGTTCGACGCCGTCGACGCGAACACCACAGTCGAGCTGAACGAGACCGACTTCCGGACGTACAGCCGTGCGGCGACCGCGCTGCGGGCCGCGCGAAACGAGACGGCGACCCAGGAGGCGTACCGGCTCGGCACCCGCGGCGTGTTGCGCGAGGAGTACGCGGCCGTCGAGCGGGAGGGCCAACGGCTCCGAGAACGCGGCGAGCAGCTCCAGGCCGACGCCGAGCAGTTGGAGGCGCGCGGTCGGGAACTGCAGGAACGGGCCGAGCAGTTGGAGGAACGCGGCGAGCAGCTCCAGGCCGACGCCGACCGACTCCAGTCGCTCGCAGACGAGTTAGAGACGGAACGGGCGGGGTTGGAGAACGCCACGGACGCGACGCTGGCCGAGCAGACGGCCAAGCTGCGCTCGCTGAACGGCTCCGAGGTGGACGAGCTCGTCGGGACCGTCCTCGCCGAAGACGGTGAGGGCGGCAACTCCGTGTTCGGCTTCCTGCCGACGGACTACGACCCGGGCTCGACGGAGGCGAGGGCGACGACGATCCTCGTCACCCAGAAGTCCGACGGTGCGGCGGCGGCGCCGGGAGCGGCCTCCGGTGACTTGGAGACGGCACAGTTGGCGATCCAGAGTCTCGTGGAGTCGCGCGACGACCCCGGCCGGTACCTCGTCTTCGGCTCCGGGATCGTCAGCGACGAGATCACCGCGTCCCAGGAGGACAGCCTGACGATCGTCGGGCCGCTCGCGGGGTTGTTCGTGTTGGTCGCGCTCGTGATCGCGTACCGCGACCTGGTGGACATCCTGCTGGGGCTGGTCGGCATCGCCGCGGTCCTGCTGTGGACGTTCGGGTTCATGGGCTGGGCCGGAGTGAACTTCAACCAGATCATGATCGCGGTGCCGGTGTTGTTGATCGGACTGTCGATCGACTACGCCATCCACATCTTCATGCGCCACCGCGAGGAACGGCAGGCCGCAGACGGCGCCGGCCCGCGGCAGTCGATGACGGTCGCGCTGGGCGGCGTCGGAATCGCGCTCGTGTGGGTGACGGCGACGACCGTGATCGGGTTCCTGTCGAACCTGACGAGCCCGGTCGCGCCGATCCGCGACTTCGGGGTCGTCTCCTCGTTCGGCATCCTGGCGGCGTTCCTGATCTTCGGCATCCTGATCCCGGCGGCCAAGGTGGAGGCCGACGAGATCTTAGAGCGGTTCGGGTTCGACCGTCAGATGACGGCGTTCGGCACCGGCGGCGGGGCGTTCTCCTCGGTGCTGGCAGTCGGGTCGCAGGCGGCCCGTAAGGCTCCGTTCGTCGTGATCGGGATCGCGGTGGTCGTCACCGCGGCCGGCGGCTTCGGCGCCGCCCAGGTGGACACCTCCTTCAGCCAGGAGGACTTCCTGGCGGAGGATCCGCCCGACTGGATGGACGAACTGCCCGAGGAGCTACGCCCGGGCGAGTACACCGCGAAGTCGAACTTGGAGTTCGTCAACGAGAACTTCGTCCGCGAGGACTCCCAGGCGCAGATCCTCGTGGAGTCCGGCGGCGGCGAGTCCGTGACGGATCCGGCGGTGTTGTCGTCACTGGAGACGGTCGCCGACCGGGCGACGGACAAAGACGTGACACAGACGCTGTCGAACGGCGAGGCGGACATCGAGTCGCCGTTGGTCACGATGCGGACGGTTGCGGCGGAAAACGAGACGTTCAACGCTACGTTCACCGCCGCGGACACGGACAGTGACGGCGTCCCCGACCGGAACGTCGCGGGCGTGTACGACGCGTTGTACGAGGCGGCGCCCGGCGAGGCCGAGCGGGTGATCGCCCGCGACGACGGCGAGTACGAGGCGGTCCGGGTCGTCGTCTCCGTGAGAGGCGGCGCCTCCGGCGGCGACATCACGGAGCAGATGCGCGATGTGGCGGACGTGATCGACGACGACGGCGGGCTGGTCGTCACCGCCACCGGGACGGCGATCCTCAACAAGATCGTCCAAGACGAGCTCCTGGAGACGGTGGTCGTCAGCCTGATCGTGACGCTGATCGCCGTGTTCCTGTTCCTGATGGGCTCTTACCGCCTGACGGAGGGGTCGGCGACGCTGGGGGCGATCACGTTGTTGCCCGTGTTGCTGTCCGTCGCCTGGATCCTGGGGACGATGTTCCTCCTGGACATCCCGTTCAACGTGGTGACGGGGACGATCACGAGCCTCACAGTCGGGTTGGGGGTGGCGTACAGCATCCACCTCTCCGAGCGGTACAACCAGGAGTTGGACCGCACCCGCGAGGTGTGGACGGCGATGGACCGCGCGGTGACCGGCACCGGCGGCGCGCTGCTGGGGTCGGCGGCCACGACCGCCGGTGGGTTCGGCGTGCTCGTGTTCGCCATCCTCCCACCGCTCCAGCAGTTCGGGACGATCACGGCGATCACCATCGTGTACGCCTTCCTGGCGGCCGTGCTCGTGTTGCCGAGTATGCTCGTCGTCTGGACCCGTCGGGCCGGGCCGGAGTGGGCCGCGAGCCAGATCGGCGACGAGTCAGAAGAGCCGGACACGCCCGAGACCGTGACGGCGGCAGCGAACGGTGAGGGGGCGACGACAGACGGGACGAGTGCGCCTACGGCGGAGCCGGCCGCGACGGACGCCGGCACGACCGTCGCGGACGACGACCGCGAGGCCGGCCAGACGGCACAGCCCGGCCAGTTCGAGGAGGGCGGGTTCGTCCCGGCGTCCGTCGTCGAGGGCGGGCCGACGGCCCACCGCGAACTGGACGACAGCCACGTCGCCCCGGGGACGACCGTGTCGGCGACGGTCACCGTCGAGAACGCGGACGGCCGGTTCGTCCTCCGGGAGGAGTGTGCAGACGCGGAGCTGTCCGTCGTCGAGACGGAGCCGGAGCCGGTGGACGTGGTCCAGCGCGGCACGGAGCTGAACGTCGCGTGGGACACGGCCGACGGCGCCACCCTGGAGTACGAGCTCCGGGTGGCCGAGGACGCGACGGACGGAGCGACCGTCGGGCTGGACGGTGTGCTCCTGACGGACGCGGCCGACCGCGAGGTGCAGGGTGACCAGAGCCTGACCGTGGTGGCGAACCTGTTCGAACGGATCGTCTCCGCGGGCGCGGTGACGGACGCGGACCTCCGACTGGCCCGCGAGCAGTACGAGGCCGACGCGCTGTCGGACGCGCAGTTCGACCGGATCTACCGGGCGTGGCTCCGCGAGGGCGGCGACAGACGCGAACTGCCGGACGGGGAGGCGACGGCCGACCGGCCGAGCGAGCAGCCGCGGCAGGGCCAGAGCCAGACGGACGGAGGAGACGATGTCGGAACGGAGTGAGTCACCGCTGGGTGACGACACAGACCACGCCGACGCGGTGGCGGGGCTGACCCAGCTCGGGCTGTCCACGTACGAGGCGAAGGTGTTCGTCGGCCTCCACGCGCTGGGCACCGGGAGCGCGGGCGAGGTGGCCGAGGTGACGGACGTGCCCCGGTCGCAGGTGTACGGCGCCGCCGAGGGATTAGAGGAGCTGGGCCTGATCGACGTGCAGGCCGGCACCCCGACGCGGTACCGGCCGCTGCCGGTGTCGGAGGCGCGGTACCTCCTGTTCGAGCGGATGAAGGAGGCGGGCGACACGGCGTTCGACTACGTGGACTCCGTCGCCGGCACGCACGCCGACGACGACGACAGCGGCGAGGCCGTCTGGCGGACGGACGGGGGCGAGAACGTCGCCCAGCGCGCCGCGGCGATGGTCGATGCGGCAGAACGACAGCTCACCTACGGCGCCGCCGACGTCAGCCGGATCGGCGACGCGGTGTTGACCGCGTTGTCGGAGGCGGACGCCCGCGGCGTGGACGTCCGGGTCGCCAGCGCCGACCCCGCCGTTCGGGCGGCCGCGACGGACACCGGTGTCACCGCTGTCGGACTCGCCGAGACGGCGACGCCCGATCTCAGCAACGGGCGCGTGCTCGTCGCCGACGAACGCGCGGTGCTCCTCTCCGTCCTGCCCGGCGCGGTGCCGCACGTCTCGACGGAGACGGCGTTCTGGAGCGACGACACCGCGTTCGCCCGGATCCTCGTCACGCTCATCGGCGAGTGGTTCGCGGAACACCTCGAGACGTAGCCGGCCGACACCGTCGGCCGTCGGGGTGGATCGTTCTCCGTTCGCGGGCGGTCGGACGACTGCCGCGCCCCGACACCGACGAGTAACGGGACCGAGGGCGTCGTGGGCGGCGAAGGCGACGGCCGCCGACCGCGAGTGAGTTCCGGCGGCGAGGTGATGTTGCGAGTCGTCTCACTCGTGGCCGCTGACGGGCACCGGCTCGTACGGCTCCTCCAGGTACGCCAGGTCGCTGTCGGAGACGGACAGCTCTAGGGCTGCGACGGCCTCTTCCAGGTGCTCGACACTGGTCGTTCCGACGATGGGTGCGTCGACGGTCTCCTGTTCGAACAACCAGGCGAGCGCGACCTGTGCCATCGACACGCCGTACTCGGCGGCGAGCTCCTCGACACGTTCGTTCACCTCGCGGCCGCCGTTCGCGAGGTACGGGTGGCGCTCGGCTTCCGCCTCGGCCTCGCCGCGTGCGGTCGTCTCCAGTTCGTCGTGCGGACGGGCGAGGAACCCGCGCGCCAACGGCGACCACGGGATCACGCCCACGTCCTCGCGGTCACACAGCGGGAGCATCTCCCGTTCCTCCTCGCGGTAGAGGAGATTGTAGTGGTTCTGCATCGTGGCGAAACGTTCCAGCCCGAGTCGCTCGCTCGTGTGCAGCGCATCGGCGAACTGGTGTGCCCACATCGACGACGTGCCGACGTAGCGTGTCTTCCCGCGCCGGACGGCGTCGTCCAGCGCCCGCAGGGTCTCTTCGACCGGCGTGTCGTAGTCCCAGCGGTGGGTCTGGTAGAGGTCGACCGTCTCCATCCCGAGGCGGTCCAACGACGCGTCCAGTTCCTGTTCGATCGCCTTGCGGGAGAGCCCGCCGGAGTTGGGGTCGCCGTCGCGCATCTGGAAGTACCCCTTCGTGGCGACGACGAACTCGTCGCGGTCGTACTCCGCGAGCACGTCACCGAGGACACGCTCGGACGCGCCACGCGAGTACATGTTCGCCGTGTCGAAGAAGTTCACCCCGAGTTCGATCGCGCGTTCGACGAGTTCCCGGCCCGCTTCCTCGTCCAGCACCCAGTCGCGCCAGGAGGGGTCGCCGAAGCTCATGCAGCCGAGACAGACCTTCGAGACCGTCATTCCGGTGTTCCCGAGTGTCGTGTACTCCACGCCTCCACGGTGGGGGTAGGGTGTGGAGAAACTACCGCTCCCGGCGGTCCGGGGCGGCGACCCGACGCCCCACACCGCTCTCGTCGCCCGTATCCCGCTGGGCGAGACCGCCCACGAGACACTTACGCTGGCCGGGCGACGACCGGACGATGTCGACACACGGACGCGGACACGACGGTGACGGCTGTGTCAAGTGCGGCCACACGGAGGCGGAGGTCGGAGAGATTTCCACGACCGGTGGTGGCCTCTCGAAGATGTTCGACGTACAGACGAACAGCTTCAAAGTGGTGTCGTGTACGAACTGCGGCTACTCGGAGTTGTACCGGGACACCGGGTCGGCCGGGAGCGACCTCGTCGACGTGTTCCTGGGCTGATGGCGGCGGTCGGCGTCGGTCTGGTCGTGTTCCTGCTCGTGGGGCTCGCGGCCCCACTGGTCCTGTACTGGCTCGTGCGGGCCGAACGCGCGCAGGACGCCGAGAACGTCAGCGACTTCGATACCGCCGAGCGGGCGGCACGGCGAGACGAGGAGTGAGTCACACGACGGATCGGACGCAGGGTGAGCCGACAGGCGCGATACCAACTTCTTTGTCGGTCCCGCCCGTACGACTGTCAACTCTGCGGGGGGTGGTGTCTCGACGGTCACCACTCCCCCTGGGACACGACCTATGACACTCTGGCTCCTCGGAAATCAGTTGTCCACAGACGCCGCACCGCTCGCGAGCACAGACGAGGTGTTGCTGATCGAGTCGTACGAGTTCGCCGAACGACTCCCGTACCACCCGTACAAGCTGACGCTGGTGTTCTCTGCGATGCGTCACTTCCGGGACCGGCTCCGGGCGGACGGCTACGACGTGACGTACATCCGCGCAGAGTCGTTCGCGGAGGGCCTCGCGGAGTACGCCGAGGCCGCACCGGGAGACGATCTCGTCCTCCAACGGCCCACGGGTCACCGTGCCGGCGAACGACTCGACGAGCTCGCCGCAGACGCCGGACTCACACTCACTGTCGTCGACAACGACCTGTTCGTCACCAGCCGCGACGAGTGGGACGAGTGGGCAGACGGACGTGGTGACAGCTACCGCCAGGAACACTGGTACCGGCACGTCCGTCGAGAGACGGGGGTGTTGATGGAGGACGGTGACCCCGTCGGCGGGGAGTGGAACTACGACGACGAGAACCGGGAGACGCCGCCGGACGACTGGTCACCGCCGGAGACCGCCGGCTTCCAACCCGACGAGCTCACCCGCGAGGTCCACGAGTTCGTCACCGACCGGTACGACCACCTCTGGGGCAACCACGACCTCGACGAGTTCTGTTGGCCCGTCACCCGCGCGGAGGCGTTGCAGGCGTTAGAGCAGTTCGTCGAGGTACGACTGCCGGCGTTCGGTCCGTACCAGGACGCGATGGTCGGCGACGAGTGGGCCATGGATCACTCGTTGCTGTCGCCGGCGATCAACCTCGGACTACTCGACCCGTTGGAGGTGGTCGAGGCGGTCGAGGACGCCTACGAGGAACGCGGCGTCGAGCCGGGTGCGCCCGCCGAGACGGTGACCCGCGAGGGGACGGTGCCGTTGAACAGCGTCGAGGGGTTCGTCCGGCAGATTCTGGGCTGGCGGGAGTTCATGCGACACGTCTACCGGGAGTCGATGCCGGGGCTGTCGGAGGCGAACCAACTCGACGCCACACGAGACCTGCCGGAGCTGTACTACACCGGCGACACGGACATGGAGTGCATGAGCGAGGCGGTCGGCCACGTCTGGGACCGGGGGTACGCCCACCACATCGAACGGCTGATGCTGTTGGCCAACTTCTCGACGCTGTACGGCGCCGACCCACACGAGTTAGACGAGTGGTTCCGGTTCGGCTTCGTCGACGCCTACGACTGGGTGACGACGCCGAACACGGTCGGGATGGGGTCGTTCGCCACCGACGTGCTCTCCTCGAAGCCGTACACCTCCTCCGCGAACTACGTGAACGACATGAGTGACCACTGTGGGTCGTGTCCCTACTACCACACGAAGACGACCGGCGAGGGGGCGTGTCCGTTCAACAGTCTCTACTGGGACTTCCTGAAGGAGAACGAGGAGACGCTGCGGGGCACCGGTCGGATGGGGCTGATGTACAACCACGTCGACAACAAGAGCGACGAGGAGTGGACGGAGATTCGGGGGCGGGCCGACGACGTACGGGCGATGGCGCGCGAAGGGGAGTTGTAGCGGTCGTCACCCGAGCAGCGCCCCGGAGAGCCGTTGTGGAGCGAGGACGATTCCCCTGGCGACGGTGCAGGGGAGGCTCCTGTCCCCACCGAGGAGTGTCGCGGCGATCACGAGCGGGGAGACGGCGACGACGGCGACCACTGCGCTGACGGCGCGCATCGGCGAGCCGACCAGTCGACTCGACGCGACGTCGACGAGCGCGACGACGCCCGCAGTCAGTGCGATTCCGGCCAACGGTTCTCCCCCCGTGATGACACCCGCGGCGGTGAGCCAGTCGTAACCGAGGACGCTCAGCCAGCCGAACAGGAGGAGTTGGACGAACTGCGCGGCGACGCCGCCGAGTGTTGCGAGATTTCGGGCGGGGCCGTCCGTCGGAATCTCCTCGTCGGAGAGGCTACCGTGTTCGATCCCCTCGGCCGGCCAGTGGAGAACGTGCTTTCGGGTTGTGTCGTCAGTCATGGTGGGACCTCCTCGATCTCGGGGTTGTCAGTCAGCTGCATTTCGAGTGCAATCTTCAAAAGAACGACGGTGGCGAGAAGCTGTGTCAGCCCCAAGACTGGGACGGCGACGCCTCTGACCGGAACGACCATTGACCCGTGGTAAACCACGTCGACGGCCCCGGCGACGACGAGCGCGATCAGTACGCCGAAAGACTTGCCGACGAACGCCCCGACCAGCGCACTGACACGAAACAGGTGGTAGATTGCGATTCGGCGCATCTCCTGATAGTCTTCTTCGTCGATTCTGTTTCCCATCGACCGGTGGCTGTTACCTGAACCTCATAAATATATTGGTCTAGGACAAAATATGTACTCTAGACTACCACCCGTTCCCCACCACCCTCACGCCTCGGCCGCCACGAGCGACAACACCTCCACGCGTCGAACGCCGTCGAAGTTCCGGAGCCGGTACAGCAGTTCCCGGACGCGAGCGGCCTCGCCGCGACAGAACACCGTCTCCAGACACCACTCCCCCTGGTGAGCGTGGCTCGTCGCGGTGATCACGTCCTGGTAGTGGTGTTGGGTCTCGTGGAGCGGGCCGATCACCTCGTGGTGTTCGTAGTCGAACGCGAGGACGGCGGTCACCGCGCCGTCGGCGTCGCCCAGCCGGCTGTGGCGTTCGACGTACTCGGCCATCGCCTCGCGGACGGCCCGCGACCGGGAGTCGATCCCCTCGCGCTCCCAGACGGCGTCGAACTCGGCGAGCAGGTCGTCGGGGACGCGCAGACTCGTTCGCACGGTCGTCCGGAAGGCGGCGGCGTGTTTCGCCGTTTCGGTCGCGCCGGGCGTCGAGCGCCGGTCCGAGGCCGTTCAGACCAGCCCCGGGGTCGTCCGGACGAAGAAGTAGGCGACGAACGCGCCCGCCAGCGCCCACTGTCCGAGCCGGACGTCGCCGCCCTCACCGGTTGCGAGCTTGACGAACGGGTACGAGACGATGCCGGCGGCGATCCCGTAGGCGATGGAGAAGGTGAACGGCATGACGATCACCGTCAGTCCCGCCGGAATGGCGGCGGTGGTGTCGTCCCAGTCGATCTCCGTCACGTTGCCGAGCATGATGATCGCCACGACGACGAGCGCGAGGTGGGAGGCGTGGATCGGTACCGCGGCGGCCAACGGGACGAGCGCGAGCGAGGCGACGAACAGGAGCCCGACGACGAGCGCGGTCAGCCCGGTCCGGCCGCCGGCCTCCACGCCGGTGGACGACTCGATGTACGTCGTCACCGTTGAGGTGCCGAGCACCCCGCCGACGGTCGTGCCGATCGCGTCTGCCAGCAACGGCCGCTCGATCCCCGGGAGGTCACCGTTCTCGTCCAGGAATCCGGCGACCTGTCCGACGCCGACGAGCGTGCCCGCGGTGTCGAAGAAGTCGACGAAGAAGAACGTCACCATCACGAACAGGAACCTCGCGGGCTCGACGTTCGCCAGCCCCTCCAAGAACGCCCCCGCCAGCGGCGTGATGTCGTAGGCGGCCGCGGAGTAGGTGATCGTCGTCTGACCGGTCAGCGACGCGGGGGTGTACAGCGTCACCCCGCCGGCCACTGACGGGCCGGGGACGGACAAGCCGAGCGACGCGAGGCCGTACGACGCGAGCGTCGTGGCGACGATCCCGATCACGATGGCCCCTCGAACGCCGGCGGCGTACAGGCCGGCAGTCAGCAGGAGGCCGATCACAGAGACGACCGCGACGGGGTCCGTGGCGAACACGGGGTTGAACGTGAGGAACGTCGCCGGGTCGCCGGCGGTGACGTGCATCGCCTGGAGCCCGATAATTGCGAGGAACAACCCGATCCCGGCGCCGACGGCCCGTTTGACCGGCTCCGGAAACAGCTTGACGACGTACTCGCGGGCGCCCACGAGCGTCAGGAAGACGAACAGAATCCCCTCGACGACGACCGCGGCGAGCGCGGTCTGCCAGGGCACCCCGAGTGCCCCGACGACCGTGAACGCGAAGAAGGCGTTCAGTCCCAGCCCCGGTGCCTGCCCGAACGGACGATTCGCGTACAACGCCGTCACGAGCGTCGCCACCGCGGCGGCGATCAGCGTCACCACCGCCACCATCTGGACCGTCTCCGCGTAGCTGTGCCCCTGGAGGATGATCCCCGGCTTCCCGCCCTCGGTCCCGACGAGGACCGAGGGGTTGACGACGACGATGTAGCTCATCGTCAGGAACGTCGTCACCCCGGCTGTCACCTCCGTGCCGAAGTCCGTGTCGTGGTCGTCGAACCCGAAGAACGCGGCGAGTCCTGATGCCATAGCTTCTGTCTACACACGAAAGTGAAGAATTCTGTGATTTCCAGCAGGGAATCACCGCACATACGTGCACACTAACCCCGACGACAACCCCAACAATCACGTCAGGTCAGTGGTCCCGAGTTGGCTTCCCGCGACACCGACGACTACTGCATGTGCTGTCCCAGAGATGGTCGTCGCCAGGATAGCCCCGACACACTCTGTAACGATGGGACTGACATTGGAAGCGGCCAGCCCTGGAAGGTCTGCTAGAAAGCTTCCGCCGATGCCGATGGTGGCGGCGACCACGGGAAACTTCAGACTGTGGCCACGGCTACGGTGCCAACTCCACTGGAATGACGCGAGGAGTCCATGACCGACAACGACAGCTGCGGGGGCCAGAAACGTCCGACCGACACCGTACAGCGTTATCAGCGCGAGTGGAAGTTCAACTGCTCCGCTACTCTTAGAACTGATCACATTGAGAATCGCAAACAGTGCTGTAACGAAACCGTGGTATACCAACAATCGAACTGGGTATATGAGTGATAAGCTCGGCATTCCGTCTCGTCGGACACCCTTGGCATCATTAGCCGCCACCATCGCCTGACGAATGACATAGGTAGCAGCTACTGCGCTGATGCTAAATAGCACAATATTAATACCGATTATAACCATAAATAATAAGGGGTGCACCCATGGCGCTGGTGCGGAAGTGTTTGTGACACTACTTGGTGGCATCGGGATCGGGTACGCAAAGACCTGACTGAGTCCAGTTCGGATAATCACATGAGGTGTAAATGTCGGGAGAAATTTTTTATTACCTTAGCAGCAGATGCAATCCCCCCGACAACAAAGAATGCGACAAAAAAACTGTATCTAGAAATATCTAGCGATTTTATTATCATTTTAATATTACTTTATATATTTTCCAATAGGATAAATAAGTATGGTTCCTATAAATAAAAACAAGATAAGAACGAATATCGACGTTGTTGGATCTGGTAAGCTCACAATGCTCCACGCAAAAATAATAAAAACAGCTGCGTACGTGACGGCAGCCGCGGTCACATACGGGTGATTCGATCGAAACGACATTTCGGATTAGGTGTTCGGCCAGTTCACCTCAATACTGTCGATCGAGACGAACTTGCGGCCGGTTGTTGGGTCGAGCGGTTCGTCCTTACGGTAGAAGTCTGACCGGACCGAACCGGGGAGGGGGCTGGAAAGGTCCAGTGCCGACGAGGTGCATTTGATACGAGCACCGACTTGGTAGGTCTTGTTCTTGTCGATGTTTGCGAACACTGTGTTGTCTGCTCCGTCCCAGTTGCTGTACGAACTCCGCTTCTGCCAGTAGTCACCGTACACGGGGGCAGTGTGGTTGAGGATTTCGCCGGAGTCGATGTCGCTGTCTGTGTCGGACACCTCCCGGATGAACACAGATACTTTCCCAGTCGAAGAGCACCCAGGAGTGGCGACCATCGACCCGGACCAAGTCCCATTAATCGTGAACTCAACGCCGCCAGAGTCGTACGAGGACACTGTCTTCCACACCTCGGCAACAGATTCCGCCTGCCCACCAGCGAAGACCTTGGCGTCTGCGTAAGCCTCCTTGTCTTCGGTGATGTAGTCCTCGTTAGTTGATCCCAACGGGATCACGTCACTGTCGGTCGCACCGCCCGACGCAGACGAGAAACTGTACGTGTTGTCGTACCCCTCAAAGAGGTTGATGTCTGCAGTGGCGTCAGCCGTCACATCAACATTGGTAGAGGCGTTCAGCTCCGCCATACGCCTCATTGCCGCGGATTGGTCAGACTCGGTGAACTCAGGACTGTACCCGACTCCGTCAAGGACTGCAGGCTTCTCGCCTTCACCCCCGGACAGGCTGCTCCAGTACTGCGCAGTGTAGCCGTCTTCGAACTTGTAGAACGTTCCGATAGCCGGTGTACCAACCGCCCGCGGTGGCTGACTGCTCACTTGGCCCTCCGAGTACAGTTCATCGTTGTTCCGAACAACAACGACCCCCTCTTGACTCGGTGACCCGTGGCGTTCGATTAGGCGAGCAAACGCCTTGGCGAGGTCCCGCTTCCCGCCCTGTTCTGCACTTGTGACGCCAACTCCGAAGGGCACTGCTGCTCCAAGCGCCGTTGCAACCACGCTCCGTCTGCCGTATGTCTTCTCAGATATCGTTTTTGCTGAGTACAGACAGTTTTATATCTGTTACGATATATTCTTCCAGTATTTGCATCCAATATCTTTTCATTTCTTTGAAGCTAACTGCTTTTGGACCTATGGCTATATGTTGTACACTGCATCCATAGCACAAACAGATGCGCACAGACTAAGTGCGTTTCTGAAGGGAGTAGAGGTGATGACGTTCCAGACGCTGGACGACCTGCCGGCCGCACAGCGCGTCCTCTGTCGTGTCGACCTCAACTCCCCCGTCGAGGACGGGACGGTCGTGGACAACCGGCGGTTCGACCGCCACGCCGAGACGGTCCGCGAGCTGAGTGAGGCGGGCCACCGGGTCGCGCTGTTGGCCCACCAGGGCCGCCCCGGTCGGGACACGTTCGTCGGCCTGGAGCAGCACGCCGACCTGCTCGCGGACCACGCCGGCGTCGACGTGTCGTACGTCCCGGACACGTACGGCGAGGAGGCGCTGGCGGCGATCCGGGCGCTGGAGTCGGGTGACGTGCTCCTCCTGGAGAACAGCCGGATGGTCGACGCCGAACTGCCGGAGGAGTCGCCCGAGACGAAAGCCGAGACGGCGTTCGTCCAGACGCTGGCGGCCGAGTTCGACGCCTACGTGAACGACGCCTACTCGGCGGCCCACCGGAGTCACGCCTCGCTGGTCGGCTTCCCGCGGGCCCTCCCGGCGTACGCCGGGCGCGTGATGGAGACGGAGTACGAGGCCAACACCGCCATCGCGTCCCGAGAGTTCGACGGCCCGGTGACGATGGTCGTCGGCGGGACGAAGGCGACGGACGTGATCCAGGTGATGGAGGCGCTGGGCGACCGCGTCGATCAGTTCCTCCTCGGCGGCGTCGCGGGCGAACTGTTCCTCCGTGCCGCAGGCCACCCCGTCGGCCGGGATGTCGACGCCGAACTGTTCGACGAGCAGTGGGAGGCGAACGGCGACACTGTCGAGCGCGTGCTCGACGAGTACGGCGACCAGATCCGGCTCGCCTCGGACCTCGCGTACGAGACCGACGACGGCGACCGCGCGGAGGTGGCCGTCGCCGACATCGACGAGAAGACGACGGACTACCTCGACGTGGGCGCGGAGACCGTCGCCGACTACGAGCCGGTGATCCGCGACAGCGACGCCGTGTTCGTCAAGGGCGCGCTGGGCGTGTTCGAGGACGAGCGGTTCGCGGACGGCACCGTCGGCGTGTTGGAGGCCGTCGCCGAAACTGACTGTTTCTCGGTGGTGGGGGGTGGTGACACCTCGCGTGCGATCGAACTGTACGGCATGGACGAAGCAGACTTCTCGCACGTCTCGATCGCCGGCGGGGCGTACATCCGGGCGCTGACGGGCCAGGAGTTGGTGGGGGTGGCGGAGTTGGAGCGGGCGACAGAGACGGGACCCGCGTAAGAAGGTATATCAGCTACACTAGTAGAAGACTAAGTGACTATTTTTCTAGAAAATGCTCTTTGGCCTTTATCAGAAATACTGGTTCAGTGTCGCGGTGGGACAACTACGGACAGCCACCGAACGATGGTGACGAAGCGACGGGTGAGTCGAGTGAGACGAAAGAAGGGTCCACGAGGACGGTCAGCGACGGCTCCGGAACTGTCCCAACAGGTGGCTCATCACAGAAGGCCAAGCTACGAGCGTACGACACACTCCGTGACGAGGTTTTGTCGGCCGTCGATAGGCAAGTCACTCTGAATTCCCGTGGTGTCGCTGGCATAATTCTGGTCATCGGATACTCGGTTAACTTCGATCAGTTGGCCGTTCTCGCGTTCGTCCCAGTGATACTCGCGTACCTGCTCGTACGGACTGCCGAGTCGCGGGCCTGGATGGCGAACGCCAGCGGCCAGATTGCCAAGATCGAACAGGAACTTACTTCAGATCCGACTGAAGATTCGTTCGGCTTTGAGCATCAGCTCGGCGGGTTCGGAAGCGGAGATATCGACGGTGTCCGACGACTGCGAGATGTCCCTGCCGTGATTCGAATTCTCTTCGTCGGTGCCATCTACGCGGTTGCGGTACTCAGTGTGGTCTACGGGGTCTGGCCGCTGGACGAGACACCGCAACTGCTGAACGTGGAGGTGACCCGATCCGTTCTCCTAACCGTGTACGGGGTTCTCACTGCCTCTTTTTCAATATCTGCCATTTCTATAGGTTTGTTTGCAATCTCTCTCGAAAATCACGTATTGCGAACTGAAGAGCATCAAGACGACTAGACACTACTGAACAGCGACCAAAACTTACAGTTCGCTGTCGGTCGACACGCAGACTGTGAAACTCGGCATCGTCTCCGACACCCACGACGACGCGGACGCGGTCACGACGGCAGTCGAACAGTTCCGATCACAGAACGTCGACACGGTGATCCACTGTGGCGACTTCGTCGCGCCGTTCTCGGCGACGCCGTTCGACGCCCAGTTCGCGTTCCACGCCGTCCGCGGCAACAACGACGGTGAGTGGGCGCTGGCGGACACGGTGGAGTCGTTCGGCACGTACCACGGCGAGGCGGCGACGCTGACGGTCGACGGCGTCGCGGTCGCGGCGTACCACGGGACGAGTGAACCGCTCGTCGACGGACTCGTCGGCTGCGGTGACTACGACATCGTCGTCCGCGGACACACCCACGAACGGACCCGCGAACACCACGCGCCCGACGGCGAGGTGACGACCTTCGACACCGACGGGACGACAGAACACGATCTCGACGCGGCGGGGACGCTCCACCTCAACCCCGGCGGCGTTGTGATTCCAGGCCAAGAAGAGTCGCCGGCGGTGATCGTGATCGACACCGAGGCGGGGACGGTGCGGTTCGAGTCGCTCACAGACGCCTGAACCACCACCGAACCAACGAGCCGACAGAGACGAACGCGACGAGCGATCCGACGACCAGGCCCGTGGTGGTGAACGGGTACAGCCCGCTCCGTTCGGCCGCCAACACCGACACCTGGAGGAGCACGAGCGACAGGAGAAGTCGGAGGAGGTACCACCGACCGTCTGTCAGACTCGGGGTGTCGTCGGTCACGACGGGAACGGTCGACGACGGACGGCTTGTGTGGTTCGGTTTCGAAGGCAGTGCGGTGTCGCTCCGTCAGTCGTCGGCCTCCCGCGGCACGACGCGCTGGCGGCGACCCTGGAACAGCGACTCTAAGCCGACGCCGAGGGTCTCGTCGGTCGTGGCGACGCTGTCGGCCTTCGGGGCGCGGTCCAGCAGCGCCCGGACGGCGTCGACGTTCTCCGGGATCACGTCGCTCTCCTGGTGGATCGACTGGAAGAGGTACAGATCCGACCCCTCCATCGAGACGGAGCTCTCCCAGATGCAGTTCTCCCAGAGGTCGCCGCGAGGACGACCGGTGTCCTGGGCGAACTCCTTGAGCTTGCCCGTGCCGTCGATGCCGGCCTCCTCGGGGACGAGGAACAACCGGGACTCGTCGCTCAGCGTCTCGCGCACGTCGTCGGCGGTCGGCTCGGCCTCCAAGGTGACGTTGACGGAGTGGAGGTGCATCAGCGTCGCCGGCACCTTCACGCCGAGGGTGTCGATCTCCAAGTCGGGGAAGATCTCGTTCACGTCCGGACCGTGGTGAGAGGGGATCTCCACGGGGTCCGGGAGGATGTCGTTGATCGGGCCACGCGAGGTCTGGCCGGGGTCGCCGCCGCGCCGGACGAGCGTCACCCGGGCCTTCTCCACGCCGTACGTCTCTCGGAGCGGGGCGAGGAGTCGGGAGAGCCCGGTCGTGTTGCAGGAGACGACGCGAGCGTACTCCACGTCGTCCTCGCGGACGGCGTCGTAGTTGGCCCGGGAGACGAAGGAGGCATCGGCCACGTCGGCGTCCTCGCCGCCCTGGAAGATCGCCGGCGTGTCGTACCGCTCGTACAGCTCCCGGTTCTCGGCACCGATTCCCGACGGCGTCGTGTCGACGATCACGTCCGAACGGACGACCAAGTCGTCCACCTCCCCCGCGAGATCCACGCCCGCCTCGTGGAACTGGTCGGACCGCTCCGGAATCGCCGCGTACAACGGGTACCCCTTCCGGACGGCCGCCTCCGCCTCGAAGTTCGGTCGCGTCTTCGCAACCCCGGTCAGTTCCATGTCCGGCTGGGCCGCCACCGCGTCGGCGACTCGTTTGCCGATGGTGCCGTAGCCGTTGACGCCGACCTGTATCATCACTGGGGCGTCGTCACGGCGTCGGGTTAATCGTTACGGCATACTCTGAGAGAAAGCAACTACCATGCGAGTAATCGAGCGGATGGTTTCGGCGGCGTGTGTGCGGAGGCGAGCTACATCGGGTCGATGCGGCGTGTGTCCTCAAGTAGAGATTGGGCAGTCTCGGAGCTGTCGGGGTCGGATGTCGACTCCTCGATTATTACAGCTATGAGTTTAGCGATTGCAATAGTAATGATGCTGGACGGAGACAGCCACCAGACGGAGTCCCCAATTCTGTAATCGAACAACGGAGTGACTGCGGCACCAAAAACGGTGAGTGTCGACTGGCCAACACCGTTCTCAATCACTCCTGCAACGACGACTCCGAGGCCCAGACGAACTGACACGACTGTCGTTGCGATTACTGAGAGGATAGCCAGTAACGAGATCGCAGACGACAGCGTCTCTGGGCTGAGACTCGTATCCGAGTCTGGTTGATCCCCAATTGCACGCATTCCGACGTGTGCGCTCGCTCCAACAAACGCGATGAGGTAGTACCCGACCATCTCTGGAGACACGAACGACGTGAACAGCAGACCGGGTACAGCGAACACACTGGTGAACACGATCGTTGCCGACCCTCTGAGGAGTGCCGAGAGTAGCCTGTCTCGGAGCTTCGGGTCACCCTCGGTCATGAGTTCACTCGACAGTTGTGCGGGGAAATACTTATGAATTCCCATACTCTGATTCTGATTTGGACAATCATCTTATTCTAGTTTCTATATTCATCAGACATTTCTAGGTAGGCCGCGAGGACGGTGTATCTGATCCAGTCTTCTTCCAGATTTTCTCTGTTTTTGTTTAATATAGCAAAAATCAGAATAGAACTAATTACATAGGCAACAAGTACTTCAAACGGTCGGAGTACATTCGCAATCCCGTCGGGGACGTACTCGAACCACAGTCCAACTGCGAGTGACCCGCAGAAGAATCCTAACACGACTGTCCCGACTGTCAGCCCGCGTGCCAGCAGATACAACGCCTGCATCCGTAGTGCCCGGGTGCGACCACGCTGCTCCACGAAAGAGAGAGTCAGCTTGAGTAACGTGTCGTGTGATTCGAACTCGCCACTCAGGACGAACTGGTCCTTGCACAGCTCCCAGAAGTATCTCTCGACATCTGAAATGCGATACCGACACGATTCTCGTTGTCCCCTGATACACAACATCAGATTGTCGAAGCCGTGGTCGTCGTCGCTGTGTCCGCCGCCGACTTGGAGTAATTGTCCAACGACGAAGGCAACGCCGATGGTAAACAACACCAGTGGGAGGCCAACGGGGAGTGTCGCCTCGGAGTCAAACGCCAACTCAAACAACGGAACGGGCCTGACTGTCGCGTACAGGCCAGTGAGAACGTACACCCCTGGCACGATGTTCGCAAACAGATTGTAGAGGTTGATCGTTCTGATCCCTTGGCTCGTGACGGCACGCTCCATCTGCCTCTGCCGCGTTTATCCCCGCGGTAAAATATTTCGTCTTCGGCGTCTATAGTTGTGCATATTTGAGCAGACAGACTCCATCCGTCCGACGGCGCAAGGACTACACGCCCGGCAGCCCTCCAACGGTCTATGAGCAGCGAGACGGCAGTCGATCCGCTGACACGCGCGGCAGAGACCGCGGTACACCAGGCGTTAGAGTTAGGCGCCGACGAGTCGCTGGCGGTCGTTACGGACGACGAGCGGCTGGAGATCGGCGAGGTGCTGTACGACGTGGGCAGCGAGGTGACCGACGACGCGACACTCGTGTGCTACCCTCCCGGGGAGCAACACGGGACGGAGCCGCCGGCGCCGGTCGCGGCCGCGATGGCCGAGGCAGACGCCTTCCTCGCGCCGACGACACGGAGTCTGAGCCACACCCGAGCGCGGTCGGCGGCGACGGACGCCGGCGCGCGCGGAGCGACGCTCCCGGGGATCACCGCCGAGGTGTTCACGACCGGGTTGGACGCCGACTACGACGCCATCGCGGATCACTCCCGCGAGATCTACGAGCAGGTGGCCGACGCCGACGAGGTGCGTGTGACGACGGCGGCCGGGACGGACCTCACGGTCGAGGTCGCCGACCGAGAGTGGTACGAGGACACCGGCGACGTGGGAGACTCCGGCAGCTTCTCGAACCTCCCGGCCGGCGAGGTGTTCACGAGCCCGGCGACGGCCGACGGGACGTACGTCGTCGACGGGACGATGATGCCCCACGGACTGCTGACGGAAGAGCTCCGCTTCGAGGTGGAAGACGGACTCGTCACGGAGATCTCCGACGACGACATCCGCGAGCAGGTGGCGACCGCGGCAGAGGAGGTCGGCGACGCGGCGTACAACCTCGCCGAGCTGGGGATCGGGACGAACGTCGGCGTCGAGACACTCGTGGGGCACGTCCTGTTGGACGAGAAGGCCGCCGGGACGGTCCACGTCGCCATCGGCGACAACGCCTCCATCGGCGGGGAGACGGAGGCACCGATCCACTTAGACGGGATCGTCCGGGAACCGACGGTGTACGCCGACGGCGAACCGGTCACCCTGCCGGAGCCGTAGCGTGCGGCTGGCAGTCACGACCCAGAAGGAGACGTTCGAGCGGCTGAACGACCACCTCCCGGCGTACGGGATCGAGGTCGTTCCCGTCCAGCCCGAAGAGCGACTGCTGCCGGTCGCGGAGTCGCCGTTCCCGGCGGTCGACGCCGGCTGGGTGTACCCCTCGCGGCTGATGGAGGGGGCAGTCGTCGACACCCACCTGGGCGTCCCCTGGGTGAACGGTCGGGACGCGATCCTGGCGTCGCGCAACAAGGCCGGCGTGCTCGCGCGGCTCGCGGCCGCGGACGTGCCGGTGCCGGACACTCGCGTCGTGTCGAACCCCGCGAGCGAGACGGCCGTGACCGACGCGGCCGCCGAACTGGGGTGGCCGGTCGTCGTCAAGCCCAATTCCACGACCCGTGGGGTCGGCGTGGCGAAGGTGTCGGAGCCGGACTCCGTCGCCGGCGTGACGGACTACCTGGATCTGGTCCACGACTACCGCGCGACCGGGGACCGATCGTACCTCCTCCAGGAGTTTCTCCCCGACGCGACGGACTACCGCGTGATGGTGGTCGGCGGCGAGTACGTCGGCGCGGTCCGGCGACGACTCCCGGCGGACCGCCGCGCCGACGGCGCTTGGAAACACAACGTCCACCGCGGTGCCGTCGCCGAGGGCGTCGAGTTGGACCCGGAGCTCCGGCGGCTCGCAGAGCGGGCGGCCGCCGTCCTGGGGATCGACCTCCTGGGGGTCGACCTCCTCGTCACCGACGACCGCGCGGTCGTCTCGGAGACGAACGCCCGCCCGACGGTCGACGACCCCGAGAAGTACGTCGACGACTTCTACGACCGGATCGCCGACTTGGTCCGGGCGACTGCCGAGGGATGAGACTCCCCGGCGCTGTCCGACTCGTGCACGACTGGAGAGCCGCCGGGGTTGAACCCCGTTCGGCTCTCCGAGGTCGGCATGGACGGCTACGTCACGCCGAACGGGCGGACAGTCGAGGCTGCCGCGGACGCGACGGAGCTGGTGGGTGACACGCCGTTGCTCGCGCTGGAGGAAGCGGCGCCGAACCTCTTCGCCAAGGTGGAGTCGTTCAACCCCTACTCCGTCAAGGATCGAATCGCCCGAGAGATGGTTGACCGCGCCGAGGCTGAGGGAGTCGTCGACGACGACAGCACGCTCGTCGAGCCCACCTCCGGCAACACCGGAATCGGACTCGCGTTCGTCGCGGCCGTGCGGGGCTACGACTGCGTGTTGGTCGTGCCCGAGTCGGCGAGCGTCGAGCGGCGGCAGCTGGCCCGCGGGCTCGGCGCGACCGTCGAGGTGGTGCCGGCCGAGGCGGGCGTGGAGGGTGCCCGCGAGCGGGTCGAAGAGATTGTCGCCGACAGAGCGGACGCCGTCCGGCTCGGCCAGTTCGAGAACGAGGCCAACCCCGCGGCCCACCGCCGGACGACCGGCCCGGAGATCTGGCGGGCGACCACCGGCGGGGTAGACGCCCTCGTCGCCGGCGTCGGCACGGGCGGGACGATCACGGGCACCGCGCGCCACCTGAAGCAGGACCGCGACCGCGACGTGCGGACGGTCGCGGTGGAGCCGGCGGCGTCACCGTTGCTGTCGGCCGGCGAGACCGACGATCACGGAATTCAGGGGATCGGCCCGTCGTCCGTGCCGGAGACGCTCGACACCTCCGTGATCGACGAGGCTCGGACGGTGACACGCGAGCGGGCGGTCGAGCGGGCGCGGTGGCTCGGCCGCGAGACGGGCGTGCTCACGGGGCTCTCGGGCGGCGCGGCGACGGCGGCGGCCGTCGAGGTCGCCCGCGAACAGCCGGACGAACTGACGGTCGTTGTTCTCCCGGACACCGGCGAGCGGTACCTCTCGACGGATCTGTTCGAGTTCGAGACCGACGACGAACGGACGGAGCCGACAGGAGAGGCGGGTCGACCGTCGTGAGTGTCGTCTCGGCTATAGGTCGATGCTGGCGGAGTCGTCCACCGCGTCGAACGTCACCTGCAGCACGCCGTTGTTGTACGAGGCGTCCGCGGAGTGCTCGTCGACGCGAGTCGGGAGCCGAACCCGTTCCTCGTACTGGCGCGTCTCCCCGTTGGCCGCCAGGGTGAGCGTCTCTCCGTCGCACTTGAGGTCGATGCTCTCTTTGTCCACCCCCGGGAGGTCCGCGACGACTCGGACCTCGTCGTCACTCTCGTAGGTGGAGACGTGCGTCTCCGAGCCGAAGCCGGCGTCGGCTGCGCCGTCGGGTCCGGCCATCCCGTTCATCATCCGCTCAATCTCGTCGAAGATATCCCCGAACGGATCGTCACGATCATCCCGCATACACGAGTGGATACGTCTCTCACCCTCAAAAGCCTTCTCTCGGTGCGCCGGCCGTCACCGGCGGCGTCGCGGCTCGTTCGGGACGCTCGGCCACGGCGACTGCCCGGGTCGCGTTCACGGCCCACCGTGAGAACTGAGCCCGATGTCCCCACCCAGACGGCGTCTGCCCGACGTAGTCGCCCGTCTCGACCGGGACTACACGGTCGATCTGGACCCTCACCCGGGGCACCGTGCCGCGCCGCTGGCGTGGGTCCAGGCGTGGGCTCACGAGGCCGACCGCGTGGACGTGTGGGCGACCGGGAACCGACTCCTGGCCCGCGAGGCCCGCGTCCCGGACTGGACCACCGCGGGCGCAGTCTGGAACCGATGTCACGACGATGGCGTGATCGACGCGCACGACGACGCAGACGGTGAGCTGTGTCGTGTCCACCCGGAGTGGGTGGACTCTGCCCGGTCGAAGGAGCGTGCGACGCCGTCGTGGACTCGCCTCGGTTCGTCGTCGACGATCACGACCTCTCGGGGTCTGCGGGCGACACGGAGGCCTAGAACCACGAGGCGCCGTGGGCGCTCCGTGATCGGTGCGGACGGCACCGCGCCGCTCCCGCAGCCTCCCGCCGACGGCCGGGGGGCGGATCAGTCGACCGTCGACGACCCCGTCGCGTTCCACCGCCCGGCGCCGGTCCGGGCCGTCGACGCGGAGACCTGGGAACACCCCGCGTCCGAACGGCCGTTCCCCGGGCCGTGAGTGAGTAGGTGAGTGTGTGGGTGGGTGAGTGGGTGAGTGGGTGAGTGGGTGAGTGTGTAAATGAGTGTGTGGGTGAGTGAGTGGGTGAGTGTGTAGACGAGTGAGCGACCCGTGTGACGCCGTGTGTCGGCGCCCAGCGCCTGCCCGCGCCGTCTCCGTGCCCAACCCAAAGAGGCTTGCCTCGCGGTCCCGAACCGAAATCCGATGCGTGATCGGTACAAGGAGTTGATGCTCCGTAGCTTCAAGGACGCGATGGACGTGGTCGACGAGTACAACGAGTGGGCCGCAGACGCCTTCGACAGTGCTCCGCCCGTCCCGCCGCAGGCCGTCCCGCAGGTGGCGATGGCGCTGTACCAGTCCCGGGTGATGGACGGCTGGGGCGGCGACGGCGGGTTCGACATCCCGGAGTTCGACGACAAGATGTTCGAGTGACGCGGAGACGAGGCCTCGGTGGCTGGGCGATTCTCACGACGGATCTCTCGACAGCGACGGAGACTGTGCACTCGGCACGCGACGCGTCCACGACCGCGTCGGTCGATAGATCCGAGCTGCTATCACGGCGTCTGGCGAGTGTCGTAGTGTGAAGCGGAGAACACTCCTCGGGTCGGTCGTCACCGCCGGGGTCGCGAGCGCGGGGTGTGGGCGCCGACCCAGTCGCACGGGACGCGGTGGACGCCAGGGCGGCGAGAGTGCGCCCGCGTCGGCGACGCCGACCGAGACGGCGACCGGGACGCCGACCGACCGACCGAACCCGTACCCGGACGCTTGGGCGTACGACCCGCGCACCGAGATGGTGATCTTGACTGCAGAGGGCACTGTCGAGCAGTTCGGCGTCACGATCGCCGGCGAGGCGCTCAACGCGAGTGACACGGCGTACGACTACGTCTCGCTGCAGTTCGGACTGTTCGACGAGACGGACGCCAAGCTCGGGTCTGCGCTCGACAACGTGAGCAACCTCGACGCCGGCCAGCGGTGGCGTTTCGAAGCCTTCGGGACGGCGGACGACGCCGAGACGTTCAGCATCGAAGAGATAACCGTGTACTGATCACTCGGGCGGACGCGGACGGGGACCTCGACACTGCTCCGCCGGCCCGTTCTCGATTCTGTCGTCGTCCTACGCTCCCGGTCGAGTGCTCGACTCTACTACTCGGCAAACCCGGCAGGAATCGTGCCGGGAGACACGGGTTCCTCGCGCGCCTCCCACTCCGTCTCGTCCCCGTGATCGTCGTCACGGGTGCCTCGACTTACGTCCACGGTGACGTCTCGAGCGCGCTTCAGGTTCACCGTCGACTCGTGCGCGGCGACAGGCTCGGGGAACGCCACACAGTCCCCGAGCGGCGTGACAGACTCCTGTGGCGTGTTCTCGGGGGTGTCGACCCCCAGGAGCGGTGCGTTCAGTCCGCTGCGCCGGGGGTCCGCGCCGGCGACGCCGGCGGGGTCTCGACGGCCGTGAACAACAGCGACGACAGCGCGTTGAGTGCGTCGTCGCGTTCGGCCGCGGTGAGGACGTACTCCTCCGCCGGAACACCGGCCTCCAGCGCGCGCGACTCGGGCACCTCGCCCTCGGGGACGACGGTCGCCGACTCCAGATCCGCCATCGCCTCCGCGACGGCGGTCACGAGCGCCGGGGTCCGCTCCCCGTCGCCGCGGTCGTTGTCGAGCCGCCGCTGGGTCTCGACACAGAGTGTCACCAGTTCCTCGATCCGCGTCTCCGGCAGCTTCGTGTTCCGCAGGCTGTCGATGGATGCGCCGTAGTCCGACAGCAGTCGCTCCCGGGAGATCTGGGTCGATTCGTCCGGCTGGGTCGCGCCGTCACGCTTTTGTGACGGAGAATCGTTCGAACACATGTCGTGTGAAGGCCGCACGACACGCAGGGTGAGGGTGTTAGGCCACCCTCGCCACCTTTACCGCAGTGACGACGCCCGCGTGTCGTATCCGGAATGTAGTCCTAGCCACCGATATAGTTTATTGTTTTATAGATATGGATAAGTCTTCGAAGGAAAGCGGGGTTCGTGGGGGGCGAGGGCGTCACCTATTCGTCCGTCGCGGTCGGACGATGCGGTATGTCCCGGCTGGATCTCTCCGACGGCTTCGATGTCCACGACCACCGTTCGAAGCTGAAGCTGCTGAAACAGGACGAGAACTCGATGCAGCTCCAGAACCGCGACGACGTGGGGTGTGCCGCCTGCGGGCGCGTCTTCCAGCGGCTGTTCGTCACGAGCGACGAGACGGTGACGTTCGACAGCGCGCCCAGCGGGCCGGTGTGTGTGGCGCGGACGGACGAGCAGATTCTCGTGTTCGCGCACTGAGGTCAGTCGTCCGACTCGGAACTCGAACCGGAGTCGGACCCTTCGTCAACCTCCCAACTGCTCCAGGACCTCTGTGGTCCCGTGTTCTCCTCGAGCATTCTACGCAGGAGTTCGTAGTTCGCCCGCAGAATCCCCACCATCTCATCCGACTGGAGATCACGGTGGTATGCTGTGAAGACGCCACGCTTCTTGAACCCCTGTTTCAGAGTCTGGCTTTCGGGGTTCAACTCCATCCTCAGTCTGCGCCGTTCCTCGTCCTCGTGACGCTCGTAGGCGTCGGTTCCCATGACATCCCCCCGGTCCTCGATCGTGATCGACTCTGGCTCCATCCGACCACTGGGAAGGAACTTCACCTCAAGCAGATCGTCTGCTTGCGCCTCGGCCATCTTCATCGCGGAGGATATAAACTCCTCAGTTTCGAGCACGATGCCGTCTGTGAACTCACGCTCGAACATGTCCACCATCGACTCTCGGTAGTCGTTGGTGGAGGCAGTCTCGACGAAGAACAGGTTCCCTCCCAGAACGCCCATCAGGCGCTTCTCGCACTTCGGCACCTGTTCGGTGCCGTCAAGCTTCTCGACCTCCTCCGTTCTCCAGTTCCCATACTTGAAGTACGCTGTATCGTCTGAAGGGACGTTCAGCGTCTCTGGTATGGCACCCTGACCGCTCTCTTCATCACCCTCCCTGATCGACCACTCGCGGACCACCTCCTCAATGTTGTCGAGGGCGAGGTTCTCCTGTGGAACCCGTGCGAATTTGAAGCTAACCATTGATCTCCACCTCCTTCTCTAGTCTCATCTGGACGATTGGCTTGATAAACCTGTCCACGCTGTACCTCACGGACCTTCCTTCGGTCACTGAGTCGACCAGACCGCGTGACAGCAGGTCGTTGAGGTGGTACGATATTGTCGACTTGTCTCTGTCGAGCAGTTCCACGAGCCGCTTGGGGCGAATTCCCCTCGGATCTTGATCGATGAGCATGTGTCTGATGAGCTGTAGTTTGGCCTGTGACAGCGACCCAACCCGTTCGGTTGCGTCGGTGATTCCGAGCTGGTCCACTGCTTGGTCGATTGACTCGGAATCCCAGGGTTCCTGACCCTCGAGAAATGCCTGCTTGAGGCTCTTCACGAGAACCTGGATGAACAGCCCTGGGATACCGTTACTGTGCTTGAATGCGGGCACGACTGCATCCTCTGACAGAGCAGCGTCTCCACCGATGAACTCTACAAGAGCGCTGGCGAGTTCGCTACACTCTGTTTTGCTGAGCCCCGGTAGTTTGATCTGTTTTGTTGTGTCGATCTCCCGTTCGATCTCGTCTCTGTCGTACCCCCACAGTTCTGGACTCCAGAACGTCACGAAGAGACCATTTTCGACACTGGATTCGAGACGGGTCATGGACTTACGCGCCCGCTTGTCCTCACCACAGTCGTCGAGGATGAACACCGCGTTCTCATCCCCGGCTACGTCCTCGGCAACCTTCTGTAGGCGGGACTCTTCGTACGTCTCCATTGACGGGTCTGACTCGCCGATTGTAACCTTATCACCGAGGTCGTTGCACTCGAACGAGTAGACTTCGAGACCGGCCTCTACACGGTCTAGTGCGTCTTCCACGGTTCGTCTGAACAGAGTCTTGCCGACACCTGAAACGCCAGTGACGGCCAGGTGGATGGTTCCACCCCTTGCGGCGAAGTGCCCAGCGAACTCCCCGACCTCCTGAAGTTGCTGGTCGTAGTCAACCGTCCTCTCCGTGTGCTCTGTGAAGTGGCTTCGTATCACTTCTGTACTGACCCTCTCTGGTCGGAATCCGTGGGATTCGAGCCACGTCTCGTAGTCGCTGACCTGTCCTCGCTGTCCGTTCTCGAACGCTGCCTCAAACTGACCGAATTTACTGTCCTTGTTGTCCATATTGGGGAGTGGCGTGCCACGACTCCAACTAGCCAAACGATGGCACCATATTTAAATCCTATGTCAGTCATTTGGCTGTATCGGTCTACTTGTGGCTCTACACCGGCTTTCGCACTACAGATCTTAAATAGGTCTAACTATTTGAAACCCACCAAACCAGATTCGACGAACCGGATTGCTGCTACATTGGGAACTCTTTTCACTGCGGACGAGTCAATATGTGGTATAAGTATCAAAGGTACGGTCGAACACCTCTCAGATGAACTAGGAATCGAACGAAGCGCCCGCGCCCGCGAGATGATAGAGAGGGTCGTACACATCAGGGACTAAACGGGGTTGATCGGTCGTTGTCCCGCATTACTTTCCGAGAGTCCACACACCCGTCACTCGGAAAGCGTGTGAACGAGTAGATGTGTGTTCCCGCCCTCACCCCCGTTTCCCCGCGAAGCCTGTCCGGGAAGTGGCCTTCTGGCTGATTAGGCCGCGCAGTTGTGGTCTACGAGACCACGTCAGCATCTTCAGTGCGCCACTTCCCGTTCAGCTTCTCGTCTCACCTCTCGGCAGGGGCGATGGGACGGACTCTCAACGCCAACATCTGGTGCTCCGAGTTGACTATATCAACTCTAAAGTGTTGGCCTTTTCGCTCACTCCCCGGCGAGGTAGCCCGCACCGGCCACGACCGCACCCACGACGGTCAACACGAGCGTGAGGACGAACCCGAGCCCGAACAACGCGGGAGCGAACCCGAGCCCGAAGACGAACCCGATCACCGCGCCGTTGCCGGCCGCCAGCAACGGCGACCCCTCGTCTGCCCACCCGCCGACGCCGGCGCCGACGCCCAGCCCGACCAGCCAGGTCAGCGGCAGCGGGAGGAGTCCGGCGAGGAACGCACCGAGGATGGTCAGGCCGGCGAGCTTCAGCGCGCCGCCGGAGTCGTCCCGGGAACGCCCGGAGCCCGAGCCGAGTGCGACGTTGTACGCGCGCTTCGCCAGTCCGGACCAGCTCGTCCGGTTGGACACCGTCGCACGCGACGACCCGCCGGAGCGTCCGCCCCGGTCGTCGTCCGTCTCTCCGTCCCGTTCCCGCTCCCGTTCTCGCTGGCGACCGTCCCGAGACATACCCGAACCGAGGCGGCCGAGACTCAAGAGTGTGGTCACCGTGTCGCGCGTCGTGTGGGTGTCGCGCCGGTGCGGCGGAACACGGACGTGGTCGCCGTCGCGCCGCCGACTACTCCGCGTCTTCGTACTCTAACGCGACGGAGTTGATACAGAACCGTTCGCCGCCCTTGTCGTCGGGGCCGTCTTGGAACACGTGGCCGAGGTGACCGTCGCAGTTGGCACACAACACCTCGACGCGGCGCATACCGTGGCGGTCGTCCTCCTTCCGGACGACGTTCCCGTCCTCGGCGGCGTAGAACGCCGGCCAGCCACAGCCGGAGTCGTACTTCGTCTCGCCGTCGAACAACACCTCGCCACAGCCGGCACAGACGTACTCTCCGTCGCCGTAGTGGTCGACGAACTCCCCGGAGAAGCGCGCCTCCGTCCCGCGCTCCCGGAGAATCTCGTACTCGTCGTCGTCCAGCTCCTCGCGCCACTCCTCGTCACTGTCCGGCACCGTTCGGTCGTCCCGCTGGGTCTCGCTTCCAGCCATACCCACGGTTGGTGGCGGAGACTGAAGGCGGTTCTGCTCGTTCGGGTCCAGGTTCCCCGTCACTCTGCCGGGGAGTGTTCACGTCCAGTCGACGAACGAGCCGTCCAACAGCGTGTCGCGCTGGCGGGCGAGGTAGTCCTGTTGTGCCCGTCTGACCGCCGCGGAGAACGAGCGACCCTCGTCGGCGTGCTCGCGGGCGCGGTCCAGCTTCCAGCCGGCGGGCGTCGTCCGCGTCTCCACACGGTGACGCAACGGCTCCAGCATCCCGGCGGCCTCCCGTTCCGAGCAGCCGGCGCCGACGAGTCCGGCCTCGGCGTGGTCCAACACGTCGGCGAACACGCGCTCCGTGTCCGTCGTCTCGACGCCCTCGTTGGTGATCCAGCGCAGGTCGGCGTCGATCCCGTCCGCGACGGCCGCCCGGAAGTTCTCCCGAGCGGTCTCCCACGAGAGGCTGGCGGCGGGGTGACGCCGTTGCGGGAGACACTCCATCAGCCCGGCGAACGCCGCCAGGAACGCCATCGAGTCGCGGACGGTCGGCTGGGCGGGGATCACCCGGAACTCCAGACGGGCGTTGGCGGCCGCCCGAGAGCCGCCGTCGAACACCGGCCGCACCCACCGCCAGTAGGTGCCGTGTTTCCGGCGGAGGGTGGCGAACTCGTCGTCGAACCGGTTGCCGTCCACGAGCTCCTCTTCGGGCATCGGGACGATCACGTCGTCGCGAGCGACGCGGTCGACCGCCTGCTCGACGCTGTCGAGGTCCTGCGGCAGACACACCTTCGGGGAGTCCGTCGTGTTGAGTATCTCGAAGGCGTGGACTCGGTTCTCGCGAGCGCCATCTGCGACGACGGTCTCCAGGTCGACCCCGTCGTCGTACAGCTCCGGCGGGAGCAGGGGCGTGTTCACCCCCAGCGCCAGCAACGGGCCGACGAGCCGGACGGCGTAGTCGTGGTAGACGGGGATGTCGCTCGCGGTCGGCACCTGGTAGTGGGGCTGGATCGACGTAGTGAGCGAGACCGGCATCACCGTCTCCGCCTCCAGGCTCGACAACGGCGCCGGCAGGTCGAACGTCACGTCGGCGTTGGGGCCGTTGGCCATCGCGTGGTAGCGAGCGGAGTCGCTCATGTTGGTGGCGATCGCGTGGCCGCGGCGGGTGACGACGTCACCGACGTACGAGCCGGCGGTCTCGCCGGCCGGAGCGGCCGTCCACAGCCCGTCGGAGACGAGCCGCATCCCCTCCTGGTGTGTCGTCTCCAACGCCGCCCGGAGCCGGCTCCGCACCTCGGCCGCCTGCGCCCGCAGCCCGTCCGTGTTGAACGGCTGGGGGCTCGTCGTCATCTCGGCGTTGTGGAGGCCGAGTTCCTTCTCGAAGCCGACGAGTCGGAGGAGCCGCCGGGGCACCCGCGCCAGATCCCCCCGGCTGATCCCCCCCGTCCCGTCGCCGGCGTCCCACCGGCCCTGTGACACCGCGTAGAACTCGTACTCGAAGCCGACGATCGACTGGTGGTTGTCGAAGGTGCCGTCCGCCAACTCCGATTTCACCGTCTCCGCGTCCAGTTCCGCCCGTTCTTGGAACTCCTCGGAGTCTACTCGGAGAATCTCTTCGACCCGCTCCGCCAGCGTGTCGACGCCCCGTTCTGCCATACCCGGGTCGTACGGTGCCGCCGACTTCAACCCCTTGGGAGTCGGCGTTCGTCCGACCGGCCCGCTCTCACTCCGGGCCGCGGCGGTCGTACTCCAGCGTCGCCGCGACGGCGTCGGCCGTCGCCGTGTCGAACGCGCGTTCGACGAGGTGCAAGGCGAGGTCGACCCCGGACGTGACACCGCCCGCGGTCACCACGTCCCCGTCGTCGACGACCCGGGCCTCCCGCACGACGGCGTCCGTCTCCCGGAGGTCGTCTAACGCGCCGTGGTGGGTGACGGCCGGACGACCGTCCAACAGTCCCGCGGCCGCCAGCAGCATCCCGCCGGTGCAGACTGACGCCACCGTCGCGCCGGCGTCGTGGTGGGCCGCGACCGCCGCCGGCACCGCCCCGCGTTCGTGTTCTGCCCACGCACCCGCCGTCGAGCGGTCGTTCCACCCGCCGCCGGGGACGACCAGGAGATCAGACGCCTCGTCGTCGTCAGGCTCCGGGAGCGTCCCGTCCGGCTCGACGCGCATGCCGTGGCTGGCTGTCACAGTTTCTGTGGGTTCCAGCGTGACGAACCGCGCCCGGCAGTCGGCCCCCTCGCTCGCGGCGTTCTGGAACACCTCGAACGGCCCGACCGCGTCCAGTTCGTCGAACCCCTCGTAGAGGACGATGTCGACGTTCACGGCGACGCTACGCCCGGCGACGGGAGGAATGTATCGGAGCCAGCCGTCACCGGTTCGGGAGTTTGTCGACTTCGCGGGTGAGGCCGGCCTTGTCGGTCCAGTCGTACAGCCGGTCGACGCTGTCGAACAGACCGAGAACGTCTTCTTGTGGCTGACTGTACGGGTTCGTCGGGTCCACGCCGTTGTTCAGTTCGTCTGGGTTCAGGCCCTCGTAGTTACGGCGGAAGGCGTGGGTCTTCTCGAAGAAGTTGTTCCGGATCTCGCCCAGTTCCACAGATGGCCCCGCGTGTCGACCCTCGAACACTGGGACGAGATAGTCGGCGTACGAGGCCAGGAGGTAGAATTTGCAGTGGGTCTCCGGTGGGTCGCCGGGTGAGTCTCCGGCTCCTTCGGTGTGCTCGTCGTCGGTGCTCGCCTCGCTCGCTCCGTTTTCCGTCTCGCCCGTCTCGAACTGACTCGGATCGAGGAGGTCACACAAGAGAAACGCATAGGTTCGTGTCCGCGCGTTGAGTTCCGTTTCCACGAACTGGAGCCGTCTGATCGGGTACGTATCGTAGCTCCCGAGAACGAAGAAACAGGTCTGTCCGCTGAAGAACGGATACGAGTTCTCTACGAAGAACCGCAGTACCCTGTTCACGAACGCCGGGCCGTAGTCGACGCCGTTCGTCGCCTCCAGAACCTTCGATTCGACCTCTTCCGAACACTCTGTCACGTCCGGAACTTCTGGGGGACGGCTCACAATCTGTGCTGAACGCCGTAGCTATTTAGTCTTTATTACTTATTCGGCGTACGCTCCGAATCACCGATTCGGCTCTCCCGAATCTTTTCAGTCGGCAACTCGTAGTGGCTGTATGCACGAGATCAGGGACGCCCCGTTCGCGGGCGAGGAGGAGACGTACCACTTCCTCACGCAGGAGACGCGGTACCTGATCCTCCAGTACGTCCTGGCGCACCCCGAAAATCTCCCGTCTCTCGACGAGCTGGATCACGCGATTCCGAAGGGGAAGAGCACGATCCACGAACACCTCGGGAAGCTCCGAGAGCGTGACGTGGTCGACAGCTACGAGGTCGACGCGGAGGATCGGAGCCGCGACCTCCCCTCGACGTTCTACGGGCTGACGGAGTACGGGATCTACCTCCTGGAGGAGTTCGATCTCCTCCAGGGGAAGCCCGCGTTGCAGGCGATGTACGCGAACATGGAGAAACCGGAACGGATTCGCCGGTACGAGGACGCTCCCCGACCGTCGAAGAAGAGTGAGGACGAACTCCGCGAGGAGCTAGACGAGGTCACTCGGGACGGCGACGTAGACGACGCGACGGCGGCACGGAAGGCAACGGGAATCTCCAGTCTGCTGAACGGTGGTGGGAGGGAGAGTCGAACGATCAGCGAAGGCGACGACGTGTCAGCCCAACTCGAACTTGGGTCAAGCGTGCTCCGACTGCTCGAATCGGACGACAGTGACGACCGCGCGGCTGCCGTGTCGGCGTTGTCCGAGATTGCGAGTGCCAGCCCGGAGAGTGTCGTCCCAGCGTTGCCGACGCTCGCCGAGCGGATCGACGATCTGCCCCTCGAACGACAGCGGGCGGTGTCGGCGATCTTTGCGGCAGTCGCCTCGGACGCTCCCGGCGGGATCTCCGACGAGGTGATCGGCCGCTTGGGCGAGTTCTACGCCCAGGACATCGACCACTGGCGACAGGACCCCGAAGTGGCACGCGAGACGCTACAGACCGGACTCGCTGTCGCTGCTAGCGTCGGTGCATCGAGGGTCCGTTCCGTGTGCCTCGGTGCTCTCGAGAGCATCGATTCCGTTGAAGAGAACCACGACGTGACGGCGGATCGTCCCGAGACAGTGTAACGGTCCCGTTCGGTTCTGACAGCCGACTTCAGTCCGCCGTCCCCTCCTCGTACTCCCCGCGAGCGCGCTCGAACATCTCTAACGCCTCCTCGCGCATCTCGGAGTGGTCGACCACGGGATCGGGGTACTCCGGCGCCACCTCGCGGCGCCGGCCGACGGACAGTTCGTGCCAGGAGTGAACGTCGTCGGCGGGCACGCCCTCTAGCTCCGGAACGTACTCGGCGATGTACTCCGCGTCGGGGTCGTAGCGCTCCCCCTGCGTCATCGGGTTGAAGATCCGGAAGTACGGCTGAGCGTCCGTCCCGGTGGAGGCGGCCCACTGCCAGCCGCCGTTGTCGTTGGCGGTGTCGTGATCCGCCAGCTTCTCTCGGAACCAGTCGTACCCCTCGCGCCAGTCGATCAGGAGGTCCTTCGTGAGGAAGGAGGCGACGATCATCCGGACGCGGTTGTGCATGTACGCCTCCTGGCGGAGCTGTCGCATCCCCGCGTCGACGATGGGGTAGCCCGTGAGGCCGTCCTTCCAGGCCTGGAGATCCTGCTGTGCCCGCGATCCGGTGCGCCAGCCGATCTCCTGTTCGTACTCCTTGTAGTTGTCCGAGACGACGTGCGGGTGCGCCCACAGCACCTGGGTGTAGAACTCCCGCCAGGCCAACTGTGACTGGAACTCCTCGACGGAGTCGGCGTCGTCGCCGGCGACCTGGGCTCTCGCCTCGGCGGTCTTCTCGTACACCTCCCGCACGCCGATGGTGCCCCACTTCAGATCCGTCGACAGCCGCGAGGTGTTCTCGTCTGCGGGGTAGTCCCGGCGGTCTTCGTAGTCGTAGACGGCCTCGTCCAGAAAGGCGTCGAGCCGTTGGCGGGCGTACTCGGTTCCGGCGGGCTGGACGGTCGCCTCCGGCTCCGAGAAGCCCAGGTCCTCGATGGACGGGAGTGGGTCGCCGGACACGTCCGCGAGGTCGCTCGTGTCCGGCGCGGGCAGGGGGTCCTCCTTGCCGCGGTCACGCCACTTCTTCCAGAAGTACGTGAACACGGAGTAGGGGTCGCCGGCGTTAGTGGTGATCGACCCGGGCTCGTGGTGGACCAGATCCTGGTGGTCGTGACGGCCCACGTCGGCGTCGGCCAGCGCCCGTCGGACGGCGGCGTCGCGCTCGCGGGCCAGCCCGGAGTAGTCTTCGTTCCAGTGGACCGCCTCGGCGTCGTGGGCGGCCGCCAGCGCCGGCAGTTCCTCGCGTGGGTCACCCCGGACGGTCACCAGGTCCGAACCGTGGTCGCGGTACCACTCCCGGAGCGCCGACAGCGCGTCCAGCATGAACCGGACCCGCGGCGGCCCGGCGTGCTCCAAGACGGCGTCGTCGAACACGAACACGGGGACGACCGGCCCGGCCTCGGCGGCGGCCGCCAGTCCGCGATTGTCTGCCGCACGGAGATCCCGGCGGTGCCAGAACAGTCGCATACCGCTACCACGGACGGAAAGCCCCTCAAACTGTCGACGGGCCGCGACCGCGACCACGACGCACTACGACCCCTCGACCACTCCCGTGTGACGGACGTTTTCGGTGCGCCTAAACTTCGAAACTCTCTTGAGTTTTAGGCCTGCCTAAACCAGACGTGCAACGAGACAGACGGCGGTTCCTGATCGGTGCCGGTGCGGGACTGACTGCGGCGCTGGCGGGCTGTAACACACAGAGCGAGGAGGAGACGACGGCGACGGAGTCCGCGGCGGACGGCGAGTCGACGGGGACGGACGCGGCGACGGACGGCGCGGCGGCCACGAGCGTCGGCGCGGCGACGGCGGTCGCCGCCGAGTGGACGGCGATGCGGGCTCGGCTGTTCGACGCCGTCGCGCTGGCGGCGGCCGGCCGGCCGGCCGCCGGCGCCGCCGTCACCCAGTCCGTGTTCGCTCGCTTCGAGAACGCGAGCGGGGAGTGGGGCGCCCACGAGCAGTTAGAACATACGAACGCCGACAACTACGAGACGTTCGAGGCGAATCTCTCCAGGCTGTCGGAGGCGTTGTCGGCGGGCGAGGTCGCCGAGGCCCGCGAGGCGGCCGTCGCCGCGAGCGACAACCTCCGCGCGGCGGCGTTAGGTCGGACGGACCAACCGACCGCTCACGCCCTCGAACTCCAACTGCTGGGCACCCACGTCCGCAACGCCGGACTGCTGGCGGCCGCCGGTCACACGGACGGCGCCGTCGCGGTCGGGCAGGCGACGCTGACGGCGTTCGAGCAGGCCGCGGTCCACGACGCCGTCGAGGAGACCGCACCGGAGGCGTACGAGACGTTCGAGGGTGAGCTGAAGGCGACCGTCGCGGCCGCCGAGGCCGGCGACGGCGCGGCCGCCCACGAGGCGAGCGAGGCGTCGCTGTCGGCGGCGGTCGAGGGGTCGTACGCGCTGGCGGACGCCCAGACGGCCGGCGCCGGCGAACTCGCGGTCGCACAGGCCCGGGCGTTCGACGCGACGGCGGTGTCGAGCCTCGGCGGCCCCGGCGTCGGACTCGCACACGCGACGACGCTGACGAGCTACCGGGCGCAGGCCTACGACGCCGTCCGGCTGGCCGACGCCGGCGAGACCGATGCTGCCTCCGCGCTGTTGCGCGAGGTGTTCGCGGACTTCGAGGGCGCGACCGCTCACGACCCGTTCGAGGAGGCGGACGCGGAGTCGTACGAGGCGTTCGAGCGCGGGCTGTCGGCGCTCCGGTCGGCCGTCGAGAACGGCGAGGCGACGGCCGAGCCCCTGGCGACCGTCGACGAGAGTCTGCTCGCGGGCGTCACCGCGCTCGGGGGCCAGCAGGCGACGACGCTGGAGGCCGCCTTCTTCCGGGCTCGTTTCTCTGACGCCCGGCAGGCGTACGCGACCGGCGACGGCGAGACGGCCGCGGCGCTGGCAGAGTCGTTGTTCGAGCGGTTCGAGCAGAACGAGGCGGGAGTCCACGAGGCCTTAGAGGAGACCAGCGCGGAGCTGTACGAGTCGTTCGAGGACGAACACCTCTCCGGGCTGATCGAGGCGTTCCGCGCGGGCGACGACGAGGCCGTGGCGACCCACTACGACGGCGTCCAGTCGGCGTTGTTCGAGTTCCAGACGCAGTTCGCCGGCACGGCGGCCGTTTCGGCCGCGGGGGCGGCGTACATGGACGCTCGCGTCTTCGACGGCGTCGCCGCCGCGCACGTCGGCGACGGCGAGCGGGGCGCGAGTCTCGTCGGCTCCGCGTTCGAGTACTTCGAGTCCGGCGCCGGCGGCTTCCACGAGGCGTTAGAGGAGGCGGACGCGGAGACGTACGAGACGTTCGAGTCGGAGTTGGGCGCCGTCCGGTCGGCGATCGAGTCCGACGGCGACGCCACCGCCGCGGGGCTGGCGTTCCACGACCGGGCGGTCGCCGCGGCGACGGCGGTCGTCGGCGCCGGCACGGGCGGCTCCCTCGACGGACTCCCGGGGACGGCCGCGCAGGCGACGTTCCAGGCGTTCGAGGCGGCTCGCGTCCACGAGACGTTGGAGGAGGCGGACGGTGAGACGTACGAGTCGTTCGAGGCCGCGCTCGGCGAGTTCGTCGGCGCCGTGCAGGACGGCGGCGACGCCGCGGGCGCCGTCTCGACGTTCGCCGATCACGCCGCCCGCGCGCAGTTCGCGGTCGTCGGCGGGCTGGGGAAGGCACCGGCCGTCGCCGGCGCGTCGATGGACTCCGGAGAGTCCGACGAATCGGAGGCGTCTGGCGACACGGAGTACGAGGGCGGCCCGAACGTCGTGAGTGCCGACGAGGTGCCGGAGGACGCGACCGTCGTCGACCTACAGGCGGTCGCGTTCACACCGGAGACGGTCACCGTCTCGGCGGGCGATACGATCGCGTTCGTCCACGCCGGGGGCGAGGCGCACAACGTCGTCGCCTACGCCGACCAGACTCCCGAGGGCGCGCCGGAGTGGAACTCCGCGGGCGCCGACTCGGAGTCGGCCGCCGTCGAGGCCTGGGAGGAGGGACGGGGAGCCGTCGTCTCCGGACGGGCGTACGTCCGGACGTTCGAGACCGTCGGCGAACACGGCTACTACTGCACCCCTCACGAGATGGCCGGCATGGTCGGGACGGTGATCGTCGAGGAGTGAGGCGACGCGAGCGGCGGACTCCCGCCGCGTCGGACTCGACAGTGGGGTCCCGTCGTCCCCCCCACCCGGGATGGGCATCCCCGGTCTGACGACGGGAAGCTTCTTGCTCGCTGGCGTCCGAGCCGGTGGCGTGACAGACGCCACGCCACCGGAGCGACGCACTCGCGCGGCCCAGGAGCGACTGCGCGCTCACGGCGACGACGCGGCCGTGTTGTTCCCCAGCCACAACCTCACCTACGCGACCGGGTTCAGCGAGGAGCCGGGCGAGCGGCACCTCCTGGCGTTCCTCCCGGCCGACGGCGACCCCGTGTTCCTCGTGCCGGAGCTGTACGACAGTCAGGTTCGGCGGGCGACGTGGATCGACGACGTTCGCACCTGGAGCGACGACGGCGACCCCGCCGCGCGGATCGCGGACCTGGTCGCGGAACTGGACCTGGACGGCGGCCACGTCCTCGTCGACGACACGATGCACGCCCGATTCACCCAGGATCTCCGGACGGCGGCGCCCGACGCCACCTTCGGACTGGCCTCGGAGGTGTTCGCCCCGCTCCGGGTCCGGAAGGACGACGCCGAACTGGCCGCGCTCCGGCGGGCGGCCGAGGCGGCCGACGCCGTCGTCCGTGACCTCCGCGAGCGCGGGTCGGAGTTGGTCGGGGAGACGGAGCGGGCCGTCGCGGGACTGATCGAGGACCGACTCGCCGCTCACGGCGGTGACGGCGTCTCCTTCGGGCCCACCGTCGGCGCCGGCCCGAACGGCGCGATGCCACACCACACATACGGCGACCGCGAGATCCAGGCGGGCGAGCCGGTCGTGTTGGACTTCGGCACCCGGATCGACGGCTACCCTTCCGACCAGACCCGGACGCTCGTCTTCGGCGACGAGCCGAGCGACCGCGTCCGCGAGGTTCACGACCTCGTCTGTCGCGCCCAGCAGGCCGCCGTCGACGCCGTCGCGCCCGGGGTGACGGCCGGCGAGGTCGACGCCGCCGCCCGCGACCCCATCGAAGCCGCGGGCTACGGCGACCAGTTCGTCCACCGCACGGGCCACGGCGTCGGCTTGGCCGTCCACGAGGAGCCGTACATCGTCGCCGACAGTGACTGCGAACTGGAGCCGGGAATGGTGTTCAGCGTCGAGCCTGGGGTGTACCTCGACGACGAGTTCGGCGTCCGGATCGAGGACTTGGTGGTAGTGACCGAAGAGGGGTGTGAGCGGCTGAACGAGACTGTGCGGGGACTTGGAGTGAACTAACCGTCCGTGTCGGGTGCCCGTCAGGCTCCGCGTTCACCTGTTCTCCAGAGAATTTTACGGGCAGACCTCTATCTACGGTTTCGCGTGTGACGTGTTAGCGACCGCCTTATCAACCTTTAAGCGATTCCCGTTCCACTGTGAGAGTGGAGGTAATCACGAATGACTGACTACGAACTCGACCCACTCCCGTACGACTACGACGCACTGGAACCGCACATCTCCGAGCAGGTGCTGACGTGGCATCACGACACCCACCACCAAGGCTACGTCAACGGCTGGAACAGCGCCGACGAGACGCTGGCCGCGAACCGCGAGGAACACGACTTCTCCGGCTCGGCCGGCGCCATCCGTGACGTCACCCACAACTCCTCGGGCCACATCCTCCACGACCTCTTCTGGCAGAACATGTCGCCGGAGGGCGGCGACGCGCCGGACGGGGAGCTCGCCGACCGCATCGAGGAGGACTTCGGCTCGTACGAGGCCTGGGAGGGTGAGTTCCGTGCTGCCGCCAGCGACGCCTCCGGCTGGGCGCTCTTGGTGTACGACACCTTCTCCAACCAACTCCGGAACGTGGTCGTCGACAACCACGACGAGGGTGCGGTCTGGGGTGGACACCCGGTCCTCGCGCTCGACGTCTGGGAGCACTCCTACTACTACGACTACGGCCCGGACCGCGGCGACTTCGTGGACAACTTCTTCGAGGTCGTCGACTGGGAGGAGCCGAGCGCTCGGTTCGAGCAGGCCGTCGAGCTGTTCGAGTAAGCCGACTCGGTCGCTCGCTTTCCGCTTTCTTTCGACGCCGCTCGAGTAGCCCCCGGCTTCGCCGTCGCCGGTAGCTTCAGGCCGTTCGCGGCCGAGGCTCCGACGATGCTCCCCGACAGCGTCCACGACCTCACCGTGACCGGGCGACAAAGTGACCGCGAACTGACGATCCACCCCGTCGCCGTCGACACGCCGACCGGGCTCGTACTCGTCGACACCGCACTCCCGGGGCAGACTGACGAGCTGGCAGACGCGCTGGCGGCCGTCGGCCGCGGCTTCGACGACGTCGCTGGCGTGTTCCTCACCCACCAAGACGGCGACCACGCCGGCTGTCTGGCCGACGTGCGCGAACGGGTGACAGCGGCTCGTGGAACCGAGCCGACCGTGTACGCCCACGTCGCCGACGCGCCGTACGTCGACGGCCGGGCGGAGCCGATCAAGTCCGACGGGGATCGGTACCCTCCGGCGGCGGTCGACGTGGAGGTGGTCGACGGCGTCGTCTTCCGGACGGACGCCGGGCCGATGCGGGTGATCGAGACGCCGGGTCACACTCCCGGACACGTCTCGCTGTACCTCCCGGACGAACACCTGCTGCTGGCGGGTGACGCGCTCACCACGGACGACGACGGACTCGCCGGACCGGCAGAGGCGTTCACGCCCGAGACGGAGACGGCCGCCGAGTCGGTCGCGGCGCTGTCGGAGCTGACGTTCGACACGGTCCACTGTTTCCACGGCGGCAGCGTCGCCGCGACAGCGGTCGACGCGGCCGACGTCGCCGACGAGCTCCAGTAGCTACTCGCCGTCGACGGTCACCGACTCGTCGGCGACGCAGTCGTACAGCGTCCGGGTCAGCTCGGGGAACGAGACGGCCACCTCCGGATCGAAGCTGGCCATCAGCCCGACCGGTCGGTCACCGTCGCCGAGGAACGTGCGGTACAACAGGAACTCGCCGAACCCCCGGATCGTGAACTCGTAGTCCGTGTAGTGGAGCGACTCCCAGGTGTTCCGGGTGACGTAGCCGTACCGCTCGTTGTCGATGTACTGCTCCACGTTCAGGTCCGTCACCCGGTCGCGCACGTCCGGGCGGAGGTACAACGACTCGTGGCCGGTCTCGTCGAACAGCCAGGCGTCCCGGAGGCCGTCGCCGCCGGCGTCCCGTAGTGCCGACACGAGGTCGTCTTTCACACCACTCATGGCAACTGTTGTCGTATTCCGAACTCATGAATCCACCGTCTCGTGGGTTGGGATCGCACGACTCCGCCGCCACGACCCACCCCACGACCCCGCCCGCGTCTGCCGTCAGTACCGTGTGAGCCTGCGGCTGCGGCTCTGCTGGCGCGTGACCGTGTCGTACTTGTGGGCGGGGCGCTCACGGCCGGGCGTGCCACGTCCGAAATCCGAGTTCGACGACCTGTACCCCTGTGACTTCTACACCCCGACGGAGCTGTTGGAGTCGGGTCAGATGTACACCGTCTACGAGATCGCCCGGCTGCTCCAGGATCTGGAGGCGGACGCGGAGCTAGAGCCCGGCGAGGAGGAGATCCTGCTGGACTGGGCGATCCCGTGGCTGCTGTCTCACGGCGACGACCTGGTGATCGCAGAGCCGCCGACGGACGCCGACCCGGGCTTCTACGGGCTGCGGGAGGACGGCGACCTCCCGGGCGAGTCGTGAGGCTACTCGTCGCCGGCGGCGACCGCGTCGACGCCGGGAAGACCACGTTCGCCGTCGGGCTCGCGGCCCGGCTGGACGACCCGTTGGCGGTCAAGCCCCGCGCCGGCAACGACCTGTGGTTCGACCACGACGACGCCGTCCGGGCGCTGTCGGCGGGTCGACTGTACGGTAAAGACGCCGCCCGGCTCGCGGCGGCGACGGACGCCGACGGCCCGGAGGCGATCAACGCCGTCCACCGGCTGTGGCGGCCCACGCCCGGTCGGACCGGGATGCTCGGCGAGACCGACCGGACGTTCCTGGCCGACCGCGTCGCCACCGGCGACGGCGACCGGGTCGTCGTCAACGACCGTGTCGATCTCCCGGGGGCCGTCCGCGACCTCGCCGACGACCCCGTCCGGGTCGACGACGTCGCCGCGTTCAACGACGCGATGGCCGACTGGCACCTGGACGCGCTCTCGCGGCTGGGCGAACGAGTCCGAACGGCCGACCGCCCCGTGATCGTGGAGTCGTACGCCGACGTGGCCGACCCGTTGCGGGCGCCGACGTACGACGCCGTCGCCGTCGTAGAGCCCGGTCGGTGTCGGGTGTACGACGGCCGTCGGTGGGAGATCGCCCGCGAGGCCGCCGGTGATCGCGCCGACGGTCGGTTGGAACAACGCGTCGCAGGCGTCACCGACGGGCTCGAACCCCTGTCGACACACGACCTCCGGCCGTTGTCGTCCGAGGCCCGCACGAACCCCGCAGCCGTCGCGGACGCCAACCACGACGCCTACGACGGACTGTTGGCGGCCGTCTGAGTCGCTGCCCGACTACCGCCGGAACGACAACTCGCTGCTCGGCTACCGTCGGAACGACAACTCGCTGCTCGGCTACCGTCGGAACGACAACTCGCTGCTCGGCTACCGTCGGAACGACAACTCGCTGCTCGGCTACCGCCGGAACGACAGCCTGCCGCCCGTCACAGCTTCGCCGCACGCACCGACAGCTCCAGACTCGCGCCGGGCTCCGTCTCGATGGGTGGGCCGTGCCCCGTGTACACCGCCGTCAGATCGTCGCCGACCCACTCCCGCAGTCGTTGGATACTGTCGATCAGCGTCTCCCGGTCACCCTCCGGGAGGTCCGTCCGGCCGAAGGCGCCGTCCGCGAACACCAGGTCGCCGGCGAACAACACGCCGCTGTCGCGGTCGAACAGACACAGGTGGTCGTCCTTGTGGCCGGGCGTGTGCAGCGTCTCGAACGTCGCGGTCCCGGCTTCGACGGTGTCGCCGTCCGGCAGTTCCGCGTCCACCGCGTCGTGGCTCGGGTCGAACCCGACCGTCTCGACGCCGAACGCCTCCCGTAGTTCCGGCAGCGTGCCGACGTGGTCCGGGTGAGTGTGGGTGAGCACGACCCCGTCCAGGTCGTCGACGTGCTCGCGGACGGCCGCGACGGCGTCGTAGTTGGCTCCACAGTCGACGAGGACCCGACGGCCCGTCTCCCCGTCTGCCGTCTCTCGCGCGCGTCCACCCGGCTCGCCAGTCACCAGGAAGGCGTTGCTCGTCATCCCCGCTGCGTCCGTCGCCAAGTTCGTGATCACGGCCTCGCTTCACGGGCGAAGAACTTCCCCGTTCCGTCGTCGGTCTCTCCTCGTCGTCGGACGGCAGATTAACCCTCCTGGGCTCCAACGTTCGGCCATGTCACTGGACGTTCCGCTTCCGGAGCCGCCGTCGCTCGACACCGTCGACCCCAGCGAGTACGAGGACGCCGACGTGGGCGGCGACGAGTACCACCGCGAAGACCTGGAGGAGTCTCTCCGAGAGGGCGCCTGGGAGACGGCGTTCGAGGACTGGGCCGCCGAGACCTCCCTGTCTGCCGACGAGTGGGCGGTCGTGACGGACCTGGAGCTCGTGTCCCACTTCGACTTCTTCTGGGACGACTTCGCCGACCGGGTGGGCTACCACGCCCCCGGGCTGCCGGAAGACTGGCAGGAGCGCGATCTCCACCCGGAGCTGGAGTCGTGGGCCACCGTCTCCGGGATCAACGCCGGGCTGACGGAACTGGGCCAGCGGGTCTGTGAGGTGTTGAAAGAGGAGTACGTCGACTGGGAGTCGGAGTTCGAGGCGCCGGACGACCTGCCGGACCTGTAGCCCGCGGCGCAGACGCGGGGCTGGTGCGTGGTCGTCGCGCTTCGACGGAGCGAAGTGGCTCCCGCCGTTCCCGTCTGTCGTGCTCGACACTGGAACCCAGGCGCCGACGTTCGAGTTGGAGGATCAGGACGGCGAGACGGTCTCGCTGTCGGAGTTCGACGGCCAGCGAGTCGTCGTCTACTTCTATCCCCGTGCCGACACGCCGGGGTGTACGCGGGAGGCACAGGCGTTCGACGAACGGCTCGCCGAGTTCGCCGACCACGACGTGGCCGTCCTCGGCGTCAGCGACGACTCGGTCCCCGACTTGGCCGACTTCGAGCAGAAACACGCACTCGGGGTGACGCTGTTGTCCGACCCGGAGGGGGCCGTCGCCTCCGCGTACGACTCCTACGGCGAACGGAAAATCGGCGACCGACGGATGGAGATCACGAGCCGCAACACGTACCTGATCGGTCCGGACGGGGAGATCGAACGGGCCTACGAGGGTGTCTCGCCGGAGGAACACCCCGAGGAGGTGCTCGCCGACGCCGCCGAACTCGCGGGCGAGGACTGACGCGGCGACCGTCACGGCGCTCGCTCGGCCGGATCGTGCGACTGCCGTCCCACTGGCCCACCTGGACCGACACCGTTTATCCGGCCGGGTGGCAACTGGCTGGCGATGACAATCGGCTTCATCGGTGGGAGCGGTATCTACGACGCGCTCCCGCTGCACGACACGCGGACCGTCTCCGTCGACACGCCGTACGGCGAGCCGTCGACGGACCTGGAGATCGGCGCGTTCGGCGACACCGGCGAGGAGGTGGTGTTCCTCCCTCGCCACGGCCCGGACCACCAGCTGTCGCCCACGCACCTCCCGTACCGGGCGAACATCTACGCGCTGGCCCAGCAGGGGGTCGACTACGTGATCGCCAGCAACGCCGTCGGCTCGCTCCAGGAGGAGCTGGCGCCGGAGACGCTCGTGATCCCGGACCAGATCTACGACGAGACGAAACACCGGGAGCTGTCCTTCTACGGCGACGGCGTCGTCGTCCACCAGTCGTTCGCGGAGCCGTACTCCCCAGAGCTGGCGGCCCACCTCGCGGAGTCGGCCCGCGAGGCGACGGACACCGAGGTGGTGGAGGACGGCACCTACGTCTGTATCGAGGGGCCACAGTACGCCACGCAGGCGGAGTCGGAGTTCTACCACGACCAGGGCTGGGAGCTGATCGGGATGACGACGATCCCGGAGGCGAAGCTGGCCCGCGAGGCCGAGATGGCGTACGCGACGATCGCCGGCGTGACGGACTACGACGTCTGGCGCGGCAAGATGGACGACCGGCTGGGCGAGGTGCTGGAGCACGCGAAACACAACGAACGCGCGATCAAAGCGACCGTCGAGCACGCGATTCGACACTTCCCCGAGGACGTGGAGCCGGACGCACACACGGCGCTGGAGGGGACGATCAACACCCCCGCGGAGGCGATTCCGGCGGAGACCCGCGACCGGGTCGATCCGTTGCTCGGGGAGTACCTCGACGACTGACCCGGACTACCGCTCTCGGCTGTACAGCACCGCCACGACGGCCACGAACAGGATCTGTGCGGTCTTGTCGACGAGCCCGAACGTCGAGAAGTTCGGCGCGTTGACGAGGTACCACAGCACGATCTGACCGAGCGTGAACGGAATCCCGAGGAGGTACAGCTGTGTCCGGCGGTAGTTCGCCAGCACCGCGGCCCCGCCGACGAGGAAGCCGACCCCGGCGACGACGAATCCGATCCCGAGTCCGCCGGGCAACAGCCCGGGGGCGAACGCGAGGTGGAGTAGTCCCGAGATCGCCGCCAGGAGGACGCCGGCCCAGTGGAGTGGTGTCACCGTGTCGAGCGCGAGAAAGCCGCTGTCGTCGACTGTCGCCATACGTCTACAAGGGGCCACACCGACTTATGTGGTGTGGCGGCGGCGAGCCGCGTCCGGCAGCGTCTCCCGGACGACCGCCCGGAACCGGTCGTGGAACCGTTCGTGCCGGAAGCGGTCGCGCGCCCGTCGCGGTCGGTCACCCCGCTCGACAGCCGCTGCCAACAGAGTCGCCCCCTCCGCCGGCGAGCCGTACAGTCGGTCCGGGTCGCCGTCCAACACGTCACGCTGACCGCCGGAGTCGGGCGCGAACGCCACCATCCCTGCGGCGACGTACTCCGCGACGGCCATCCCGAAGTGTTCGCCCGGCTTGGCAGACAGGCCGTACTTGTTCGACGTGAGTAGTCGTTCCAACTCCGCCCGAGAGGCGTCGCGGTGGAGCCGGGCGTGCGGCCGCTCGGCGACCGCCGCCGCCACTCGCTCGGCGTACTCTCGGTACGCCGGCGCCGCCGTCCCGACGACGTGGACGGACAGGTCCGCGCCGCGCTCGCGGGCTCTGTCGACGAGCTCCAACGCCGCGAGCGTCCGTTTGTCCGGCGCGAGCCGACCGAGGATCACGACGCCGTCCTCGCGGTCCGGCCACTCCGCGGCGCCCTCGATAGGGTCGACCGGGGGGTGGAGCACGGACGGCGTCCGACCGTAGCGACGCTCGACGGCCGCAGCCGTGTACGAGGAGTTGGCGAGCAGCCGTGCGTCGTCCGGCAGCCCGTCGGAGACGGCCAGCCGGCTCCAGAGTCGGTTCCCGAGCCCCCCCTCGTCGTCTGCGGCCGCCCGAAACTGCGGGTAGTGGACGTACTGGACGGACGGCCCCGGGACGTCGAACTCGTTTGCGGTGCTGACGACCAGGTCGAACTCCCCGCGCCGACGGGCGAGGAGTCGGTCCAACAGGGCACTCCGGGCGGGCAGTTGCGGGCCGACACGTGGCGCGGCGGCGGCGAGCACCCGCCCGAGCGCCCGGCCCGCGGGCGGTGTCACGACGTCGACGCCGGCCGCGTCCGTGTCGAACAACGCGTCCAGCTCCGACAACGGCGGGTGTGACAGCGTGACGAGCGTCACGTCGTGGTTGCGAGCCAGCGCCTCACAGGCGTGGAGACAGACGGCGTCGGCGCCGCCACGGAGGTCGAGTGTGTTGTGAACGACAGCGACACGAGCCACTGAGGTGTGGATGGGTCCCGGCCGGTTTCAATCCGACGACCGCGTAGTCCGGCGGTTCCCGTCTCTCCGACTTCAATCCGACGACCGCGCAGTCCAGCGGTTCCTCTCCCCCCGGCTTCTTGTTCGTCCGGCCCGTAACTCGTTCGTGAACTGTCTGTTCGTCGGCGCGGGCGCGGCCGCCGAGGCGTACGCCACCGGGCTCTCGGCCACTCGCCTGTCTCTCTCGGCCGTCTGTGATCTCGACGCCGACCGCGCCGAGCGGCTGGCAGCCGAGACGGACGCCGCCGCGTACACCGACGTGGACACGATGCTGGCCGCGGAGTCGGCGCCGTTGGTCGTCGTGTTGACGAGCCACGCCGCCCACGCGGCCGTCACCCGGACTGCCCTCGCCGCGGACCGTCACGTCTTCTGTCAGAAGCCGTTGGCGCTGTCGCCCGACGACGCCTGGAGCCTCGTCGAGCTGGCCCGCGACCGTGGGCTGGCGCTGGGCTGTGCCCCCGTCTCCCCCCGCCACCCGGCACAGCGCCGTGTCGGCGAACTGCTGGCCGACGGCCGACTCGGCCCCGTCCGGCTGGGGTACGTCCACGCCCACGTCGGCCGGGTGACGGAGTGGCACGACAGCCCGGACTCGTTTCTCGACGTCGGCCCGTTGTACGACGGCGCCGTCTACCCGCTCACGTTGTTGACGGCGTGGTTCGGCCGCGTCGACCGGGTCCGGACGGCCGACGCGAGCGACCCCTGGCCGGACGACCGCCGGACGCCGTCGGCGCCCACTCACGTCGAGGCGACGCTGTCGTTCGCCGACGGCCCGCTCGTCCGGCTGACGACCAGTCTGTACGCCCCGCACCGCTCGCGGGAGTTCTCCAGTCTCGAACTCCACGGCGACGGCGGCTCGCTGTACCTCGGCGACTGTGGCGCCGGCACGGACGACCCGGAGACGGTCCAGTTCGGCCGCGAGGGGCGCGCGTACACCGCCGTCCCGCCGACGGCGCCGAGCCGCGAGGGTGGGTTCGCCGACGGCCCGGCGCGACTCGCCGCTCGGGTCGGCGACGGCGCCCGCCCGGTGTCGACGGCCGTCCGGGCCGCACACGTCGTCACCGTGGCCGACGCCGTCGACCGGGCCGCCACGACCGGCGACGCCGTCCCCGTGCCGGACCCGCCGACGGACGCGCCGTTCGCCCTCGACCGCCCGCCCGCCCCGTGCTACGGCGCCACCCCGCCCGCGACCCCGCCCGACGCCGGGGTCCGCCTCCCTCGTGTGGGTGTCGCGCCGCAGCCGGACGCGGGCGCCGACACGGTCGAGACCGCCGTCGACGCCGGCTGTCGGCTGTTCGTCGTCGACGGCGACACGGCCGAGACGGTCGGGGCGGCACTGTCGGGGCGCGGCGCTCCCGACCCGGCGACGGTCCACGTCGCCGCCGTCGTGGACGACCCGGACGCCGACGTGGACCGCGTCCGGTCGGCGCTCGGGCGGGCGGCCGACAGCCTCCTGTTGCGGGTCGACGCCGTCGACCCGCCCGCGCGGCCGGCGGTCTGGCGGGGGCTGACCGACCGCGCGCCGGTCGTCGGAGTCGCCGGGAGCGCCCCGGAGCTCGCGGAGACGGCCGTGGGGGTCGACAACCCGGCGCTCGTCGTCGCCGACGACACGCCGGTGACCCACTCGTCGGTGACACGGGCCCTGACCCACGTCGACGACGCGACGGCGGTGAGCGACGAGATCGACGCCGGCCGAGTGCCGGTGTCGACCGCGAGCGACCCCGAACGCGTCGTCACACACCTCGCCGCCGCCGGGGGTGTGTCGTGACTGCGACCGCGCGGCTCCCCCGGCGGCTCCGGGCGGAGGCGGCCGTCGCCGTCTCCGGCTCCGGGGTGGCGCTGGCCCTCGGCTACCTCCTGTTGACCGGGATCGGCGGGCTCGCCGAGACCTGGCTGGCGGTCGCGGCGCCGGCCGGGTTCGGCGTCGCCGTCTACCTCCGGCGGAACCTCCCGGACAACCACCCGGCCGACGGGACGGTCGCGGGGCTGCGCCGGACGCTGGGCGTCGCCAACGCCGTCACGCTCGCCCGTGGACTGGCGTACGCCGGCGCCGCCGGCTTCCTGTTCGTCCCGCGGACGACCGCCGTCGCCGCGCTGCCGGCGGTGCTGTACGGCGGCGGTGTCCTGCTGGACGCCGTCGACGGTGTCGTCGCCCGCCGTGTCGGCCAGACGACGCGTCTCGGCGAGCGGCTGGACATGGCGTACGACACGCTGGGGTTCGTCGTCGCGCCCGCAGTGGCGGTCGCCTGGGGGCGGCTGCCGGCCGTCTACCTCGCGTTGGCGGCCGCTCGCTACCTCTACCGCGCCGGACTGACGGTCGAGCGGCGGCGTGGTCGCCGGATCCGGCCGTTGCCGCCGGGGCGATTCCGCCGCCCGCTGGCGGGCTGGCAGATGCTGTTTCTGACCGTCGCGCTCTCGCCGGTCGTGCCGGCGACGACGCTGCACGCCGTCGCGCCGGTCGCGTTGGCGCCGTCGTTGCTCGTGTTCGCACGCGACTACCTGGCCGTCACCGGACGCCTCCCACGCCACGGGACCGACCCGTCGGGACGGCCGGCCGACGACTGACACCGAGGCGACAGAGGAAAGTCGGTGTGGCTCCAGGCGTGTACGAGGCGACAGACAGTGAGTGGCACACGACGCGCGCTGGTGTTCACCGGGCCGCGGTCCGTCGCGGTCCACGAGCGACCGGCACCGACGCTCGCGACCGACGAACTCCGGGTCCAGACCACCTGTTCCGGCGTCTCCGCCGGGACGGAGCTGTTGGTGTACCGCGACCAGGTTCCGGGAGAGATGTCCGTCGACGCCACGCTGCCGGCGTTCGACGGCGACCAGTTCGAGTACCCGCTGACGTACGGCTACGCCGCCGTCGGCCGAGTGACGGACACCGGAGCCGACGTGGACGACGACTGGCTCGGTCGGCGCGTGTTCGGCTTCCACCCCCACGCCGAGACGTTCTGTGCGCGCCCGGAGTCGGTCGTCCGACTGCCCGACGGGCTCTCGACGGCCGCCGCGGCGACGTTGCCGACCGTCGAGACCGCGGTGACGCTCGTGTTGGACACTGCACCGCGGCTGGGCGAACGGGTCGCCGTGTTCGGCGCCGGCGTCGTCGGACTGGCGACCGTCGCGCTGCTGTCGGCGTTCCCGTTGTCGGAGTTGGCCGTCGTGGAGCCACAGCCCGAGCGGCGCGACCGAGCGGCCGCGCTCGGCGCCGACACCACGCTCACCCCCTCCGAGGCGGGGACGCTGGCCGAGCGCCGCCGGGCCGACGAGGCGTCCGGGCTGGACGCCGCCGTCGAGATCTCCGGCAACCCCGCCGCGCTGGACGACGCCGTCGCCGCCGTCGGCTACGACGGCCGCGTGACCGTCGGCTCCTGGTACGGCGAGAAACGCGCCGACCTGAACCTGGGCGGCGACTACCACCGCAGCCGGATCGCCATCGAGTCCAGCCAGGTGTCCACCGTCGACCCCGCGCTGCGTGGTCGGTGGAGCACGGATCGCCGGCTCCAGACTGCCGTCGACCGGGCACGGGACCTCCCGTTGTCGGAGTTCGTCACCCACCGCGTCCCGTTCGCCGAGGCGCCCCGAGCGTACGAACTGTTAGACGAGCCCGACGGCGAACGACCGCTCCAGGTCCTCCTGGAGTACGAGGACTGACGAGGCCAGGTGTCGCCCGCGGGACACCGCTCGCGGCCCGTCACCCGTGGTCCGCCGCCAGCGTCCCGAGACGCCCTCGACACCGCCGCTCGCGCGGCCACGCCAGCCCGTAAGTTTCCTGTTCCCGCCGGCCGTGGTGTGAGCGTGTACCGACTCGCCGTCTCGCGGACGTTCGTCGCACAGCACTTCCTCACGGTGCCCAGCCCGCCGCCGGGCGAGGGTGAGCCACACAGCCACACTTACGAGGTGGAGGCGGAGCTTCGCGCCGCCGAACTCGGCGAGTACGGCTACGTCGTCGACATCGACGCCGTCGAGGCGACGTTGGACGACCTGGTCGCCGACTACCGAGACACGTTGCTCAACGACCGCCCGGCGTTCGACGGTAACCCCAGCGTCGAGCGGTTCGCCCGGCTGTTCGGCGACCGGCTCGTCGAGACCGTCGACGACGACACGCTGGCGGGGGTCGACGGGCTGACCGTCCGGATGTGGGAAGACGACGTGGCCCGCGTGGCCCACGACCGCGACCTGTGACGGGGACCGAGGGCCACGACCACGCCGACACGCGCTACCTCGACGCCAAGGCGACCGTCGACGACCGCGCCCTGGACCGTCGGGTCGCCGACCGGCTCCGGGAGGAACTCCCGCCGTCGCCGACGGTGTTCGACGCCGGCTGTGGCACGGGCGTCACGCTCCCCCGGCTCCGCGAGTGGGGTGTCGAGCCCGCGGGCTACCGAGGCGTCGACACCGACGCCGGCCTCGTCGCGGCCGCCCGCGAGCGTCACGCCGCCGACACCGTCTCGTTCGCCGTCGGCGACGCCGTCGCGGCCGCCCGCGAGGCCGCGGACGGCTCGTTCGACCCGGACCTCGCCGTCGCCGGCTCCTTCCTCGATCTCGTCCCGGTCGGCGAGGCCGTCGACACACTCGCGGCCGCCGTCGGTCCCGGTGGGCTCGTGTACGCCCCGTTCACGTTCGACGGGAGGACTACGTTCGCGCCGGCACACCCGGCCGACGACCTCGTCGAACGGATCTACCACGAGACCATCGACGCCCAACCCGGTCGGAACGTCCGCGCTGGCCGCGCGGCCGTCGATCACTGTCGCCGGGCGGACGGCCAACTGCTCGCCGTCGGCGCTTCCGACTGGGTCGTCCGGGCGAACGACGACGGCTACCCGAACGACGAACGTTACTTCCTCTCGTGTATCCTGGGGTTCGTCGCCGACGCGTTGTTCGTAGACGGCGGCGACGGCGAGGGCCCGACGGACAGCGCCGAGGCAGAGAGTGTCGACGCGGACCCGACCGACCGCGCCGGCGGAGCAGTTGCCGACGCGGACCCGACCGACCGCGCCGGCGGAACAGTTGCCGACGCGGACCCGACCGACCGCGCCGGCGGAACAGTTGCCGACGCGGACCCGACCGACCGCGCCGGCGGAACAGTTGCCGACGCGGACCCGACCGACCGCGCCGCCACGGCCCTGACCGACACGGACCACACGGCCGCAGACCTGCGCGACTGGCTCCAGTGTCGTCGACGGCAGGCGGAGGCGGGCGAACTGGTCTACACCGCGAGCCAGTTCGACGTGCTGTACCGGGCGTGAGCTAGTCGGCGACCGCCTCGTCGCCGACCGTCGGCGCCGTCGGGTCCTGCACCCAGAGGTCGCCGAACAGGTCGTCCTGGCGGAGCCGCACCTCGCCGCGGTGCGCCAGGAACAGCAGGGCGAGGTACGTCTGGACGGGCGAGCCGCCGGCGGTCCGCACCTCGCGGAACAACACCTCCCGGCGACCGTTGTCGTACTGCCGGGTCAGCGCCGTCCGCACTTCGCCGATCACCGTCTCGATGTCCTCCTCGTGTGTCGTCTCCGTCACGTCGCCCTCGCCCGGCTCCGGCTCCGGTCGAGAGTCCGAGCCGCCACGGTACTGGAGGGTCTGTGTCCCCGACGGCTCCGTCTCTCCCGAGGTGTCGTACTCGCGTGACTCCTTCCACCGAGAGCCTCGCTCCGCCTCCCGCAGTTCCCGCACGAGCTCGTCCAGCGTCTCCGGGGACCCACGGGTGGAACGGCGCTCCAGCCGACGGTCCATCTCCGCCTCCAGGGCGTCCACCGGGTCGAAGTCGTCGTCGTCGTCCACCGCCTCCGGCCCGGCGCCGTCCCTGAACGCCGTCTCCCACGGCTCCGGCTCCTCGGACTCCGGCTCGTCGGGCTCCAACATCGCGTCCGACTTCATCCGCAACAGGACGCTCGCGTAGAACAACGCCCGTCCGGAGGTCCGGAGGTCGCGTTCCTCCAGCTCTGCCAGGAACGCGTCCGTCACGGCCACGATGTCGGTGTCCCAGGGGTCGATCTCGCCCCGTTTCGCCAACTGGACCAACACCTCCACCGGCTCCGTCTCCTCGTCGTCTGTGGCCGACCCACTGTTCGTACCGTCGTCGCCTGTGCCACCGTCGCCCGGGTCGCTGGCTCCACTGTCGTCGCCCGAGTCGGCGCTCCTGCCGTCGCCCGGGTCGCTGGCTCCACTGTCGTCGCCCGAGTCGGCGCTCCCGTCGTCACCGTCGCCGAACAGCCCCTCGGTGTCACGGTCGCGGTCGCTGCCGTGCCCCAACGGGATGTCCGGCACGTCGTCGTCAGTCATCCGCGGACACCTCCGTGCGGTCGCTCTCGCCGTCCAGTTGGATCCCGGTGACGGCCGAGACGTTGTCCTCCTGCATCGTCACGCCGACCGCCCGCTCGGAGCGGTCCAACAACGCCGACCGGTGGGAGACGACGACGAACTGCGCCTCCTCGGCGAGCTCGTCCACGAGTTCGCCCACTCGCTCGGCGTTGGCGGCGTCCAAGAACGCGTCTACCTCGTCCAGGGCGTAGAACGGCGCCGGGTTGTGCCGTTGGATGGCGAAGATGAACGCGAGCGCCGTCAGCGACTTCTCCCCGCCGCTCATCGCGTCCAGCCGTTGGACCGGCTTGTCCGCCGGCTGCGCTTTCATCGTCAGGCCACCGTCGAACGGCTCCTCGGGGTTCTCTAGGTGGAGCTCACCCGACCCCGAGGAGAGCCGTTGGAAGATCTCCCGGAAGTGGCCGTCGATGGAGTCGAACGCCGCCCGGAACGTCTCCCGCTTCTGGTCCTCGTAGGAGGCGATCCGGTCTTCGATCCCGTCGCGCTCCTCCGCGAGCACGTCTCGGCGTTCCTCGAGCTCTGCCAGCTCCGCCTCCACCTCGTCGTACTCCTCGATCGCCAGCATGTTGACCGGCTCCATCGCCGACATCTCCTGGCTCAACCGCTCGATCTCCGACTCCACCGTGTCGTGGTCCGGGATCTCCTCTGGGTCGTAGTCGCCGACCGACGACGACAGCCGGTCGATCTCCCGTCGGAGCTCGTCTGCCGTCGCCTCTAGGTCGTCCAGCCGACTGCTCGTCTCCTCGACGGCCGACTCCGCCTCGTCGCGTTCCGACTCCGCCGTCTGGAGCCGTTCGCGCAGCGTCGACCGTTCCTCCTTCAACCCGGCCAGCTCCTCTTCCAGTTCCGCGATCTCGTCGCGTTTCGCCGTCAGCTCCGACTCTAACTCCGCGACGCGGTCTTCGAACTCCTCGATCTTCGCCTCGGCGTCGGCCTTCCGTTCCTGGGCCGCCTCCACCGTGTCGTTGAGGTCCTCGACGGCGTCTTCGGCGTACTCCCGTTCCAGTTCCAGTTCGTTGAGTTCGGCGTCCACCTCGGACATCCGACTCTCCACGTCGTCGATCTCCGCCCGGATCTCGTCGGCCCGGTCGGACAGCTGTGGGATCTCCGAGTCGGCCAACTCCGCTTCGATCTCCTCGACGCGAGCCTCCCGCTCGTCGATCTCCGTCGACAGCTCCGCGAGCTCCTCGTCTAGCTCCGTCATCTCCGCGTCGACGGACTCCCGCTCGGACTCCAGTTCCGCCTTCCGCTCGCGGAGCTCCTCGATCCGGGCGTCCGTCTCCTCGATCTCCGTCTCCGCCCGGTCGCGGTCCGCCGTCACCTCGCGGACGGTCTCTTTCGCCGCCGACACCCGTTCGCGGGCGTCCTCGATGTCCCCCTCGACCGCCTGGATCTCCTCGCGCAGCGCCTGTCGGTCGTCCTCCAGGTCGTGGATCTCCTCGGCGATCCGTTCGAGCTTCCCCTCGCCGCTCTTCGAGAAGGCGTACCGAGAGCCGCCGCCCGAGCCCCCGGTCATCGCGCCGCTCGTCTCCACGAGGTCCCCGTCCAGCGTCACCATCCGGTACTGTCCCATCAGGTCCCGGGCCGTCTCCATGTCCTCGACGACCAACGTCTTCCCCAGGACGTACGAGAACACCCCCTCGTACGTCGCGTCGTAGTCGACGAGGCTGCGGGCGAAGTCGACGACCCCCGGGTGCGACGGGAGCGACGGCAGCCTCCGTTCGTCCATCTCCGTCAGCGGGAGGAACGTAGCCTGGCCGGCGTTGCGTTGCTTCAGGTAGTCGATACAGTCACTCCCGACGCCGTCGTCGTCGACGACGACGTTCGCCAGCCGGCCGCCCGCGGCCGTCTCACACGCCGTGGCGTACTCGGAGTCGACCGCGCCCAGCTCGCCGACCGGGCCGTGGACCCCCCCGAACTCCGCGTTCGTCACCGTCGTCACCGCTCGCGGCCAGGAGCTGTCGCCCGTCTGTTCTGCCCGCGCCTCCAACTCGGCGTACTCGTTCTGTCGTTCGCGGATCTCCGACTCCAGCCCGTCTAGCTCCGACTCCAGGTCCGCCTTCTCCTCGCGGAGGTCCTCGACGAGCCCCGCGGCCGTCTCGCGGTTCTTCCGGGCGCTGTCGAGCTCCGACTCCAACTCCGACAGCCGGCGGCGGAGCTCCGGCAGCTCCGTCTCCGCGTCCGCGATCTCCGACTCCACCTCCTCGATCTCCGAGGAACGCCGCCGGGCGTCGTCGAGGAGTCGGTCCCGCTCGCGTTGTCGCTCGTGGCGCTCCTCGCGCAGTTCCTCCAGCCGTCGTTTCTCGTCTTCCAACTCCGCTTTCAGCTCGTCGTAGGCGGTGTCTGCGTTCTCGATCTCCGACTCCACCTCCGCGAGATCCGACTGCTTGGCCGCGAGGGTGGACTTCAGATCCGCCTTCCGGATCTTCGCGTCGCGGATCTCGTCGTCCAGTTCGTCGATCTCCTCGTTCTTGCGGTCGATCTGGACGAACGCCTCCCGCCGGTCCGTCTCCGCGTCGTCGCGCCGTTCCGACTGCGTCTCGATCTTCCCCTCCAAGGTGGCGATCTCGCCTTTGATCTCCTCGATCTCCGATTTGATCTCCAACTGCTCTTCTTCGCCCGTGCGCTCGATCTCGGCGTTCAGGTCGTCCAGCTCCGACTGTCGCTCCTGGACCGTCGCCGTCGCCTCGTCCAGCCGTTCGCGCCGCTCGGCCAACTCCGATCGAGCGGACTCGATCTCCGACTCCACGTCCCCGAGCTCGTCGCGGCGTTCCTCCAGCTCCGCGGCGGTGAGGTACCCCTCGTACTCCTCCTTCTCGTCGCGCAGGTCTTGGTACGCCAGCGCCTGGTCGCGCTCGTCGGAGAGCCGTTCCAGTCGCTCCGTCTTCTCGTCGATCCGGAGCTGTGCCTCCTCGATCCGGTCTTCCACGGTCTCCAACTCCTCGAAGGCGTCCTCCTTCTTGGCGTCGAACTCCGCGACGCCGGCGATCTCGTCGATCACCTCCCGGCGCTCGTGGGGAGTCATGTTGATGATCCCCGTCACGTCACCCTGCATCACGACGTTGTACCCCTCCGGCGTGACGCCCGCCTGCGCGAGCAAATCTCGTACGTCCGAGAGGTTCACCGACCGGCCGTTGAGGTAGTAGTAGGAGTAGTAGTTGTCGTCCGTCTCCTTCACCCGGCGCTTGACGGTGACTCGGTCGACGTCACCCACCTTGTCCGTCCCGGCGGCGTTGACCACCTGTGACCGGTCCAGGGTGCCGTCCTCGTTGTTCAGGATCACCTCGACGGACGCCTCACGGGGCCCGTCCGCCCGCGTTCCGTCCGCGTGACCGGGGTTGTAGATGAGGTCCGTCAGCTTCTCGGCCCTGATCCCGCGGGTGCGGGCCAGTCCCAGGGCGAACAATACGCCGTCGATGATATTCGACTTCCCGGAGCCGTTCGGGCCGGTGACGACGGTGAAGTCCTCGTAGAAGGGGATCTCCGTCTCGCGCCCGAAGCTCTTGAAGTCGTCTAAGACGAGTTTCTCGATGTGCATCTGTCACTCGTGTGTGGCTGTCGTCCGTCGCGGCGACCCCCAGTGTCGTCGACTGTTCGAACGCCCAGCCGTGTGAACGTACCGGACCGCCCGCGAGCCCGGCTCAAGCGACGATGATGTCGTCGCCGTCCTCGTCGTCCGTCGACTCCTCGCTGCCGTCCGTCGTCGACTGGTCGCGCGTGCTGCCGCGGGCCTCCGCCTGTGCGGCGTCCTGTCTCCGCTGTCCGGACTGTTGGGCCGACTGCCCGGACTGGTCCGACTGACCCGACTGTGTCTGCCGGTCGTCGCTCGCGTCCGCGTCTCGCGCTCCGACGTACTCCGTGTGCTCTTCCGGCGACTGGTTGGGGACGAACTCGACGTGTGCCTGCTCCCGCCGGTCGTCGTCGGTCGTCTCCGTCTCCGCGTCGGCGGACGCTTCGAGCTGATTGAGTCGTTCCTTCGTCTCGACGAGCTCCTCGGTCAGTCCGTCGACCGCCGCCCGCAGCTCTGTGACCTGCCGCTCCAGATTCTCCACCCTGTTTCCCATGACAGGTGTGGGACACTCTACAGGGTTAAATGTCCGTCAGACAGAGAGCCGACGGAAGCCAGCGGTGGCGGCGCTTCCCAATGGTAATGAACCTCGACAACTCTGCACGAAGTATGGAAGATCTAGTACGAGTCGCGATCGAACACGTCCGCGAGAACGAGGCGAAGTACGTTGCGATGGGCGAAGTCGGACGGCTCGAAGAGCCCGAAGAGTAGTCTCGTCGCCGGTGTCGGTTCCGGGCGTACGCTAGAACGTCGTCGAGGAACCCCGTTTCGAGTTCGCTTCGCGGTCGCTCGTCGGTCTGGAGCAGATTGTCGCGGAACTACCGCAGCCAGTGGTGGTACAGTTCGTCTCGCTCCCACAGTGTGTCGAACCGTGCGTCACAGTGGTAGCCACGGAGGAGCTTCGACCGCACCACGGCCACGTCGATCCAGTCGAACGGCCGGTCGTCCGTGGGTGTGTGGCCGTTCGCGTCGAGCACGACGTACAGTGACGCCACCGCCGTCCGGTGGTTGGCGTCCGGAGAGAAGTGGAGCCCGACGAGCCCCCGAACCCAGTGAGCACACTGTCGATACAGTGTCTCTGTACGCGGGAACTCTCGGACGAACCGGTCGAGGCGGTAGTCGGGAACGTTCCGGATTCGGCGTGCCGTGAGTTCCCGATCGCCTCTGACGTGGCCGTAGGCGTACGCGCCGTCCTCGAAGAACTCCCGGTTCAGACTCTCGAACAACTCCCGGTTCAGACTCTCGAACAACTCCGGCTCGACGGTCGAGAGATCGTCGATCCGGTGGTGTTCGTCCCGTACCACGGGTGAGATCTCGACGCACTTCGACGAGCCCGACTCCAGGCAGTCCTCGAAGGTCCCCCAAGCGTCGGTTGTCGTTCGCCAGGCGTCGGGCGCGACCGGCGCCAACACGCCGAGCCGTTCGAGATACCGACACTGCAGCCGGATCACGTTCTCTCGGTAGCGACTCTGGGCGATATCACGAAGTCGCGCCGGCCCGTCGTCGGCAAGAGACGCAACTACGTCTCGGTCGGTCAGTGTGTTCGACCGATCGTGCGAGCGCCAGGGACGCAGCTGCGACACTGGTAGCTATCGAGACTATCCTGACTAGATCCTCACGGTCACACGCGACGATCCGAAACCGACGGGGACGGCCGCGCACCACAACGGCCAAACCCCTCCCCGCGCAACCCTCGGTCGATCAACTGTGTCACAGACGGAACGGTCGGACCCGGAGCCGAGCGTGGCGCTGGGCGTCGGGCTGACGGCGGCGGTGTTCCTCGTGGTCCAGGTCGGTGCGCTGGCGCTCGTCCCGGACTTCTCTGCGGCCGGGCTCCAGGCGACGCCGGACCCCTCGGACCCGACGAACGCGCTCGTGTACGTCGGCGCCATCCTCGTCATGACGGCGCTGATGCTGGCGGCGTTCCGCTTCGGCGTGGACGCGCTGGTGAAGGCGGTGATCCTGCTCACCTCCGGGATGCTGTCGTGGTACGTGTTCGCGGTGGTGCTACCGTCGACGGCGGCGTTGGTCGCGGCTGGGCTCGTCCCGTTGCTCCTCTGGCGCTACCCGGAGTGGTACGTCTTGGACGCCACGGGGGCGGTGATCGGCGCCGCCGCGGCCGGCGTGTTCGGCATCAGCTTCGGTCTCCTGCCGGCGATTCTCCTCCTGGTGGCCCTGGCCGTCTACGACGCCATCTCCGTCTACCAGACGGAACACATGCTGGATCTCGCCTCCGGCGTCATGGACCTCAACATCCCGGTCGTGCTCGTGTTCCCGCTCACGCTGGACTACTCCGTGTTCGACGACGGAGGAGCGGCCGACGGCGGCGACGGCGAGCCCGCGGCCGACGGCGACGACCCGAAGGGAGACGCGGCGGTCGCCGACGGCTCCGGGGAGTCGGAGCCGACCGCGGAGACGACCGGCGACGACGGCGCACGGGAGGTGTTCTTCGTCGGGCTGGGTGACGCCGTCATGCCGACGGTGCTCGTCGCCTCGGCGGCGTTCTTCTCGCCGGCGTCGTCGCTGGGCGTCCCCTTCCTGCCCGGGCTCAACCTCCCGGCACTGCTGGGCATGGTCGGCACCTTCGCCGGGCTGGCCGTGCTCCTGCGGTGGGTGTTGGCCGGCCGCGCCCACGCCGGGCTACCGTTGCTCAACGGCGGCACCCTCGCGGGCTACCTGGTCGGGTCGCTGCTGTCCGGCGTCTCGCTCGTGACCGCACTCGGCCTGGGGCCGTACCTGTGAGCACGGCGACGTGGCCGCTGTCGGACCCCCGGGTCCGGGGTGCCGTCGGTACGGGGGCGTTGTTCCTGGCGGTCCAGGCGCTGGCGTTGCTCGTCACGCCCCGACTCGCCGGTCGCGGGGTCCAGTACGGCGACGGCGGCGGGACGGCGCTGATCCCGTTGGTGGCCGGGCTGGCGCTCGGGACCGTCCTCGCGCTCGGGGTGGCTCGCTGGGGCGTCTCCCCCTCGTTGCTGCGCGGGCTGACGACGCTGTCGCTGTCCGTCTCCGTCTGGTTCGTCGGGACGGCGTTCCTCGGCCCGGTCGGGGGGGTCGTCCCGGCGGCGGTCGCGGCTGTCGCCGTCGCCCGGTCGGCCAGTCTCCCCGTCCGCAACCTCGTCGCGGTCGTCGCCGTCGCGGGCGCCGCCGGCGTGTTCGGCGCCAGTCTCGGCCCGCGGTACGCCGCCGTCGCGCTCGTCGTCGTCGCCGGCTACGACGCCTACAGCGTCTACTACTCCGGCCACATGGTGGAGTTGGCCGACACGAGCGCCAGACTGGAGCTACCGACCGCGTTCGTCGTCCCGAGCGACGACGGGTTCGACGCGACGAGCGCGAGTGTCGACTCCTCGACGTCGTCGGCGGCGCCGTCCGCGACACTGCTCGGCGCCGGTGACGCGCTGTTCCCGGCGCTCCTGGCCGCGAGCACCCAGGCACACACGGCGACGATCCAGGTCGTCGGCGGCGGGCCGCCGCTCGGGCTCGCGCCGGCGACCGTCGGCGCCGTCGCCGGCGGCTTCGCGGGCTTCCTCGTGCTCCAGGTGTTCGTCCAGCGCCGTGGCGGCGTCCACGCCGGGCTGCCGCCGATTGTCGCCGGCGCGCTGCTGGGCTGGCTGCTCGCCGGTGGTGCCAGCTTCGTGTAGTTGGCTCAGTCGTCCGCCGGCACGCCCGCCCGCACCCGCACCGCGACGCCGCTGTCGAAGTCCTCCATCCCGGTCGCGGGCAGTTCCGCCCGGCCGACCGCCAACAGTTCGCCACGCTCGTGGACGACGAGCACCTCGTCGCGCTCCCGAATCCCCGGGTCACAGTCCAGGACGAACTTGGCGAAGACGTTCTTCGCCTCGCGGACGAACGGCTCGCTCTCGTCGCCGACGACGACCCGGTTGGCCGGCGGCGACAGCGTCTGGAGCCGGCGGCCGCCGGCGACCCCCAGCGTGAAGCGGCCGTCCGTGCCGTAGCTGACGAGCCGGTCGTCGCCGGTCAACACCTGTCGGGGCCGCCCGCCGGTCGAACGCCGGACGGTGATGTCCTCGGCGTCGGGCGGGAACAACGCCACGCCGGCGCCGGCACCGAACTGGTAGTCCGCGACCGTCCGAAGCTGTGGGAGGGCCGTGTCCCCGGTCGCGGTCGTCGCGTTCTGGCTCACAGTAGGAACGTCTCCTCGCGGTCGCTCATGTCGACGAACGTCGTCGCGGCGTCGACCAGTTCGTCTGCGGTCGACCCGCCGAAGCCGACCACCTCCGTCCGGACCCCCTCGTGGCGGAGGTGACGACACAGTCGCGAGAAGTCTCCGTCGCCGGTCGCCAACACCAACACGTCGACGTGGTCGGCGAGCGTCACCGCGTCCAGGCTCATCCCCACGTCCCAGTCGGCCTTCTGTGAGCCGTCCGGGAACGTCTTGATGTCCTTGATCCGGGTCTCGAAACCGATGTCCCGCAGCGCCTCGAAGAACGACTCCTCCTCGGGGGAGTCCGCCCGGATCACGTAGGCGATGGCTCTGACGAGCGCCCGGTCCTGGACGGCCTTCTGGAGCAGGGCGCTGTAGTCGACGTTCTGGGAGTAGAGACTCTGTGCGGAGTGGTAGAGGTTCTGCGCGTCGGCGATCACGCCGACCCGCTGTGCGTCGTGTACGCTCGTCACGTCCGCAAGGGGTCTCGGACGAGATATATTCCTGTCGGGAGCGTGCGCCCCGTCAGTCGTCGTGCGGGACGGACAACACGGTCGCCTCCCCGGTGAGAACGACCTCCCCGTCGGTGTCGTCTGCGTCTGTCGCCGCCTGGTCGGCGACGCTCTCGGCGACAGTCTCCACACGGAGCCGGTCGCCGCCCAGTTCCTCCAGCACCTCCACCTCGGCGGCCACGGTGTCGCCCGGCCGGACGGGCGCCTCGAAGGAGAACTCCTGGGAGACGTAGACGATGTCACCGTCTAAGGCCGCGAGGGCGGCGCTGACGACGCCTGCGGTGAACATCCCGTGGGCGACGCGGCCGCCGAACAGCCCCTCGGCGGCGTACTCGTCGTCCGTGTGCAACGGGTTGTCGTCGCCGGTGACGGCGGCGTAGTCGTCGACAGTCTCCTCGGTGACGGTCACGGCGTGGCGACGGGTGTCGCCGGCAGATGCGACTGGCACACACCGAGGTGACGCCCGCCAGGCGAAAAGAACGGGGTTAACATGTGAAGCGGGTGGTTGAAGTCGGACGCGGCGGTGGGGAGGCGTGTGCAGACAGTCACGAGAGACGGCGTCGAGATCGCCTACGAGCAACGGGGTCGGTCCGCGAACGACGCGCCGTCGGTCGTTCTGGTCGAGGGGCTCGGCTACGGTCGGTGGATGTGGCGCTGGCAGGCGGACGCTCTGGCTGACGACTACCACGTCGTCTTACCGGACAACCGCGGCACGGGCGAGTCCGACGCCCCCGAGGGACCGTACACGGTCGAACAGATGGCGGCGGACCTGGAGGCCGTGTTGGCCGACACCGGCGTAGAGACCGTCCACGTCGTCGGCGCGAGCATGGGCGGGATGATCGCACAACGGTACGCGCTGTCGTCCGACCGGGCGGCGTCGCTGTCGTTGTTCTGTACCTCGCCGGGCGGCGACGACGCCGTGGCGACGCCCGACGAGACGCTCGCGCGGATGTTCTCCGTTCCCGAGGACGCCGACGAACGGGAGGCGATCCGGTACAAGATGGCGCCGGCGCTGTCGGAGGGGTTCCCGGAGGCGAACCCGGAGCTGATCGAACGGATCGTCGACTGGCGGCTGGCCTCGGACGCCCCACCGGCCGCGCGGGAGGCGCAGGCGGCCGCCGTGGAGGCGTTCGACGCGAGCGACGAACTCGGCGACTTGGACGTGCCGACGCTCGTCCTCCACGGCACCGGCGACCGTGTCCTCCCGGTCGAGAACGGGGAGCTCCTGACCGAACTGCTGACGGACCCGGAGACGACGTTCTACGAGGACGGGTCTCACCTGTTCTTCCTAGAGGAGTCCGAGCGGGTGAACGAGCGACTCCGGGGGTTCCTCGATGCAGCCTGAGCCGGCGGTGCCGGCGGGCGTCCACGCCAACGACTGGGTGGGCGACTGGAGTGCCCGCCGGGCGAGTCTCTCGCCGGACCGTGTCGGCCTCGTCGACGCCGACACGGGCACGGAGTACACCTACGCCGAGTTGGACCGCCGGGCCAACAGGACGGCGCGGCTCTGTCGTGCTCACGGCGTCGAACAGGGCGACCGGGTGGCCGTCCTCTCGCGCAACCGGCCGGCGCTGATCGACCTGTTCTTCGCCACCGGAAAGATCGGTGCGGTGTTGGCACCCGTCTCACACCGCCTCGCACCGCCGGAACTGGCGGCGATGTTCGACGACGTCGACCCGACGCTCGTGGTCGCCGAGGCGCCGTTCGCCGACCTCGCGGCCGACGTACTCGCCGAGCCGGCGTTCGACGGCGACCCGACGGTCGTGGTCGTCGGTGACGACGCAGGCGACGCCGGCGACACGGGCGACGCAGGCGACGCCGGCGACACGGGCGACGACGAGCGAGCCGGCGGTGACGACCCAGCGGGCGACCCACTCCCGGCAGTCGTGGACGCCGCCTGGACCGCGGCGCTCCCGGCAGACGACAGCCCGGTCGACCGGCCGGACGTGTCGCTGACAGATCCGCACCTGTTCCTCCACACCGGCGGGTCGACGGGGATCCCCAAGGAGACCGTGATCCCTCACCGACAGGTGTTGTGGAACTCCTTCAACACGATCACCGCGTGGGGACTGCGCCCGGAAGACACCACGCCGATGACGTTCCCGATGTTCCACACCGGGGGGTGGAACGTCGTCACGGCGCCGTTGTTCCACCTCGGCGGGACGGTCGTGATCGCCAGAGAGTTCGACCCCGGTCAGGTGTTGTCGTTGGTCGAAGAGCGCTCGGCGACCGTACTGATCGCCGTGCCGGCGGTGCTGCGGGCGATGAGCGAACACGACCGGTGGACGGAGACGGACCTCTCGACGCTCCGATTCGCCAAGTCCGGCGGCGGGCCGTGTCGCAACGCCGTCTTGGAGGCGTGGTGGGACCGTGACGTCGACCTCTCGCAGGGGTACGGGCTGACGGAGTGTGGCCCGAACAACTTCGCCATGCCGGACGGCTGGCCCCGGGAGAAGGCCGACTCCGTCGGCGTCCCGGCGCCACACGTCGACGCCCGGATCGTCGACGAGACGGGTGACACGCTCCCGGACGGCGAGGTGGGTGAACTGGAGCTGTCCGGGCCACAGGCCGCCGACCGTTACTGGCAGAATCCCAGAGAGAGCCGGGGGACGTTCGGGGACGGCGACGGCGACCGCTGGGTCGCTACCGGCGACCTCGCTCGTGTCGACGACGACGGCTACTACCACATCGAGGGACGCGTCAAGAACATGTTCGTCTCCGGGGGGGAGAACGTCTACCCGCCCGCAGTGGAAGACGCCGTCGCCGACCACCCGAAGGTGTCGGACGCCGTCGTGATCGCCGTTCCGGACGAGCAGTGGGGAACCGTCGGGCGCGCGGTCGTCGCCGGCGACGACTCACTGACGCTGTCCGAACTGCGGGAGTTCCTGGACGACCGGCTCGCCCGGTTCAAACACCCGCGGTCGCTCCGGTTCGTCGAGGAACTGCCCACCTCCGGGCCGTCGAAGATCGACCGCAGTGCCGTCCGCGAACGGTTCGGCGAGGAGTAGCTGGTCCCCCGGATCCACGTCAGATTTCCGTGCTGTCCGGGTCGTCGTCTGCGTGGGCGTCGTCTGCGTGGTCGCCGTGAGCGTCGTCTGCGTGGTCGTCGTGAGCGTCGTCTGTGTGGTCGTCGTGAGCGTCGTCCGCGTGGGCGTCGTGAGCGTCGTCCGCGTGGGCGTCGTGAGCGTCGTCTGCGTGGTCGTCGTGAGCGTCGTCTGCGTGATTGTCGTGTTCTTCACCGCCGTGTTCGTCGTGGGTGTCGTGTTCCTCGCCGTCGTGGCTGCCCTCGTGGTCCCCCGGCTCGTCTGCGTGTTCGTCCTGCTCGTCGTGGTCGGTCGGTTCGTCGGCGTCGTGCTCGTCCAGTTCGATCGACTCCGGACCGTCGTCGGCTTCGTCCTCGTCGTCTACGTCGACGGTGCTGTCGGACTCCGTCTTCGGGACGTGGACCTGGAGCGTGCCGTTCTCGGCGAGCGTGGCGTCTGCGGCGGTCGGGTCGACGCCGGCGCCCTCCGGCAGTTCGGCGGTGCCGTCCAACGACAGCCCGCGGCCGGGGAACCGCATCTCGAACTCCTCGTGGAACTCCCGGAAGCGGTCTACCTTCACCTCGACGGCCTCGTCGCGGAACTGCACCTGCACGTCGCTGTTCGTCGCGCCCGGGGCGTCGAACACGACGAGGTAGGCGTCGTCGGACTCCAACACGTCGTACGCCAACGGCCGACGCTCCTGGACCTTACTCACGCCGCGACCGACACGGTCCAAGAGCCCCTCGACTGCCGACTCGCCGATCTCGCGGAGCCCCTTGCCCTGAGACTCACCCTCACCGTTCATAGCTGAATCTCGCGGAGGCTGTCCGTCTCCCCACAGTACGGACACGAGAGGTCCCCGACCTCGTGGTCGTCGGGGACGTCGTAGGTGTAGTGGTTCTCGAACATGTCGAGCTCGCAGTCGTCGTTGACACACTCGATTTCCTTTGTCGCGGGCATACCCGAACGTTGGACGGGCGGCGGTATAAACGGCGGGGGGTTCGCGTCGTCGCTGTCGGCCGGTCGGGCCGTTCCCGACCGAGAAGACTTAGCCGACCACCGCCGTACGCTCGGGCGTGACAGACACGAGCGAGACGGACGCGCCGACGGCCGCGGAGCTGGCCGACCGGGTCCGTACCGGCGACCTCCGGCTGTACGAACTCGAAGACCACGCGGACGCGGACACGGCCGCCGCCGCCCGTCGGCGGCTGGTCGGCGCCCACGACGGCTCTGCGTTCGACGACGCGACGACGGCGCTGTCGACCACCGGCGAGTACGGCTTCCCGGCCGCGGCGGCGGACTCCAACGTCGAGAACATGACCGGCGCGGTCCAGATCCCCGCGGGCGTCGTCGGCCCCGTCTCCGTCGACGGCGGCGCGTTGTCGGGCGAGCGGTACGTCCCGATGGCGACGACCGAGGGAGCGTTGCTCGCGTCCGTCAACCGCGGGTGTTCCGTGTTGGACCGCGCCGGCGGCGCGACCGCCCGCGTGCTCGACAACGGGATGGTCCGCGCACCCGTCTTCCGGGTCGACGACGTCGCCGAGGCGGAGGCGCTCGTCGCGTGGGTCCACGACGAAGAAGAACAACTGCGCGAGGCCGCCGAGGCGACGACGAGCCACGGTGAACTCCAGTCGATCACCCCACACGTCGTCGGCAACAACGTGTTCCTCCGATTCACGTACGACACGAAAGACGCGATGGGGATGAACATGGCCACCATCGCCACGGAGGCGGCGTGTGACGTGGTGGAGGCGGAGACTGACGCGACGCTGATCGCGGTGTCGGGCAACCTCTGTACGGACAAGAAGCCGGCCGCGATCAACGCGATCCAGGGGCGAGGCCGGACGGTTGCCGCCGACGCGACGATCCCCCGCGAGGTGGTGACGGACGTGCTCGACACGACGCCGGAGGCGGTCGCGGAGATCAACACCCGGAAGAACCTCGTCGGCAGTGCCAAGGCCGGCAGTCTGGGATTCAACGCCCACGTCGCCAACACGGTCGCGGCCGTCTTCCTCGCTACGGGTCAGGACGCCGCTCAGGTGGTGGAGGGAGCGAACGCGATCACGACCGCTGAGGTCGTCGACGGGGACCTCTACGTCTCGCTGACCATCGCCTCGTTGGAGGTCGGCACCGTCGGCGGCGGGACGAGTCTCCCGACGCAGGCAGAGGGACTGGACGTGTTGGGTGTCCGCGGCGGCGGCGACCCCGCCGGCAGCAACGCCGACGCGCTCGCGGAGGCGACGACCGTCGCCGCCCTCGCCGGCGAACTGTCGTTGCTGTCCGCGCTCGCCTCCCGCAACCTCGCCGGCGCCCACGCGGAGCTCGGGCGGTAACGAGTCCACCGTGTTCGGCTCGGGCCACGCCGGAGACGGTCCGAGCGGTCAGTCCACCTCGGAGACAGAGAGACTCACGTCGCCGGTGGTGCCGACCCGGACGGTCACGGTGTCGGCGCCGAGCCCACCCCCGACCGTCTCGTACAGTCTGATCCGGCCGGTCGCCGTCTCCCGGCGGACCCGCGCCTCCACGACGTAGCTGCCGGGCTGCGGGAAGAAGTTCCGGTTCGTCCGGGTCGTCTCCGCCGGCACCGGGAACGCCCCCTCCACCGTCACCGTGTCCGACAGCGGCGTCGGCTGTCGCTCGCTCGGGGTCTCCCCTTCTAAGAGCGCCCTGACGACCACCCTGACCGGCTCCGGACGCTCGTTGACGAACCGCAGCCCGCCGGGGACGCGGTTGGCGCGGACGCCGCGCCCGCAGCCCGCCAGCGCCGCCGTCGCCGTCACGCCGGCGGCCCGCAGCAGTCGTCGCCGGCCGAGTCCGTCCCCGTTCGACCCGCCCCCGTCTCCGTTTGACACGTCACCGCCTGCGCGGGGCGACGGCAAGAACCCTTCGCGTCCCCGAAAGCTTCTCGCCGGTCGCCGCCCACGTTCCGACGTGACAGACACGGCTGGAACTGGCGTCAGCCTCCGCGACGGCGTCCGGATCGACCTCTCGGACGGCACCCGCGTGGTCGCGGACGCGACCGACCCCGAAGGCGACGCCGTCGTCGTGACCCACGCCCACGGCGACCACCTGCCGGACGACCCGCCCGCGACGGCGGTCTGTTCGGCGGCGACGGCGGATCTCGCGGCCGTCCGCCGGGACGGTCGGCCGACGTCGACGGCGACGATTCCGGGCGACGGCTCGGTCGAACTGCTGGACGCCGGCCACGTCGCCGGCTCGCGCGCCCTGCTCGTGACGGACCCGGACGGCACCCGGTACTGCTACACGGGCGACGTCTCCGTCCGAGACCGGCTGTACCTCGACGGGTTCGAGCCGCCCGAGGCGGACGTGCTCGTCGTGGAGGCCACCTACGGGGAGCCGGGGTTCGTCTTCCCGCCGCAGTCGGAGCTGGAAGGCGAGATCGTCGACTTCTTCGAGGATACGACGGACCGGCCGGTGTTGGCGTTCGGCTACGCGCTCGGCCGCGCCCAGGAGCTCCAACTGCTGGCCGAGCGGGCGGGGCGGTCGGTGACCGTCTCGGACGCGATCGCGGATCTCGACGCGGTCGTCGCCGACCACGTCGACGCGACGTTCTCGGCCGACCGCTACGACGATCTCGACGAGATCGGTCCGGGTGACGTGGTCGTGTTGCCGAGTGGACTCGCCGGGAGCGACTGGGTCGACCGGCTGTGTGACCGGACTGACGCGCTCGCGGCCGGCTTCTCCGGGTGGGCCATCGACGACTCCTTCCAGTACCGCGGCGGCTACGACGAGACGTTCGTGCTCACGGACCACTGCGACTTCCGCGAGTTGGTCGAACTGGTGGAGGCGGTCGACCCCGAGCGGGTGTACACCACACACGGCTCGACGGACACGTTGGCGACGGAGCTGACGACCCGCGGGTTCGACGCTCGGGCGCTCGTCGCCGACCAACACACGCTCGGAGAGTTCGGTTGAGGACAGACGTCTGCGATTCCGGGCGCTACCGAGGACAGATGTCTGCGACTCGGGCGCTACCGACGACAGATCGCAACGAGTTCGTGGAGGTCGGCGACGTCGTACGTCGGGGTGACCGAGAGGTCGAACTCCTCGCGGTGTGGCCGCCTGATGAACGCAGAGTCGACGCCGGCGTTGTCGGCCGCCCGCAGGTCCGACTCGTTGTCGCCGACGAACAGTGCGGTGTCGGCGTCCAGCTCCGACACCACGCGGTCGAGGTAGTGGGAGTTGGGCTTCTTGCGACGGAGGCTCTCCGGGGTCGGGTTGCGCCCGACGGCCGACGCGAACATGTCGCGGACGCCGAAGTGGTCCAACACGTAGTCGACCGTCTGTTGTTGGTTCGAAGAGACGATCCCCAGCGGCGCGTCGACCTCTCGGAGGACGGACACGTCCGGGTAGAGGTCCTTGCGGCCGGCCTCGATCTCGCGGCGCTGACGGCGGTGGGCGTGGAGGTCGCGGGCGGCCCACAGATCCTCTGCGGAGACGCCGTAGCGGTCCGCGACGGACGACAGCTGCTCGGGCGAGACGCCGACGACCATCGACTCCACGTCGTCGGGATCCGGATCGTCGATCGACAGCGTCTCGAACGCGCTCCAGGTCGCCTCCCGCAGAACGTCGTAGCTGGTCCGACCCACGAGCACGCCGTCGTTGTCGAGCACCACCGCGTCGTACACAGTGGTACGACTGGTTCCCGCGGCGTGAAAAGTCTCACCCTCCCCCGGCCTCGACCGGGACCGCTCGGCTCTCCGAACCCGGTCGGCGGACGCACGCACACTCCGTCCGTCGCCGTGAGACCCGGGTGGCCGACCTCGCCGCTGCCGAAACGCACACCACCGTCCGGCCCGGTGTTCCTCCGTGACCGACGGCCACACGCCAGCGCGGGACGCCGTCACCGTGACGGCCGGCGGCCGGCTCCACTTCGGGTTCGGCAACCTGAGTCTCGCCCACGAGCGACTGTACGGCGCCTGCGGCGCGACGGTGGCGGAGCCCCGGGTCCGGCTCACCGCCCGCCCGGCCGAGGAGGCGACTGCCGACACGGAGACGGCCGCCCGCTACACGGAACGGGTGTGTGAGACACTGGCCGTCCCCGGAGCGCGCGTGTCCGTCGCGGAGTCGCTCCCACGACACGCCGGCCTGGGCAGCGGCACCCAGACCGCGTTGGCCGTGCTCACGGCCGTCGCCCGACTGTACGCCCTGGAGCCACGGGTGCGCGAGCGGGCGCCGACGCTGGGCCGTGGCGGGCGTTCCGGCGTCGGCGTCGCCGCCTTCGAACGGGGTGGGTTCGTCCTGGACGCCGGCCACCCGACGGAGCGGTTCACCGCCGCCCGCCCCGCAGACGGCGACTGGACCGTCCCCCCGGTGGCTGCCCGCCACACCCTCCCGGAGGACTGGCGGTTCCTGGTGGTCGTCCCGGACGCAGCGCCCGGTCGTTCCGGCGACGGCGAGGAGGCCTCCATGCGGTCGGTGGTCGAGTCTGCGGACCCGGCCGTCGCCGACAGGGTCGCGGGCGTGATCGCCAGACGACTCCTGCCGGCGGTCGCTGCCGGCGCCGTCGACCGGTTCGGCGCCGCCGTCCGCGAACTCGGCCGACTCAACGGCTCCTGGTTCGCCGACGAACAGGGCGGCGTCTACCGCCCACCCGTCGGCGACGTGGTGTCGGAGCTCGCGGACGCGACCGCCGTCTCCGGCGTCGGCCAGTCCTCTTGGGGGCCGACCGTCTACGCCGTCACGGACACCGCTCGCGCCGACGCCGCCCGAGAGGCCGGCCGCCGGGCGCTCGACGCGGCCGGCGTCGCCGGCGACGTGACTCTCGCCGCCCCCCGCAACGACGGGGCGACCGTGGTAGACGACGCCGTCTGAGCCGTGGGCGTTCGGACCGTCGCCGTCTGACCGGCGTCACTCCACCGGTCGCGCCTTCGCGCCGTAGCGCACGACACCCTCCTGCTCGTACACTCGCCGGATCGCTCGCTCGACCGTGTCGCCCGCCGTGGCGTCGCTCGGGTCCGCGTCACACACCTGGAGCGGCACGTCGACCGTCGCGCCGTCGACGGTGAACCGGACGATTCCGACCGGGAACCCCCCGTCGCGGGTCGCCTGCGGGACGAACTCCGGCGGTGCGCCGTCGGCCGTCACCCCGGTGACCGTGACGATCTCGCCGCGGTCCGGGAGCGTCACCCGTTCGTAGTCGACGAGCGCGCGACAGCCGGTGCAGGCCCCCTCCGGCGGGAACCGGAGCGCCCCACAGTCCGGACACCGACCGGCGACGAGCCGGTACCGAGCCGCCCGTGACTGCCGCCACGTCGGCACGGAGACGGCCGCCCCCCCGCCGGCCGGCGGCGACCCCGCCAGTTCCCCGCGGCGGCGCGTCGCCTCGGCGTACGACAGTTCGCGGTCGCCGTCCAACGCCGTCTCCGTCGGCGCCGTCCCGTCGACGACCGTCGCCGCGGCGCTGCCGGCGCTCCCGACGCCGACGAGCAGCGTCCGGGCGGCGTCGTCGTCGAACGCCCGGGCCAACCCGACGAGCGGGCCGGCGGCGCCGGTGTCGCCCAGGGTCCGGACGGGCGTCGTGATCGCGGACGGCGACGGGGCCGCGTCCGTCGCGGCGAGGGCCCGCGCCGGGAGACTCCCGTCCGGCGCGGTGACGGCGACCGCCTCGGTCCCCTCCGGAGCGGCGTCTCCCGGGAGGGCCGAGACGGCGGCGACGACCGGCTCCCGGAACGCCGCCCGGTCGTAGCTCGTCACCCCCAGCGACTCCGTCTCGGTCTCCCCACGCCGGCGGTAACGAGTCCCGGGGTAGTCTTCCGCGTGACGCCCCCACGCCGAGAGGGTCGCGCCGTCGCCGTCGGCCGTCACCACGACCGCACCGGCCGCGGCGCCGGCGGCGTCCCCCTCCGGACTGTCCGGCTCCCCCTGGGGGGCGTCGGCGGCGACGACGAGCGCCGGCCGGGCGGCTCTGGCGACCGTCGCCGACAGCGCCGCCGTCCCCGCGCGAGTGCCCCCGGCGTGTGTCTCCCGGCTCGCGCCGGCCGGCACACCCAGGAACTCACCGAGCCGGGGCGTCAGCTCCGGTTCCTCGACCGGCGGCGTCGTCGTGGCGAACGCGAGGTGTTCGACCGCGGCGGCGTCGACGCCCGCCGCCGAGAGCGCCCGTCGGCCGGCCGCGGCACCGAGCGTGAGACTGTCCTCGTCTGCCGCCGGCACGGCGACGCTGTCGACGCCACGGGCGCGATCGCCGTCCCAGAAGGCCGCAATCGCGTCTGTCGGGAGTCGAGCCGAGGGGGCGTACGCGCCGGCCCCGGCCACGACCGTCTCGCCGTTGTCCGTCACGCCCCCCGCACCCCCGCGCGCTCGAAGGCGTGGACGACGGCGGCACCGCCGGAGCCGCCGACGTTGTGTGTCAGCCCCCGTTCCGGGTCCGACAGCTGTCGGGCGCCGGCAGCGTCCGTCAGTTGGTGGAACGCCTCTACCGCCTGGCCCGCTCCGGTCGCGCCGATGGGGTGGCCCTTCGACTTGAGCCCGCCGGAGGTGTTCACCGGGAACGCGCCGTCGCGGGCCGTCACCCCCGCCGTCGCCAGCCGCGCCCCTTCGCCGTCGTCCGCCAGTCCGAGATCCTCGTACGCCAGCAGTTCCGCGACTGCGAAACAGTCGTGAACCTCCGCGAAGTCCAGGTCCGCTCGGGGGTCGGTGACGCCGGCGCGGTCGTAGGCGGTCGCGGCCGCCCGGCGCGTCGCCGGGACGGACGTGTACGTCTCGCGGTCGTACAGCCCGACGTGGTCGGAGGCGGCGCCGACGCCCGCCACCCGGACGCTGTCGGTGAAGCTGTCGGCGACCGCGTCGGACGCGACCAGGACGAACGCCGCGCCGTCGCTCGTCGGACAACAGTGGTACAGCGTCAACGGGTCCGCGACCACGTCCGCCGACTCCGCGTCGTCGACGGAACAGTCGAACCCGAGGTGTGCCTTCGGGTTGTCGGCGCCGTTGGCGTGGTTCTTGGCCGCGACCGCCGACAGCGCCCGGCGGTCAGCGTCGTGTTCTCGGAGGTAGGCGTCGGCCATCTGGGCGTACACGCCGGCGAAGGTGGTGCCGGCCATCCGTTCCCACTCCGTCTCGCCGGAGACGCCCAGCCAGTACTTCGTCGCGTCCGCGGAGGTGTCCGTCATCACCTCCACGCCGCCCGCGAGGACGAGGTCGGCGTACCCCGACTCCACCGCCACCACGGCCTGCCGGAGCGCGTAACCGGAGGCGGCACAGGCGTTCTCCACCCGGGTACAGGGGGTGCCGTGGAGGCCGAGGTGTTCCGTCACGGCCGGGCCCGACAGCCCGATCTGTCGCCCGCCGACGCCGAGCGTGCCGAGGTACGCCTCGTCGATCCGATCCGTGTCGAGATCGGCCGGGACGGCCCGTTCGTAGGCCGTCCGGCACAGCGACCGGTACGTCTCGCCGGGAAACGAGCCGAAGGCCGACTGACCCGCGCCGACGACGTGTGCGTCTGTCACGCCCGGAAGGAGGCGTGGCGACCGCCCTAAACCCCCGGGGAGCGATAGACGAGTTTACACCGACCGACCGGGTACGCCCGGTGTGACCGACTTCCGCGACCCCGACGCCCTGCGCCGCCGGGCCGGCGTCCGCGGCGACCCGGACCGCGACCAGCACTTCCTCGTCGACGACCGCGTGCTGGACCGACTCCCCGGACTCCTCCCCGACGGCGCCGACCGCAGCCACCTCCTGGAGATCGGCGGCGGCACCGGCGCGCTCACGGACCGCCTGCTAGCGGCCGGCGACCACGTCACCGTGATCGAGAAGGACGCCGACCTGGCCGGGTTCCTGCGCGAGGAGTTCGCCGACCCCGTCGCCGCAGACCGACTGACCGTGATCGAGGGCGACGCCACGGACACCGACCTGCCGGCGTTCACCGCCAGCGTCTCGAACCTCCCGTACGGCGCCTCCTCGCCGTTGGCGTTCCGGCTGCTCCCGACCGGGCGGCCGCTGGCGCTGATGTTCCAACGGGAGTTCGCCGACCGGATGGTCGCCGACCCCGGCACGGACGACTACGGTCGGCTGTCCGTCAGTACCGCCCACTACGCCGACGCCGAGATCGTCGAGACCGTCCCGCGGACCGCGTTCGACCCCCAGCCCCGGGTGGACAGCGCCGTCGTCCGGTGTCGGCCCCAGAAGCCGCCGTACGAGGTGCCCGACGAGGCGTTCTTCCTCCGGTTCGTGAAGGCGTTGTTCACCCAACGGCGCAAGACCGTCCGCAACGCCGTCCGCAACACCCCCCACATCTCCGGGGTCGCCGACCCGGACGCGGTCGTCGCCGCCGCAGACGAGTCGATCCTGTCACAGCGACCGGAGAACCTCCCGCCCGCGGAGTTCGCTTCGCTCGCCCGGCTGGCGACCGAACACAGCGAGATCGGACCGGGACAGTGAGCGGGGACGACACCCCCGACGGGGAGGGCCCGACCGAGCGCGGCGACGGCACCGACACCCTCGACGACGACGAGAGCAGCCGCGACCGGCTCGCCGACCGCCGCGGGCTCGGCGACCCGGTGTACGAGCCCGCCGAGGACTCCGGGCTGTTGGCCGAGGCTGGCCGCGACCACGCCCAGGGGCTCGCCGTCGAGGTCGGCACCGGCTCCGGCTGGGTCGCGGCGCAACTGCGCGACGTGCCGGCCGTCGACCGCGTCGTCGGCACGGACGTGAACCCCCACGCCTGCCGGACGGCCCGCGAGCGCGGCGTCGAGACCGCCCGGGTCGACCTGGTGGCCGCGCTCGCCGACGGGGCCGTCGACACGCTCCTGTTCAACCCCCCGTACCTCCCCACAGACCCGGACAACGAGTGGGACGACTGGCAGGAGGCCGCGTTGTCGGGCGGGGAGTCCGGCCGCGCCGTGATCGAGCCGTTCCTGGACGCCGCCGGGCGCGTGGTGGGGCCCGACGGGCGCGTCCTCCTGCTCGTCTCCTCGCTCACCGGCTTCGCCGACGTGGTGGAGTACGCCGTCGCCCGCGGGTTCGACGCCGAGACGGTCGCGGAGGAGTCGTACCCCTACGAGACGCTGTCCGTCCTCCGGCTCGACCCCCGGGAGTGACCCGTGGGTGGCCCGCCGTCCGAGTCGAGCCCGCACGGCCGCCGGACTCTTGACCCGACGCCTCGACCCGGGAGCGTGGACCTCCCGGCCGACACGACGGAGACGGACCGCGAACTGCTGTCGACTGCCCGCGACCGGATCCCGTCGCGGTGCCGCGAGCGCCGCGCCGCCGACCGCGGCGACGAACTGTTCGCGCTCGTCCGCGCCGACGACGAGACCGGCTCCGGCGACGCCTACCTCGGCGTCCCGTTCGAGCCGCCGGACGCCCCGAGCGCCGGCTTCTGTGCCGAGCGCCACGCGCTCAACCGGCTCCAGTTGGCCGAGCCGCCGGGGACCCGCCCGACTCACGTCGTCGTCGCCGGCCCCGTCCCCGACGACGACCGACGGCCGACGTTCCCCTGTGGCACCTGTCGTGACGCGATCGCCGCCGTCGGCGGCCCGGACGTGACTGTGCTTGCGACGTGTTTCGTCCGCCAGCCCGACGGCTGGGCGCTGTTCCCGACCGTCGAACGCCGGCGTGTGGAGGAGCTGGTGCCGGATCGGTGGACCGATCCGTGGGGGTAACGCCGAGTTCCGTGCCGACTCCACAGGACTTTTCTAGGTAGCTATATTGTCTAGATATGTGGGCGAGGAGTACCTGCGGCGAACCGCGATCACCCGACCGAAGCTCACGCCGGAGCAGGAGCGACTGCTCGACGAGACGCTGGCCGACTGGAAGAGAGCGTGCAACGTCGCCAGCCGCGTCGGGTGGGCCGCCGACGAGACGCGGCGACGCCGTCTGCAGGAACTCACCTACCACGGGCTGGGTGAGGAGACCCGTCTGGGTAGTGAACACAGAATCCTCGCTGCACACCAGGCTGCGGCGGCGTTGAGCGGGGTCAAACAGACGGAGGCACTGGACGAGCAGTACGAGACCTCCTGTCCGACCTTCACGGCGGACACCATGAAGCACGACGCCCGCACGATGACGCTGTTCGACGACGAGACCGTCTCGCTCGCCACCGTCGACCAGAGAGTTCGGTGTGAACTCGCGCTCCCGGACGACGAGGACGGCTATCAGCGCCAGTATCTCGACGACGACTCCTGGGAGCTGACAGAGTCGACGCTCACGAAACGCGACGGGGACTACTATCTCCACCTGGGTTTTCGAAAGCCGAAACCGACCGGTCTCGCGGAGCGCCGGGACGACACGGAGGACAGGACAGTTCTCGGTGTCGATCTCGGGATCGTGAATCTGGCCGTCACGAGCACAGCCAGATTCGAGTCCGGGAGGGAGCTACGGCACAGACACGAAGAGTTCGAACGGATTCGCGGCAGTCTCCAACAGACCGGTACGGAGTCGGCACACCGGGTGATTCAACGGATCAGTGGCCGGGAGGAACGGTACACTCGGGACGTGCTACATCGGGTTGCGAACGGGATCGTCGACGAGGCAGTCGAACACGACTGTGAGTACATCGCGTTCGAGGATCTGTCGCACATTCAGAACCGTGCCCCGCCGGCGAAACAGTTCCACGAGTGGGCACACCGCCGGCTCGTCGACTACGTCGAGTACCGCGCGGACGCGCTCGGAATCTCCGTCGTGTTCGTCTCGCCCGCCGGAACGAGCCGGCGCTGCCCGGAGTGTGGCCACACGGACGAACGCAACCGCTCGGATCGGTCCACATTCCGGTGTGTCGACTGCGGAACGACTGGGAACGCGGACTACATCGCGGCCAAGAACGTCGGACTGCGGTACGTCCGTCGCGGGCTACAGTCCTCGCGGCGGACGGGCGACGGTCGACTCGCCCTGAAGTCGGGAACTGTAAAGCCGAGTCGGGGATTCACCCCGTCCGACTGATCGTCGGTAGAGGTCGAGTTCACCGACAAGGCCCGCCGCGTGCGGGTCAGTCGACTTCCCTCTCGGCCCTCAAAAATCGTTAGGAGCACCTGTTTGTTTTTATTACAAGCGGGCCGAAAGGGAATTGAACCCCTGACCGACGGATTAAGAGTCCGTCGCTCTGCCTAGCTGAGCTATCGGCCCACGCATTCTGTCGTAACGCCGTCTTGCTAAAAGGCCTTCCGTTTCGGAGTCGACACGACAGTCGGGCGACAGTCTCGGTCGATACGAGAGGCTTGAAGTGAGCGCCAGTCAGACAGCCACCAGAATGAGCGCAGGGATCACGATGTCGTCGATGTCCTCGTACGCCATCTTGGGGTGTGGGAGCGTCGGCCACGCGGTCGCCGACGACCTCACGGACGCGGGCGAAGACGTGGTGATCCTCGACCGCGACGACAACAGGGTCGAGGCGCTACGGGATCAGGATCTGAACGCGCGTCAACAGGACATCACGGAGGCGGACGTAGCGGAGGTCGTGGCCGACCGGGAGGTGGTGTTGATTCTCTCCGGGAACGTCGACGCCAACAAGGCGGCAGTAGAGGCCATCAGAGCAGCCGGCGGGGAGCAGTACATCGTCGTGCGGGCGAACGACCCCGTGAGCAAAGACCAGCTCGTGGAGCTGGGCGCGGACGTGGTCATCAACCCCAGCGAGGTGATCGCCGACAGCGCCCTGCGGTCGTTGGAGGCGGGGGAGTTGGCGTACAAGACCCAGCAGATGGTGGAGATCTTCCGAGAGACGGACGGTCGGCTGGCGATTCTCTCGCACGACAACCCCGATCCGGACTCCATCGCGGCGGCGGTGGCGCTCCAGGCCATCGCCGCGGACCACGACCTGGAGGCGGACATCCTCTACGACGGGGAGATGGGCCACCAGGAGAACAGCGCGTTCGTCAACACGTTGGGGATCGATCTCTCCACCCGTGAGTCGGTCGGGGGGCTGTCGGAGTACGGCGCCGTGGCGCTCGTCAACCACGCCGACGCCGGCGCGGAGGGGGACGTCGAGGACGACGTGGACGTGTACGTCGACCACGACGAGCCGGCGGAGCCGGTGGGCGCGGAGTTCGTGGACGTGCGCCTGAACGTCTCGGCCACGTCGACGATCCTGACCAAGTACCTCCAGGAGCTGGACCTGTCGCCGACGGAGACGGTCGCGACGGCGTTGTTGTACGGCATCCGGGCGGAGACGGTGGACTTCAAACGGGAGACGACGCCGGCGGACCTGACGGCGGCCGCCTACCTCCACCCGTTCGCCAACCACGACACCCTAGAGGAGGTGGAGTCGCCGTCGATGTCGCCGGAGACGCTGGACGTGTTGGCGGAGGCGATCCAGAACCGAGAGGTGCAGGGGAGCCACCTCCTGTCGAACGCCGGGTTCATCACCGACCGGGAGGCGCTGTCGCAGGCGGCCCAACAGCTGCTCAACCTGGAGGGGATCTCGACGACCGCGGTGTTCGGGATCGCGGACGACCACATTCTGCTGGCGGCGCGGTCGAACGACATCCGGCTCAACATCGGGAGCGCCCTGGACGACGCCTTCGGCGACGTCGGGGAGGCTGCGGGCCACGCCAAACAGGGGAGCGCGGAGATCCCACTGGGACTGTTCACCGGGATCGAGATCTCCGACGACAACCGTGACACGCTGTTGCAGTTGTCCGAACAGGCCGTCCGCCGGAAACTGTTCGACGCGATGGGGGTCGAAGAGGGATCGAACGGCTCGTGACTCTCCCGTCCGAGTCTCGTCTCTGATAATCTGATCTCAACAGTGAAGTACCACTGTCGAACAGCCACGAGTGTCGGGGTGACCCGGCGTGTGGAGGGGGGTCACACGCCGCGGCCGTCGACCCGACAGACACACCGTCCGGTCCGCCGGAGCCCACGGCCCGCGGCGACACAGTTCACGTCTGAGTGGGCTGTGTCGTCGACTCCTCTTCGTCCTCGCGGAGCCGTTCGACGAGGTCGTTGACGAGAATCACGTCCCCGACCGCCCGGACCCAGCGGTACGGCACCATCACGCCCTCCGTCGCTCCGACCCGCCCGGCGAACAGTTCCTCGTTCAGTTCACCCAACGCGATGCCGGTGACGACCTCTTCGCCCAAGTCCAGCCGGACGTCCTCGACTTCACCGACGAAGACGCCGTTGTTCGAGTACACTTCACGGCCGACGAGCGACGTAATCTCCTGTGGTGCCCCGTCCGCGGTCATACTCCGACGGACGACACCCCGGCTCTTAAATCCAACCCAGCGCGGTCACGAGTGACGCCGCTCACTCCGCCGTGCGTCGTGGGGGGTGACTCCGGTCGCAGAGCGCAGTTTTCTACACGGCAGTCGGTGGCGTAGCCGACGGGTGTTGCCGAAAGTGGGACCCGTCAGTTGCTACTTCTACGGGGGCGTCCGAACGTCGGGACGTACAATGTTGTCGGTCTCCGGAATCGGGAAGCAGTACGACGGCAGTATCTGGGGGGTTCGGGACGTGACGCTCGATCTCGACGCGGGGATCCACGGGCTGCTCGGACCGAACGGCGCGGGGAAGTCGACGCTCCTCCGGATGCTCACGACCGTGACGGAGCCGACGGAAGGCGACATCACCTGGGACGGGACGGACGTGGTCGACAGTCCGATGCCACTGCGGCGTTCGCTCGGCTACCTCCCGCAGGACTTCGGCGTCTACCCCGACCTGACGCTCGAAGAGTTCCTGGAGTACGTCGGCGCGCTGCGGTCGATGGACGGGGAGAGCGTCGACGCGCGAATCGAGGAACTCCTGGAACTGACGAACCTCGCCGACGTGCGCGACCGGAGACTCGACGGGTTCTCCGGCGGAATGCGCCAGCGCGCCGGCATCGCGCAGGCGTTGCTCAACGACCCGGAGCTGCTCGTGTTAGACGAGCCGACCGTCGGCCTGGACCCGGAAGAACGGGTGCGGTTCCGGAACGTCGTGTCGGAGCTGGCCACGGACCGTGTCGTGATCCTCTCGACACACATCGTCCCGGACATCGAGGCGACCGCGAGCCGGATCGCGTTGCTGAACGGCGGTCGTCTGGTCGACCACACGGACCCGGAGCGCCTGATCGAGCGCGTCGAGGGGAACGTCTACGAGTACAACGTCCCCGCCGACGAGCTGACGCGCGTCCGGTCGGAGTACGCCGTCTCCGGGACGGTCCAACGCTCCGACGGCGTCGAGGTGCGGGTGATCGCGGAGTCACCCCCGGCGGAGGCCGCCACCCCGGCCCGACCGACCCTGGAGGACGCCTACCTCTGGCGGCTCGACGGAGGGGTGCGGTAGATGTCGACTCTCCGCTCGGTCTACCACATCGCTCGCGCAGACTACCTCCAGCGGACGCGGTCACGGCAGTTCCTGGCCGTCCTCGCGTTCGTCGTCTCCCTGGGGTACGTGGTGAGCGTCGGCGGACTGGAACTCGTGTACACGCGGGACCTGGGTGCGTTCGACTACGAGTTCTACTACGGTCGGTCGAACGCCGCCTGGGTCGGGACGGAGGCGGCGCTCGTCGGGACGTTCTTCGTCGCCTTCGGCGGCTTCTACGTGCTGAAGAACACGCTCGCCCGCGAGCGACGGACCGGGATGGACGAACTCCTCCCGTCGATGGCCGTGAGCGACCGGCTGTACCTCCTCGGGAAGTGGCTCAGTAACGTCGCCGTCGTGTGTACGATCCTCGTCGTGTTGGCCGCCGCGACGGTCGTGCTCCACGCGGTCAACGGCGTCGGGCAGACACAGATCGTCCCGCTGACGCTGCCGATCTTCCTGTTGGCCGTTCCGCTGGGCTGTCTCGTCGCCGGGGTGGCGTTGTTGTTCGAGACGATCGACCCGTTGTCCGGCAGCGCCGGCAACGCGGTGTACTTCCTCGGCACCGTCGTCGTCGCCAGTTGGGCGTACAGCGCGCCCGTCGCGGGCGGTGTCGTTCCGCCGGTCGTCGCGTACACGGAGCCGTTCGGCTACACCGCCGTCTACGCTGCGACACACGACACGCTCACCGGTGTCGTGCCGGCGTACGCCGGCGGCCCCCCAGTGTTCGGCCAGGTGTCCGGTGGGGAGGAGTTCACGTTCACCTGGACCGGCGGGGGGTGGCCGGGGTGGGTGTACCTCAAGTGGGCGTTGTTCGCCGTCGGTGGCGCCACGGTCGCCGCGGCCGGGACAGTCACCTTCGACCGGTTCACCGCCGGCGAACGGGGCTCGGTCCTCCGGTCGCTCCTCCCGGTCGGCGACTCGGCGGACACGGAGACGGACGAGTCGTCGGACGCGACCGTTCCTGGGGGTGGGGAGCCGGCCGGAGACACGGACGTGACGACGCTCGTCGAGTCGCTCACGCCCGTCCGGAGCCGGAACGGCGGCGGGCTCGGGCGGCTCCTAGTCGCCGAGGCGCGGATCGCGCTCCTCGGCCGTCGTCGGGTGTGGTACCTCGGCGCCGTGTCGTTGTTCCTGTTCGGTGTTCTGGCCGACGGTCTCCGCGGGCTCGTCGCTCCGGTTGCGATCCTGTGGCCGGTGTTCCTGCTGTCGGAGACGGGGGTCCGGACGCGCCGACACCAGACCCGCGAGTTGGTCGTCTCCTCGTCACACCCGGTCGGACAGCTCGCGGCCGAGTGGGCCGTCGGGGCCGGGGTGTTGGCGTCGTTGCTCGCCCCGGCCAGGCTGCCGGCCGCCGCCGGCGGCGACACGCTCGCGCTGCTCGGGTTCGTCGCCACGGTGGCGTTCGTCCCGTCGTTCGCGCTGGCGCTGGGGTCGTACACCGGCTCGACCCGGGCGTTCGAGGCGTCGTACCTCGCGCTGTGGTACGTGGGCCCGGTCAACGGCGCCACCGCCGTGGACTTCGCCGCGAGCACGGACGGGGTGACGCCGGCGACGCTGCTCGGGTTCACGGCCGTCGGGGTGGCGTTGCTCGGCGCCGCGCTGCTGGGCCGCTCGCGGTTCCTCCGGTGACGGCCGGCCGTAGACTCCACCCGACCCGGTCACTTATTCCGCCCCTCGGCGTTAGGCCTGCGCATGACGACGAACCCACAGTCGGGCCGCGGGGAGGTGCCGGGGGGTGACTCTGGCGCCGCTGGCGACTCTACCGCCGCTGGCGACTCTACCCCCACCGGCGACTCTACCCCCACCGGCGACTCTGGCGCCGCTGGCGACCCTACCGCCGGCGAGGTCGCCCGGCCGGGGCTGTTGAACGACCTCGAGAGTCGCGTCGAGGGGGCCGTCAGGTTCGACACCTACACCCGGTCGTTGTACGCGACGGACGCCTCCGCGTACCACGAGACGCCGGTCGGGGTGGTCCTGCCGGCGTCGACGGCGGACGTGGCCGCGGTCGTCTCCTACTGTGCCGACCGCGGGGTTCCGGTGTTGCCTCGAGGCGGCGGCACCTCGCTGGCGGGCCAGACGGTCAACGAGGCGGTCGTCTTGGACTTCACACGGCACCTCGACGACGTCGTCTCCGTCGACCCGGACGGGCGGACGGCGACGGTCGAGGCCGGCTGTCTCCTGGGGTCGCTGAACGAACGGCTGGAGCCGCACGGGCTGAAGTTCGCCCCCGATCCGGCGTGGGGTGACAAGTCCGCTATCGGCGGCGCCGTCGGCAACAACTCCACCGGCGCCCACTCGCTCGTGTACGGGAAGACGGACCACTACGTGGAGTCGGCGGAGGTCGTCCTCGCGGACGGCAGCGTCACCGAGCTCGGCGAGGTCTCGGTCGCCGAGCTACGCGAGCGGGCGGACCCGGACGGCGGCACGTTGGACCGGGTCGCGGCCGAGGTCGTCGGGGTTCTGGACGACGACCGTGACGCCGTCCGGGAGCGGTTCCCCGCGCTCAAACGGAACGTCTCCGGCTACAACCTGGACCGACTCGTCGCCGAGGCCGACGGGGAGTACGGCGAGCCCGGGACGGTCAACCTCGCCCGGCTGCTGGCCGGCAGCGAGGGGACGCTGGGAGTCGTGACGGCGGTGACGGTGTCGTTGGAGCCGATTCCGGAGACGAAGGCGGTCGGGCTGCTCACGTACGACTCTCTCTCCGAGGCGATGGCCGACGTGGCACCGATCCTCGACCACGACCCCGCGGCGGTGGAGGTGATGGACGACGTGTTGTTGGACCTGGCGCGCGACACCCCGGAGTTCGCGGACGTGGTCGGACTGCTCCCGGACGGGACCGACGCGGTGTTGCTCGTGGAGTTCTACGCCGAAAGCGACGAGGAGGGTCGCCGGAAGGTCGCCGGGCTGCTCTCCGACCGCGTGCCGTCCGTCTCCCCGTCCGCGACACCGCCCGCGGACACCCCCGACGGCGGGGACACGCGGGCGCTGGACGCGTTGGAGGCCCACGACGCCGACCGCCGGGCGACGTTCTGGAAGATGCGCAAGTCCGGGCTGCCGATCCTGCTCGGGCGCACGAGCGACGCCAAACACATCTCCTTCATCGAGGACTGTGCGGTGCCGCCGGAACACCTCCCCCGGTACGTCGAAGGGTTCGAGGAGATCCTAGACGACACCGGGACGTTCGCCTCCTTCTACGCCCACGCCGGTCCGGGCGTGCTCCACGTCCGACCGCTGATCGACACGAAGACGGTCGAGGGAGTCGAGCAACTGCGGGAGATCGCCGACCGAGTGACGGACCTGGTGGTGTCGCTGGGCGGGGCCGTCTCCGGCGAGCACGGCGACGGCCGCGCCCGGACGGCGTGGAACCGGAAGCTGTACGGCGACCGGTTGTTCGAGCGGTTCCGATCGCTCAAGTCGGCGTTCGACCCCGAGTGGCTGTTGAACCCCGGCACCGTCTGTGGCGACCACGACCCGACGGAGAACCTCCGGTTCGACCCCGACTACGAGTTCGACGCCGGGTTCGAGCCGGAGTTGGCCTGGGAGACCGACAACGGGTTCCAGGGGATGGCGGAGCTGTGTCACGGCTGTGGCGGCTGTCGCGGAGAGCAGTCCACCACCGGCGGCGTGATGTGTCCGACGTACCGCGCCGTCGACGAGGAGATCCAGTCCACCCGCGGCCGGGCGAACGCGCTCCGAGAGGCGATGAGCGGCGAACTCCCGGCGGACCCGTTCGGCGAGGAGTTCCGCAGCGAGGTGTTGGACCTCTGTGTCGGCTGCAAGGGCTGTAAGATGGACTGCCCCAGCGGCGTCGACATGGCGAAGATGAAGGCGGAGGTGTTGCACGAACACCACGAGCGCGACGCCGACGACCGCGGGCTCAGGCGGTTCCTGGACCCGAGTGTGCTCCGGGACCTGACGTTCGCCAACGTCAACGGAGTGTCGCGGCTGGGCAGTGCGCTCGCCCCGCTCTCGAATCTCGCCGGCGACCTCCCGGTGGTGTCGAATCTCGGCAAGCGACTGCTGGGCGTGGCGACGGAACGCGACCTCCCGACGTTCCGGCGGGAGACGCTCCGGGACTGGTTCGACGCCCGCGACGGGTCGATCCCCGCCGAAGACGCCGACCGCACCGCGGTGCTCGTCCCGGACACGTACACCAACTACACCCGCCCGGCGGCTGGACGAGCGGCGGTACGGCTGTTGGAGGCCGCCGACGTGCGAGTCGAACTCGCCGAGACGGAAGACACCGGTCGGGCGGCCCACTCGCTTGGGTTCCTCGACCGCGCCCGCGAACGGAGTCGGGCGGCGATCGACGAGCTGTCGCCCGCGATCGCCGACGGGGCGGACGTCGTGGTCGTCGAGCCCAGCGAGGCGGTGATGCTCCAGTCCGACCTGTTGGATCTCCACGGCTCCGGCGGGCAGGCGGGGACCGTCGCGGACAACAGCTACGGGTTGTTGGAGTACGTCGACACGTTCCGGTTGGACGACCGGCTCGCCTTCGACGCCCCCGACGAGTCGCTCGTCTACCACGGCCACTGTCACCAGAAGGCGACCGCGAAGGACCACCACGCCGTCGGCGTCCTCCGCCGAGCGGGCTACGGTGTCGACCCGCTCGACTCGACGTGTTGCGGTATGGCCGGCTCGTTCGGCTACGAGGCGGAACACTACGACCTGAGCCAGGGGGTCGCGGACATCCTGGTGGAACAGGCAGACGACAGCGACGGCGACGTGCTCACCGCGCCCGGCGGCTCCTGTCGGACACAGTTGGGCGACCGCGAGGAGACGGACGCCACCCCGCCCCACCCCGTCGAGAAGGTCGCCGACGCGCTCGCGGAGTAGGTCGTCGGCGCGTTCGTCTGAGTCGTCGCGTCACACCTCGTCGTGTGCCCGTTCGACGGCAGCGACGGCCCGCTCCGCGTCCGGGTAGCCCGCCAGGTGACTGTCACAGTCGCAGTCGGAGGCGCCGAAGCCGGCGACCGGCCCGTCGACGAGCGCGCGGGCGACCGCACACTCCGCGTCGCGGTCTGGGAGCCGTCGGACGGCGTGCAGCTCCGTTGCGGGGTGGCCGCCGAGGTGGTCGACGTGCCAGTGGCGCACGTCGTGCTCGCCGGCCGCGACCCGTTCGTGGCGATCCACCCGCGAGAAGCCGCCGCTCCCCAGCGCGCTGCCGGTGTAGGCGTACGCCCCCGCGGGGAGTCGGTGCTCGCCGAGCGCGCCGACCGCGACCGTCGCCGGCGCCGAGAGTCGGTACACGATGGTGTAGGTGCCGCCGGTCACGGACGCGCTTCGGGCGCTGGCGACACCTTCGTTGCGGTCCGTCGCCCCAGAGTCGACAGGGCTACCCCCGACACGCGCCGAGATGGGTCGTGAACCACGATCGAATCCACTCGCGGCCGCCACAACAGGACCCCGAACGGTGGCGCGAGGGTGTGATCCGCTCGCTCACCGAGCGCGACGGGCACGCGGTGTTCGTCGTCGCGCCGGTGGAGGGCGCTGAAGACGGGGCGGAGGCGGACGATGCGGAGTCGGTGGCGGACGGCGAGCGGGAGACCGTCGAACTGACCGTCACGACCGCGGTGCGGGACCTCGCTGTGGGTCGGCTGGAGATCGACGAGGGGGAGTCGCCGGTGGGTGAACATGTGTGGTTCCGGGAGCGTGGGGGGTGAGGCGGGGCTGCGGGCGTCTCGACACGGACTGACGACAAGGGGCGGATCTGTGCACACAGATTTAACTATATTGTCGAGAAACACCGCCGCATGGCCGGTGAACTCTCCGACCAGATTCGAGAAATCGCCGAAGCGCGCGACGTGCCCGAGTCCGAGGTGTTCGAGCGGGCGCTCGAACGCGGACTGCGGGACCTCTGGGAGGATCTCGTTCTCGGGCAGTACTTCGACGGTGAACTCGACCGCGAGGAGGCTGTCGAACGTGTCGGGTTGTCGAAAGTCGAGCGAGCCGAACGGGAGTGTGCTGCTGTCGAGGCAGATTTCGAGTGGGGGCTGGACGCATGACGCTCTCTCCGACCACTGTCAGGTCGCCCGGGTGGCGAAGCTTCTTGTGTGATACGGGTGTATCACGCAGTGTGAGCACAGACAGCGACACTGGCGGCGACGGGGAGATGGAGAAGATCAACGTACGGGTTCCGCAGGCGCTGCTGGCCGAGATCGACAGCGTGTGGGAGGAACGCGGGTACGCGAACAAATCCGAGTTCATCCGCGACGCGCTCCGTGACGCAGTCGACCCGCCGACGGAACTCTCTGCGGAGGCGCTCCAGCACCTCGCCGAGAGCCGCGAGCAACGCGAAGAGGGTGAGACGGTCTCGCAGGCAGACCTGAAAGGTCGACTGGACTCCGACGACTGAATCGGAAAACTCGGACGACCCACTGCACAGTCCAACCTCGTTACCTCTGCTTGACATTTCACGTCCCCACGACTCAACACTAGTCCACTCCACCGTAACATTTACTAGCCGTAGTCACCTTACCCGAATCACGACGCTGTGGTGCACGCCGTGGAAAACGGCAGGGCGTCCATAGCGCCCTACCACCGCAGTGTCGTGACCGCTCACGACATGTGTCCGAACGATACACCGTCAGTAAAGCCTGACGGAACGACAGACGCAGCGACGCTCGCGGCAGATTACGAGCAGTACCGACTGGATCTGGAGGAGCTTCCACTCCCGAGCTACCGCGCCGAGGAGCTCCGCTCGCGGATCGGCGTGGTGCGGGAGGCGCTCGCGGCGGAGGGGGTGGCTTCGGCGGGCCAGCTCCAACACCTCCTGCGGGTGGTGACGGAGGCGCTGGCGGACGTGCGCGCGGCGCAGGTCGTCGCCGCGCCGGCCGAGCACAGCGCAGCGAACGCTCTCCCCGGGTTCGAGGAGACCGGGAGGGCCTACGAGATCACGGCGACCGAGCGACGGACCGCGACGAACGTCCTGATCGAGCTCCTCTTTACCGTCGTCGAGACGCCCACCTACGCCGACAGACGCGCCGGTCACGCCGACGGCGACGACTCTGCCGCCACAGACGACGGCGTGCCGGCAGCCGAGGACACGTCGGCAGTCGAAGACACGCCGGCAGACGACGCCACCGGCTCCGGCTCCGACCACACCGACGCCGAGCGGGGTGCCAGCGTCGGGAGCCACGCCGGGCCGGAGTAGTCGGCTTCACTGTCTTTTTTCCAGCTTGTGGCTCACTCGACCGTTCGATCACTCGATCACCCGATCACGTCGCGCGCGACGCGCCGAGCGTCGGGTCGGAGGTGAGTTCGACGGTCGGTCGAGGGGTGGGCTCAGTAGTGGCCCATCACGCCGCGTCGTCTGGCGGCACGGACGGCGACGGCGAAGGCGACACCGCCGGCGAGGGGGAAGCCGACAGCCTTGACGACGAGCACACCGAGCGCGACCGGCGGGAGCCCGGCGAGTCCGACACCCTCGCTCATCGCGGTCGTGAGGAGACGGCTCCCGAGGTTCAGTGGGATGGCCCACGTCAACACCGATCCGCGGGCGGCGATTCCGACGAGCAACAGGAACTGGACGAGCAAGAACACCTGACTGATCCGTTTGTACACGAGCGCCAGCCCGCCGAAGGCGAGTCCCATCCCGGCGACCGGGAGCAGCGTGAGGACGACCAACGGAACGACGGTGAGCGGGTCGAAGGCGAGACTGATCCCGGCAGTGAGCGTCATCGCCGCCAACAGGAGGAGGCTCGTGAGAAATCCGAACAGGACGCTGCTGGCAACCTCGACGCCGACGACCCGCCGGAACGGGTGTGGGCTGGCGTACAGCTGTTCGAGCGTTCCCCAGGAGGCTTCGGTGCTGATGGTGTTCGCCGGTCCCTGAAACGCGCTGAACGACAGCGACCAGAGGAAGAAGCCGACGATCAGACCCGCGAGACTCTCGCCGAGCGTCGTCGGCGCGACCGCTCGGCCGCCGAACACGAGCAGGAGGAACATCACGTAGCTGGTCGCAACGTTCGAGACCGTGTTGATCCAGTAGCGTTTGAGCAACACGAGCTGTTTTCCGAAGATCACGCGGACCATCGCGTAGGTCGCGTCGGTCACGCCGGCTCACCCCCGAGGCGGTCGCCCGCGGTGATGTCGAGAAACACGTCCGCGAGATCCGGTTCGACGGTCTCGATCGACTCGACAGTCGCGTCGAGATCTCTCAGTCTCCCGGTGAGTGTGTGGAACGCGTCCGGGTCGTCCAGTTCCACTCGAACGACACTGTCGTGCCACGTCGTCGTCAGCGCCTCGGTTGCGAGCCGACCCCGGACGCGGCTCGGGTCTGCGACCGTGACGCGGTACACCTGTCGTCGGAACAGATCCAACAACGCCGTGACACTGTCGTCGGCGATGACTCGCCCGCCGTCGAGGACGATCACCCGATCACAGACCTCGCGGATCGTGTCCATGTCGTGACTCGACACCACGATAGCCCGGTCGTCCTCGTTCGCGAGCCGCGGGAGTTCGGCCCGGAGATCGCGTTTCGCCTCGACGTCCAGCCCCAGCGTGGGTTCGTCGAGAAAGACCAACGGCGTCTCACGGACGAGCGTGCAGGCGAGACTCAGTTTCTGTTTCATCCCTCTGGAGAGTTCTCTGGCGGGCGTGTCGGCCTTCGCCGTCAGATCCAGTCGCTCCAACAGTCGGTCGTGATGGTCACGTGCGGTGTTCGGGTGGACACCGCCCAAGCCAGTGAAGAATCGCAGATTCTCTCGAACCGTCAGCCGCCAGTACACGTTGCGTGCCCCTTCCAACGTGCCGGCGACCAGTTCGTACGTCGCGGACGACCCAGCCGTCGGGTCGACGTCGCCGACCCGTAACGTGCCGTCCGTCGGCTCGATCAGTCCCATCACACACTTGATCGTCGTCGTCTTCCCTGCGCCGTTCGGGCCGAGCAGTCCGACTATCTCTCCGGAATCGACGGTGAACGACACGTCGTCGACCGCCCGCACCGAGTCGTCGTACTCCTTGACGAGCCCGTCGACGGTCAGAATCGGTGTCTGATCTGACATCGAACTACCGATACACCCGGCGGCGGATAACGTCTCGTAGAACCGCGTTCCAGTAGATTATTTGACACTAGTCCGACGAGGCTTTCGGTCGACGGCACCTGGCGGCCGCATGGTCGACGAGACAGAACGGTTCGAACTGCTCGCAGACGAGACGCGGCTGTCGATCATGCGGGTGTTGGCGGACGAGCGGCGTGTGAACTGGGAGCGGCAGGGGATGGGGTTCACACAGCTCCGTCGGGCAGTGGGTGCCACGGACGGGGGGCGGTTCAACTACCACCTCGACCGGCTGGTGGGGACGTTCGTCGAGCACCGAGACGAGACGTACTACCTGACAGACGCAGGGTTGGAGGTTGTCGACGCGGTGCTCGCCGGCGCGTACGGCCAGGAGGGCGACCAGACGAGTGAGACGGTAGCGATGCAGTGTGACTGTGGACGGCAGCTCACCGTCGTACACGAGGAGATGACGTTCCGACTCCAGTGTCCCGACCACGGGGTCCTGTTCGGAACGACACTTCCGGCGGCGGCGAGCTCCGATCGAGCCGCGGAGACAGTAGCGGTAGTCGGGATAACCGACATGCGACAGGATATGGAGTGGGCACGGATGGGCGTGTGTTTCCGTTGTTGGGGGACGATGGTGGGAGAGCTTGCGGCGACGCTTCCGGAGACGCACCCTGCGACCGGCGACCCGCTGCCCGACTCGCACGAGACCGACGGTCCGGTTACCGTGTTCGGCTGTGATCGGTGTGAGACGGTGTTCTGGACGCCGCCGTCGGGGGCACTGTGGGGACATCCGGCGGTCACCGCGTTCAGTCACGACCACGGGCTGACCGACCCGTTGGACGTTCCTGCCCACGAGACGACGGTCACCTCGACCGATCCGTTCTCGGCCACGGTAACGTTCACGCCCCCCGACGACGCCACGACACTCCAAGTGCAGCTAGACGAGACAGCGAGTATCGTCGATGTCGAGAGAAGTAGTTCTCCACCTCTCGGGAGTGAGTGACCGACGACACGGCCCACAGACGTATTGGCCTCGCCGTCTAAGTTGTCGAGATGGCAACTGGTGACGCGACGGCGGCCGACACCGGCACCGACACCGTGACGGGGGCGCGTGGAACGCGGCTCAGACTCTGGAACGCCGTGATGGCCGTGCTCCACGCGGGCCAGGGCGTAGCGATGGTGGCGCTCGCGGGGAGCGTGCTCTGGCCCGTGACGCGCACGCGGTACGGGTTCGATCCGGCGACGGAGTCGATCGCCCCCGAGACGGTGTCGTTCGTCGACGCCAACCTCCCCCTGCTCGTCGCGGGGTTCCTGTTCGTCTCGGCGATCGCCCACACCGTCGTCTCGACGGTCAGGTACGACAGCTACGTCGACTACCTCGACAGGGGGTTGAACCCGTACCGGTGGTACGAGTACTCAGTCAGCGCGTCGCTGATGATCGTCGTCATCGGGATGTTGGCCGGCGTGTGGGACCTGGGGTCGCTCCTGGCCATGTTCGGACTGGTCGCCGTGATGAACCTCTCTGGGCTCCTGATGGAGCAACGCAACGAGTCGCGGACGGAGACGGACTGGACGCCGTTCTGGGTGGGCTGTCTCGCGGGCGTCGTCCCGTGGCTCGTGATCGGTGTCACGTTCGTCGGCAGCGTCACCGCCAGCGACGGGCAGTTCCCGACGTTCGTGATCTACATCTACGCCTCCATCTTCGCGTTCTTCAACCTCTTCACGTTCAACATGGCGCTGCAGTACCTGGAGGTCGGCCCGTGGCGCGAGTACCTCTTCGGCGAGAAGGTGTACGTCCTGTTGAGCCTCGTCGCCAAGTCCGTGCTCGCGTGGCAGGTGTACTTCGGGACGATCAACTCCCCGATCTGAGCGGGAGACCTTTCTTCTGTGATACGGACGTATCACGCGGCGTGAGTACCGACAGCGACATCGGAAGGGACAGAGAGATGGAGAAGATCGACATCCGGGTTCCGCAGGCGTTGCTGGCCGAGATCGACAGCGTGTGGGAGGAACGCGGGTACGCGAACAAATCCGAGTTCATCCGCGACGCGCTCCGCGACGCAGTCGACCCGCCGACGGAACTCTCTGCGGAGGCGCTCCAGCAGCTCGCCGAGAGCCGCGAGCAACGCGAAGACGGCGAGACGGTCTCGCAGGCAGACGTGAAGGATCGACTCGGTCTCGATGACTGAATCGAAGAGTTCGAGTCACCCACTGCACAGTCCAACCTCGTTACCTCTGTTTGACATTTCACGACTCGCGGCTCAACACTAGTCTGCCTCACCGTAACATTTACTAGCCGTAGTCACCTTACCTCAATCACGACGCTGTGGTGCACGCCGTGGAAAACGGCAGGGCGTCAGGAGCGCCCTACCACCGCAGCGTCGTGGTGGCCCACGACATGTGTTCGAACGATGCACCGTCAGTAAAGCCTGACGGAACGACAGACGCAGCGACGCTCGCGGCAGATTACGAGCAGTACCGACTGGATCTGGAGGAGCTTCCGCTCCCGAGCTACCGTGCCGAGGAGCTCCGCTCGCGGATCGGCGTGGTGCGGGAGGCGCTCGCGGCGGAGGGAGTGGCCTCCGCGGGCCAGCTCCAACACCTCCTGCGGGTGGTGACGGAGGCGCTGGCGGACGTGCGCGCCGCGCAGGTCGTCGCCGCGCCGGTCGACCGGGACGTGGCGAACGCCCTTCCCGGGTTCGAGGAGACCGGCAGAGCCTACGAGATCACGGCGACCGAGCAACGGACGGCGACGAACATCCTGATCGAGCTCCTGTTCACCGTCGTCGAGACGCCCACCTACGCCGACAGGCGCGCCGGTTGCGCCGACGCAGACGCCGACAGACACGCTGGAGTCGACACCGACACCGACACCGACGCAGACGCCAGAGCCGACATCGACGCCGGGAGACACACCGGAGTCGACGCTAACGCCGGACCGGAGTAACGGCCGAGGCTGCGCTCGCTCTTTTTAAATCCCTCGACGGCCCACCGCAGATGTACTTCTCTCGCCGTCTGCGCTGTCAAAATGGCGACTGGTGATGCGACGGCGACCGACACCGCGACGCGGGCATGCGGCACGGCTCAGACTCTGGAACGCCGTCTCCACGCCCGATCTGTCTCGGGAGAGCCGACCGACTCCCCACGCGGATCCATCCGGATCGTGCCCGATGGCACTCTCGCCCGGCTCGGTTCCGGCTCGGTCGCCACTCCTACCCGTGATGGTGCCGAAGTAATCGATCTTCTCTTCGTCTGCCCCACCCCGCGCTATCGTGTCTTCGACGAGCCATCCGACCGACGACTCACCGTGTGGGCGTACAGTTTACGACATTGCTACCATCTCGCCTTGGACGAACGTTCCCTCGGAGCAGTTCGGGCACTCGTCGCCCACTAGTTCGTCCTGTGTCTTCACTCGCTCACTGTTACACTCCGGACACTGGCGCTCGTCGCGCTTTGTATCCAGCTCGAACTGAGAGAGACAGTCGAGACAGACGGAGTAGGAGTTGAAGCCGGTCCGCTTGCTCTGTTTTTGGTCGGATGAATCCTCACCCAAGACCCGCCTGACGGTGTGATGTTCACTGGGATGCGGGCACGTAACTCGCTCGTATCCGTCGGCGTCGACTTCGTCCGTCGGCGTTCCACAACCGACACAGAAGTCTTCGATTTCGTTTACCCTTTCACCGCACTCTGAACAGATCTTCGCTTGTACGTACATGTACCCTCCCCACCCATCGGACATGGTGAAATCACACGTATTGCAGTGGTACTCGTGAATCGCGGGCATACCTACTCTGTACTATTCATGTCATTTAAACCATTGGGGTGTCTCTAAACTAACAGTATGTCTTCTGGGTCGGACTGGCCGACTTTTCAGGCGGACTCCGCGCGCACAGGTCACCACCCTCATCAGCAGGCACCCGAGGAGCCGATCGTGTGTCGGTGGACTCACGAAACTGTCGAAGAATCCGATATTAGTTCTGTGGGAACGGGCATCGGGTACGGCTCCGCATCCGTTGTCGACGGTAAGCTATACTTCTCCAACGGGTCCAGCGAGGTGTACGCACTCGACGCAGAAACTGGAGACGAGAGTTGGCGTTACCGTTCAGACGGTCGTGTGGTCTCGTCTTCGTCGCCGACGGTAACCGACGAAGCAGTTTTCGTCGGGATCGACGACGTTCTTCTGGCTTTGGACCCGGAGACAGGTGACGAGAAGTGGTCGGCAGCCACAGAAGGTGGGTCCATCGAGTGCTCACCGACTCTAATTGACGGAAACGTCGTCGTTCGGGCCGAGAAGGTGTACGCACGAGACACTGTGACGGGGGCTGTCGACTGGAGCGTGGAGATCGGTAACGACAGTCACACGCCACCAGTTGCCGGAGACGAGACCGTATACCTCGCAGGTGATGACTCTATCCACGCGATACGTACGGAAGACGGATCGAGAAGCTGGTCTGTCGATGTAGAGTGCGCTTGGAAGTCGACTCCAACCGTCAGTGAGGATCACGTCTTTGTCGTAGGGGAAGACGAGGAGTTACACGCACTTCGAGCAGATACCGGTTCGGAGACGTGGAGCGTGGAGATCGGAGAGGTGATGCGCACTTCTCCCGCAGTCGCCAACGGGACTATCTTTATTTCCCGGTCGGAGTGGACGAGTAACGAGCTGTACGCCATCGATACTGACAGTGGCGAGGTAGAGTGGAGGTTCAGCGACTCGTCGGAGCCGTTCTCGTCGGCCGCTGTGGTGGGCGAGACGGTTCTGGTCGGTCAGGGTGGACGACTGTACGCAGTCGATGCCGTAACGGGACGAGAAGAGTGGTCGGTCGAACTGCGCGGGTCGGTTTCGTTACCAGCAGTGGCAGATGAAACAGTGTTCGTCGAGAGCAACGACCGGTATCTGTATGCACTCGAGACGGGATCGAGAGCAGAGTCGTAGTCGTTCACGACAACACGTTTCGGGGAGAGCGAAGCGCGGTTCCAGATTGCGCGCCTGGCACTTACCGCGGGAGGATCGACTCCTCGCCCCGAGTGATCCGTGGCTTCCCTCCCGTCCATCTCACCGCGACTCGCGGCGACGCCCGCTCACAGATCGTCCAACGGGCCGAAGTCGTCGACCGGCAGGACGCTGTAGTCGACGGTGAGGGTGTCGCGGGTGGCTCGCACCTTGCCGACGAACGTGGAGATCTCCTCTAAGTCGCCTTCGAGCACGAACAGCTCCATGCAGTGGTGGCCGCCGACGTGGCTGTGGAAGTTCGACACGACGGTGCCCTCGTGATCGTGGCGGAGTCGCATCATCTTCTCCTCGACGGTCGTGGTCTCGTAGTCGAACACGACCGTGACGACGCCCATCAGCTCGCGGTCCTCCAGCCGGCGGTCCTCGAACTCGCCGAGGAGGTTGCGGCCGGCCTCCCGGATCACCTCGCTGCGACCGGTGTAGCCGTGTTCCTCCGAGAACTCGTCGATCCGTTCGAGCAACTCCTCCGGCATCGAGACGCTGACGACGGTCATGTAACAACTCAGACGCCGAGAGTTGTTAAGGATTTACCTCAGCTCGGCGAGACGGGAGCGGAGGTCGTCCCGGGACAGGACGCCTCGGTGGGTGTCGACCACGGCCCCCTCGCTGTCGGCGAACGCCAGGAACGGGAGACCGGTGGCGCCGAAGGTGGTCAAGACCTCGCTACCGGGGTCGAGTCCGAGCGTCCAGCCGCCGTCGTGTTCGGCCCACCAGTCGACGATGTCCGCCCGCGAGAGGCTCCCGCCCGGGCGTTCGTTCGTGACGGAGACGAACGCGGTCTCGGGGAAGTCGTCGCGGACGGCCGCCAGTTCGGCGACCTGTTCGTCACACGGCGCACACCAGGTGGCGAACAGGTCCACCACCGTCGGCTGGCCGGGAACGGGGACGAGCGTCTCGCCGGCCGACGAGCCGGAAGCGTCCAGCGTCTCCACCCGCAGCGGGAGGCCGTCGTCGGTCGCGCCGCCGCGGCGGGCGACCCAGACGGCGCCGCCGGCGAGCCCCAGCCCGCCGACCGCCGCCAGCGCCTGGCGGCGTGTCACCGCTCGGTCGTCGCTCACACCCCGATCACCGTCTCCAGGTCGGCTGCGAGCTCGTCTTCGGCCGGGGACTTCGTCCGGTAGGCTCGTTCGACGTAGCCGTCGGCGTTGACGAGCAGCGTCAGTGCGGCGTGTGCGAACATGTACTGATCCATGTTCTCGGGCTCCGTCCGCTCGAAGGTGACGCCGAACGCGTCGGTGACGACCGTCTCCGCGCGGTCGCGGGAGGCCGGCCGGAGGAACTCCCAGTTACCCGCCGACAGGTCGACGTTCATCTCCGCGGCGTACGCTCGGAGCCGTTCTGCGTCGTCGCGCGCCGGGTCGAACGTCGTCGGGAGGAACGTCACCCGGTCGCCGTAGCCCGACTGCGCGGCGCGCGCCTGGAGGTTCCGGAGCGCCGCCACCAACACCGGACACACTGTCCGACAGTGGCTGTAGAAGAAGGTGACGAACGAGGCCGTCTGTAGCTCGCGGACGGCCACCGGCCCGTCGGCCAGTGCCGCAGACACGCGCACGTCTGGGACGCGTTCCCCCCAGGCGGGGTACGGGAGGTCGGCGCTGTCGTACTCCCGGTCCGGCTCCGAGAGCGTCACGTCCGGGTTGCCGCCGCCGAGGCCGACGGCGCCGAGACAGCCGGACAGCCCGGTCGTCGCCGCCACGCCCGCGCCGCCGAGAAACGTCCGTCGTCGCATGCTCCCAGAGTCGGCCGCGTGACTACTTGACGAGTGTGGTTGGCTCCACGACACCCGGTCACCGGGAGTCGCCGGAAGGACTAACACGGACGTCCGTGACGCTCCGTCGAGATGGAACGACCACTCCTCGTGACCGACTTCCTGGACCGTGCGCGAGACTACTACGCCGACGAGACGGCGGTCGTAGCGACGACGGGCGAGCGGTACACGTACGCCGAGCTCGGCCGGCGCGCAGACCGGTTCGCCGCCGCGTTGTCCGAGCGCGGCGTCACCCCCGGCGACCGAGTGGCGGTGTTGGACCCGAACACCCACTACCACCTGGCGGCGTTGTACGGGACGGTTCAGGCCGGCGGGGTCCACACCCCGCTCAACTACCGACTCACGCCGGAGGACTTCGCGTACACCCTCTCGGACGCCGGCGTGACGGCGATCTACGCCGACCACGAGTACGCCGACCGGATCGAGGCCGTCCGCGACGAGGTGCCGACGGGGGTGTTCTTCACGGACGATCCGGACCGCGTCGACGGGGACTGGGAGTCGTTCGACGACGCGCTCGCCGACGCCGACCCGGCGGCCCACGAACGCCCGTCGATGGCGGAAGACGACGTGGTGACGATCAACTACACCTCCGGGACGACCGGCGACCCGAAGGGGGTGTGTCGTACACACCGCAACGAGACGCTCCACGCGTACCTCTCCGCGTACCACTTGGACGTGCGCGACACGGACACCTACCTCTGGACGCTGCCGATGTTCCACGTCAACGGCTGGGGCCACGTCTACTCCGTGACCGGTGCCGGTGCCACACACGTCTGTACGCGCGGCGTGGACGCGGCGACCGTCTTCGAGACGATCCAGTCGGAGGACGTGTCGTACCTCTGTGCCGCGCCGACGGTCCTGAACGTGCTCCAGGAGTACCACGCGAACCACGACGTGACGACGACCGGCGACGCGCCGGTGCGGGCCGCGACCGCCGGCAGCGCCCCGCCGGAGGCGACACTCCGGACCGTCGAAGAGGAGTTCGGCTGGGACCTCCTCCACGTGTACGGCGCGACGGAGACCGGGCCGTTGATCACCACCTCCGAGGCCGGCCGGTTGTTCGACGACGACAACCGCTACCGACTGAAGAAGCGCCAGGGGATCGGCTTCCTCGGCACGGAGGTGCGGGTGGTAGACGAGGACGGCGAGGACGTGCCCCGGGACGACGCCACGCTGGGGGAGATCGTCGTCAGCGGCAACCAGGTGATGGACGGCTACTGGGAGAAGCCGGAGGCGACCGAGACCGCCTTCCACGACCGCGTCGACGGCTACTACCACACCGGCGACCTCGCGGTCGTCGACGAGAACGGCTTCGTCTCCATCCAGGACCGCAAGAAGGACATCATCGTCTCCGGCGGGGAGAACATCTCCTCCATCGAACTGGAGGACACCCTGTTCGACCACCCCGACGTGACCGACGTCGCGGTGATCCCCTCGCCACACGACCAGTGGGGGGAGACGCCGAAGGCGTTCGTCGTCCCGGACGGCGACCCGGACGACCCGCCGGTGACGGCCGACGACCTCACCGAGTTCACCCGTGACCGACTGGCCTCGTACAAGACCGTCCGGCGCGTGGAGTTCGTCGACGAACTCCCGACCACCGCCACCGGGAAGGTCCAGAAGTACGAGATCCGCGAGACGGAGTGGGCCGACCGGGACTCGATGGTCGGACAGGGGTGAACGGCCGATAACGGCAAGTAAGACTGTATCCTGTGACGGCTCTCGATCGACCCGAATCCGGAGATGCCAGTCAACGGGCGGGAGACGGACTGAGAACGCCGTCTCGGTCACAGAGCGAGATCGACAGCCGTCGTCGGTGACGGCAACGACGGGAGCCGGTGACGGGTTCAAACCCGTCTCGTGCGTAGACTGTAGAGTGACAGAGCAGACGAACGCGGTGCGGCGGCGACAGTTCCTGCGAGCGGGCACAGCGGTGACTGGGGCGACGGCGCTTGGCGGCTGTGTCGGGGGCGGTGGCAGCGGCGGGGAGACCCTCACCCTGGGGACGCTGGACGTGTTCCCGATGATGCAACACTTCGTGATCCAGCGGCAGGGGTGGTACGACGAGTTGGACGCGGACATCAAGGTGGAGACGTTCGGCGGCGGGCCGCCGTTGGTCCAGGCGTACCAGAGCGGGTCACTCGACCTCGCGTACGTCGGGATCAGCCCCGGACTGGTCGGCATCGCCAACGGCGTCGACTCGAAGGTGGTGGCGGCGAACGTGTTGGAGCCGAACGTGATGGTCGCAGGCGAGCGGTTCCGGGGGTACTGGAACGAGCACGGGAGCGACGCCTTCCGTGTGTTCCGCGAGGAGGTCGGTCGGAAGCCGTCGTTCGCGACGCTGCCGGCGGGGTCGACTCCCGACGTGTTCCTCCGATTCTGGCTGGAGGAGGCGCTCGGCCTGTCGACGGACGTGGTCAGCATCAACGGCCAGAGCCCGAGCGCGCTCCAGTCGACGCTGCTGACGGGGAAGGTGGACGGCGGGAGCGTGATCGAGCCGATCGCCACGAAGCTGGCCCGCGACGACGGAGGTGTCGAGCCGTTCCGGTACGCGGCGCCGATCATGCCCGGCCAGCCGGGCGCCGTGCTCCAGCCGAGCCAGGCGTTGATCGACGACCAGCCGGCGCTCGTCCGGTCGCTCGTGGAGACGCACGTCCGGGCGACGGAGTTCGTCCGGGAGAACCGCGACGAGGCGGCGAAGATGGCCAGCGAGGTGATCGGAACGGAGATCCTCCCGGTCGAGACCGCCCGGACGGCGATCCGATCGCCGGCCTCGACGTTCGTCTCGGACCCCAGAGAGATCGTCGACAAGAGTCTGGTGTACAACGACTTCCACCAACAGCTGGGCAACGTCGACACGGACCTGACGGAGTCGGACGTGTTCGACCACAGCTTCCACGACGAGGTGACCAGCAGTGGCGGGTGAGCCGGACACGGCGGCGTACCTCACGGCCGACGACGGCGGGTTCCGGCTGGAGAGCCTGCGGTCGACGGCGCTCCAGATCGGCGCGCTGATGGTGTTCGTCGCCGTCTGGTGGGGCGGCGCGGCCGTCACTCCGGCGAACCTCCTGCCGGCGCCGCCGGCGGTCGCGGCCGTCGTCGCCAGCGACGCCGCCAGCGGGCTCGTCTTCGAGCTGATCTGGCAGAGCCTCCGGCACTACATCCCCGGACTGCTCGTCGGCAGCGCGTTCGGGATGGGCGTCGGCGTGCTCGTCGGCTGGAGCGACACGGCCGCCGAGACTGTCGGCACGGTCGCGCAGTTCCTGCGGCCGGTGCCGCCGTTGGCGTGGATCCCGTTCGCAATCGTCTGGTTCGGCCTCACGGACGCCGGCGCGGCGTTCATCGTCGCCGTCGTCGCCTTCTGGATCAACTACTACAACGCCGAGAGCGGCGTCGCGGGGGTCGACCAGGAGCTGTTGGAGGTGGCCCAGTCGCTCGGCACCGACTCGGACCTGCGGCTCGTCCGGAAGGTGGTGTTGCCGTCTGCGGTGCCGGAGCTGACGACCGGCTTCCGGACCGCCGCCGGCCAGGCGTGGATGGTGATGGTCGCGGCCGAACTCCTGGGGGTGGCCGGCATCGGGAAACACCTCTGGGACGCCGCCAACTTCCTCCAGATGGACGTGGTGGTGGCGTACATGTTCGTCATCGGGACGCTGTTCCTGACGACCGACCGACTGATCGTGTTCGTCCAAGGGAGGGTGTTGTCGTGGCGCTGACGGAGGCGAGCGACGCCGAGGTCCAGGTCCGTCTGGACGACGTCGCCAAGACGTACGACGGGGAGAACGGCCCGGTCAGAGCCGTCGAGAACGCCTCGTTCGACGCCACCCGCGGGGAGTTCGTCTCCGTCGTCGGCCCGTCCGGCTGCGGGAAGTCGACGGTGTTCCGGATCATCGCCGGGCTGGAGACGGCGACGGAGGGTCGAGTGACGGTCGGCGGTGCTCCCGTCGAGGGTCCCGGCCCGGACCGCGGGATGGTGTTCCAGGACGACGCCCTGTTCCCCTGGCGCACCGTCGCCGGCAACGTCCGCTACGGGCTGGAGGAGGTGGGAGCCCCGGAGGGGTTCACCGTCTCCGAGCGGGTCGACTACTGTCTCGATCTGGTCGGACTCGCCGACGCGCGCGACCAGTACCCGCGGGAACTGTCCGGCGGGATGCGCCAACGGGTCGGTATCGCCCGTGCGCTGGCCGTCGACCCGCCCATCCTCCTGATGGACGAGCCGTTCGCCAGCGTGGACGAACGGACGAAGGCGACGCTCCACCGCGAGCTGTTGGAGATCTGGGACGAGACCGGCAAGACGGTCCTGTTCGTCACCCACGACATCGACGAGGCGGTGTACCTCTCGGATCGCGTCGTCGTGTTCTCCGAGGGTCCCGGGACGGTCGCCGACGTGGTGGAGCCGCCGGCGGCGCGGCCCCGCGACCGGACGAGCACGGCGTTCACGGACGCGAAGGCGGCCGTGCTGTCACAGTTCGAGGAGTGAACGCGGAAGGAGGCTACTCCGACTCCGGGGCCCGCGACGGCTCCGGCGACTCTGCGTCTGTGACGGCGGTCGCCGTCGAGTCGGAGTCGTCGACGGCGGGGACGGCTCTCTGTTCGCCGGTGGCGACGGTCGTCGCGGTGCCAGCGGCGGCGTCGAGCCGGCACAGCGCCGTCCCCGGCGGGTCGAACCGCTCGGGGTGGATCGCGGCCGCGAGGTGTTCCAGACTCTCGACGAGCCGCGGCCCCGGACGGTTGAGGTAGTGGTTGCCGTCGACGACGTACGTCCGGTCGGGTGCCGCCGGGAGGTCGTCGTACCCATCGCGGTCGACGAGCGCGTCGGCGTCCGCGAGCGTCCGGGGGACGGCGAACCCGCACGGCCCGCAGACGACGACCGACGGTTCGGCCGCGACGAGTCGCTCGAAGCGGACGGGGCCGGACCGCTCGCCCACGTCGGCGAGCACCGGTTCTCCGCCGGCGATCTCGACCAGCTCCGGCACCCAGTGGCCGGCGACCATTACCGGGTCCAGCCAGTCCAACACGGCCACCGGCGGTCGGCCGGTCTCCTCGACGGCCGTTGTCGCCGTCTCTCGGACGGCCGCGACCCGCGACTCCAACTCCGCTCGGAGCTGGGTCGCTCGCTCCGACCGACCCAGCACCTCGCCCAGCCGTTCGACGTTGTCGAACACGTCCGTCAGCGTGTGCGGGTGGGTGGCGACGAACTCGGCGTCCAGCCCCAGGTCCGCGATCGTCTCGCGGGCGACCGTCTCGTCGACGGCACACACGTCACAGATCCCCTGGGTGACGACCACGTCCGGGTCTAGCTCCCGGAGTCGCTCCCGGTCGAGTTGGTACACGCCGTCGTCTGCCGCCTGGACCGCGTCGTCGACGGCCGCGCTGTCGCCGTCCGTGTCGATCCGGCTGTGGACGACCGTCGGCAGGTCCGTGACCTCCGGCGGGTAGTCGCACTCGTGGGTCACCCCGACCGGCTCCACGCCGAGCGCACACAGCGTCTCCGTCGCCGACGGCAACAACGAGACGACTCGCTGGTCTGTCATGTCGCGTCGTTGGTGCCCCGCCCACAAAACTCCCGTCGTCCGCTCGCCGTCGTCCGTGGGCGCCCACTGATCGCCTGCTCTCGTCCGCAGACGCCCGTTGTTCGCCCGCTCCCGTCCGGGGACGCACGCCGTCGACTCCTCGTCGTCCGCGGCCGTCTGCCGTCGCCCGCCGACGCCCGCTGTCCGCCGACTGTCGCCCACCGGATCGTCGCCGCTCAAAACTGGTCGAGCCCGGTCTGGCGGCGTCTGGTACCCGGAGGGTCGCGGACCCAGGGAGTCCGGGACGCGCGGAGCGCGTCGGCGTCGACGGCCGGCGGGTCCGCGGGCTCGCGGCGCGGACAGTCGTCGCCGCAGTCGCTGCCGGGGGCGACCACCCGGTCGTAGGCCGCACAGTACGGCAGGCCGTTCTCGTCCGGCTCACACCGGGCGCACGCGGGGTACGACGACGGTCGCCACCCTTTGCCGTAGGCACGTTCCGCGACCACGCGACGCCGCGCCGCCTTCTCGTCGGCGGAGACGACGGTCACCGCCGTCCGGCCGTCGTGGGCCTCGCCGGGCTCTACGCCCGGCTCGTCGACCGGGAGCCGGTCGGGCGGCCGAACGACCGTCCGCTCGCCCGTCTCCGGGTCGAACTCCCAGATTCCGACCGACTCGGGAACGCGGTTGCGGTGGGCGCCGGTGACGTGTGTCGCCGTCGCCAACACGACACGGTCGAACAGGCCGAGACTGGCGTCCAGTCGGAGCTGTGCCCGGAGGTCGCCCGGGCGGTCGAGATCCGGCTTGTTCTCGACGGCGACGAGCTCGTCGACCCACCCATCGGGGTAGCGTGTGGTCTGGCGGACCCGCCTCTCCGTGCCGTCGTGTTCGGACGCCAGGAACCCACAGTCGACGGCCGCCTCGACGGCCTCCTCGCGACGCTCCGGGTGACAGTCGAACGCCCGCTCCGGCCGGCGTGCGCGGCCGACGCCCACGTCCGCCGCGACCGCCGCCGGCGGGATCGTCCGGTCCGTGATCGCCGCTCGGTCGTCGAACGCCGGCCCGGGGACGACCCCGACCACGTCCACGATCCGTCCCCCGGGGTCGGCGACCGCGCCGCCGTGCTGGCGGGACACCACCCACTCCGTCTCCCGTTCCAGGGTCGCACACAACGCGAGTTCGAAGCCGTACTCCGTGGCGGCCACACCACGACGTAGGGCTCCACGAGTAAGTGTGACGCGACCGCGCCGCGACCCGGCGGCACGGGGGTGGGCCGGATTTAAGTTCGCTGGCCCCCGAGACAGTACGAACCGATGGCCGGCGACATCTCCGAGGCGCTCGGGTCGACGCTAGAGCGGGACGACGAGGAGCTGTCGGTGACGGAGCGGATTCGTCGCACCCTGGAGATGCTGCGCGGCACGGACCTGGACACACGGCCGTTCCGGCCCGAGGACGGCCCGCTGGCGGACTTCCAGCCGCCCGAGGGCCACGAGGTGGTAGAGCGTTACTGGGTGAACGCGCCGTACGCCTACGTCGTCGTCACCCACGACCCGGAGGCGGCAGAACACTACTACCACGCCGTCGAGCCGGAACTAGACGAGTTCGAACGGGAACTGCTCGCCCGGGTGGTGGAGGACATCCGCGACCCCCTCCTGTTCCGCGAGGGCGTGGGTCGTGCCGGCCAGGAGACGCTCCGCGAGGAGCTCGCGCGGCTGTTAGAACAGTACGGCGCGGACGTCGGGATGAACAGCTTCCACGCGCTGTTGTACTACCTGGCCCGCGACTTCCGGCGGTACGGGAAGGTGGATCCGTTGTTCCACGACCCACACATCGAGGACATCTCCTGTGACGGCTACGACCTCCCGATCTTCGTCTACCACGACCGCTACACGGACATCGAGACGAACGTCGTGTTCGGGAGCCAGGAGCTGGACAACTACGTCACGCGGCTGGCACAGCGGTCCGGCAACCACGTCTCCGTCGGCGAACCGATCGTCGGGACGACGCTGCCGAACGGGGCCCGGGTGGAGCTGACGCTGGGCGAGGAGGTCACGCCCCGCGGGTCGGCGTTCACCATCCGGAAGTACGCAGACGAGCCGTTCACGCCGGTGGACCTGATCGAGTACGGCACCTTCTCCGTCGAGCAGATGGCGTACTTCTGGCTGTGTATCGAGCACAACAAGAGCCTCATCTTCGCCGGCGGCACCGCCTCCGGCAAGACCACCTCGATGAACGCGGTGTCGATGTTCATCCCGCCGCGGGCGAAGGTGCTCACCATCGAGGACACCCGGGAGCTGTCGTTGTACCACGACAACTGGCTGTCGTCGGTCACCCGCGAACAGACGGGCGAGGGGTCGGACATCGACATGTACGACCTGCTGCGGTCGGCACTGCGCCACCGCCCGGAGTACATCATCGTCGGCGAGGTGCGTGGCGACGAGGCGGTGACGCTGTTCCAAGCGATGAACACGGGCCACACGACGTTCTCGACGATGCACGCAGACTCCATCGAGACCGTCATCAACCGCTTGGAGAACGAGCCGATCAACGTCCCGCGGGCGATGGTCCAGAGCCTGGACATGCTGTCGATCCAGACGCTCACCCGGTTCGACGGGGAGCGCGTCCGCCGTGCGAAGACCGTCGGCGAGATCGGCGGCATCGACCAACGGACCGAAGAGCTCAACTACTCGTCGGCGTTCAGCTGGCTGCCGGAGGCCGACGAGTTCCAGCGCAACGACTCCAGCCTGCTGGACGAGATCCAGGAGGAACGGGGCTGGAGCCGGTCGGAACTGCTGTCGGAGATGCGGGACCGCCAGCAGTTCCTCCAACACCTCATGGACCGCGGGGTGACGGACTACCGGACGTTCACGGCGTTGGTCAACGAGTACTACGCCGACGCCGAGGAGACGATGGCCCGGATCGAGGACGAACAGTTGGTCGACAGCGTGCTGGACGACGAGGCCGTCACGGCGGGCGCGGACGCGTCGGAGCCGGACTACGACAGCGGTGACGCCGGCGTCGGCGCCGAGACCGACGGCGGCTTCCAGTGAGATGGTGTTGTGGCTACTCCCGTTGGTGGGCGCCCTCGGGCTGCTCGTCCCGTTGGTGCTCGCGCAGTTCGACGACGACGTGGAGGTGTTCCTCACCCGCGTCGCGGTGACGTTCTTCGGGCAGTACGTCGCCCGGGAGAGCGACCGGAAACGGGACCAACAACGCCGGATGCGGGCGGCACACGTCGGCGACACCCACCGGTCGTTCGCCGCCCAGACGCTGTTGTTCGCGGCGGTGTTGGGGCTGGTCGGGAGCGTGCTCGGGGTGTACGTCATCGCCGGCGGGTTGTTCGCGCTCCAGGTCGGCGGCGAGGCCATCGCCGCCAGACTCCCCCCGGCGCTGTCGTTCGTCGGCGAGTTCGACACCGTCTCCGATCTGGGCGTCGTCCAACTGTTCCCGTTGCTGTTGGTGTCGTCGGCGACGTTCGGGACGTTGTTCGGCGCCGGCACCTACTACGGCCGGTGGCTCCTGGTGGACAACACGGCGTACGCTCGGGCGGGGAAGATCGAGGCCACCCTCCCGCGGACGGTGGCGTTCGTGTACGCCCTCTCGCGGTCCGGGATGGCGTTCCCGAAGGTGATGAACACGCTCGCCGACAACGAGGACGTGTACGGGGAGGCCGCCCGGGAGTTGGGGGTGGCCGTCAGGGAGATGGAGACGCTGGGGGCCGACCCCATCACGGCGATGGACCGGCTGTCCGAGCGCACTCCCTCGGACAACATGTCGGAGTTCGCGGGCAACCTCTCGTCCGTGTTGGGCAGTGGGCGCAACCTCTCGGAGTTTCTCCGCAACCAGTACCAGCGGTACCAGGACGAGGCGGAGTCACAACAGGAGCAGTACTTGGAGATCCTGTCGACGATGGCCGAGGCGTACGTGACGGTCCTGGTGGCCGGCCCGTTGTTCCTCATCACGATCCTGGTCGTGATCGGGCTCGTGCTCGGCCAGAACACGATGGTGGTGTTGCGGTTCGTGGTGTACCTCGGCGTCCCGTTGGCGACGCTGGGGTTCGCCGTCTACATCGACTCCGTCTCACAGCGGACCCGAGGCGCCGGCGCGGCGACGGAGTCGTACACGGACCCCCGGACGACCGCGCTGGGGGGTGGTGACGGGGACGGTGGCGGGCCCGAGCCGTTGGCGACGACGGGGTCGGTCGCCGTCGACGGCGCCGGTCGGCCGGTGGCCACGACCGACGGCGGGGAGGAGGCGGCGGCCGACGGCGGGACGGTGACGGAGGAGACGACGGCGGATCGGTGGGCGGAGAGTCGACAGCGGCTGGCGGCGTACGACGCCGTCGAGTCGTACCTGTCGTTGCTGCGCCGGCCGGGGCGACTCCTCCGCGAACGGCCGTCCGTGACGGCGTGGGTGACGGTTCCGGTGGCGCTCGTCTGGATCCTCGTCCGGGCGGGTGCGGTGCCGGCGGATCCGCTCGCGGCCGCCCGGACGCTCGACAGCCCAGTCGTGGAGGGGCTCGTCTCCGTGATCGGGGTGTACGCGGCCGTCTACGAGTACGAGAGCAGACGCACCAAACGGATCGAGTCGGCGGTGCCGGACTTCCTAGACCGGATGGCGTCCGTCAACGACGCCGGAATGTCCGTCGTGGAGAGCGTGGAGACGCTGTCGCGCGACGACGTGGGGGCGCTCACGCCGGAGCTACGCCGGACCTGGCGCGACGTGGAGTGGGGCGCCGACCTGGCGACGGCGCTCCACCGTCTCCGAGAACGAGTCAACTCCGTGATGATGACCCGGGCAGTCGCCCTGACGACGAACGCCGTGGCCGCCAGCGGCGACGTGGCGCCGGTGATGGAGATCGCGGCCGACGAGGCCCGCTCTACCCAGCAGCTCCGCCGGGAGCGCCGGCAGGTGATGGCGACGTACATGATCGTGATCTACGTCTCCTTCTTCGTGTTCCTGGCCATCGTCGGCGCGCTGACGGCGTCGTTCCTGCCGGCCATCGAGAGCGCGGAGCTGGGCGGCTCGCTGCCCGGCGGCGGCTCCGTCCCCGGGGTCGGCGGCGGCGCCGGGGCGCTGTCGGGGATCCAGAACGTGAACTCGGCGCAGTACGTCGTCCTGTTCTTCCACGCGGCCGTCGTCCAGGGGCTGTCCTCGGGCCTCATCGCCGGGCAACTGGGCGAGGGGAACGTCCGCGACGGAGCGAAACACGTCACACTGATGTTGGCCGTCGCCTACGTGGTGTTCACGTACGTGGTCTGAATGGCAGGGTTCGACGGAGACGAACAGACGGGACAGTCCGGCGGAGACGCGACAGGACGGCGACGCGCGGTCGCGGAGACGTACGACCGAATCGCAGACCACTTCGCCGAGACCCGCCACCACCCGTGGCCGGAGGTGCGGGAGTTCCTGGCGGACCGCGAGGGAACCGTCGGGCTGGATCTGGGCGCCGGCAACGGTCGCCACGCCGAGCTGTTGGCCGAGCGGACGGACCGCGTGGTGGCCCTCGACGCGAGTCGGGCGTTGCTGGCGGTCGCCCGCGAGCGGGCCACGGAGCGGGAGTACGACGACCGGCTCGCGGCCGTCGCGGGCGACGCCGTCCGACTCCCGGTCCGGACGGACAGCGTCGAGTTGGGGGTGTACGTCGCCACGCTCCACCACGTCCCGACGCGGACCGACCGCGTGGCGTCGCTGTCGGAGTTGGCCCGCGTGCTCGCGCCCGACGGCGTCGCGGTCGTCTCCGTCTGGAGCACGGCCCACGACCGATTCGACCGCGAGGAGGGGTTCGACACGACCGTCGACTGGACGCTCCCCGGCGGCGAGACGGTCCCGCGGTACTACCACGTGTACGACCCCGCGGAGTTCCGGGCGGACCTGGCCGACAGCCGGCTGACCGTCCGTTCGACGCGGGTTTCGAGCGGCAACTGCTACGCGGTCGTCACGACGAGCCGGGAGGAAGACACTTGTAGCCGGCCCGCGTAGGATCACGGTATGCGTCAACGCATCACACGGACGGTCGACAGGGCGAAGTACGCGGCGGTCGGCGGCGCCGTCGGCGGTGCGGTCGGGGGACTGTTCGGCCGGAACGCGGCCTCCAGCGGCGCGGCCGCGGGGGCACTCGTGGGCGCGACCGTCGGCGAGAAACGGGCGACCGTGGACGCCGTCGTGGAGCGCAGCGGCGTGGACGGCCTCGTTCGGCGGGCACGCGACACCGCGCGAGAACGGGCGAGCCGACGCGCCGAGTCGGAGTAGCCCCGGCGGGCGGTCGTCACGAACCGACACTCCGAGGGAGACTTTTTGTGTGTTCGACGGACACACAGCAGACGATGTCAGTGACGCCCGGCGGTGATCGACGGTGAACGAACACGTGAGACAGCTGGCCGAGACACTGCGGCGGTCGTTCGTCCCTCTCGACGGAGTCGCGCGGGTCGTGACGGCGCTCGGCGGCGCGTTCGTCGTCGTTCGGGCACTCGTCGCCAGCCTCCAGGTGTGTTCGGCGGGGACGAACTGTCCGCCGGTCGTCACCTCGGAGACGGCGGTGTCCGTGTTGTTCGGCGTGACGCTCCTGTACGTCGCCGCCCGGTTCGACCCGCAGTGAGCCGTCACGGGAGTCGCCGCCGCGAAGGGTGTGTTCGCCCGAACTGTCGGCCTGTCACTCGTTCTCGTCGCCCCCGACTCGGAAGCCACAATACCACCCGGTCGTGAAGGGGGGGTATGAGTGCAGAGCCGTTCGCCTGGGACGGGGGAGAGGTCCGTCCGGGCGAGACGGAACACGTCCGGTTCCCCGTCAGCGAGACGTACCTGGGCGACCCGGTGGAGACGCCCGTGACGGTCGTCTGCGGGGAACGACCCGGACCGACGGCGTTTCTGACCGCGGCCGTCCACGGGGACGAACTGAACGGGGTCGAAGTGGTGCGGGAGGTGGCCCACGACTGGAACCACGCCGACGTCCACGGCACACTCGTCTGTCTGCCGGTCGTCAACACGCAGGGGTTCGTCTCACAGGAGCGGTACCTCCCGGTGCAGGACCGGGATCTGAACCGTGCGTTCCCGGGGAGCCCCGACTCGACGGGTGCGAAACGCATCGCCCACCGGATTTACGAGCAGTTCCTCTCACAGTGTGACTTCGGGGTCGACTTCCACACCTCCACGCGCGGGCGGTCGAACATGTTCCACGTCCGAGCGGACATGAACGACGAGGACGTGGCACGGCTGGCGCGCGCCTTCGGGACGAACATGATCATGGACACGGACGGCTCCGAGGGGATGCTCCGCCGGGAGCTGTCGGAGGCAGGCGTGCCGACGATCACGGTGGAGATGGGTGAGGCCCACCGGTTCGAGCGCCACCTGATCGACCACGCGCTCGCGGGCGTCGAGAGCGTGTTCGGGGAGTACGGCGTGTTCCCGGACCGCGAGGTACGGTGGCCGGGGTGGCGCACCACCGTCTCCGGCTGGGAGGAGAAGACCTGGCTCCGGGCCGACGTCGGCGGCATCGTCGAGGTCCACGCCGACCGCGGCGGGCTCGTCCACGGTGGCGACCGGGTGTGTACGATCACGAACCCGTTCAAGACGGAGAAGACGGTCGTCGAGGCGCCGTTCACCGGCGTCGTCGTCGGCGTGCTGGAGAACCCGGTCGTCTCCCCCGGCAACCCCCTGTGTCACCTCGCCAGCGTCGAGGACGACACCCGACAGGCCATCGAACACGCCCGCAACGGCGACGGCGACCCCGCAGGCGACGTACCCGCCGCCTCCGAGTGACAACGGCGACGAATCCCGCGCCACCGGGCCCGTTCCGGCGGCGACGAATCCCGCGCCACCGGGCCCGTTCCGGCGGCGACGAATCCCGCGCCACCGGGCCCGTTCCGGCGGCGACGAATCCCGCGCCACCGAGACCGTTCCGGTGGCGACGAACCTCCCAACCACGTTTTCTTCTTCGCAAGGTACTTTTTCGCTCACCGTAAATGTCCCTTCATGAGTTCGTCGTCGACGGCCGAGCGCGTCCTCGACGCCCTCGAGGCCGACGCGCAGGCCTCTCACGCCGAGATTGCGGAGCGTGCGGGGGTGTCGAAGCCGACTGTCAGGAAGTACATCGACCAACTGGAGGACGACGGGGTGGTCGTCGGTTACTCCGCCGAGGTCGACCCCAAGAAGCTCTCCGGCCGCACGATCGCGTTCGTCGGGGTCGAAGCCGAGAGCGACCGCTACGTCGAGGCCACCCGGGGGCTCAAGTCCCTCGACGCGATCGAACGACTGTACACCTCCTCGGGCGATCACATGTTCATGGCCGAGGTGCGCGCCGCGGACGGCGAGGACCTCGGCGTGGTGATCGACGAGGAGGTGCTCGCCGTCGAGGGCGTCGAAGCCGCCCACCCGTCCGTTCTCCAGGAGCGTCTGAAGTGAGTGTCGTCGACAGCCTCCCGACGCGTCCGCTGTCGGACGCGACCGTCTCGAGGCTCAACCGTTCGGAGCCGGTGACGCTCGCGGTCGCCGTCGACACCGACGCGGGTGGCTCCGACGACGACCCGACCGACGAAACGAGTGACGACACGGACGACACCCGTGGCCTGCTCGTCGCCACCGACGAGTGGGTGCGCGGGCTGGCGTTCGACGACGGCTGGCGGGTCGTCCACGCCGTCGACTACCGGGCCGGCGACGACGGCGAGGGTCGCTACGAGGCGCTCCGCGAGTGTGAGACTGCCGTCCGGGAGACGCTGTAGCGACGGTCGGCTCCGCCTCTCGTGTTCGCCGGCCGCGTCGTCCGGTCGTGTCGTGCTCGCCGGGGTGACGCCTCCGACGACTCAGTCGTCGTCTTCGTAGGCTCCCTCGGCGCGGAGCCGGCCGGCACGCTCCAACACCGCCGGAGTGCGACAGACGCCCGCCTCGCCGGCGGCCTGCGGGACGACACAGTTGTTACAGTTCTCACAGACGACGGCGGCCCCGTCGTCGTTCAGCAGTCGAGCGGGGAGCCGCGGCTCGGCGTAGAACGGGCGGGCCATCCCGACGGCGTCACAGGCGTCACCCAGCAACGAGTCGATCCGAGGGCGCTCGCGCACACCGCCCTCTAGCAGCACGGGCACGTCCACACGGTCCCGGACCCGCCGACAGAGGTCGGCGTTCCAGGCCGGCTCGAAGTCGAACTGGAACGACTCGACCCAGTTCGCGGCCGCGACTGCGGCGGCCCGCAGCCGCGAGCCGAAGGCGTCCGTGTAGCCGTCGCGGTGACGCTCCGCCCGCCAGGCCGCGTCCGGGAACTCCCCACGGATGACCGACATGTCCCAGAACACGGAGCCGTTCACCGGGACGAGCGCGTCGTAGCCGGCCGCCGCGAGCCGCTGACAGAGTCTGACGGTCTCGGCGACGGAGCGGCGCCGCCGGACGAACGGCGGCGCCTCCGTCTCCGCGGGCACCTTCGTCATCACGGGCACGTCGCCGGCCCGGTCGCGGATCTCGGCGAGCACGACCTCGAAGAACCGCCCGAGGTCGCCGAACTCGTCGTCACGGCGGTTGTAGAACGGGGAGCAGAACTGGTGGACGATGCCCATGTTGGCGCCCGCGAGGTGGATCAGGTCGTAGCCGGCGTCGACGGCCCGGGCGGCTGCCCGGCCGAAGTCCGCCGCCAGCTCGTACACCTCTGCCGTCGACAGGACGTGTGCGTCGTAGGCGACGAACCCCGCCCGTTCGAGCGCCCGCAGCTGCCAGGGCGGTTCCGAGACGGCCAACTGCCGCAGATCCGGGTGTTCGCGGCGGTACTCTCGGTGCCAGGTCTCCATCGAGCGGAGTCCGCCGTGCTCCAACTGGATCGCAATCCGGGCGCCGTGGCGGTGGACGGCGTCCGTCAGCCGCTCCAGTTCGGCGACGAACTCGGGGTCGTGGACGCGGGTCATCCCCGGGGCCGCACAGCCGCCCCGCTCGCGGACGATGGTCGCCCCCTGACAGAGCAGGCCGGCGCCGCTCGCGGCCGCCGGCTCCAGGTCCGCGATCAGTGCGTCGACGGCCTCCGGGCCGTTGCCGGCACACTCCAGCAGTGGCGCACGGTACAGTCGGTTGGGGAGTCGCACGCCGCCGACGGACAACGGGGTCTCCAGCGTGGGGGAAGGCGAGCCGTCAGACATCCGATCTGCCGGGGGTCGGGAGCGCGTGGGCTTGAGGGTTCCGTCGCCTCGACATCCTCCCACGGCTGGAGCCGTGGGATTCCTCCGGTTGGGACGTTGGCTATGCCGCACCCACGGAGGCAAGTTTCCCGTCGCCGGTACTGCGGTTTGTGCGCTTCTCGTCGGGACTTCTCCTCTCGGGAGAGTGTGGTGCCTCCGACCAGTTGTGGTCGTCCCACTCGAGACGCACGGGCCGTGCCACCGACCCGACCTCGGGTCGGCCAGTCTGTCGTTTGAGGAGCGTGCGAGACGCGCACAGGTCCGCGTGGGCTTCGTGACCGCACGGACACCGGAACACGTCGCCGTCCCGACCTGTACTGTCCTGTTCGCCACACGCCGGGCAGGTCCGGGTCGTATCGGCTTCTGAGTGCACCTCGACGGTGGTACCGTATTCTTCAGCGGTATGCGATAGCCGCTCGACAGACGCCCCGAACGCCCAAAACTGGTGGGTCCTTTCGTTCACCTCGGCGCACCAGTGCGTCGAGAGAACGTCCGTGAGGTCGCCCACGTACACGGTAGCGACCCCTCTGCGTAGAGCCGTTCTATCAGGTCCCGAACCAGTGCATACTGTGCGTGGTCGCGCCGTCGCGTCGTTCGTAGCTCGCGGCCATCGTGCTTGTTGCCCCGGTAGCCTGGCGGGGTCGTATCCTCGCCGTTCTCGCGGGCAGCAAAAAGGACTGCCACGTCGATTTGTTCTTCTGAATCACCCGTTGTGCGGTGGCAGAGCCGAGAACGTCGACGTACTGCTTCCGGTAGTCGTCGGTGTCTCACACACTCTCGCCGTCGAAGAGTTGCTGGCGGCGCTCGTAATTCAACTCGTTCCACTGAATAGTCGGGCTGTCGCTCGGACCCACCCGTGAACGGGTGGGCTTCCGCTCGCTACGTGTCACTCCGCGTCGGCCGGGTCGGCGTACCACAGCAGTCGGTCACACTCCGGACACAGCAGCGCCGAGACGGACCGGCGTTCGTCGACGCCGAGCCGGCCGAGCAGCCCCTCCTGTCTGTCCCCCGTCTTCACGTGTGGGTTGTAGGCGTCGGACATTCCGAACTCTACGGGCTCCAGGCGGACGTTACAGTCTGGACAGCGTCGTTCGGTCACAGACGCGTCTGTGTACCCCCGGGAGTTGGCTCTGTCGGGCGGTGGCGCCACGAGAGACACCGTCGTGCGAGCGTGTCGAGGGACGCCGTCGGTGCCTCCCGTCGCGTGACGTATCGCCGAGTCGTCACGAGACACGCCAGCCCCGCCACAAGACACACAGTACACCCGGACGGATCAGCCGTCACAGCATGAAGAAAGTCATCGCCAGCGTCGGTATCGGCAACGCGTCCGTCGACACGGTCCTCCCGTCGGAGACGGTCGTCCCCGGAGAGACAGTCACTGCGGACGTACAGATCGCCGGCGGCGACGTCCAACAGGAGGTGGGTAGCGTCAGGATCGAGATCGAGACCCGGTATCTCACGGAGGAGGGCTACCGCGAGGTGGACTTGGATCGGTTCGTCGTCGCGGAAGACCTCGTGATCGAGCCGGACGAGGAGACCGTCCGAGAGACGACGTTCCAGGTACCGTACCACACCCCGGTGACGATGGGCGACGCCGAGGCGTGGGTGGAGACGGAGCTGGACATCGACCTCGCGGTCGACCCGGACGACACGGACTACCTGGACGTGCGCCCCACCCGACGGCTCCAGGCCGTGTTCGACGCGATGGAGGAGCTGGGCTTCTCGCTGCGGACGGCCGACTGCGAGGCGGACCCGTACGGCCGGTACACGGAGGGAGCCAGCTTCTTCCAGGAGTTCGAGTTCCGCGCGACCGGAGGTCAGTTCCGCGGCGCCGTCGACGAGGTGGAGCTCGTCGCCAGTCCCGGGCCGGACGCGCTGGACCTGTTCGTCGAGGTGGACCGCCGTGGCGGGATGTTGAGCGAGCTCGCAGAGACGGACGAACGACTCGCTCGGACGAGCGTGGCGTCGACGGAGACGGCCGCCGTCCGAGAGGAGCTGGCGACGCTGATCGAGCAGTACAGCTGAGCCACCGAAACCGACACGTTCCCGCAGCCCCTGGATGTCGTCGTGGCCACACAGTACACAGTCGCGTTCGCGGAGCCGAACGAACTGACCGACGACGGCGAGACGACCGTCGTCGTCGACGACTACGACGACTTCGGCAGCTCCTACAGCTTCCACGTCGACGGCACCACCCGTTCGTTCGGGAAACAGCTCGTCGAGTCCGTCGAACCGGTGGCGGGGACGGAGTCCGACGAGACGGCGGAGTAATTGCGTACGGAGGAAACGCCTTTAGCCTGGCGCTCGTATCGGGTTCGTGTCCAACATCCGTCGGTTCGTTGTCAAGAACGCCGGACGGGCCGCCGTTCTCGCGGTCGCGGTCGCGGCGCTGTCGGTGCCGGCGCTCGCACACGTCGACTACGTCACCCAGGGCTCTGGAGGGTACGTCAACCCTATCGCCTTCCTGTTGGAGGTGTTGTCACGGCCGGCCAACGCCACGTTGTTGTTCCTGGGCGGCGGGGGCGCGGCGGTCGCGGCCGGCGGCTACGCCCGGTTCCGGCCGTTCCAGACGGACCTGACGGTCGCGCGTCGGACGCTCCAGTCGTACCGGCCGTACCTCCCGTGGATGTTCCGGCTGAGCGTCGGACTGCCGCTCGTCGGCGCGGGGTTCGCGGGCTACCTGTTCACGCCGGCGGTGCCCACCTCGCTGCGGTTGTTCCAGGTCGCGCTCGGCTTCCTCCTGTTGTTCGGGCTGGCGACGCGGTGGGTCGCCGTCGTCGGCTTGGGGGCGTACTTGTGGGTGTTGGCGACCGGCTGGCCGGAGCCGTTGCTGGCGCTCGAGTACGTCGGGGGCTTCCTCGGCATCCTGTTTCTGGGTAGCGGTCAGCCGAGCGCCGACGGACTGCTCCGTCGGCTCCGGGTGACCGACGGGACGCTACTCCACCGGTTCGGCGTCGGCGGCGACCCGTTGGACCGGCTCGTCGGTCGACTGGACGCCCCGGCCGCGACCGGGCTCGTGCTCCGGGTCGCCGTCGGCGCCCAGTTCGTCTACCTCGGTGTCGTCCAGAAGCTGATGCAGCCCGGCGACGCGCTCCAGGTGGTGTCGAAGTACGATCTGACGGCGGTCGTGCCGGTGGCCCCGGAGCTGTGGGTCGCCGGCGCGGGGCTGACGGAGACCGCGGTGGGGCTGCTCCTGCTCACCGGGACGTTCACTCGCGCCTCGGGCGCCGTCGCGTTCCTCCTGTTCACGACGACGTTGTTCGGACTGCCGGACGATCCCGTGCTCGCGCACGTCTCCCTGTTCGGGCTCACGTCCGCGCTGCTCGTCACCGGCGGCGGCCCCTTCTCCGTCGACGGCTGGCTGTTCGGCGACGACTGAGCGTCGACGGCCGGTTGTTCGGCGACGACTGAGTGTCGACGGCCGGGGTCGTCGCGTCGGCTACCGGCGCGGCGGCGCAGGGTCGTCTGCGGGGCGGTCCAACAGCCGTTCTCGCAGCGTCTCGTTGCCGTACCTCGGGACCAGTCCACGGTCGCGCAGCTCCGGCACGAGCAGGTCGACGACCGCCTCGAGCCCGCCGGGGACGACCGGCGCGGTGACGACGAAGCCGTCGGCACCCGCCTCCCCCCACTGCTCCAGTTCGTCGGCGACGCTCGCGGGTGTGCCGACGAACTCGGCGGTGGGGTACCGGGCGTAGCGGACGGCGGCTTCGCCGACGGTCCACTCGCGGTCGTCGGCGAGGAACGCCCGGAGCGCCCCTCTGATCCCGTCGGCGTCGATCGCCTCGAGCGGTTCGTCCGTGTCGTACTGGGAGTAGTCGTGGTCGAGGTGGTTCGACAGCCGGACGAGCCCGGTCTCCGGCTCGATCACGTCCAAGACCCGGTCGCGCTCCCGCTCGGCGTCGGCGGCCGTCTCGGCGACGTACGGCGTGATCGCGGGGTACAGACGGAGGTCGTTCGGATCACGGCCGGCGTCGGCGGCCCGTTCGCGCACGTCGGCGGCGTAGTCGGCGAACCCCGTCCGCGACAACGAGAAGGAGAACAACGCCTCGGCGTTGCGGGCGGCGAACGCCCGGCCGCGGTCGGACTGGCCGGCCTGGAAGATCACGGGCGTCCGCTGTGGCGTCGGCTGTGTCATGTGCGGGCCGGGGACGTCGAAGTACTCCCCCTCGTGGTCGACGAACGACACCCCCTCCGGGTCGGCGTAGGTGCCGCCCGCGGCGTCGCGCACGACGGCGTCGTCGTCCCAAGAGTCCTCCCAGAGGCTCCGGACGACCGTCAGGAACTCCGCGGCGCGGTCGTACCGCTCGTCGTGGGGGATGCGTCCGTCCAAGACGTTCTCGAACTCCAGTCTGCCGGCGGAGGTGACGACGTTCCAGCCCACCCGGCCGTCCGTGAGGTCGTCCAGCGTGGAGAGCTTCTTCGCCAGGAGGTACGGGGGGTACAGCGACGCGGATGCGGTGGTGACGAGCCCCAGAGACTCCGTCGCGCCCGCCAACGCCGACAGCAACGGCAACGGGTCGTTCTCGGGGAACTGCTCACCGCGTCTGACCGTCGGCGCGACGCTGTCGCGGTAGCGGTCGGCGACGTTGTACGCGTCCGCGAAGAACAGCCCGGCGAAGGCGCCGTCCAGGGTCGTCGCCAGGTCGGTCCAAAAGGAGAGGTTCCGGTAGCCGTCGGCCATCTCGTGGTCCGGCAGCCGCCAGGCGTCCTCGACCGTCGGCGAGTGGCTACAGTTGACGTAGGCGAACAGATCGAACACGGTCGTCGTTGGACCGCGACCGTGGGTAAACTGTCGCTTTCGGCGACTCCTGGGCGGTGATCCCGCGACGGTAACACGACGGCCACCCGGTGACACGAACGTCACCTGGTGACTCTTGTTTCACTTTTACAACTTACTAAAGGAAACTGTATCCGGTATCGAGAGCAGCTTAGACGGTCGTCCCCTAACACTGGTGTGAACCTGAGAGAGGCAGTTCGAACGCGGCGGTCGGTCCACCAGTACAGCGACGAGTCGCTGTCACGAGAGACGATCCGAGAGATCGTCGACGACGCGCGGTTCGCTCCGTCCGGGTACAACCTCCAGCCGTGGGAGTTCCTGGTGCTGGACGAGCAGTCCGACCAGGAGACGCTGCGGGAGGTGGCGTACGAGCAGGAACACGTCACGGAGGCGGGCGCGGCGGTCGTCGTGTTCGGCAACACGGACCCGGCGGCCCACGCCGAGGCCGTCTTCGACGACTGGCTGGACAAGGGGTACCTCCCCGGGGAGGAGGTCAAGCAGGGACTGCTGGAGAACGTCGCCGGAATGGCGGATCTGCCGGAGGCGGAACGGCGGGTGTGGACCACCCGGTCGTCGTCTCTGGCGGCGATGACGCTGATGCTGGCCGCCTGGGACCGCGGGGTCGCCTCCTGTCCGATGGAGGGGTTCGACGCCGACGGGCTCGTCGACGCCTTCGACGTGCCGGACGGCTACGAGCCCGTCATGCTCGTCACGCTGGGCTACCCCGCCGAGGGGGCCGACGACGTGGACAACGACCGCAAGGCGCGCCGGTCCGTCGACGAGATCACTCACTTCGGTTCGTTCGATCCCGTCTCGGAGACGGACGTCGCCGAGACGGAGACGACGGAGGCGGTGGAGGCGGTGAAGGCGGACGATTGACACCACCAGCAGACTGATTACGCGTCGGTTGCGGTAGGCGAACAGTGAGTGACGAGACGGATGGAGCGGCGTCGCCGGACGACGACGGCGTCGACGGCGTCGAACTCGGCGGACGACGGGAGTACGGACGTGCGGCGGTGACGCTGCTGGCGGCGGCGACACTCGTGCTCGTGGCCGCGGCGGTGCCGGCGGTGGTCGGGAGCGGGGCGCCGCCGGCGCTGTCGCTGTCGCCGTTCGGCGGCGGGACGGCGGGGGAGGCGGCCGACGCGGCCGGCGACGCCGGACTCCCGAGCGGTTCGGGCGCCGGCGGAGCCGGTGGACTCGGCGGTGACCTCGCCGGCGGCAGCGGCGGCGGGTTCGGTGCGCTGTCGGCCGCGGAGTCGGCCAGCGTCGGCGGCGCGACCGCGCCGGGCGACGACCGACCGTTGGCGAATCAGAGCGCGGAGGTTCACTTCGTCGTCGAGAGCAGCGCACCGTCGTACTGGCGCACTGGAGCCTACGGCGACTACACCGGCCAGGGGTTCGAGCGCGCCGGCGAGTCCCGGTCGTTCGACGGGACGGTGCCGGCGGGGCCGCTGCGGGGCGACCGGGTGGCCTACGAGGTGACGCTCCGGCAGTCGGCGACGGCGCTGCCGACCGTCTGGCGTCCCGCACGGGTGGACGCGCCGGCGGGGACGCGGCTGGCGCCGGGGGCGTCGTTGGCGCGGTCGGAGCCGGTGCCGGCCGGCCGGAGCTACGAGGGAGTGTCGTACAACCCCGCTCGGGAGCCGGCGGTGTTGCGCGCGGCCGGCCGGGACTACCCGACGGCCGTCACGGAGCGTTACCTCGGGGTCGGGAACGCGCCGGAGACGGAACGGGTCGCGGCGTTCACGAGCGAACTGACGAGCGACGCCGGCACGCCGTACGCGACCGCCGTCCAGATCGAGCGGTGGCTGGAGGCCAACCGGAACTACTCGCTGTCGGCGACCCACGACCCCAGCGACGGGACGGTCGCCTCACAGTTCCTGTTCGAGATGGAGCGGGGCTACTGCGAGTACTTCGCCGCGACGATGACCGTCATGCTGCGCACCCAGGACGTGCCGGCGCGGTACGTCGTCGGCTACTCCACCGGCCAACGCACCGGCCCGGGGGAGTACACCGTCCGGGCGATGAACGCCCACGCCTGGGTAGAGGTGTACTTCCCGGACGTTGGGTGGGTGCGGTTCGACCCCACGCCCGGGAGCCAACGACTCTCGGCGGAGCGACGGGCGTACGCCAACCAGACCGGCGCCTCGGCGGCGTCGTACAGTCCGACGGAGTCCGGCAGTCCCGGCGAGACGTTCGATCCGAACGGAACCACGACGACGGACGACACCCCCGTCACGCCCCCCGCCGACGCCACCGGGACGGAGGCGACCGACGGGTCGCCCTCGACCGACACGACGCCCGGCGAAGGAACCGGGACCACGGGCGGCACCGACGGCGCTGACGGGACTTCCACGGGGGACACACCGGGCGAGCGCGGCACCCCTGGCGACGACGCGACACCGAGCGCGCCGACCGCGACACCCCCCGGCGACGGAACGCCGAGTGGTGACGCGACGGCGACTGGCGGCAGGACCCCAGGCGGTGACGCGACCGCGACCGAGGGCGGAACGCCGAGTGGCGACCCGACCGCGACTGACGGCAGGACCCCGGGTGGTGACGTGACGGCGACCGAGGGTGGAACGCCGGGCGGTGACGCGACCGCGACCCCCGGAGACGACACACCAACTGAGACGGATCCGGCTGGCACGGAGACGGCGGGAGCCACACAGACACCGACGGGCACAGAGACACCAGAAGCCGCAGAGCCACCCGGTAGTGTGGAGACACCGACCGGCACGGAGACACCCAGTAGTGTGGAGACACCGACCGGCACGGAGACACCCAGTAGTGCGGAGACACCGACCGGCACGGAGACACCCAGTAGTACCGAGACACCGACCGGTACGGAGACACCGACCGACACAGAGACGCCCAGTGACGACGAGACGGACAGCCCGCCGCCGCTCGCGGTCGATCTCAACCGGACGGCCGTGCCGGGCGCGACAGTCGCGGTGACGGTGACGCGTGCCGACGAACCGATCCAGGGAGCGGTCGTCCTGTTCAACGGTGCCCGGATCGGCACGACGAACGACACCGGAGTCGTCGTCGCCCGGGTGCCGTACGCACGGGAGCTGAACGTCACCGTCCGGGCGCCGGCGCGGCGGGCGTCGGGGGGGGCCGCGGGCGGGCTGCCGCCGACACGGAACGCGACCGCCGGCGACGGCAACTCCACGACCTACCCGCTCGACACGCGGGTGTCGGTGTCCGTCGTCGGCAACGTGCGGAGCGGGCGCACGGTGACGGTCGTCGCGGCCGTCAGTGACACCCCGGTTCGCGGGGCGGCGGTGCGGCTCGACGGTGAACGGGTCGCCCGCACCGGCCCCCGCGGACGGGCGAGCGTCCGGCTCCCGACGACGCCGGGCGAGTACACGCTGACGGTGCGGCGCGGGCCGGTCGCGGGCAACCGAACGGTGCAGATCCACCGCCTGAACGCGACCAGCGCCGTCGGGTGGCCGGTGGCGCTGCCGTTCGCACCCGTCACCCTCTCGACGACGCTGGACGGGCAGCCGGTGGACGGCGCGACGGTGAGCCGTGGAGGCGCCGGGCTCGCCGAGACCGGCGCGGACGGCACCGCGACGCTGTCGCTCCCGGTCGCGGCGGCGCCGACGTACGTCGTTCGGGCGAACGGCCAGCGCGCGACCACGACCGTCGCCGGCGTCGGCCGGACGACCGCCGGGGTCGGAGTCGTCGCCCTCGGCCTGCTCGTCGGGGCCGTCGCCCTCGTCCGGCGCACCGGCGTCGGTCCGCAGACGGTCGTCGCCCGACTCCGACGCGTCGCCGTCCTCGCCGGGCGGACGGTGTTGTCTGCGGTGCTGCGGGTCGCGGCCGCGGCCGACCGGGCCAGCGACGCGTTGCTGTCACTGTTGGGTGATCTGCTGGCCCGTCGGGTGACGCTCGCCCGACTCCCCGGCCGACTGGCCGCGCTCGCCCGTGGCGCCGGGCTCGCGCTGGTCGCCGGACTCGGAGACCTCCTCGCGGCCGTCCGACGGATCGGGCGCGCCGCCGCCGGCGACGGCACCACGACCGCGACGACGGCGGCCGACTCCGGCGGTGACGGCGAGTCGTCGGCGACCCCGTCCGCGAGACAGACGATCCGGACGACCTGGACGCAGTTCGTCCGACTGCTCACCGTCCGGAGCGTCCGGACGCTGACGCCGGGCGAGTTGGCTCGGTGGGCTATCGAACGCGACGGGCTCCCGGCGGGCCCGGTACGGACGCTGCGCGACGGCTACCGCGCCGTGGAGTACGGCGACGCCGACCCCCGGAACTACGTCGACCGGGTGACGGAGGCGCTCGCGGGGCTGCGGGGCGACGACACCGAAGACGACGGGGGTGAGTCGCCGTGACTCCGCGACGGATCCTGACGGCCGTCGTCGGCTGGCTCGGGGTCGCGGCGCTGGCCGTCGCGGTCGCCGTCGCCGTCGCACCGGCGACGACGGCCGAACTGCTGCCCGCCGTCGGGTCGCTGACGGAGCTGTTGGCCGAGTTCGACGGCCAACTGTTGCTGGTGGCCGCCGCGGCGTTCGCGGGCTCGTTGGCCGTCGTCTTCTCCCGAGTCGGCGTCTCGGCGACCGAGGCGACGGACGCCGCGATGGACGGCCGGGACGGCCAGCCCGCCGAGGCAGTCACGGTGCCGACGGAGACGATCACGGGCTCGGGACTGGACAGAGCGTTCGACCGGGTGCGGGGAGCGTCGCTCGACAGCACGGTCGACCGACTCCGCGGGATGGCCGTCGCCGTCGAGCGGACGACCGCCGGCGTCGATCCGGAGACGGCCCGCGACCGAGTCCGACACGGCGAGTGGACGGACGACGAGCTCGCGGCGGCCGTCCTCGGCGAGGCGGTTCCGGTACCGGTGGTCGCGCGGCTGCGCGCCTGGCTCGACGAGGAGCGCGAGGCGCGCCGCCGGCTCCGCCGGACGGTCGCGGCCGTGGAGACGCGGCTGGACGACGACGGGCCGAGCGGGGGTGGGTCCGCGTGACGGACGAGTCGACGAGCGCCGACGCGACCGAGACGCGGGCGGCGGACACACGCGCGACCGACGCCGAGACGGCCGGCGACTGGGACTGGGTCGACGAGGAGTGGGACGAGCCGACCGGCGGCGGAGGGGGCGGTGACACCGCGGGGAGCAGTGACGACGACATCGGAGCGACCGACGAGAGTGAGACGACCGACGAGAGCGAGACGGCCGACGAGACGGCGACGGTGCTCGGTCGGGAGCGGCTGTGGCGTCGGTGGCGGGTGTGGCTCGGTGGGGCCCTTGGCCTCGTCGGGCTGGGGCTGTTGTACGGCGCACCGTTGGTCGTTGCGAGCGCGGTGGTGCCGCTGACGTACGTCGGCTACGCGGCCGTGTCGGCGCTGCCGGCGACGGCGAGTGTCCGGCTGACCCGCGCGGTGCCCGACCGCCAGACGACACCCGGGGACGCCGTCCCGGTGGAACTCACCGTCGAGAACGACGGCGACGCGGTCCTGACGGATCTGCGGGTGGTCGACGGCGTCCCCGAGGAGCTGGGGGTCGTGGACGGCTCCCCGCGGGCGGCGCTGTCGCTCCGCCCCGGGGAGACGGCGAGCCTGCAGTACGAGGTGGTCGCCCGCAGGGGGAGCTACCAGTTCGACGCCGGTCGCGTCCGGGTCCGGTCGTTGGCCGGCAGCGACGCGGCGACGCTCTCCGTCCCGGTCGGCGGCGACGACGCCGTCGGCTGTACCGCGCCGGCGGCGACGGTCGGCGTCTCGCGTGCGGCGCCGCTGGGCGTCGGGAGCGCGACGGCCGACACCGGCGGCGAGGGGCTGGAGTTCCACAGCACCCGGACGTACCGCCGTGGCGACCCCCGGTCGCGGGTGAACTGGCGGCAGTACGCGAAGCGTCGCCAGCTCGTCACGACGGAGTTCCGAGAGGAGCGCGCCGGCCGGGCGGTGGTGCTGGTGGACGTGCGGCCGTCGACCCGACGGTCGGCGGCCGCGGCCCACCCGACGGGTGCGGAGTACGCCGCCTACGCGGCGGAGGCGGCCGTCGAACGGCTCCGCGCGGACGGGGACGAGGTGTCGCTCGCGGTGTTGGGGCTGTCACCCGAGGCGGTGTCCGTCCCGGTGTCGACCGCCGGAGAGACGGCGTGGGTGCGACGAGCGGACGGCGCCGACGGCCGACGGCGGGCCCGGGAGACGCTGGCGGCCGCGGCCGCGGTCGCGGGCGAGCGGAGCCGGGAGTCGCCCGGGGAGGGAGGGTACGACGGCGACGTGCCGCGCGGGACGGACGCCGCGGCCGCCTCGCTCGTGGCCCGGTGTCCGGACGGGGCGGAGGTGATCGTGGTCTCCCCGTTCCCCGACAGCGTGCCGACGGCGTACGCCCGGCGGTTCGCCGTCGCCGGCCACGCCGTCTCCGTGATCGCGCCGGACAACACCGGCGGCGACAGCCTCGGCGGTCGGACGGCCGCGGTGGCGCGTCGACTCCGGCTCCGGGACGCCCGACCGTTGTGTCGGACCGTCGTCGACTGGCCGAGCGACAGACCGCTAGGGCTGGCGGTCGCGCGGGCACTCGCCGGGGGTGGACGGCGGTGAGCCGGTCGGGAGACGCGGACGGCGCCCCGCCGACGGCCAACTGGCGGTCGCCGCCGGTCGTGACGCTGCTGTCGACGTTGTTGCTCGTGGGCGCCGGCTGGGCGCTGGCGACCGCGGTCGGCGTCGTCGACACGGCCGGCGCGACCGTCGCCGGTGCCGTCGCCGTCGGCGTCTTGACACGGCTCGCGGCCGCCGACAGCTACCGCCCGGCGGCCGTCGCGGCCGCGACCGTCGTGACGCTGCCGGCCGGCGGGCTGGCCGTCGCCGGTACGGCGCTCGTCTTCCTCGCGCAGTTCGCCGGCTCGGCGCCCGTCGGGGCGGTGTTCGTCGTCGCCGGCCTCGGCGTCGCGGCGCTGGGGGCGACCGGGCTCCCGGGCGAGCCCGTGGCGTCGCGTGGACTCTCGGCGGCCGCCGCGGTCGCGCTGACTGCGACCCTGCTCGTCGGGACGGCCGCGTCGCTGCCGGCGCTCCGGGCCGTCGCCGCCGCCGAGGCGGGGGTGACCGTGTCGCTCGCGCCGTTGTCGTCGTTCGTCGACCGACTCGTGACGGTCGTCGTCACCCCGGGAGCGTCGCCGCCGCCGGTCGGCAGCCTCCTCGCGGTCGCCGGGCTGGCGGCGGTGACGCTCGCGGCCGCGTCGCGCCGGCTGCCCGTCGTAGAACTGCTGGACGACGAGACCGAGGAGACTGCCGGTGCCGTCGCCGTCTACGACGCCACGCTCGCGGCCTTGGACCGCGGGTGGGCGGTCGTCTTCCTCGCCGGGCCGGTGTGGGCCGTGAACGCGCTCGCGCCGGAACTGCTGTGGTCGCGGGTGCCGCCGGGCCTGACGGAGTCGTTGGGTGCCGCGACGGCGGCGCCGGGGATCCGGGCGTTCGCGGTCGGGGTCGTCGGCGCCGGGCTGGGCGTCTGGGGAGCCGTCCGGCTCGTTCGAGTCGCCTACCGCACCCGACTGGGCACCCGGACGGTCGCGGTCGGCTACGCCGCCGGGACGGGCGTGCTCGTGTGGCTGGGGTGGAGCCAGGGTGGTCGGCTGGCGACCACGTTGGTCGCTGCCGCGGCCGCAGAGCTGCCGGCGTCGGCCGCGGCGACCCTCCGGACGGAGTTCGACGCCGTCGTCGCCTACTACGGCCTGGGGACGGTCGGGTTGGCGCTGGTCGCGGCGTGTGTCGCCGCGACGGCGACGGTGACGCTCGCGCTGGCCACGGGGGCCGTCGTCGGGCTGGCGCCCGGCTCCGGCGTCGGCCACGGGCTGGCGGCCGCCGGACTGTTCACCGCCGGCGGGGTCGGACTGGCGGTCGGCGCCGGGCCGGCGCCGGCGACGGGAGCGTTGGTCGCGGCCGTCGCCGTCTGGGACCTCGGGACGTACGGCGTCGAGCTCGGGCGAGAGGTGGGTCGTCGCGGCCACGCGCGGGGAGCCGTGTTCGTCCACCTGGGCGGGACGCTGCTCGTCAGCGCCGTCGCCGCGGTCGGCGCCGTGGCCGCCGTCCGGGCGTGGACGGCCGTGCCGTTCGCGCCCGCGGCACCGGCGTCGGTGGTGCTCGTCGTCGTCGTGCTCGCGCTCGTCGTGTTCGTCTCACTCCTCCGGTGAGTCGGGCTCCCGCTCCACCATGAACTTCATGTCACCCTCGAACACGACCTCGTCGTCCTGGTTCGTCATCGTCGAGTCGATCACGACCAGCCCGGCGTCCTCGCGCGAGGACAGCGCCTTCGTCTCGGTGACTTCCATGTCCAGCGAGACGGTGTCGCCCTCGTGGACCGGTGCCGGAATGTCCATGTAGTTCATCCCGAGGAAAGCCATCACGCGCCGTTCCAGGAACCCACACCGGTAGACGAAGCCGGTCGCCAGCGAGAACGTCATCGGTCCGTGAGCGACCCGTTCGCCGAACTGTGAGTCGGCGGCGTACTCCGCGTTGGTGTGTAGCTCCGTCCAGTCGCCCGTGAACGACGAGTGCATCACGAAGTCCGACTCCGTCACCGTCCGGCCGACGCTCTCGAACGTCTGTCCCTCCTCGAACGCCTCGAAGTACTGCGGCTCGTAGCTGTACGGCACGCCCGTGGCCTCTCCCGCTCGCGGTAAAAGTTGCGCGGGTCCGCGAGCGTGGTGTCAGCCGCCCGACACCGGCGGGAACAGGGCGAGTTCGTCGCCCTCGGAGACGGGGGTGTCGAGATCCGCCGGCTCCCCCTCGTGGAGGAGGTTGACGTGTGGGCGGAGCTCTCCGTCGTCGTCGGTGACGCGGGCCGCCAGGTCCGGGTGTGCCGACAGCAGCGCCGACAGCGCCTCGCCGACGGTGTCGCCGTCCGTCTCCACCGTCGGCTCTTCCGTGCCGGCGACCTCCGCGAGGTCGGCGAACAGTTTCCACTGCACGGTCGTCGTCCGGTCGCGGCGCGCTTGAGGGTTGTGTCGCGTGCCGGCTCCGGAAGGCTCACGTCGGCGGCGTCGCCAGACGCCGTATGGGAGATACGGACACGGAGGCGGATCGGCGGTCGGTGCCGCCGGAGACGGAGCGGCGACCGGTGACGGAGACGCTCCACGGTACGGAGATCGTCGACCCCTACCGGTGGCTGGAGGGTGACGACGAGGCGGTCCAGGCGTGGACGGACCGCCAGAACGGGCACGCCGACGCGGTGTTGGACACCCCACAGCGGGCCGCACTCGACAACCGGTACGAGGAGTTGGCCCAGGTGACGGAGTACGGCCGCGTCGACCCCGCCGGCGGGCGGTACTTCCAGACGGTGTGCCGCCCGGACGACGAACAGGACGTGTTGACGGTCGCAGACTCGCTGTCGGCGTTCCGACGGGACGACCGCCGGGTGTTGTACGACCCGAACGGCGGCGACGGGACGACGGCGATCGGCTGGGCCGTCCCCGGCCCCGACGGGGAGTTGGTCGCCTGTGGCGTCGACGAGGGGGGCCGCGAGCAGTACGACGTGGTCGTGTTGGACGCGACGACCGGGGAGACGGTCGAGACGCTGCCGGACGTGGGCCGGACGAACCGGGGGACGTTCGCGTGGGCCGGTGACGCCGTCGGCTTCTACTACTGTGCCACCGGCAGCGCCGAGGCGGGCAGCCAACTGGACAAGGAGGTGCGCTACCACGAACTCGGGGGCGACGCCGACGGCGACGTGGTCGTCGCAGACGAGTTCACCGACCACGAGTGGCCGAGCCTCCACACGGACGGCGACGCCCTGTTCGTCTCTGTCACCGAAGACTGGACCCGGACGGAGCTGTACGGCTACCGCGGGCCGCCGTCCGAGGCGACACTGGAGCCCATCCTGACGGGGTACGACGCGGTCTTCGAGGTCGAGACCGGCGGCGGGCGGTTGTTCGTGTCGACGGACCACGAGGCGCCGCGCTACCGGGTGGTGGCGACGGACGTGGACCGAGCGCTGTCGGACGACCCGCCGGCGCTGTCGGCGTTCGAGACGGTCGTGCCGGAGACGGAGGCGGTGATCCAGTCTGTGTCGGCGGCCGACGACCGACTGTACGTCCACCGTCACCGTGACGCCACCTCGGAGCTGACGGTCGAGCTGGACGGCGAACGCCGCACCGTCCCGCTGGGCGGACTCGTCACCGTCGACGCCGTCGAGGCGGACGAGGAGGGGGTGTTCTTCAGACGGCAGTCGTTCGGCGAGCCGCAGTCCGTCTGTCGGTGGACGACCGGCGGCGGCCGCGAGACGCTGACGACCCGAGACGTCGACGTGCCCTTCGAGGTAGAGACGAGCCAGGAGTGGTTCACCGCCCCCGACGGGACGGAGATCCCGGCGTTCGTTGTCCGGCGGGCCGGGGTGGAGCCGGACGGGACGAACCCGGCCGTGCTCACCGGCTACGGCGGGTTCCGGATCAGCCGGACGCCGTACTTCGACCGGTTCCGGCTGCCGTTCCTCCGCGCCGGCGGCGTGTTCGTCGTCGCCACGCTCCGCGGCGGCGGCGAGTACGGCGAGCCCTGGCACGACGCCGGCTCCGGCGACCAGAAACACCACACGTTCGAGGACGCCGAGGCGGTCGCAGACGGGCTCGTCGACCGCGGCTGGGCCCGACCGGACGGACTGGGCGTGATCGGCGGGTCGAACGGCGGGCTGCTCGTCGGTGCGCTCGTCACCCGCGACCCGGACCGCTTCCGGGCGGCCGTCTGTCTGGTGCCGTTGCTGGACATGTTACGCTTCCACGAGTTCCTGCTCGGGGAGTCGTGGACCGCCGAGTACGGCTCCCCCGAGAACCCGGACGCCTTCGAGACGCTGCGGTCGTACTCCCCGTACCACAACGTCGGGGAGGCGGCGTACCCGGCGACGCTGTTCGAGACGGCGCTGGGCGACACACGGGTCCACCCGGCCCACGCCCGCAAGACCGCCGCGCGGCTCCAGGCCAACAACACCGGCCCCCACCCGGTCGCGCTCCGGGTGGCCGAAGACACCGGCCACGGCGTCGGCAAACCCACCTCGATGGTCGTCCGCGAGCAGAGCGAACGCTGGGGGTTCCTCGCCGACCAGCTCGGGATCGACACGACGGCGCTGACGACGGACGGCTGACAGGAGGCCGTCACCGTGTGAGTATTTCACATGCCCGCACGACGGCGGGCGAACCACTCGGTAGTACTGTAGAGTAATTACGTCGCTCCGGGTCTCTTCGTATCGAGTGTCGGACAAGAGGTGAACTGATTTTCACCGAAGTTTTATCTATGCAGGTCACCGTTTGTCGAATGCGGTGGGAGCAGCGGACACCGTGTGCCTCTGACAAGACCCCCCCCGTCCGCCGGGCTCCCCGCCGGATTCTTTCAGCGCAGTCGTCGCAGCTGGAGTCCGACACCAGCGACTGCCGCCAGCAACAACGCGAGGTTGAACCCGCCGCGGACGACCGGCCGGAACTCGTCGCTCACGAACCGCCGGATCAGCGTGTCGACGGCCGTGTACGTCTGAACCGCCGTCACGAGCGCGACCAACGCCAGGCCGAACAGGAGGAGGTAGTCGACCAGTCGCCGGAGGCGCTCGTACGTCGAGGAGGCGTCGACGGGGTTCGTGGACTCTTCGCCGCTCGTCTCGACGCGTGTGTCGTCTGGCTCTGTCTCTGTCATCGTCGTCTCACCACGACTGTCGCGGCCGCGAGCAACGCGGCCAGTGCGACGACCGGGCCGAAGCCGGGGGCCGACGACGACGTCTGCGCCGGCCCGCGGGTCGCCTCCGGCTCCGGTCTGGCCGTCTGTTCGAAGTCCGCTACGTCGAACTCCACGTCTCGAACGGTCTCCTCGGCGGAGATGCGTTCCTGCGGGTCCAGGTTGGCGACCGACCGAGCGGTGTCGATCACCACGTCGTCGCGGTACAACACCACGTCGACGTAGTAGTTGTAGCCGGTCGGAACGGTCACCTCGGCGGCTGCCTCGCCGGTGCGGCCGGGCCGAATCTGCCCGACCGACTCCGCCGCGCGGGCGGTCTGGACGTTCGACTCCGCCTGCCGGAGTCGGAACGCCACCCGGAGGTCGCCGCTGGGTTCGTCGCCGCCGTTGGCCAGGCTGGCCGTCAGCCGCAGCCGGGTGCGGTTGCCGTCGGCCGACGTCACGGCCACGGAGACGGGCGGCAGCGCGGTCCGGTCTGTGAACGACACCGGCGACGCCGCGTACGGCGGCGTCAGCGCCGCCACGCCGGACACCCGCCGGGAGCGCCGATCCACCGCCCGGCCGTCGTGGAACAGCGTCGTCTCCAGGACGTACCCGCCCTCGCGTGGCACCCGGAGTGTCCCGTTGAGTTGGACGCTCCGGTCGCCGGTGAGCTCTCCGGCCTCGCGGCGTCGTTCCGTGATCAGGAGTCCGGACTCGGCGTCGTACGCCCGGAACCGGACCGTCACGTTCGGCGTCGGCTGCCCCCGGTGGTCGATCCGTGTGAGTAGCCGTAGCTCCGCCGTTCCCCCGCTGATCTCCCCGGGGGTGACGGACACCTCGGACACGTCCACCGGCCCGGGTCTGGTGACCCCCTCGTCGGGGTCGGCGAGAGCGCCGGGGACCGCGAACACTGCGACCGCCGTCACGAGGAGGAGGGCGACGGCCGCCGTCGTCAGACTTCGTTCGAATCGCACGCCGTCGACTTCCCCGGAGGCTGGCAAAGGCTTTGTGTCCCGGTGTCGACCGTGGGGAACACAACCGACTTGACGCACCGCCCCCTGGAGCGTCCATGTCCGGACGGGAGCTCCTGTGTGCGCACGCCGACGACTACGACTTCGACCCCGAGGCCGTTCGGCTGGAGGACACGGACGTGCTCGAACGGCTGGCCCCGTCCGTCCGAGAGTGGTGGGTCGATCAGTTCGGCGAGTTCGTCCCGGAGAACGGCGGCTTCTTCACCCCACCACAGCGGGAGGCGATTCCGCTGATCGACGAGGGGACGAACACGCTCGTCTGCTCGCCCACCGGTAGCGGCAAGACGCTGTCTGCGTTCACGGCCGTCATCGACGACCTCTACCGCCGAGAACGCGAGCAGCCGGACGGGCTCGACAACTCCGTCTACTGTCTGTACGTCTCGCCGCTGAAGTCGCTGGCCAACGACATCCACCGCAACCTGGAACGGCCCCTGTCGGGGATCGCCGAGCGAATGGCCGACCGCGGCCACGAGACGGAGATCAGACACGCGATCAGACACGGGGACACGAGCGACAGCGAACGCCAGCGGATGTTGGAGACCACGCCACACGTCCTCAACACGACGCCGGAGACGCTGGCGATCCTGCTCAACTCCCCGAAGTTCAAAGAGAAGCTTCGAACCGTGGAGTACGTCATCGTCGACGAGATCCACTCGCTGGCAGAGAACAAACGCGGCACCCACCTCTCCGTCTCCCTGGAACGGCTGGAGAACATGACGGAGGGCTCGCCGACCCGGATCGGTTGTTCGGCGACGGTGGAGCCGTTGCCGACGGTGGCGAAGTTCCTCGTCGGCCGGGAGTCCGGCGACCCGCCCGGCGGCGACCCCGGCTTCCGAGACTACGAGATCGTCGACACCAGGTTCCTCCGGGACTACGACCTCCAGCTGGAGTGTCCGACGGACGACCTGATCGACACCCCGCGAGACCGCGTGAACGAGGCGTTCTACGACCGACTCCACGAACTCGTCCGGAGCCACGACAACACGCTCGTGTTCACGAACACCCGATCGGGAGCCGAGCGGGTGTTGGAGAACCTCCGTACGGGGTTCGACGCCTACGACGAGTCCAACTCCGGGTGTCACCACGGCTCGATGTCGAAGGAGCAACGCGAAGGGGTGGAGTCGGACCTGAAGTCCGGCGACGTGGACGTGGTCACCTCCTCCACGTCGCTGGAGCTGGGGATCGACATGCCCCACCTGGATCTGGTGGTCCAGGTGGGCTCGCCGAAGTCCGTCGCCGCGTTGCTCCAACGGGTCGGTCGAGCCGGCCACCAGGTCGGCGAGACGGTCGCCGGGCGGGTGATCGCGTTGGACCGCGACGAACTCGTGGAGTGTGCGGTGATGCTCCAGAAGGCGACGGAGGGGTTCGTCGACCGGGTGTTCGTCCCGGAGGCACCCCAAGACGTGGCCGCACAGCAGGTGTACGGGATGGCGATCAACGAGGTCCGACCGGAGGCGGAGGCGCTGGCGACGCTCCGGCGGGCGTACCCGTACCGAGAGTACACCGACGACGACTGGGAGCAGCTGTGTCGCTACCTCACCGCCGACTACGACGGGCTAGAGGAGAAGAACGTGTACGCAAAGATCTGGCGGGACACGAACGACCCCCCCGACGGCGAACACCACTACGAGGAGTACGACGTCGGCCAGCGGCTGATCGGCAAGCGTGGCCGGATGGCGCGCGTGATCTACATGACCAACATCGGGACGATCCCGGACTCGTTCACCTGTGACGTGTACACCCGCGGGAACGACGAGTGGCTCGGCCAACTGGACGAGGAGTACCTCGACACCCTGGAGAAGGGTGACGTGTTCGTCCTCGGCGGGGGCAACTACGAGTTCCAGTACCGCCGGGGGTCGAAGGTGTACGTCGACCCGACGGGCGCCCGACCGACGGTGCCGTCGTGGTTCTCCGAACGGCTCCCCTTGAGCTACGATCTCGGCCGAGAGATCCTCTCGTTCCAGTCCACGGTCGAGGAGAAGCTGCGCGAGGGCGGACGGTCGGCGCTGCGGTCGTGGCTGCGGTCGCTGCCGGCCGACGAGAACACCGTCCGGTCGCTGGCGCGGACGTTCGACCAACAACGCCGCTACGCCGGGTTGTCGTCCATCTCTACCGCCGAACGGCTCGTCGTCGAAGAGGAACTGGACCGCGACGAGTACCGCCGTCGCTACTACGTCCACTCCAACTACGGCCGGCGGTTCAACGACGGTCTCTCCCGGCTCGTCGCCTACCGGTGTGCGAGACGGACGAACACGAACGTCCAGTTGGCGGTCGCCGACAACGGCTTCACCGTGTCGATGCCGCTCAATCGGAAGGTGGACGTGTCGGACGTGATCGAGAGCATCGCGCCCGAGGAGGCGCTCCCGGATCTGCGGGCGGCACTCGACGGGACGGACCTCCTGAAGCGGTACTTCCGGATCGACGCCACTCGGTCGCTGATGATCCTCAAGCGCTACAAGGGGTACGAGAAGTCCGCGGCCGAACAACAGGTGTCCTCGGAGATGCTGTTGTCGTTCGCCCAGGAGCTAGACGACTTCGCCGTGATCGAGGAGACGTACCGGGAGATCGTCGAGGACGTGCTCGACCTCCGCGGGATCAGAGAGGTGTTGGGGGCGATCCAGGACGGGGACGTGGCCGTCGAGGGGTTCGAGGTGGACTCCCCGTCGCCGCGGGCGTTCGGGCTGGCGACGCTGGCGGCCTCCGACGTGGTGTTGGCGGGCGACGAGTCGGCCGCGCTCCAGGAGTTCCACGCCCGCGTGGTCGAGCAGATCGAAGGGTAGACCGGCGGTGGCCGCGGCACTTAACCCGGGCGCCGTCCACCTGTTCGCGTGCGACTCGTCCAGGTGATGGTGCCGACGGGCCGGCGCGAGGCGGTCGTCGAGGCGTTGGAGGCGGAAGGCGTCGACTACGTGCTCACCGAGGAGGCGAGCGGCCGGGAGTACACCGCCGTCGTCTCGTTCCCGTTGCCGACGGCGGCCGTCGAACCCGTGTTGGAACGGCTGCGCGAGGCCGGACTCGAGCGCGACGCCGCCACGGTCGTCGTCGACGCCGAGACCGTCGTCTCCGACCGGTTCGACCGGCTCGCCGCCGAGTACGAGACGGACGAGGAGACGGACGACGACCGAATCGCCCGAGAGGAGTTGGCGACCCGGGCCGAGGGGATGGCGCCGAAGACCCGGACGTTCGCCGTGCTCGCGGTCGTCAGTGCGGTCGTCGCCACCGCCGGACTCCTGCTCGACTCGCCGGCGGTCGTCGTCGGCTCGATGGTGATCGCGCCGTTGCTCGGCCCGGCGATGGCCGCGGCCGTCGGGACGGTCGTCGACGACGAGGCGTTGTTTCGGCGCGGGGTGACCCTCCAGGTCGGCGGCGGGCTCCTGGCTGTGGTCGCGGCGACGTTGTTCGCCGTCGGCCTGCGGGTCACGGGCGTTGTGCCGACGACTGCCGCCGAGGTGTTCGCCACGTCGGAGGTGGCCGAACGGCTCCGGCCGGACCTGCTCGCGCTCCCGGTGGCGCTCGGCGCCGGCGTCGCCGGCGCGTTGTCGCTGTCGGCCGGCGTCTCCGCGGCGCTCGTGGGCGTGATGATCGCCGCCGCGCTCGTCCCCCCGACGGCCGTCGTCGGGATTGGCATCGCCTGGGGTCGCCCGGCGGCCGTCGCCGGTGCCGGTCTCTTGGTCGTCGTCAACTACCTCTCGATCAACGCGACCGCGCTCGGCACGCTCTGGTACCGTGGGTACCGTCCGGACGACACGTTCGGCTACGAGACCGCGACCGGCACCGGCCGTCGGCTGGCCGTCCTGTCGGTCGCGCTGGCGGCCACGACGGCGTTGCTCGTCGGCGCCACCGTCGCCGGGGGCGGGACGGCCGCCGTCGACACCGCCGCCCGGGAGGAGACTCGCGCGCTGCTGTCGGATCGCCCCGGCCGACTCCACGCCGTCGACACCCGGACGACCGGCGTGCTCGTGCGTCACCCTGCGACGGTGACGGTCACCGTCGCCGTCCCGCCCGAGGCCCCGCTCCCTCGGGTGGCCGCCCCGCTCGCCGATCGGCTGGCCCGGGCCACCGAGCGAGCGTTCGCCGACGTGCCCGCCGTCTCTCCGCCGGCGCCGACCGTTCGAGTGGAGTACGTCCGGACGGACCGAGCACGCCGGTCGTCGGCGATCACGACTCCGAGCCCACCGTCCCGGACGCGAGCAGGAACTGTTGGCCCGACTCGTCCGTCCACACCACCTCGACCCGTTCACCCGCTTGGATCACGTCGTACGACTGTGTAGCGTTGCGTTCCTGGATGACGAGCCTGTCACCGTGGTCGATTCCGTCGCCCCACTGGACGACGACGTTCGAGGAGTTGCCGTCGGGATCACCCGGCGGCCCGGGCCCGGGCTTGTTCAGGTCGTTGAACGCGCCCGGGTCCACCTGAACGACCAACCCCTGGAGTCGGGCACCGACGTCGCCGTCGCCGCCGATGTCCTCGACGACGGAGCTGTTGAACACCTCGTCCGGGCCGATGGTGACGGTGATACGGCCACGACCGAACGTCTCGCCGGCCTGGTGTTCCAACACCACCGCGTCGTTCTTCGCCACGCCGTCGCCGATCCGCTCGGACGTGATCGAGATCGAGGTCGCCGGCGGCCGCTCCGACGGCGAGTCGATCCCGAACACGAATCCGCCGATCACGGCCGCTAACACCACGACGACGGCAACCATCAGGATCGTTCCGACCACCGGCGACACGGCACGGTCGCTCCCTCGACACATCTCGTCGGTACGTCTGCAGACAGTGGCAAAAAACCACCTCTTCCGTCGACACACGAGCGTTTGCGAACAGTTAATTCGATCTCGTCACGAGTACGCCACGTGAGCGGGTCACTCGACCGCGGCGTCTCCCCGGTTGTCGCCACAGTCCTGATGGTCGCGGTCGTCGTCGTGCTCGCGGCGACGGTCGGCGTGCTCTTGATCGGCGTCGACAGTCCTTCGGAGCCCCCACGGGTCGTCGTCTCCGTCGACGAGCGACAGTTCACCGAGGGTGCCGAGCTCGACGACGAGCCCGGCGCCTGTGACGCCAGCTACGAGGTCGGCTTCCTCGTCCAGATCGACCTGTTGGACGCCGCCGACCGGATCTACGTCGTCGTCCGGGCGGAGACCGGGGAGACGCTGAAGACCGTCTGGGACGACCCCGAGGCCGCCGGCGTCGGCTCCGAACGGTTCCTCGCCAACGAACAGGAGGGCAACGCCGGCGTTGACGTCGACATCGGCGAGGACGGCAGCGACGACTGGGCCGTCTGTCCCGACGAGTCCGGGACACTCGCCTTCTACGCGGAGTACGAGGGAGACAACTGGCTGTTGACGGAGTACGAGTACTGAGGGGCGGGTCGCCGGGGGGCCGGAACCTCCGGACGCTCGTCGACCCTACGGGTTGTACGCTGTCGCCGAGGAGGCGACCACCCGATAGTCGTCGAACTGCCCGCCGGTCGTGTAGACGACCCAGTGTTCCCGGTCGAGTCGGTTCGGGTACGCGACGATCTGACCGTCGGCGAACCCGGTCTCCGTGCGTCGTTCCACGAACCGCCGGGCAGCTTCGATCACCTCCTCCCGAGGGCTGTACAGTTCGAAGCTCGGACTGTCGCGGGGGAAATCCAGCGTCTACCGAGCCGCGTTCTGCCCCCGTTCGTTCGAGAGGCGATCGAGTGTCTCCCGCCGAACACCGGTGAGCACGCGCGCGTTCGGGAACTCTACTCTGTGATCTCTCCGACGATGTCGTCCGCTCGCTCACGTCCCCTCCCGGTGACGTGCAGTCCGTTCCCCCCGTCGGACGGGCACAGGACGCTCGTGTCCACGAGAGCGTGTCTCCCGTCTGTTACCCTTCACCCCTCGTCGTCGTCCGTCGGGGACGTCGAGACAGTCACCGGCTCCTCCGGTTCGCGCCGCCAGTACGGCTTCACCTGTCCCGGTGTTCGACCGGCGAGCCGTCCTCCGTGGAGGGGTACTGACGAGAGACAGATCTGTCGTCAGACGTGGAAACCGCCTCCGTGGGCGTGTCTCTGTATGCAGACACGAGCAGTTCGGCGTGAAGACACACACCAGCGAAGTGGAGACGGGTGCAGTCAGTAGACATGGCACGACACACGCGCCGTGCGGTGCTCGGTGGTCTCGCGGCAGTTGGACTGGCAGGCTGTACCGGACGACTCGGCGGTGACGGCGAGCGAACCGCCGAGACGTCCGAACGAACGCTCTCGACGGTGCCGGAGACGCTCTCGGTCACGAACGAGGTCGGGGCAGTCTCCGTGACCGGCGAAGACCGGTCGGACGTGGGGATCGAACTCACCCGGCGGGGGCCACCCGGTCGGATCGAGAAACTGGCGTTCGGCGTCCAGCGTGACGGCTCGTCCGTATCGCTGGTCGGGGAGACGACCAACGAGGGGCTGATCCAGAACGACGCCGGCCTGTCGTTGGAGATCACCGTCCGGGTGCCGACGAGCGTCGCGGTGGAACGAGTCGAGACGACCGTCGGAGACGTGAGACTCACCGGGGTGGGCGGCGATCCGACCGTGGAGTCGACCGTCAGCGAAGTGACTGTCCGTTCTGTGAATGGGTTCGTGTCGGCGCAGACGACGGCCGGCGACGTGACGATCAGAGACGTCGGCGGACTCGACCGCGTGGAGGCGACGACCGGTGACCTCGCGCTGGACGTTCCGTCGCTCCGCTCCGACAGTTCGATCACCACGACGACCGGTGACGTCGACCTCGCGGTCGCCCCCGAACTGGACGCCGCCGTCTCCGTCAGTGCCGAGACGGGTAGCGTGACAGTCTCCGAACTACCGCTCACGGTCACGGAACAGACGACGGGAGCGGAGGTCAACGGGACACTGGGAGGTGGCGACGATCGACTCAGCGTGGAGACGACCGTCGGGACCGTCACACTCCGTCGGCTCCCCGCGTAACCGACACCGCGTCGGCTACCCACTCCCGAGCGGGTGAGCTCGACACTGAGGCGCTGGAGCCGGACGGAGAGAACGGGGAGAGAACTGTCCAGTCTCGACGACACGTCTCGATGCTGCTTGGATGTGTCTAGCGGATGAACGTATCCTCGAACGGCTCGACGAGTTCGGCACGGGGACGGCGTGGGAGATCGCGTTTGATCTTGATCGGCGGGTTGGGCACGTCCGACGGCGGTGTCGCGTGCTCGCCGACGCGGACTTCGTCGGCGTGGTGCGGTCGATCCTGCTGGACTACTCGTGTGGGGAGGAGCAGTGTCACGATCTCTGTGGTCCGATGTCGTCGACGTTGCCCACGACACCGGTCTCTGCTCGCGTGGGTCGCTCCAGCGCAGACTCTCGACGCTCGAAGACGAAGGAGTCGTCCGCACGATTCCGGTCGATCGTGACGGCCCCGGCGGACGACCGAACCGACTCGAGCCGCGTGAGGGTATCTCTGGAGAACTGCCTCCGGCCGTCCTCGACGCACTCTCGTAGTCGGGGGTCTCGATCAGTACCGGTACAGCGAGACAATCGCTGGGAGTTTGCTGTACATCCCGATCGCCAACGGGAGGCCGATGATCGTAACCGAGACGATCCACGCCACTGCCATCCAGAGGCCACTCACCCACCACCCGACGAACACGAAGTACACCGCGCGGATAGGGAGTGAAACCTGTTCCTTCGAGTTCGTGCCGTCGCCGCCGACCTCCATCGTCCGAGACTTCAGCGAGACGATCCACGGGACTTTATTGATCATCTTCAGTCCGAGTGGCGTTCCGATGATCGTCAAGTTCAGGAACCACGCCAGCGAGAGCCAGACCCCACTGAGCCAGCTCCCGATGAACACGAACCAGACCGCCCGTACGATTACCGACGGCGAACTCCCGTCTGACATAATATATTATATCTGACTATACGTTATGATTCTTTTTGTATCCCGCTGTCACAGGTAGATCGATGTCGGAGAACGGCCGGTTCTCCGTCACTCGACGGGGTCAGTTGTCGTTAAGTAGGATCCATCCACCTACGACCAATTCGATGCTCCCCGGGATTGCGGCGACAGCGATCAACCGTGCTACCGGCCCGAGGTTCGGCCCCCAGGGTACGATACTGAGCATCTGGAAGACTACGACTGCGGCGAGGAGGCGACCAACGAGCCAGACGGCGAGTTCTCTCAACATTGTTCCTACAACCCGTACAGTTCCAGCCGATCCAGAGACCGGTTGATCGTCGCGCGACCACAGTCGAGTCGGTCGGCGGCCTTCCGCTTCGAGAGGTTGTCGTTCCGCACCATGCCGAGCACGGCGACGACCTCGTGGTACTCGTCTCCCTCCACCAGACGACCGTCGTCCTTCTGGAACCCGAGCGGAGCTGGTCCGTGACTGTAGTCGTCCTCGCGCATCCGGGCCGCGAGGCCCTCCTTCGTCCGCTGTTGGATCATGTCCGCCTCGTACTCGGCGAAGATGCCGAGCATCCGGTGCATGGCCCGTTGGAACGGGTCGTCCTTCGAGTCTGGATCGAGGACGATCGACTCCGAGACGATATGGAACTCGACCCCGTGGTCCTCGAGTCGGCCTGCCGTCCGCTCAAGGTCCTGGATCGAGCGAGACACGCGGGTGATCGAGTGTGCGACGACCGCGTCGATCTCACCGGCCTCGGCGTCGCCCATCGTGGACTGGAACCCAGACCGGTCGGTGTCAGTCCCCGTGCTCTCGTCACGGTACACCTCGATCTCCGCGAGGTCGGCGTCGACTTCGCGTTCCGCGTGCTCGGTCGTGCTCTCCAACTGCCGGTCGAGGTTCTGGTCGGGCGTGCTCACCCGGACGTAGCAGGCTACCCGGGGCACACTCGTGGACACGGGGGGTGTCTATATAAAAATCAAGCAGTTGTGAACAGACTGTACGAGAACATACGTGCGTAGACAGGGTCAACCGACGAGAGGCTACGGTCGTGCCTCACCGCGGTCGATACGGTTGCACCGATCACACCGCCAGCACTCCGTCGAGGATCGCTGGAGGAACGCGACCGACTCCCTCCACTCGTGTCCGAGCACCAGACAGACCACCGACGAGAGGTTCAATCGACCACCTCGTAGGTCTGGTCGAAGATCTCCGAGTCGCAGGGGTAGAGTTCGTCGTCTACCCCACGGATCAGTACGTCACCGGAGTGACCGACGATCGTCCCCTCGCGGGTCTCGATCCCCCTCTGCTCGTCGAGTCGCCGGGCCTCGACGACTCTGGGGAGCTCGCGTACGGAGACGAACTCGTCCGTAGGGTCGCCCATCGGAGAACACCTCGGACGGCGAGACTCCCTCGGGGAGACAACGTCGCCCCGGTGAACGGGTCGACGAACGGCCGGAGTTCACCGTCGGTGTCGAACAGCGTCTCGACGGAGATCTCGCGAGAGACGGTGACGACTGCCTCGTTGGCCTCCGGACGAACGTCACACTCGACGGAGCGGTCGATACTACTGCTCACGCGGACCACCCCGACGCCGTCGGGTGTTACTTTCGCTGTGGTGTACTGCTTCGACTAAATTCCGAATGGGACCGCCGTGATTCGAACACGGGTCCGACGCACCCCATGCGCCGAGGATACCGCTACCCTACGGTCCCGCACCCCAACAGACAGCAGGAACCGACTTGAGGGTGTCGTTTCCGACACGCCCGCGGCTCACACCCCGTCGCCGGAGTCAGCTTCGCCGTTACCCTCCTCCTCACGTGGTGCGACCAACACCCCGTCGTCGCGGACCGCAGTGCTCGCTACCGCCTGTCCCTCGTAGACGGCGACTCCCTCGCTGTGGCCGATCACGTAGCCGTCGGCGTCGGCGGTCACGGTCTCGCGGACCTCGCCGTGGGGCGACACCACCTCGGCGACGGTGTCGCCCGTCTCGAACGCCTCGCCGGGCGCGAGTTTGTGGCGGACGAGCCCGGCGGTCTCCGTCCGCGGCCCGACGAACCGCCGGACCGGGAAGTCGACGGGTGCGTCCGGGACGGTCGCGCCCGGGGCCGCGACGCCGCCGGGCTGTTCGTCCAACAGGCCGAACTCGACGGCCGCGCCGACGACGGCGGCGACGCCGGCGCGTCTGGCCGCCTCCGAGACGACGCTGTGGCCGCCCAGCTCCAGCGTCACCGCCGGCACGCCCGCGGTGTTGGTCGCGGCGCCGGCCGTCGACCGTTGGAGCGACTGGCCCAGGTACTCCGCGGCGGGGTACTCCCGGAGCGGCGGCAGGCCGACGGCGTCGGTCAGCCGGTCTAACTCCGCCGCGATCGCCTCCGCTTCCGCCTCCGTTCGGACATCGCCGTACAGCACGCGGTCCCGGATGACGAACGGCACGGAGCCGACCTGTGCGGTGTGGCAGTCGACGAGGAGGTCCGCCGAGTCGGCGAACGCCTCGTACAGCGCCGTGTCGATCCGTTCCTGTGTCTCGGGTGGGCGTTCGTCCTCGCGGTCCGTGTCCGGGAAGTAGCGGTTGGGGTCGTCGTCGCCGTAGTAGGTCGTCCGTTCGTTCCGCCGGACGCCCGCGGGGCTGACTATCGGGACGACGACGACCGCGCCCGCGAGGTCGGCGGCGCGGTCGCGGACCAGTGCCGCGGCGTCCTGTGCGACCGCGACGCCCGTCGCTTCGTCCCCGTGGACCCCGCCGGTGACCCACAGCGTCGGCCCGTCGCCGGTGCCGTTGGCGACCGTCACCGGGAGCCGTTCGGTTCCGCCGGTCGGGAGCTCGGTGACCGGGAGCCACCCGTCGTCCGCCTCGCCCGGAGCCGCCGCCGCCGTGCCGACCGCGATGTCGTCTGTCACGTTCTACTGTCCACTCGCCGCGGTGAAAGAGCCACGGACCGCGGAAACGCGGGAGAACGACGGCGCGTCAGACTAGGACCCGCTCCAACGACACCACCTCGCCGCCGTCGGCCTCCGGATCACCCACGAGCGTGCCGAGAGCGACGACGCTCCCGTCGGGGGTCAGACAGGCGACGAGATCACCGTCCGCGGGCGGGCCGGTCGTCGCCTGGTCGCCGACAGTCACGGGCGCCGGCGGCGCGGCGACGGACAGCACACCCGGGGCGTAGACGGGCGCGCCTTCGGCGACCTCGCGGGCGGCGCTGTCGGCGATCACGACCCGCGGGAGGTGCCGGAGGGCGCGTTCCGCCGGGGCGACCGCCGCCGCCAACGGCTCGGGGTCGCCGTCGTCGTCGAACGCCAGCGCGTCCACGAAGTCGTGGAGCGTCACGAGGTCGGTGTCGCCGAACGGGTCCGTCCCGGTCCGCCGGAGGTTCCCCATGTGCGCGCCGGTGCCGAGCGCCAGCCCGAGGTCGTGACACAGCTTCCGGACGTACGTCCCGGACTCACACCGGATCCGGAGGAGGAGTTTGCGTTCCCGGCGGTCCAGCACCTCCAGTTCGTGGACGGTTCGTCTGCGGAGCTGCCGCCGGACGGCAGACTTCCGCGGGGGTTTCTGGTACAGTTCCGTCTCGAACTCCGCGAGGACCGCCTCCGTGTCGGCCGGGGCCGTGCGGTGGAGCTCGAGTACGGCGACGTACTCCTTCGCACCCTCCAAGAACACCTGGGCCAGCCGGGTGGCGTCCCCCAACAGGATCGGGAGACAGCCGGTCACTTTCGGGTCGAGCGTGCCGGCGTGGGCGGCGCGGTCGACACCGGCCGCGTCCCGCACCCACGCCGTCACCTCGTGGGCCGACGGTCCCGGCGGCTTGTCCAGGTTGACGACGCCGAACGACAGCCGGTCGCGGGGGGTCCGTTCGTCGGGAGCCGGGCGCAGTGACATTTCAGAACTCGTAACGGACCCCTTCGACCGGGGTCTGGCCCTCGTCGCTCGCGGGGTCGTGAGCGTCGACGGCGTCGATCAGGAGCTCCGTCACCGCCGACTCGCTCCAGCGACTCGTGTTGACGACCAGATCGTAGATCGACCGGTCGTCGATGTCGATGTCGTAGTACTCCCGGTAGCGCTTCGCCTCGCTGTCCTCGCGGCGACGCGTCTCCTCGCGGGCGACTGCCAGGTCCTTGGCCTCGCGGTCGACGATCCGACCGACACGCACGTCCAAGGGTGCGTCCAGCCAGATCCGCACGTCGGCGTGTTCGGCGGCGAGCCAGCCGGCCAGCCGCGACTCCAACACGAGGTCGTCGCGTTGGATCGCCGTCTCGCGGAGTCGACGGTCCAGGTCACGGTCGATCTGGTCGTCCTCCTCGGCGAGTTCGTTGAACTCCACGGGCGACAGCCCTCGCTCGTCTGCCATCTCGCGGAACGTGTCTCCCCCGGAGACGTGGTCGAGGTCGAACGCCTCCGCGAGCTGTGCCGCGGTCGTGGACTTCCCGCTCCCCGGCGGTCCGGAGATCGTAATCAACATATCACAACTCCACGCGGTCGGTACAAGTGACTGTCCTTTCGGGTGACGCCCGCACCCGTCGGCACCGTTCGTCGGGCCCCGGGGGCGACCGGCCGTGCCGGGCCTGGCGGCACCTATTCGTACCCCCCGTTCGTACGGAAGGTATGAGCCACGAGGCAGAGATTGCCGGAATCGGCGTCGGCGTCGGTCCCGACGGCGACGAGGTTCCGGCGGTCATCCTTCGAGCGCGCGAGCAGCTGCTGCCGATCTTCGTCACCCGCGACCAGGCCAACTCCGTCCGGATGGGTCTGTCCGACCGCGTGTTCGAACGACCGCTCACCCACGACCTCCTCGTCGAGATGGTGACGGAGTTCGGCGGCGCCGTCGACGGGGTCCGGATCGACGACCTCACCGACGGCACCTTCTACGCGAAGATCGACGCCGAGTCGTACGACGCCGGCCAGAGCCGCGAGTTCGTCTTCGACGCCCGGCCCTCGGACGCCATCGCGCTGGCGATCCGGTTCGAGTGCCCGATCACCGTTGCCGACGAGGTGTTGGACGCCGCCGGCCAGCCTCCGGACAGCATCGAGATCGAGTCCCGCAGCGACGGCGTGTTCCCTCACTCCCCGGGCGAGGAGGACCGCGACGAGAGCGACTTCCGGTACCGATAGCGACACCCACTTCTCCCGCGGGCGTCCACCCGAACCCGTGCAGACTGTCACCGACGAGGACGGCGAGCGACTACTCGTGGTGAAACGCGCCGCCGAGGCCACGCTCGTGCGCGACCCCGAGACCGGCGAGGAGTCGTACCGAGAACCCGAGACGCTCACGCCGACTGACGACGCCCCGTTGTCGACGGCTGCCGACGCCGTCGACCCCGCCGTCCGGCGGGCCGTGCTCGCCTGCCCGGACGACCGCGCACTCGGTCTCCTGGTCGAACTCGTCGACCGCGGGCCGACGGCCGCCGAGACGCTGACGACTGCCTACGACCTGTGTGAGTCCGACCTCTTGGGGCTACTCGGGGAGTTCCGCGCCGCCGGTCTGGTCCGCGAGGCGACCGTCGCCGGCCGACCGGGCTACGAGCCGACAGACGACGGAGAACACGCCGTCTCCAGGCTCCGGTGACGACCGAGAACACGCCGTCGCTAGACTGCGGTGACGACGGCGAGAGGAGCCGACGCCGCCGTCAGTCGTCTGCCGTCGGCCGCAGATCCGCCAGCGACGCCGCCTCCAGCCGCTCGACGGACGAGCGGTTCGTCGTCGGGTCCTTCTCCACCCGCACGAGGTCGTCGGCCGCGTCCACCAGTTCGTCGTCGTGTGAGACGATCAGGATCTGGGCGACGCCGAACCCTCGCATCTGTTCGACCAGATCGACCAACCGCGAGACGTGGCCGTCGTCCAAGAACACCGTCGGTTCGTCTAAGATCAGCGGCGGCGTCGGGGCCGCCCCCTCCACCCCCTCGGCCAACAGCCGGTAGATCCCACACCGCAGCGAGAGGTTGAACAACGCCCGTTCCCCGCCCGACAGCTGTTCGGGCGCCAGCGCCTGGCCGTCCTTCTGGTACACCGTCAGCTCGTACTGGTCGTCCAGTTCGATGTGAGAGTACGCGTCGTTGCCGTACACCAGATCGAACGTCTCGTTGAGCCGTTGCTCCAGAATGTCGACGTGACGGCGGCGCAGCTCCCCACGGAGGTCGGCGTACGTCTCCTCCAGTTCGGCCGTCTCCTCGCGCAGCGTCTCCAACGCCTCCACCTCCGCCGCCAGCGTCTCTCGTTCTTCCCGCAGTTCGTCCAGTTCGTCCAGTTCGTTGCGGACGGCGCCGATGCCGTTCGTCACCTCGTCGCGGCGCTCCCGGAGCTCCGTCAGCTTCCGATCCACCTGCTCGATGTACGACTCCGCGTTCGACAGCCGCTCGCGGGCAGTCTCGACGGCCTCGTCGTCGACGGCGGCCGCGAGTTCTTCGCGCCGTTGTCGTTTCTCCGTCAGCCGTTCGCGCCGTTCGTCGTTGCGGCCGGCCAGCCCGTCGCGGCGTTCCTCCAGCCGGTCCACCTCCGCGGCTGCCTCGCGTCTGGCCTCGCGCACGTCGTCGATCCGGTCCAGCCGCTCGGTGGCCGCCTCGAGGCTCTGGAGTCGACGGTTGCAGTCTGCCACCCGTTCGCGGGCCGTCTCGGCGTCGTCTGCGGCCGCCTCCGCGTCTGCCTCGGCGTCGGCCGCCTCCGACTCGAGCCGGTCGGCCGTCTCGCAGTGCTCGTCGATCCGTTCGCGCGTCTCCGTCACCCGTTCGTCCGTCTCGTCGATCTGTTCGTCCAACAACGACAGCGTGTCTTCGACCCCCTCCAGGTCGCGTTCCGTCTCCCGGAGCGCCTCCGCGCGGTCGCGCCGCTCCCGCAGTTCCTCGCGCTCGTCTTGGAGCGCCGACAGCTCCGACTCCAACTGCTCGACCCGGTCGCGTCGCTCGTCTAAGGCGTCGACGTGTGGCGACCCCTCGACCGGCTGACCACACTCCGGACAGTTGCCGGCCGCGAGCAGTTCCTCCCCACGGTCGACGGCACTCCGCGCCTCCTTCAGGTCCGTCCGGGTGTCCTCGATCGACTCGCCCAGCTGGGACAGCTCCGTCTGGATCGACTCCCGGAGCGACGCCGCCTCGCCGACTGCGACGGGGGCGTCGTCGAACTGCGCGCGCAGTTCGTCCCGCCGGTCGGCGGCCGTCTCTCGACGCTCACGCCGTTCCGACAGCGTCTCCTGCAGCTCCGACAGCCGGCCGCGGAGTTCCTCGGCCCGTTCGCGTCGCTCTGTCGCCTGCTCGCGCCGGTCGGCGGCCGTCTCCCGGCGTTCCTCGGCACGGTTCTTCGCCTCGGTGGCGTCGTCACGCGCGTCTAGCAGTTCCTCCCGTAGCTCCGACTCCCGGTCGGACAGCGTCTGGCGGCGGGCCGCGACCGTCTCCGGGTCGCCGTCTTCCACGTCCGCCGCGGCGACCGCCTCCGACAGCTCCGTCGCCCGTTCCTCCCGTCGCTCGCGGGCGTCTGCCAGCTCCGACTCTACCTCGCGGCGTTCCGCCTCCGTCTCGCGGATCGCCGTCTCCAGGTCGTCGATCTCCGTCTCCAACTCCGACAGCTCCGCCCGGCGGTCCTCGTACGCCGCGAGGGTGTCTTCCGCCTCCGACCGTGTCGTCTCGGCCTTCTCGCGCTCGGACTCGAACCGTTCGATCTCCTCGTCGAGCTCGGCCCGTTCCGACTCCAGCGCGTTGAGCCGTTCCGTCAGGTCACGCGACTCCTTACGCTCGATGCGTTCGTCGAGGTTCTCCAGCGCCCCCCGGCGCCCCTCCAACACGTCGCCGACGCCGAGTCTGGCCTCGCCGGCGCGGTCGCGGTACTCCTCCAACCGGCCGAGTTGGAGCAGGTCGTCGACGGTGTCCTGACGGTCGGCCGGGCTCGCCTCGATCAGTTCGTTCACCTCTCCCTGCTTGACGTACGCACAGCTGACGAACGCCTCGGCGTCCATCCGCAGGAGATCCGTCACGAACGCCCGCACGTCCGTCGCCCCCTCGCGGAGGAGTTCCCCGTCGTCCGTCTCCAGGGTACAGGTGGCCGTGCTCGCCCGGTCCCCGTACGTCCGCACTTCGCGGGTGACGTGGAACCTCTGGCCGTCGTGACGGAACCACAGCTCCACGTCCGTCTCCTCCGTGCCGTTCGTGATGACGTCGTCCAAGGTGCCGTCTAGGGCGTTCGACCCGTACAACGCGAAGAAACACGCCTCCAACAACGACGACTTCCCGCTGCCGTTGAGCCCGTGGACCACCGTCACCCCCTCCGACAACGACACGCTCGCGTCGCCGTACGGCTTGAAGTTCCGGAGCCGCAGGCGTTCGAAGATCACGTCAGGTCCTCCATCGTGAGCTGAGCGGTGTCGTCGGCGTCGTCGGTGTCGTCCGTGTCGTCTGTCGTCTCCACAGTGTCGTCAGTGTTGTCAGTGTCGTCCGTGTCGTCTGTCGTCTCCACAGTGTCGTCAGTGTTGTCAGTGTCGTCCGTGTCGTCTGTCGTCTCCACAGTGTCGTCAGTGTTGTCAGTGTCGTCCGTGTCGTCTGTCGTCTCCACAGTGTCGTCAGTGTTGTCAGTGTCGTCCGCGTCGTCTGTCGCCTCCACAGTGTCGTCAGTGTTGTCAGTGTCGTCCGCGTCGTCTGTCGTCTCCACGGCGTCATCGGCGTCTTCCGCGTCGTTCGCGTCGTGTGTCGTCTCTGCGGTGCCGTCGGGGTCGTCTGCCGTCTCCACAGTGTCGGTGTCGATGTCGTCGTCCGTCGTGTCACCGTCCGCCGCCACGTCGTCGTCTACCTCTGCGGGTCCGGTCGTCGCCACGTCGTCGACGAGACTGTCGGCGTCGAGTCGTTCGCGGACCCGGCGGGTGACCCGCTCGCGGACGTTGCTGTCCGTGACCTCGTCGTCGCGGACGAGCTCGTCCACCTCGCGGGCCGGCACGGAGAGGTCCGTCTCCGCCAGCCGTTCGCGGACGGCACGGTCCGGATCGGCGAACTCCACGGACGCCGTCGCCGTCTCCGGGTCGACCTCCCGGCGGTCGTTGACACGGGCGACGAGCGCCCCACGCTCCGTCGCAAACGACTCCACCTCGGCGGGGGTGACGGTCTCGCCGTCGCCCTCGACTTCCACGATCACGACCGCGTCCGTCAGGTCGCGTTCGCGGAGTCGGTCGCGGACGCGGTCGACCCCCTCGCCGGGCCCCAGTTCAACGTCGACGAACACGAACGGCCGGGTCTCGATCGTCCGGCGACGCACGTCGACGGTCGCGCCGTCGGCGTCCGTCTCGAACCGGACGACGTTGTACCCCCGCGGGTCGCGCTCGCTGGCGGAGGCGCGCTCCGTCGACCCGGGGTACGTCACCCAGGTGTCGTCCACCTGGGCCGTGTCGGGCGTGTGGTTGTCGCCCAGCAGGACGGCGTCGAAGTCGACGGTCGACTCCGACAACACCGTCTCCGTCTCCCAGTCGGCGTGCGGGAACGGGGTGAACAACCCGTGGGCGACGAGGGCGGCCGCCGCGGCGTCGTGGTCGGCGAACTCGTAGTCCAGTTCGTCCCGGCGAGCCTCGGGGACGTGATCCAGGCCGTAGAAGGCGGTGTCGCCCACGACCGTCGGCTCGTCGCCCAGCCGGGTCGCCAGCCCCAACGACTCGAACAGGTCGAGCCACTGGCCGCCGCGGGTGGACTCGTGGTTACCGACGACCGCGAGGAACGGCACCGCAGCCGACTCCAACTCCCGGAGCAGAGACAACACACCCAGCAGATCCGGCAACTCCGGCCGACGGTCGTGGAACAGGTCACCCGCGTGGACGACGGCGTCGGCGTCCGTCTCCACCGCGTCCGTGACCACTCGTTCGAAGGCGTCCACGAAGTCCTGCCGGCGCTCCGGCGAGTGGTACTGCCGGTAGCCGACGTGTGTGTCCCCCGTGTGGACGATACGTGTCACGATTCTCGGTAGTCGCGGCGGGAACCTAACCGTTGTGTCGTTCTGTCGTCGTCGTCCCACCCGGTCGCACGAGCCAGCCGCGCGAACGCCCGCAGGGTCGCCGTCGCGCGTGCTCGCACTCGCGGGTCGCCCCCGCCGTCGGCGAGCCGCCGGAGATCGCGGAGCCCGCCGTCGCACCGGAACGCCGCCGCCCGCCGAACGTCCGTCAGCGCCGCCTCGCCGCGGGCCACCGCCCGTTGGACGGAACGGCCGCGGGCCACCGGTCGCTGGGCGGCACGGTCGCAGGCGGTCGACCGCTGGGCGGCGCGGCCGCTCGTGGTCTGTCGTCGCCGGCCGTCCGTCTCGGCGCCCGCGTCACCCGTCTCGGCGTCCATCTCGCTCGTCTCCCGGACGTGTGTCACTCGCACGGGGTCGGTAGCCGCGTCACCCGTCTTCAAAGTTCAGTCGTCGCGTCGGCTCCGACGGCGTCCGCCTCCTCGGGGCGACCCTCCGGCCACGCGACGGCAGCCTGGAGTCCGAACCAGTTCTCGACGGTGCCGTCCGCCCCCGTGACCGGCACCAACGAGACGCGGTTGTCGAACGGGACGCCGTCGGCCCGTTCGTTGCGGATCTCGACGGTGACGGGCTCCCAGGTTCGCAGTGCCTCCACGAAGTCGGCGACCGACTCCCGGTCGGTCGCGTCGGTCTGGAGGAGTCTGGGGTTCTGACCCGCCAGCGCCGCGGCGTCGTACCCCGTCAGCGCCCGGAACCCGGCGTTCGCGTACAGCAGGGGGTTGTCGTGGTACGCCGCGCCGGTGAGGGTCACGCCGATTGGGAGTCGGTCCACCACCCACGCACGCCAGGCCAGCCGGCGCTCGCGGGGGGTGTCGACGGCCTCGGCGAACGCCCCCAGCGAGGCCCCGGCCGGCTCCGTCGACAGTCGGTCGCGGGCCGTCGCCGCTCCCGCGACCGACGCCCCGTCGAGTCGATCGGACAGCCGTTCCCGGAACGCCGCCTGCTCACCGCCGAGTGCCGTCCGGAGCCAGTCTCGCAGCCCCGGCCGCGGCGACGACGCCAGTGTCACAGTCGCGTCAGGTGCGCCCCGGTCGTAAGCGTCTCGGATCGACGCCGGGCGGTCACGACCCGTCGTCGGGCGGATTCCGTCCGTCGGCACGAGCACCCCGTCGTACACGAGCGAGTACAGGTCCGTTACCGCACTGACTCACCTGGCCGTCACAGCCTCGTCGTGACACACGCCGTCAGATGTGCCCTTCGAGGGATTCGGGACAATCGTTTTCAACCCACACACATAGGTAACTATATGGCGGACCCGATACGGGTGCTCCACGTCGACGACGACGCGGGGTTCGCCGACCTGGCGGCGACGCTGCTCGAACGGGTCGACGACGCTGTAACGGTAGAGACGGAGACAACGGCGGAAGACGGGCTCGCTCGCCTCGACGACGGGGAGTCGTTCGACTGTGTCGTCTCCGACTACGACATGCCTGGCCTCGACGGAATCGAGTTCCTCGAACGGGTTCGGGAGCGCGAACCGGACCTGCCGTTCCTCCTGTTCACTGGGAAAGGGTCGGAGTCGATCGCCGGAGAGGCGATCTCCGCGGGGGCGACGGACTACCTCCAGAAGGACAGCGGGACGGAACAGTACGAACTCCTGGCCAACCGAATCGTCAACGCCGTCGAACAGTACCGCGCCAGCCGGCGGGCCTCGGCGTCCCGCCGCCGTTACTCCGCGATGTTCGAGTACGCGACGGACGCCGTCGCCTGGACGGAGTTCGACGGTGACACTCCGGTGATCCAAGAGGCGAACCCGGCGTTCGAGGAGACGTTCGGCGACGGCTCCCCGTTGGTCGGCCGACCGTTAGACGAGATCGTCGCCGACCCACGGCGCCGCGGGGCGGCGCGGGAGGTCAGCCGCGAGGTGACGGACGGGAACGTGATCGAGCGCGAGGTGACACGCGACACCCCCGACGGGCCCCGGGAGTTCCTCCTCCGAGCGGTGCCGGTCGATGCCGCCGCCGCCGAGGTGACCGCCAGCTTCGCGCTGTACACGGACATCTCCGAGCAGAAGCGTCGCGAGCGACAGTTGGAGGCGCTCGGGCGCCAGACGACCGCACTGCTCGACACCACCTCCCCCGTCGAGACCGCTCGGGTCGCCGTCGAGACCAGCGAGACGGTCCTGGGGGCGTCGCTGTGTGGCGTCCACCTCCTGTCTGCCGACGGCCAGACGCTCCGTGGCGTCGCCGCGACCGACTCCGTCTACCGAGAGTTCGGCGAGACGCCCGACTACGACCGCGACGAGGACAGCGTCGCCAGCCGACTGATCTGGAGGGTGTTCGACACCGGAGAGCCGGTCGTGATCGACGACACGACCGCGGACCCGGCGCTGTCGGCGGCGACGGATGTCGGCAGCGCGATCGTCTACCCGTTGGGCGACCACGGCGTGCTCGTCGTTTCGGCGCCCGAGCCCGGCGCGTTCGACGCCACCGACGAGTTCCTGACGGACGTGCTCGCCGCGTCGCTCCGCACCGCCCTAGACCAGGTGTCCGACGAGGCGCGGCTCCGTGCCCGAGAGGCGGAGCTGGCCGCCAGCCGCGACCGGTTCCGCGCACTGTTCGACAACCTCACGCAGCCGACCGTGGAGATAGACTTCGAGACGGGCGAGCCGATCGTCGTCGGCGTCAACGAGGCGTTCGAGTCCGTGTTCGGCTACGACGGCGACCGGCTCGTCGACGAGTCGCTCAACGACCACCTCGTCCCCGACGAGGAGTCGGCCCGCACGGAGGCGACGGCGTTGGACGAGCGGACGATGGCCGGTGAACGGGTCGAGCGCGTGGAGGTGTCCCGCGAGACCGCGACCGGCACCCGGGAGTTCCTGCTCCAGACGGCCACCTACGACGACGGCGCCGGCGGCTTCGCGACGTACGTCGACGTGACGGACGACCGACGCTACGAGCGGAAGCTCACGGCGTTGAACGAGTTCGCGGCCGCGCTCGCCGACGCCGGCTCCGTCGACGAGATCTACGAGCGGACGGTCGCGGCCGCCGCCGACACGCTCGCGTTCGACTGGTGTGTCCTCACCACCGTCGCGGACGGCGCCTTCCGACTCCAGGCCGCCTCCGAGGGCGCACCCCAGAACGTCGACGAGTACCTCCTCGACCCCGATCAGGGGCTGGCGGGCCGGACCGTAGAGACCGGGGACAGCTACATCACGAGCGACACCCAGGGCGACGGTCGGGCCGACCCGGTCACGGAGGCGTTCCGCTCCGGACTGACCGTGCCGGTCGGCGACGACGGCGTGTTCCAGGCCATCTCCGCCGAGCCCGACGCCTTCGACGAGACGGATCTCGAACTGGCGGAGCTGCTGTGTGCCCACGCGGCCGCGGCCGTCAGCCGCCGTAGCCGGGAACGAGAGCTGGAGCGCCAGAACGAACGGCTCGACCGGTTCGCCGACGTAGTGACACACGACCTCCGGAGCCCCCTGAACGCCGCCGCCGGTCGGGTGGAACTCGCCCGAGAGACCGGCGACGACGAGCACCTCGCGGCCGCACAACGCGCGCTCGACCGGAGTGGCGCACTTGTCGACAACGTGCTCGCGCTCGCCCGCGAGGGCACCGCCGTCACGGAGCCCGAACCGGTCGACCTCGCCGACGCCGCCCGCGAAGCCTGGGAGACGACCACCGCGCCCGGCACCAGACTCCGGGTGCAGACTGATCGGGTCGTCCGTGCCGACCGGAGCCGACTGTGTCGGCTGCTGGAGAATCTCCTCCGCAACGCCGCCGAACACGGCGGCGAGACGGTGTGTGTGACGGACACGCCGACCGGCTTCGCGGTCGAAGACGACGGGCCAGGCGTCCCCGCGGCAGAGCGTGACCGCGTGTTCGAGTCCGGCTACTCCACCGACCGCGACGGCACCGGGTTCGGGCTCGCCATCGTCTCCGAGATCGCCGACGCCCACGGCTGGGAGATCAGACTCGCGGAAGGCGGTGGAGGGGGTGCGCGGTTCGAGATCGACGGCGTGGCGTTCGTGGGCTGAGTCTCACTCAGGGTGACGGTGGACGAGCGACGACACCCGTGAACGGAGGGAGCCGCCATCGGCGGCGACCGACGACGTCCAAATCTGACTGCTCGACGACTTTCGCCGGATCGTCGTACAGTCGACACCCGACACGTCGGTACTCCTCTTCGGCACTCCGTTCCTGCAACTCTCCGAGGGGTCCGAACTGCCACTTGTGGTGCTCGAGAAGTCGAACTTGTCCAGATGGCTTGCAGACACGCCCCATCTCGTTCAGAGCCTCGATCGGATCTGGGAACGTGCAGGTCGACAGCGCGGAGACGACGTAGTCGAACGAGCCGGCCTCCAACGAGAGGCGTTGGGCGTCCATCTGTTGGAGCCCCACACGCCCATCGAGTTCGGTCGCTCCGTCACGAGCGACCTCGAGCATGTCCCCGCTGATGTCGACACCGAAGACCTCGGCAGACTCGGGGAAGTGCCGAAAGTTCGTTCCAGTTCCGCAGGCAACGTCGAGAACACGGCCGTCGACGTCGCCGAACTGGTGTCGGCGGGTGCGAGCAGCGATGCGCCGTTTGATCCGAGAGGTCGTCTCGGCTTCGTCGTGGTCGTAGGCGTCTCTGATCTCCGTCGCAGACTTTCCCGACCGACGTCTGAGTTCCTCCGGCGTGTCCGACATCTTCGGCCGGGTAGTAGTACAGTCGTGTCAAAAAGATTATTGAATTAGTCAACGTCTGGTGCGAATATCTGGGTGAACCGAGTGGTCACTCACCGGGCGGCTGGGTCTCTTCCTGCATCGGAACGACCGTCTCGACTTCCTCGCCAGGCTAGCTCGGCGATCTCGTCTCGCGTGGGCGGCTCGACTGCCACACGCTCTCCCTCGGCGGTGGAGAGGGGACCCACCGTGACTCGACGCTCGTGGGACACCGCCCGGACGACGTGGTAGCAGACACGCGACTGCTTGCAGTACTCGGATTCGGCGTGGCGGCGTCGGTCGGTCTCGGAGTTCACGGTGACGGCACGGTCGTGGCAACGTGTTGCCGGACAGGGGTTCGGCGACCGTCTAGAGGGCCGCCTTTCGTCGTTCGAGGGTCCAGACTGCTCGTCCTCGGTGTACTGCCCGGCGAATCTGACCCGAGAGTGGGCGAATGCTGCAGGATTCGAACCTCGGTCGCTCACTCCGTTCGCTCCCTGATTCGAATCCTTCGGCCCAGTTTCGACTCCTCACTCCGTTCGTCGTCGGAAACGTGGGCGCTGCAGGATTCGAACCTCGACTGCACACTCCGTTCGCTCCCTGATTCGAATCCTTCGGCCCAGTTTCGACTCCTCACTCCGTTCGTCGTCGGAAACGTGGGCGCTGCAGGATTCGAACCTCGATCGCACACTCCGTTCGCTCCCTGATTCGAATCCTTCGCGCTACCGTCTGTTCGTCGCTTCGCTCCTCGCAGAACGATGGGCGCTGCAGGATTCGAACCCGCGGCAGCTTGGTCCGAAGCCAAGTACTCTGTCCAGACTGAGCTAAGCGCCCTCACTCCCTCGTAGCGAGTCACCCTTTTTCAATCCCGCGGTTCGAGCCCGCGGCTCGCCCGACACATTCAGGTTTCGCGCCCGCCGAGTGCACAACATCGGTAGACAGAGACCGACCCTCCCTCGGGGAGCCAGCCACCGACGACCCCGGGGTCGTCTATCGCCAAGCAAAAAGAATAATACTGGCTCACAGTATGAATGTGATAGTAGATGAGTTCCCCATCGGCGGTGTGGCGCTCGCACAGCCGGTCGGGAGCGGCGGAACCGTCGGAGGAGAACACGAATGTATGAGGTAGGGCCGCTGGAGACGCAGATCGAACCGGGGTCGAACGTCCTGATCTCTGGGCCGTCGATGACGGGCAAGCGCGACCTCGCCCTGGACATCCTGGGCGAGGGAACGGACGACGGCGAGGGAGCGATCTTCGTCACGACGAAGGACGGTGCAGACAGAGTGTTGGAGCTGTACGAACAACGGACGCCGTACGACGGCAAGCCGGTGGCGGTCGTCGACTGCGTCACCCGACAACAGGGCGGGAACGTGCGCGACGACGACCGTATCAAGTACGCCTCCTCCCCGGTCGACATGACGCGAATCGGGATCCAGCTGTCGGAGTTCCTGGAGGCGTTCTACCAGGAACGGAACATCCGACAGAATCGAGTGGCGCTCCACTCGCTTTCTACGTTGTTGATGTACTCCGACCTCCAGACTGTCTTCCGTTTCCTCCACGTGTTCACCGGTCGGATCCAGAGCGTCGACGGGCTCGGACTGTACGTCATCGACTCCACCGCCCACGACGACCAGACGATGAACACGCTCAAGCAGCTGTTCGACGGCGTCGTCCGCACACACGAGGACGACCCGGTGGAAGTCCGTCTCGCGGAGTGACCCGGGTCCAGCGCGTCCGACACACACCACCCGTTCGTTTACGCCCGTCGAGCGTCTGCGCTCGACTGTGCCAGTGACAGACGACGCCGGACTGCGAGAACTGCTCTCGGCCGACACGGTCGCCGTCGTCGGCTGTTCGACCACGCCCGGCAAGCCGGCACACGACGTGCCGCGGTACCTCCGGGAGCACGGCTACGAGGTGGTTCCGGTCAACCCGTACGCCGACGAGGTCTTCGGCGTTCCCGCGGCCGACGGGCTCGCGGACGTCGACCGCGAGGTCGCCCTCGTGAACGTGTTCCGTCCGAGCGAGGAGGTGCCGGGGATCGTCGACGACGTGCTCGCTCGTCGGGAGCGCGTCGGCGACGCGTGGGGGCTGTGGCTCCAGCTCGGGATCGAAGCCGGCGACGCGCTCGCACGCGCGGAGACCGCCGGGCTCCGGGCCACACAGGACCGGTGTCTGAAGGTGGAACACGGGCGGCTGATCGACTGAGACCGCGACGTACAAGCCGTCGCCGCCCGACGGTCTCGCCGTGCAACGCCAGACACTCGCGGACCGACTGGACGAGGAGCTCGACACGGGGGCGTACGCGGACGTAGACGCCAGCGCGAACGGGCTCCAGATCGCGGAGACGACGGCCACGCGCGAGATCGACCACGTCGCGTTCGCGGTCGACGCCGTGACGGCGACGGCGGAGGCGGCCGCCGACGCGGGCGCGGACCTGCTCGTGACCCACCACGGCGTCGTGTGGGGCGGGCTGGACCGCGTCACCGACCGCACGTACGACCGCGTGGCCGCGTTCACCGACCGGGATCTCGACTTGTACGTCTCACACCTCCCGTTGGACGGTCACCCAGAACACGGCAACGCCGCCGGCGTGGCGGACTGTCTGGGGCTGGAGGATCGCGAGCCGTTCGGGAGCCTCGGGCCGGAGACGATCGGACAGTTGGGTGTCGCGGGAGAGTCGTACACCACGGGGGAACTCACGGCGGTGTTGGAGTCGGAGCTGGACCACGACGGCGAAGGGGTCCAGGTGTTGGACTTCGGTCCCGAGGAGATCGAGACGGTCGCGGTCGTCACGGGCGCGGGCGGCGACTGGCTGGACGAGGCGGTCGTGGCCGGCGCGGACGCGCTCGTCACCGGCGAAGGAGAGGGACGACTGTACCACGAGGCCCGCGAGTCGGGAATCTCCGTGTTCCTCGCCGGCCACTACGCGACGGAGACGTTCGGAGTCGCGGCGCTGGCAGAACTCGTCGCCGACTGGGACCGGGACCTGGAGACGACCGTGCTGTCGCACCCGACCGGGCTGTAGCCGCCGGCCGCATCGTCGCGTTCAAGCCCGCCCCGGACGGACCCGGGAACGTGACAGACGACACGGACGAGGCGGGGTACGAGCCGCCCGAGCGGGAGCTGTTCGAGGACGACCCGGTGGGGCACGCGACGGTCGCCGGCGGGATGACGGTCGCGGAGCTGGTGGCACAGTACGGCGACGCCGGGATCGGCGCCGCAGCCGTCCACGAGGCCACAGACGTGACCGCCGAGATGCTGGGCGACGACGACTGCACCGTCTTCCTCTCGCTCGCGGGTGCGATGGTGCCGACTGGGATGCGCCGGATCGTCGCGGACCTGATCCGCGACGGCTACGTCGACGCGCTCGTCACCACGGGCGCGAATCTCACCCACGACGCCATCGAGGCGATCGGCGGGAAACACCACCACGGAGAGGAAGGGCCGGGCCACGCCGCACAGTACGATCACGAGGGGCACGGACACGCCGGTGGCGAGGGTGGACGCGACCACGGCGAGGGTGAGCACGGCCACGATCACGGCGACAGTGAGCACGATCACGACGAGAGCGGCGAGCACGGGGCGGCCGACGACACGGACGGCGACGGAGACGGGGAGCCGTCGACGCTGCGGGACCACGACGAACAGTTGCGCGCCGAGGAGGTCGACCGGATCTACAACGTCTACCTCCCGCAGGAACACTTCGCGCTGTTCGAAGACCACCTCCGCGAGGAGGTGTTCCCGCCGTTGGCGGAGGAGGGCACCGTCTCCATCGCTCGGCTGTGTGCGGAACTCGGCCGGGCGAACGCCGCGGTGAACGAGCAGGAGGGAATCGACGAGGGGCCGGGCGTCGCGGCTGCGGCCTACGAGGCGGACGTGCCGATCTACTGTCCGGCCGTGCAGGACTCCGTGCTGGGGCTCCAGGCGTGGATGTACACCCAGACGAGCGACATGCGGCTGGACGCGACGGCGGACATGACACCGCTGACGGACCAGGCGTTCGACGCCGACGCCGCGGGCTGTCTGCTCGTCGGCGGGGGCGTCCCGAAGAACTTCACCCTCCAGACGATGCTCGTCACGCCGCGGGCGTACGACTACGCCGTCCAGATCACGATGGATCCGGAGGCGACCGGCGGGCTGTCGGGCGCGACGCTGGACGAAGCTCGCTCCTGGGGGAAACTGGAGGAGAATGCTCGAAACGCCTCCGTCTACGGCGACGCGACCGTGTTCCTCCCGTTGTTGGTGGCGGCCGCGAGAGAACGGATCGAAGGGTGACGCCGGCGGACCGGACCGTGGGGTCGGTGGGTTCACCGCCGTGGACTCGGGTCCGAGGCGTCGTGTACGCACCACGGCCCAGTACACCTAACCGTCCGTGGACGCTACCGACCGACGATGTCGGAGAACGCCGACCGAGACGCCGGGAGACGAGGTGAGACTTCGCCCAGCGACGAGGCTGTCCTGTCGTACTTCGAGACCGGTCGGCCGTTCCGGACGGCACCTGAGGTCGCCGAGCGGTTCGACCTGGATCGGGCGACGGCTTCCGGACGGCTCGCTGAAATGGCGGCAGACGGTCACTTAGAGGAAGTCCGGCTCGGCGAGCAGACTGTCGTCTGGTGGCGACACACAGAGACGGGAGGCAGAGACGGGTTCGACGAGAACGACCCGTTGTTCACTGCCGAGCCGTTCACCGCCGGTGAGTCGGTATCGGAGTCGGAGATCGACGACGTGCTCTACGGAGCCTCGGAGCTGTGAGCGGGCCCGCCAACACACCCCTGTTCGTGGACACTGGCGCTTTCTTCGCACACTTCACCGCCGACGCGGCGAGACACGACTCTGCACGGACGACGATGGAGGCGATCCGAACTGGTGAGTTACGCTACAAGCCACTGTACACCACCGGGTACGTCCTCGGCGAACTGGCGACACTCATCGTCAGAAAGGTCGGCCACGACCAAGCACTCCGGGCGATCCGACGTGTCCGTGGTTCCGACGCCGTTCGCGTCCTCCATCCGGGCCGGGAGACCGTCGACGCCGTCGTGGACGAGTTCGAACGGTTCGACGACCAACAGATCTCTTTCGTAGACCACGTGACAGCCGTCACGGCCGACGAGTACCACGTCGATCACGTGTTCGCGTTCGACGACGACTTTCGGACGCTGGGGTTCACACTGGTCCCGGCCGATGTGCGGGTCCCGGAGTCGTGAACAGTCACTCTCAGAGACAGGTGGCAGCGTGGACGTGCAGGCCCACGTGCGCAGCGGGCTGTGAGCGACAGTGTGCCGACGACACGGATTGTCGACCGGCTCGCTGGCCTGCGTGCTCACAACACCAACAGGAACAACGGGTACGAGCCGACGACGGCCAACGAGGGGGTGACGACCCACAGCACGGCGATCCGCTTTGCGGCCGCGGGGTCGAACAGACTCTCGGCGGCCAGCGTGTCGTCGTCCGGCTCTCCGATGTCGGGCACGGACGGCTCCCCGCCGTCGGGGGTCACCGGCGTCTCTCTCTCTGCCAGTTCGCCGACGGTCGGACTCGTCGGCGCGGCGTCGGGCTCGGCGGCCTTCAGCGACCCCGTCGACCCGGCGACCTCCGGCTTCGGCTCGGGCGAGGGGGTCGCCAGGTCCGTCAGCGTCGCCGCACGACTCGCTCGGCCCCACCCGAGCCCGATGATACAACAGGTGGTCGAGACGGCGAGACTGGCGGGGATGCCCAGCGCCGACAGGACGGTGATGATCGTCCCGCCGACGACGGAGACGATCAGCGCGGCGAGGATCGGTAGTTCGGTGATGTCGTCCCCGACCGTGTCCAGCGTCCGGCGCGCGATGGTGAACCCGCCGACGCCGAAGGCGGCGACGGCCAGCAGGACGCCCACGTCGACGGTCAGGGGGCCGCGGGCACCCACGAGCGGGGCTACGGCGTTCGCGGCGTTGGACGCCCCCGCGGAGAAGCCCATGTAACAGGCGATGGCGACGACCGCGAGCGATCCGGCGAGATCGCGGAGGGAGGCGTTGTTGTTGATCCGCGGGCGCGGGACGGCCCCAGAGCGGTCGAGTTGGACGAGGTGCCTGTCGAGGCGGGTGAACGCCACCTTCCGGTCGAGGTGCGGGTAGACGTACCGACCGATCACGGCGCCGGAGGCGAATCCGATCAACGGCGCGACGATCCACGCCGAGAGGATGGTGAACATCAGCGCCTCGTTCAGTGTCCCCGTGGCGAGCCCCAGGCCGACGATGGCGCCGACGGCCGTCATCGACGTGGACGCCGGGACGCCGTAGAGGTTCGAGATCAACAACGCGAGGCCGGTGAAGAAGAGGACGCCGACGCTGGCGAGCGGCGAGAACTGCGTCGCCGGGACGATGCTACTACTCATCGTGTCGATCACGTTCCGGCCGACCGTCCACGCCCCGACGAGCGCGAACACGGTGAACAACGCCGCCGCGGTGGCCTTCCTGACCAGTCGCCCGCCGACTGCCGGGCCGAAGGCGACGCCCGTCGACGAGCCGCCGATGTTGAACCCCACGAACACCGCGACCGCGATTCCGATCGCCCCCAGTACTGTCAGCATGTGGATATCGTCCGAGAGCGCCTGACAGTCAAAAGTCTGTTTGTCGGGTTGCCGCGGGACGGACGGGGCGGGCGGTTCGACGCGTGCACGGTCGGTCGAGACGCCGACCGGCACCCGGGCACCGGTGCCGGGAGGACGCACTTCGAGGGCACGGTGTGCTCGACAGTTACGCGGGGGACACTCTGGCCGTCGTCTCGGGGGCACTCCTCGGGTCGTGCGGTGTCTCTCCCCAGCGCCAACGACAACACACTTCTCTCCGAAGCCGTACCACACGGACGGCCGATGACGAGGCGCCGGGCCGAACCGGCTGGCACCCGGTGACGACGAGCCCTATGAGTGCCGAGGCCGAACTACCACCGACGCTCCGTCACTGCCGCTCTGTAGAACCCGACGCAGTAGCCTCCCGGAGATCAACCCGAGGATCGCACCGTTCCGTTCCGTCGAGACGGCCCTCACAGCCGTTCGTAACACTGTCACAGCATTTGAGACAATTACACAGGGTTACTTTCGACGAGTGACACGGAGCAGACGTGACGCTCGCTGCCGTTCCGAAGTACGATCCGAGTCGAGCAGACAGGAGATCGCGCGGTCGTCGGCGGCGGGAGTGTGGCCGGGTTGTTGGCGGCCCGGGTTCTCGCGGACGCCTACGAGACGGTCGTAGTGTTGGAGCGTGACCCGTTGCCGGACGAGCGGGTCGCTCGCCGCGGAGTTCCGCAGTCGACACACGCACACGCGATGATGGAGGCTGGGCGTGCGACGCTGGAGGCGTTGTTCCCCGGCTACTGCGAGGAGGTGTCGGAGGCCGGTGCCGTCGTGATCGACATGGGAGTGAGTTCCGACAGTACGAACACGGCGGGAAGATCACCGACACGCCGTCGGAACTGCCGATGTACTGCGGGAGCAGGCTGTGTTCGAGCAGATCGTCCGCCGACGGATGCGAGACGACAACCGGGTGCGGCTCCAGGGTGACACCCACGTCACCGGCTACCTGACTGACGAGGCGGCCGAGACCGTCACCGGCGTGTCCTGCGTCGAGAACGGCGACAGTCGGGAGCTCGCGGCCGATCTCGTCGTGGACGCGACCGGCCGAACGTCTCGAACGCCCGACTGGCTCGACGACCACGGCTACGAGTCACCGTCCGCCGAGGAGGTGTCGGTCGACCTCGCGTACACGACCGCGGTCGTCGAGCGCCCGCCGGAGGCTCACCGCGTCGTCACGCTGGCGCCGGCGGCGCCGGACCCTCGGGGCGGGACGGCCGTCCCGATCGAGGACGATCGCTGGATCGTCACCCTGTTCGGACTCCACGGCGAGCACGCCCCGACGGACCCCGAGGGGTTTGAGGCGTACGCCGACAATCTCTCGGAGCCCGACATCGCGCAGATCCTGTTGAACCACTCTTACGCCACCGACGAGATCCAGAAGTACCCCTTCCCCGCGAGCCTCCGACGGCGGTACGAACAGCTCGATCGGTTCCCCGACGGGCTGGCCTTCACCGGCGACGCCGTCGCCAGTTTCAACCCGATCTACGGGCGGGGGATGTCCGTGGCCGCGCTGGACGCGATGCAGCTCCACAGCGTGCTGGCGGACGGCGAGCGGTCGGGGCTCGCACTCGACTTCTTCGACGGCGTCGCAGAGGTCGTCGACACCGCCTGGCGGATGGCCGTCGGCTCCGACTTCGACTTCGACCGGACGAGTGGCACCAAGCCGACCGGGACGGACCTGTTCAACCGCTACACCGCTGCCGTCATGGAGGCGACACACTCCGACCCCGTCGTCGCAGAGCAGTTCTACCGCGTGATGCGGATGGAACAGCCGCCGACGAAACTGCTCCGACCGCAGATCGCCGCGCGGGTGACCGCGCGGAGTGTGCTCGGGTTGTGAGTTCAGTCGTCCGGGGCGGTGGCGCACTTGCCTGCGGCGTTGCTTCCTACGGACGGCCGATGACGAGGCGTCGGGTTGAGCCGGCCGGTAGCCGGCCGCGACGAGTTCTATGAGTGCTGAGGTCAGTGAACCACCAATGGATTTATAAACTACGGGCCCGAACATTAGGTAAGACACGGTGCTCTGGGAGGAGGGCAAAAGACGGGAACATGGACTCGCAGGTTCGATTCCTGCTGGGGGCATGGTAACAGTGGACTGGAGAGTACCGTTTTACACACCCTCCAAACCATGATAGGAGAAGTTATCTTCGCCTCAGTTACGAGCATTGTGTTCGAAACAGTCGGTGTGGTTCCGACCGCGGTTGCGGCGCTGTTCGTCTTCATCAGCATCGGGCTGTTGAAGATTGCCCTCACACCTCCGTCCACTACCTCTCTAGACCCTTCTCCGCTCCACACCTCCTCCTGTATTATCGAAGCCGATACCCTCGCCGGCAGTCTCAAACCCCCCAGCCACCAAGCGGCGCCGAGAGAATGCAGCCGCACAGACTGCTCGTCGTCGACCCGGACGACGAGACGCGCGCAGAGACCGCCGCGGACCTCCGGGCGGAGCTGCCGGAGTGGGTGACAGTCGAGACGCTGGGGACGGCCGAGGCGGCGACGGCGACGCTGGGGGAGACACCGCCGGTCGCGGCCGTCGTCACGGAGTACGAACTCCCGGACGGGACGGGACTCGACGTGATCGGGGCCGCCGCGGAGGCGGTGCCGGACGCCGGCTGTATCCTGTACACGGACGCGGACCCAGACAGGATCGACACGGCGGCGCTCCAGTGATCGATCACGGAGTATGTCGGCAAAGAGTCACTGTTCGGTGAGGATCGCCTGGCGTGACTCGTCCGGACGACCGTGGAGTCGCGCAGCCAGGCGTCGTACCCGCTGCCGCAGAACGAAGCCGAGCGGGTGGCAGCGCTGCGGGCGTACGATCTGGATGACGAGAAGCTGATCGAGTCGCTAAGCCGGATCACGTCGCTCGCGGCGGCCCACTTCGAGGTGTCGCGCGCGCCCATCAACATCGTCAACGAGCACAGCCAAGCCAAGACTTCCTGGCGTGTCACGGTCCGGCGGGAGAGTGAGAGTCGATGGACCGGGAAGGCTCGATCTGTACGTTCACTATCCTCGAAGACGACGTGATGACGGTGTCGGACGTGACGGCAGACCCGCGCTTCCGGAGCCGGTCGGAGACGCTGATCGACATGGGGGTCAGGTCCTACATGGGCGCGAACATGGTGACGAGCAGCGGGCTCCGCATCGGCTCGGTGTGCGTGTACGACGACGTGCCCCGGGAGTTCGACGCCGACGAGGAAGTGTACCTCGCGGACCTGGCGGAGCTGGCGGTGACCTGATCGAACTCCACGCACGGGCCGACAGCGCCGAGGGTGAACGATGAGCGACGACGACGCGGGCTACGGGTTCCCCGACGAGATTCCGATCGACCCCATCGCGCCGCGGTCGACCGTGTTGGTCGCCAGGCGGGCGGTGAGCCGGGTGGAGGATCTGGTCCTGTCGCTCGTCGCGGCCGGCAGCGGCGCGGCGCCACCGGGGGGATGCTGTATATCTCCACGAGCATGACCTGCGAGAAGCTGTTGAACGCCTGCGAACTCCTCCACCCCGGGCTCGCAGCGGCCGCGCAGGCGTGATCAACCGTTCCAGCCAAGAGGCGGGAGTACCACTCGGACTCGCAAGTGAAGGCCGTCTCGACGCAGAGCGATCTCACGGGGATCGGGATGAAGTTCTCCGCGATGTACGGGTCGCTGTACGGCGCGTTGGAGGGCGGCAGGGTGCGGACGGGCCTCGTGACCCTGTCGTCGCTGTCGATGTACGTGGATATGCGGTCGTTGTTCCAGTTCGCACAGACGCTGTCGGCCCGGATCGACAGCGCCGACGGGCTGGTGTGTTCGCGGTCGATCCCCCCACTCACGACCGCCAGACGGTGAACACGTTCGGTCAGGCCACGGACGGCCGGATCGAGGTAGGAGAGTCAGACGTGGACGCGCCCGACGACGCCGACGGCGAACTCCGGGTGCGGGGGCTGTCGGCGCAGCCGAGCGACTGGCACCCGTTCGAACTGCCCCGAGTAGTCCGTGAGCCGTGGGGCGGTCAGACGCGGAACACGCGACCGGTCGTCCGGCCGTCGACGGTCGCGGCGGTCTCGACGAGATCGAGTCCCTGTGCTTCGAACACCCGCCCCCAGTCTCGGAAGAACAACGGGAGGTCGTCGTCGACGTGTGTCACCTCTCCGGGGCTGCCGTCGGAGTGGTCGCCGTCCCCCTCGTTTTCCGCGGTGACGACGAGTTCGCCGGCGACGCGGGCGATCTCCTCGAAGGCCTCCGTCGACGCCGGCGGGACGTGTTGCAGCGTCTCGACGGCGTACACCACGTCGACATCGTCCGTCGGCCGGTCGGCCAACGCCGACGCCATCCCGTCGACCCGAACGTCCGCGACCGTCGCCAGCTCCGGGAACGCCTCTCCCATCACCGAGACCGCCTCCGGGTTCAGTTCGACGCCGGCGAGGTCGTCGAACCCGGCCCGGCGGAACTGTTCGAGGTGTCGTCCGGAGCTACACCCCACCTCCAGCACGCTCCCCGTCTCTCCCAGGCGAGTCTCTACTGCGCGCGTCACCCACTCGCTCCTCGCGTCCGGGCCGTGGTAGGCGTAGTACGCCGGGGAGTAGGCCCCCGACCGGTCCGCCCAGCCGCGCCGGACCTCGTCAGAATTCACACGTACCCACTCACTGGCGGAGTGAAAGCCGTGTCGGTCGGCGCGACGATCACCCGTCGCTCGTCACGGTACGGCCGTCGCTCGTGACGACACGGCCGTCGCCGGTCCGTGTCGACTCGGGTGTCACTCGTCGGCGAAAAAACGAAGAAACCGAGCGACCGGTCGGCTGCCGCCGACCGCGTCCCGTCGTCTGCCGGCCGTCACGCCGCGTCGTCTTCCTCGCCGTCGCCGCCGTCGGTGAGGATCTCCACGTCGTCGGCCGGCTCGTGATCCGGGTCTGCGGTCGGTTCCGGCTCCTCAGCCTCGTCGTCTGCACGAGTTCGTTCCGTGCGGAAGTCTCGGTGGTGACACATAGTACAGACCTTCGTTAGAGACTCACACACAAGAGGGTTGTTAACGACAAGAGATTGACACTTCACCTCACGCCGTCCGACTGACGTGGAGCAGCCGGAGCCGGCCGGCCAGCAGGCCGACGAGGAACCCGGTGAAGTGGGCGACGAGGGCGGTGCCGGGGCCCGAGAGGGCGACGGCGACGGCGATGGCGACCCCGACGAGCAACGCGGTGGGGGCCCACTCCACGTCGGTGAACACGCCGACGACGTTCGACAGCCAGTCGGCGACGGCGTTGCCGGCCAGTGCGTACCCCATCAGCGCGAACACGGCGCCGGAGGCGCCCAACACTCCTCGTGGAGAGAAGGCGAGCACACTCCCGAGTGTCACCTCGGCGAGAGCGGCGACGGCACCCGTCAGGACGAAGAACAGGTGGTACCGGAAGCGTGTCGTCACCCGTTCGACGGCGAAGCCGAAGAGGAGCAGGGGGAGGAGATTCGACAGGAGGTGGCCGGGGCCGGCGTGGGCGTACGTCGCGGTCAGGAGCGCCCAGGGCTTCAGGAACACTGCCGGGTCCAACACGAGCAGTCCCGTCAGGCCGACGAGACCCAGCGGGATCTGGAGGGCGAACACGAGCAACACGACGGCGACAGTCTCCACGGTCGGGCTGCGACCGCCGCGGGCGTCGCCAGGGACCAGACGTGCGCCGTCTGACATACTGTTCCGTACACGCGCGACGGTCTTCACTCCTCGGGCCGACTACGCGGTCTGACACGCACCTGGATGTCGTCGGTCGACACGTCGACGAGCACCGGACCGACCGGCGGGCAGCCCGGCCAACTGTACGTCTCCGTGAGGTCGTCGCTCTCGACGACGGAGCGGTAGTCGGCCCCCGGCGGCACCGCCCCACGGCGGCGCACCCGGTCGCCGGCCGGCACGCGGAGTGTCCGCTCGACTCCGGCGGCGTTCCGGCCGCCGATCCGGACCCGCACGTCCCGCGGGTCGTCGTCTCGGTTGCGGACCCACAGGTCACGCCACACGCGGTCACAGAGGAACTGGGGTCGCGGGCGGACGACGGCCTCCAGTCGACGGTCGGCGACGACCTGCCAGCGGTGGGCCGCGGTGACGCCACCCACGACGAGTCCGGCGTCGACCGCCGGCCCGCCGGGGTCGACGGGGAGCACCACCCGCGACTGCGCCGGGAGCGACAGTCCGACTCGGCCCCGATCCTCGCCGTCGTCCGACAACGACAGCCGCGCCCGGACGGGGTCGCCGGGGTTGTCGAAGACGAGCCGCCCGCGGCCGTCCAGGTCCGCCGTGGTGTCGACGACGAGTTGGTCGGCGAGCCCGCCGGCGTAGCGGTCGCGGACGGACAGCCCGTCGTCGACGTCCACCACCAGGTCACCGGCGTCGGCCGCGACCCGCCACGCCGCCTCCCGGCGACGGCCGCCGTCGGCCTCGACGGTGACGGTGTACTCTCCCGGCGCGGCGACGGCACGACCGACGCTCCCGCCGTCCGTCGGCGGGAGCGTCACAGTCCGGCGGAACACGGTCGTGTCGCCGTCGCGGACGGTCACCGTCGCCTCGACCCGGCGGAGGAGTCGGTTCTGGAGCCGGAGCCGCCGCGGTCGGGCGAGCGCGTCCGTCGCCGTCGCCCGGTACGGACCCGGAGTGTCCGTCGGTGTCTCCCGGAGCGCCGGGTTGACGGTCGGCGTCTCCGCGTCCGTGCCGCCACAGCCCGCGAGGCCCGCGACGGCGCCGACGGCTGCCAGCCGGACCACCCGTCGCCGCGAGGGAGTCTGCATCTGTCGACGGTTGCACACGGACGGATTTCACTCCTGTGTCGTCGCCGCGTGACGGTCTCACGTGCGGTGGGAACGTTCAGATGGGTCCCGCCGCGAGTGGTGGGCGTGACAGATCCATTCGGACAGGCGTTGTTGGACCACGCCCGCGACGAGCGGACGGCGCCGTTGTGGCAGGTCGACGGGGAGTGGGAACGGGAACACCCGATCGAGAAGTTCTACTTCGAGCCACGGCCGCCGGACGGCGAGGTGACGGCGTTCCTGGAGACGCACCTCCAGGGGCCGTCGGTCGACCTGGGCGCGGGTGTCGGCCGGGACGTTGCGTACTTCGGCGAGCAGTTCGAGACGGTCGGGCTGGAACGGTCGCCGGCGCTCGTGACGGCGATGCACGAGCGGGGACTCGACGCCCGTCGAGGGGACATGTTCGCGCTCCGGGAGACGTTCGACCGCGACCGGTTCGCGTCGGCCCTGTCCGTCGGGACACAGTTGGGGCTCGCCAGGTCGCTCGGGGGTGTCCGGTCGTTCCTGTCGGAGTTGGCGTACGTCACCCAGCCGGGGGCGACGGCGGTCGTGGACGCCTACGACCCGACGACGGACGACGCCCACGAGCTGTTGGGCTACCGCGGGGAGCCGACCCGAGGGCTCGCGAGCCGCGTGATGCACTTCCGTTACGAGGGAGTCCGCGAGGAGACGCTCCTGTTCCGGCTGTTCTCGCCGGAACGGCTCCGGGAGGCGGTCGCGCCGACTCGGTGGCGGGTCGTCGACAGCCTGGCGTCCGACGGCGCACACTACCGCATCGCCCTCCAGAAGGAGTGACACGTTCCGGCCGGGCGAGAACCGATCCGAGGGTGTGACAACCGCCCACAAGGTCTTTGTACTCCCTCGGTGTACAGTGACGTGTATGGCGACGGCACCGAACACGGACGGAGACCCGTTCGACGAGTTCCTCTCGGCACGCGGGCACGAGACGGGACCGACGGACTGGGAGGAGTCGTACAACAAGAAGCAGTGTCCGGAGTGTGGAGGCGTACACGACGCCGACGCCTCCGAGTGTTCGGTGTGCGGCTGGCGACCGGCAGCACAGTGACCGACTCCGGGGGCAGGTCCCCGGTCCGTAGCTCCCCTCTGGGAGAGTCCGAGCTCTGGAGGCGACCGACCGGCTAGTCGAAGGCCGGACCACCAGGCGACCGCAGACGGTCGACAGCGCCTCTGGCGCGAGTCGCCCGCGGCCGACCGCTCTCCCGAGCGGTTACACGGCGCCCGGGTCGCCGGGGGTGTCCGCCGACGTCGCCCCGCCGGCGTCGGTGGGTCACCGTTCTCGCCGACGTTTGGGAAGGCTTATTCGGCGCGCGGCTGGAGCGACGCGCATGGCACGGTTCGAGGTACCGGAAATCGACTACGACCGGTACTCAAACAGACAGCTCGCGGCGGTTCCGCTCGTGGTGCTCGCGGTGGCGCTGGTGATCCTGGCCGTTGCGACGGCCACGACCGGTGCCCCCGTGGCGCTCGGGACGGAGTTCAGCGGCGGCACGGAGTTCCGTGTCGCCGTCAGCGGGGACGCTCCACAGGAGACCATCCGGACGGCGTTCCCGGTGGAGCCGGCGTCGATCCGAGAGATCCCGAGTCAGGGGTCGTTCGTGGTGACGTTCGGCGCCGAACTGGAGAGTCCGACCGCCGCCGAGGAGGCGATTCAGTGTAACGGTATCGAGTCCGTCGACTGTCTCTCCGACGAGCAGGCGGCGGCAGCACAGAAGGTGACGTACCGTTCCAGCGCGGTCATCTCGCCCGCGTTCGGGAGTTCACTCCAGACGACGGCGCTCGCGGGCGTCGTGGCGGCGTTCCTGGGGATGGCTCTGCTCGTGTTCGGGTTGTTCCGGACGTTCGTCCCCTCGCTCGCGGTCGTCGTGTCGGCGTTCTCCGACATCGTCGTGCCGGTGGCGCTGATGAACCTGCTCGGGATCGAGCTGTCGCTGGGGACGGTCGCGGCGCTGCTGATGCTGATCGGGTACTCCGTCGACTCCGACATCCTGCTGAACAACCACGTCCTGCGGCGGTCGGGTGACTTCTACGAGTCCACCTACCGCGCGATGCGGACCGGCGTGACGATGACGCTCACGTCGCTGGCCGCGATGGTCGTCCTGTCGGTCGTCGCCACGCTGTTCGGGATCGACCTGTTGGCCAGCATCGGGACCGTTCTCGTCTTCGGTCTGGTGACCGATCTGCTCAACACGTACATGCTCAACCTCAGTCTACTCCGTTGGTACAAGTTCGAGGGGGTGGCGCGGTGAGCCTCCTCGGCTCCGTCCGCGAGAACTGGCGTGTCGGCCTGCTCGTCGTGATCGTCGCCCTGTCGACGGCGTTCCTGTTCGCGCCGGGGTTCGACTCCGCAGCCTCCGCCGACAACCCCACCAACCTCCAGTACGGGCTGGAGCTCGACGGCGGGACGGAGGTGCGCGCCCCGCTCGTGGGTGTCACCGCCGAGGGCGTGAGCTTGCCCGAGCGCAACGAGTCGTTCGGGAGCGCCGAGGTGGAGGCGGCCGTCGCCGGCGAGATAAGGGACGTCGCGCCGCGTGAGGTGACCGTCCGGTACACCTCCCCCAGCCGCGACGGCGGGCCGGCGACCGGGGTCGTCGAGGTGACCGCAGCGAGCGCGACCCAGACGAACCTGGAGACGGCGCTGTCGACGCTCGACTACGAGTTCGAAACCGTCCGGGAGGGGGTCACCCAACAGACGCTCGACGAGACGGTGAGCGTCCTCAAACAGAAGATCAACGAGGGCGGGCTCTCCGGCGGCACCGTCCGGACCATCGACCTCCCGGGGGCGCGTCCGTTCGTCTCCGTCCAGGTGCCCGGCAGTGACCGCAGCGAGGTGCTGGACATCGTCAACTCCCGTGGTGCGGTGCGGGTCGTCGCATACCAGCCCGTCCGGGAGAACGGGACGACGACGTACGTCAACGAGACCATCTTCACCGACGGGGCCCTGCAGCGGATCGGCAGCCCGCGGGAGGGACAGGGGAACCGGCTCCCGTCCGTCCAGGTGCGGATCGCCGGCAGCGACGCCGCTCGGGTCCAACAGACGTTCGTCGAGACCGGAGTCGCACAGCGGGGTGGCACGCGGTGTAGCTACCCGGACACGGCCGATCCGTGTCTGCTGGTCGTGCGCGACGGTCGGGTGGTCAACTCCTTCGGGATGAGCCCCGGACTGGCACAGGGGATGGTCGACGGGGAGTGGCAGGACGACCCGTCGTTCGTCCTGCGGGTCAACAGCTTCGAGGAGGCCCAACAGGTGTCGATCGACCTCCGGGCCGGTGCGCTGCCGGCGGCGCTGAACGTCGACGAGGGCACCACCCGGACCACCGCGCCCGCACAGGGTGCAGACTTCAAGCGCGACTCGCTGATCGCCGGCATCCTCGCCGTGTTCGCCGTCAGCGGCGTCGTCTTCCTCCGGTACGGTGAAGCGGAGGTGGCGCTGCCGATGATCGTCACGGCGATGGCGGAGGTGTACGCTCTGCTCGGACTGGCGGCACTGATCCAGTACCCCGTGGACCTGTCCGTGATCGGTGGGTTCATCGCCGTCATCGGCACCGGGGTGGACGACCTCATCATCATCGCCAACGAGGTGATGGACGAGGGCGACGTGCAGTCCAGACGCGTGTTCCAGTCGCGGTTCCGGAAGGCGTTCTGGGTGATCGGCGCCGCGGCCGCGACGACCGTGATCGCCATGTCGCCGCTCGCGGTGCTGTCGCTGGGTGACCTCCAAGGGTTCGCCATCTTCACCATCCTCGGCGTGTTCGTCGGCGTGTTCGTCACGCGCCCGGCGTACGGGGACATCCTGCGGAGCCTGCTGACCGACAGGTAAGTCAGCGCAGACTGACACTCGGGCTCTCTGTTCGCCCGGGCGAAGACGCTTTAAGCCGATCGCTCACAGTTGTGCCTACCAGGACGATGACTGTGAGATCAGTCGTTCGTGAGCGTCAGACATCGCTCGTTGCGAGCAGTCTGGCCGTGACTGTCGTGGCGTGGTTCTCGACTGGGTCGGCGGCGGTGTCGACTCGCGTGACGACGGCGGTCCTCACGGCGGTCGTGGCGTTCGGCTTCACCGTCGCCGGGTTCCTCCTGTTCGACGACTGACGACCACCCGGGGTCGTTCCCAGCCGGTAGGAACCCGACCGGGACACAAGCCCGACGCGGCCGTAGCGTCGTGTATGGCTACGGCACGCGAACGAGTGGTCGGCACCGACACGGATCGGCTCTCACTGCGCGTCTCCGTGGGTTCGTTGCTCGCGCTCACGCTGGTGGTCGGCGGGCTCCGCGCGACGGGCCAGACGATCCCGCTGCGGACGCAGGCGACGGCCTACCTCGTCGGGATGGTGGCGCTCAACCTCCCGCACGGCGGCTACGAACACTTCGCCAACCTCCGGCGACGCACCGCGGAGTTCCGGTGGCGATACGTCGGCGGCTACCTCGGGATGGTGGCCGCCGGGATCGGGTTGTTCCTCGTCGCCCCGGTGCTCGGCTTGGTCGTCGCCGTCGGGGTCGTCGTCGCAAAGGGCGGCGGCGGCGACCTCCACGTGCTGGAGGCGACGACCGGGGCGGGACACCTGGAGACGCGGGCCCAACGACTCCTGGCCGCCGCCGCGCGCGGTGGCGCGGCGATGGCGGTTCCGATCGTCGCGTTCCCGGAGACGTTCCACACGTTCAGCGCGATCATCGTCGCGGTGTTCGAGCCGGGCGCACTCGCGCCCTTCTCGGCACACTTCGACGTGACCGGGCCGCTGATCGGCGCCGGCTACGCCGGGGTCGTCCTCGCGCACCTCGGGCTCGGCTTCGCCCGGCGTGACGGCAGCGGCTCGTTCCTCGTGGACGCCGGCGAGACGCTCCTCTTAGTCGCGTACTTCGCGGTCGTCCCGGTCGTCCTGGCTGTCGGTCTGTACTTCCCGCTGTGGTACTCCGCCCGCCAGGTGGCCCGGGAGCTGGCCGTCGACGACGAGCCCGGGCTCGGGCCGGACCTGCTGTCGGGTGGCGACTCCGCGTCGGCCGGCAGCGTCGCGCTGCGGGCGTGGGGGGTCCTGATCGGCGGCGCGATGGCGACCGGACTGGTCGTCGCCGCCGTCTGGCTCGCCGCCCCGAACCCACTGGGCGGCGCCGGCCTCCTCCTCGGCGGCGTCGCCTTCTGGAGTGTCGCCATCAGCATCGTCGCGTTCCCACACGTCGTCGTCGGGGCCGTGCTCGACCGTCGTCGCGGGATCTGGCACGTCCCCTGATCGCGTCAGAACTCCGCCAATCCGGACTGTTCTGCGGCCGCCAACACGTCCGTGGCCGTCTGCCACGTCTCTCGGGCGGCCGGCGGGAGCGTTCCCTCGCGGTCGACGTAGCCGGCCAGGAACGATCGTGTCGTCTGGTCGCTCGGGTAGCCGCTGCCGACCGAGCGGTCGTGGCGCTCGTCGATCGCGGCCATCCGGCGGTCGCGTTCCACCTTCGCGGCCACGCTCGCGGCGGCGACGATCGGGTGAGTCTGGTCGGCGCCGTGTGCCGCCCGGACGGTCACGTCCGACAGGCCGTCTGCGACCCGACGGCCGAACCGTTCCTCGGAGGTGTCGCCGGCGTCTACGACGGCCGTGTCCCCCGGCTGGGCCAACTTCGACAGCGCCCGGACCTGTGCCGCCACGGTGAGTTCGTTCATGTCCGTCGCGGGGTCGTCGATCTCGTCGACGCTCACGGCCGCGACGGCGACTGTGATTCGGTCGTCGTCGGCCATCGTCGCCGCCAGCGTCTCCCGACGGTCGGCCGACAGCCGCTTGGAGTCGTCCACGTCGGCCGGAATCGCCGCCGGCGGCGCTCGGACCGCCCCCGCGATCATCGGCCCCAGAACGGGTCCTTTGCCGGCCTCGTCCGCGCCGAGTCGTGTCTCCGTCACGGCCGTGGAGAGACGGGGGAGTGTAGTGTGGGTTGCGGTCGGGGGGCGGACACCGAACCCGTGGGATTATGTCCGCGCGTCCACTACACGACGGCGATGGGAGTCCTCGAAGACAAGGCGCGAGCGCGCCTGTTCTACAAGTACCTCTCGAAGGTGTACGACACGATCAACCCACTCGTGTGGAACACGGAGATGCGGGCGGAGGCGTTGGAGTGGTTCGACCCCCAGCCGGACGACCGGATTCTGGACGTGGGCGCCGGCACGGGGTTCGCCACGGAGGGGCTTCTGGAGCACGTCGACGAGATTCACGCGCTGGACCAGTCCGTCCACCAGATGGAGCGGGCGTTCGCCAAGTTCGGCCGGCGCGGCCCGGTGAAGTACGTCCGTGGCGACGCCGAGCGGCTCCCGTTCGCCGACGACGCCTTCGACAAGACCTGGTCGTCCGGCTCCATCGAGTACTGGCCCAACCCGGTCACGGCGCTGCGGGAGATCCGGCGGGTCACCAAGCCCGGCGGGACCGTCCTCGTCGTCGGGCCGGACTACCCCCACAACGACCTGTTCCAACGGCTCGCGGACGCAATCATGCTGTTCTACGACACCGAGGAGGCCGACGAGATGTTCGCGGCGGCGGGGTTCGTCGACGTGGAACACCACGTCCAACAGGCCAAGCCCGGCAGCCCACGGGCGATCACCACCGTCGCGCGGGTGCCGCCCGCCGACGACGGCGCCGCCACGACGGCCGCCGACTCGGAGCCGGTCGACACCGCCGCCGACTGACTGGTTCCCCCGAACCACAGTCGACGCGCGGGCCACGCGGTGGGACTCTCTGAACACTGTCACGCGGAGCCGGTCGCCCGGCGACGGCGTCGGACGGTTACTGGCGGCCACCCGCAGACTCGCCGTCTCGCCGACCCGCCACGTCGGGTCGGCGGCGGTGTTGAACGGCCCGGTCGGCCCGCCGCGGAAGCCGTCGGCGGCGAAGAAGGGGACGGGCGGCTGGTGGGCGAGTCGACGGCCGTCGACGGTGATGACGACGCGGAGCGTCCGTACGTCCAGTGGGTCGCCGCCGGCGTGTGTCAGTTCGACTGTCGTTCCCACTGCACGGAGCTCCAGCCGTGTCCGTGTCGGGTCCGACGGCAGTGTGGTCGTCGTCAACAGTCCGCCGACGGCGACCGCCAAGAGGACCGCGACGGCGACGAGCAGGACGACCCCGACCGGGGCGGCGGCGGCACGGTCACACACGAGGGGTGTGGTCCCGGCACCGGATTTGAGGCTTGGGTCGGTGAGGGTTTGGGCGTCCGCCGTCTACGGGCGGACGTGACGCACGGAGACGGTGCCGACGGCGCCGACGGCGCGAACGGCGCAGACGACGCGGACGACGTCGAGGCCGCGCTGCGGGCCGGGTTGGCGTTGTACGCCGACGGGGCGTTCCACGCCGCCCACGAGCCGTGGGAGGCGGTCTGGCTCGACAGCGACGGTGACACGGAGCGGCTGCTCCACGGGCTGATCCAACTGACGGCGGCACTGTACCACACGACGGAGGGCAACTGGGCGGGTGCCCGGGGGCTCGCCGAGAGCGCGCCGACGTACCTGGCCGGGCTGGAACACCCGTACGGTGTCGACCTCGGGGCGGCACGGTCGTTCTGTCGGCGGCTCGCGAGCGATCCGGTCGTGGTCGAACGGACCGGCCCGCCGCCGCTCCCACGGGACGGCGCGCCCGTGGCGTACGCCGACCTCTCGCCGGCGGCGTTGGACCGAGCCGTCGCCGCGGTCGCGGCCGACACGGAGTGGGACACGGAGACGCTCCGCGACGCCGCGACGTTCGCGGACGCCGACGGGACGACGCTCCGCCCGTTGCTCGTCGACTTCCTCGCCCGCCCGGACGACCGTGCGATCGTCTTCCAACGACTGTCGGAACACGTCGGCCGACGGCGAACGGAGGTCGCCGACGTGCGAGGGCTGTTCGACGAGGAGTGACCACGAGGTGCGGGGACGAGAGCGACCGACACCGGCCTCGTCGTCGACGGGCGAGACCCCCGCCGTCTGTCGAATCTCTCGGACGTGGACGGTGAACTCGTCGGGCGACTGTCGTTCGCTGGGTGCCAGAAGTGATGTCGGTTTCGGAGCGATTGTATGAATTACTCTTTTGTTCTTCAATTCTCGGCTCGTAAGTCGTCAACATTAAACCGCTTCCCCGGTTTTCCTCGGATCACATGTCAAGCCAGTACCACGTTGACGACCGGCAGTCGTTGGTCGCCGAGGTTCTCGGCGACTTCGACGGACCGGTTCTCCTCGTCGACCCGGACGTACAGCTGATCGAGGCAGTTGCAGAACACGGCGCGTCGGGGGCGATGCCGACGCTGCGAGTGCTCGCTCGCGAGAACGTGCTGAAGGCGGTTCGGGATGACTTCCTGACTGCGACGCTACTGGGCGACCTGGTGGAGGCGGAGACGGTCGAGCTCCGGGTGCTCCCCTCGGGCACGCCGAACACCTTGTTCCTCACGGAGACGACGCTGTCGGCGGTCGTCTCGACGGTCGGCGGCGCCAGCGCGCTCGGCTCCGACGACAGCGCCTTCGTGGCGGACGCTCACGAGACGTACTCCGAACAGTTCGAGTCGGCCGAGACGTTCGACCTCCGGACCCCCGGCCGGGAGCGGATCCTCGACACGCTGGCCGATCGACTCGGCGAGCCGACGGCAGACACCGTCGGCGAGGCGCTCGAGGTGCTGTCGACCCGCGAGGACGGCGGCGAGGTGGACGGTGTCGCGTTGTCGCTCCTGGTGGTCGCCTACCACGAAGGCCAGCTGTACGAGGTGAGCCGGTGGGGCGAGGACATCGGGATGGCCAGTAAGGCGACGTTCTCCCGGACGAAGACGGACCTCGAGGACCAGGGGTACGTCACCACGGAGAAGGTGCCCGTGGACGTGGGTCGCCCACGCCAACGGCTGTTGCTCACGGACGGCACTGTCGCAGACGACGCGGTGGCGACGCTCGCCGACCTGGCGGTCGAACTGGAGTAACGGCCGACGACTTATCTCCCCGCCGGTCGGAGTGGCGGCCGTGCCTTCCACTGTCGTCCACGTCGCACTGGCCGGTCTGATCGTCGCCGCACTACTGCCGGAGCGGTACTTCGACCGCCGTGCGGTCGCGGTCGCGCTGGCGATGGCGGTGGTACCCGACCTGGACGTGTTCTTGACCCCCGTGATCGTCGGTGCCCACCGCTCGGTGGGCCACACGCTGTTGTTCCCGGCGTCGTTGGCCGTCGCCGCCTGGCTGGATCGCCGCCGCGAGCGACCACTCGTCGGCAGGCTGTTGGGTCCCGGCGGCGGGGCCGTCGTCGGCGCCGGGCTCGTCGGGATGACCCTGGCGGCGATCGGACTGGACTACGCCGCCAACGGGGTGAACCTACTGTGGCCCGTCCACGACCAGTTCTACGCCGCCAACGGGAAGCTCGTCGTCTCGAACCGACGGGGGCTCGTCCAGACGTTCGTCGACCTCTCGCCGGAGCCACCCGGCGACGGGGGTGGGGGTGGCGGCGGCCAGAAGCGAACCACACAGAACACACACTACAGCACCGGGGTCGACCCGTCGAGAGGCGACGAGCCGGAGAACGTCGAACGGTTGTTCCCGGTGGTTCGCAGCGGCTGGCAGCTCCTGGTCGTCGCAACTGGGACGCTGGTCGTCGGTGCTCGGCTGCGGCTGTCCCGTAGCGTCTGACGGACCACGAGAATTTACACCGACGCCGGTGGACGCCTCGGGCGTGCGACGACGTGCCCTCCTCTGTGGCCTGGCGGCGCTGAGTGGCTGTGCGGGCGTCCTCAACGGCGACACCGACCGGGGACGGGAGACGGTCAACCCGGAGCTGGCCGGGACGCCGGAGCCGCCGCCGGGTGTCGCCTGGACCGCCGCCGTCGACGCCGACCGACTGTACCCCGCCGGCGACGCCGTCGTCGCCGTCCGGGAGCGCGACGACCGCGAGCGCCACGTCGCGCTGTCGACGGTCGACGGGACGCGACGGTGGCGGGTCGACTTCGAGGGCCCCCACTCCGTCCGTCCCGGTGACGCGCTCGTCGCGTGGTCGATCCGCGACGAGGGCGCCCCGATCGTCGGGCTCGACCCGGCGACCGGCGAGCGGCGGTGGTCGGTCGCCGTCTCCAGGGCTCCCAGCGAGGTCACCGACGACACGGTCGTCGTCCGGCGGGGTGACCCGACCCGGACGGTCGCGTACGACCGCGTGGACGGGAGCGTCCGGTGGGAGTCCCGGGTCGGCGAGGTGTACCTCGGGCGGACGACCGACCCCGTGCTCACGCTGGAGCGGACGGACCCGGGCGACACCGTCCGACTCCGCGGTCGGACGACGGCCGACGGCACGGTCGTGTGGGCGGTGTCGGCACCCGAACGAGTGCGGTCGACGGACCCCGTCGCCGAGGCCGGCGACCGGGTGTTGCTCGTCGGCGACCGGCGGTTCTACGTCGTCGACACCGCGGCCGAGACGCTCGCCGGCCGGGGGACGGTGTCGCCGCGAGTGGCGACCGACTTCGGGGTCCGGCTGGGCGACGCGGTCGTCTTCGGCGACGGTCTCCCGGGGGCGTCGTCCCAGCCGCCGGCGCTCCTCGCGCGGGTCGACCTCGGGTACCTCGGGGCGACGACCGTCGAGACGGCCGGCGAGTCACTCGTCCCACGGGCGAGGCTCGGGGACCGGGTCGCCGCGGCGGTCCAGACGGGCGACGGCACCCGGACCGTCGGCGTCGACCCGGCGGCGCCGTCGGTCGAGTGGGACGCTCCGGGGGTCCCGCTGGGGGGCGTCTCGGAGTCGGTCGCCGTCGCGACGCGAGAGACCGTACGGGCACACGCCCCGGACGGGTCCGTCCGGTGGCGGGCCGACCGACCCACGGGCGGCCGGGTCGGCGCACTCGGGGCGTTCGACGACGCGAACGCCGACGGGTTCGTCTACGGGCAGCGGGTGCTCGTCGTGGGCGAGAGTGGGGTAGTGTCGTGGGACGCGACGGACGGCGAGGTGCGGACGGCGACGACGGCCGTCGGCGCGAGCGAGACCTGGACGCTCGCGGACGACACCGTGGTCGTCGCGGCAGACGACCGGCTCTCGGCGGTCCGAGTGTGACGCGGGAGTCGGAGCCGGTGCCGGCTTCGGTGCCGGTGGAGTCAACTGTCCGGCGGTCGCAGGCGGGGGCGTGAACGTCAGGAGCTACCAGACGGCGGACGCCGAGGTGCTGTGGGAGATGAAGCAGGCGTTCGAGACGGGGCTCGGCGAGGCCGGCGGCGAGGCGAAGGCGGCCGCGTACGACGAGAAGCTGACCGACAGCTACCGAACGCGGTGGCTGGGCTGGGTGGACGAGTGTGTCGCGGAGAACCCGCGAACGGTGTTGTTGGGCGAGCTGGAGGCGGACGGAGAGCCCGTCGTGGGTGGGTACGTGTTCCTGTTGCCGGAGTCGTTGGCGTTCGTCTGGGACGCCGCGGTGTTGAACGAGATCTACGTGCGGCCGCGGTTCCGCGGCTGCGGGCTCGCGGACGAGCTCGTCGCGGCGGCAACGGCGGTCGCCCGCGAGCAGAGTCTCCCGATCGACCGGCTGGTGTTGGACGTCGACCGCGAGAACGACCGGGCGCGGGCGTTCTACGACAGACACGGGTTCGACCACTGGGGGGAGATGGTCGCGCGACCGTTGGGTGACGACGGAACAGACACGGACGGCGGGGCGAACGCAGACGGTGAGACGAACGTGGACGACGAGGCGAACGCAGACGGTGAGACGAACGTGGACGACGAGGCGAACACAGACGGTGAGACGAGCGTGGACGACGAGGTGAGTGGAGACGGCGCGGCGTGACTCGGGCGAGCCCACTGCCCGTCTGCGTCTCCCTGGGCGAGACAGTGGTGGGTAGTTTATACACGGCCGAGCGTATCCAGTGTGCATGTCAGGCAACGACCTGCCCGAGACCAGCCTTCCGGTTGGACGCGTGGTAGGTGTCGCGGTGTTGATGATCGTCGGCGTCGTCGTCGCCGGCGGAGCGGTGTACACGGTCGACCAGGGGGAACGCGGGGTCGTCACCCGCAACGGCGCGGTGATCGGGAGCGTGGACGAGGGACTCCACTTCAAGGCGCCGGTGATCGACGCGATCCACCGGTACGACGTGCGATCGAACGCGTACACGATGTCGAGTAAGTCCGGCGAGGGGTCGGGCGCCTCCGGCGAACGGGTGTCGCGCGACGACTCCATCGACGCGCTCTCCTCGGAGGGGATGGAGTTGAACATCGACGCGACGGTGCGGTACCACATCGGGTCGGACCAGGTGCGGAGTCTGTACACGAACGTCGCAGTCGACGAGGCGGGGGTCGTCGAGAAGATCGTGCGACCGACGTCGCGGGCGGCGATCCGGGACTGTGCGTCGAACTACAAGGGGCTGGCAGTGTACTCCAGCGAGCGGGAGTCGTTCCAGTCGTGTGTCGACGACAAGATCTCCTCGGAGTTCGCGGAGAACGGCGTGATCCTGGAGACGGTCCAGGTCAGGTCGATCAACCTCCCGCAGTCGGTGATCGACGCGATCAACGAGAAGCAGGCGGCCGAGAAGCGTGTCGAGAAGAAGGAGGCGGAGATCGAGATCGCCCGCAAGGAGAAACAGAAGGCAGAGATCGAGGCGGAGGCGGAAGCCGAGCGGATTCGGATCAAGGGTCGAGCCCTCCAACGCAACCCGCAGGTGTTGCAGCTGCGGTACATCGAGGCGCTCCAGACCGGCAACACCATCTACGTGCCGGCAGACAGCAGTAGCTTCACGCTGACGCGGGAGGTGGCACGCGGCAACACGACGACCGCGAACACGACGACGACGAACACGACCACGAACACGACGGGCTGACACCGAGCGGACGGCGCGACGGGAGCGACAGAGTCTCGTCGTGCGGTCGCGGTGCGGTTGCGGTCTGTACTACGGCAGAGGAGGCGAGCGAGGGCCGACAGTCCGAACGAGCGCTCGCTCGTCACCGGATCGCGGAGCGATCCGGTTAGTGCCTAGATCCCTCCGAGATCCGACGGGGCCGACGTCTCTCGTCGGCTGATCGACCGAGTGGGAGCCACCCGAGGAGTCGAGACAGTCGTTCGTCAGCTACTTTCGGGTCCGGACCCGAGTATCGGGTGATGGAGTTGCTGGTCGTCGGAGCCGGCGAGATGGGGCGTTGGCTCGCGGACACGCTCGCGCCGCGGTTGGACAGTGTGGCGTTCGCCGACCGGACGGCGGGGGCGGCGGAGGCGGCCGCCCGCGAGCAGACGGCCGTCGACAGCCGTGCAGTCGCGTTAGAGACGGGTGACGCGTTCGACGTGGTGGCGTTGGCGGTGCCGATCCCGGCCGTCGGCGGGGCGGTGCGGAGCCACGCGCCGAACGCGACGGGGGCACTCGTGGACGTGACGGGAGCGATGGCGCCGGCGCTGACGGCGATGGAGCGGCACGCCGTCTCCGAGTACGCCAGCTTCCACCCGTTGTTCGCGCCGCCGCGGGCACCGGGGCGGGTGGCGTACGTCCCGGGCGAGGCCGGCGAGACGGTGGGGCGCGTGCGGTCGGGGCTGGGGGCCGCCGGCAACGAGGTGTTCGAGACGACGGCCGCCGACCACGACGAGGCGATGGAGACGGTGCAGGCGAAGGCGCACGCGGCGGTGTTGGCGTACGCCCTCGCGGGGGAGTCGGTCGACGAACGGTTCCACACCCCGGTGTCGTCGTCGCTGTCGGAGTTGGTCGAGACGGTGACCGAGGGTGACGCGCGGGTGTACGAGGACGTACAGGAGACGTTCGGCGGGGCCGACGAGGTGGCGCAGGCGGCGGCGACCGTCGCCGAGACCGTCGGCGACGGGGAGTCGTTCGCGTCGGTGTTCGAGCGGGCGCGCGACCACGTCGGCGGGGTGACCCCGCGGGACGCGACGCTCGACGGTGGGACGGTCGACGGCGACGAGGGGGCGCCCGACGAGACGGTGCCCGACGAGACGGACGGGAACGGGGGTGAGGGGTCGTGAGCGTCGACCGAGAGTCGCTGCGCGACAACGCGCGGTACCTGCGGAACGTGCGGCCGGTGGACCCGGAGGAGGTGTACGAGTACCTCCCGGACCAGCCACACCCGGCGGTCGTCCGGCGGGCGCTGCGGGAGGAGGCGTTCGACCTCGGGCTGCGGGAACGAGACGACGGGACGTTCGTCCCGGTCACGGAGGAGCCGGTGCCGGCGCCAGGGTGGGAGCCGACGGCGTTCCCGGAACAGTACGACCGGGCGGTCGAGTCGGCGCTGATCGAGGCGTTCGGCCGGGAGTGGTACGACGGCGACAGCGGCCACCAGCTGCGGGAACGGATCCGAGAGCTGAAGGAGAACTACTACCGCGGGCAGGCGGTGTCGTACGACGAGGAGGCGGCGCTGGCGTACGCCGTCTACCACGGCGCGGACTTCTACGCGGCGACGGGCTACTGTCTGGACCCGTTGGCGCGGCGAGGGCTGTTGGACCGTCGCCTCCGGGTGTTGGACGTGGGCGCGGGAACCGGCGGGCCGGCGCTGGCGATCCACGACTACCTCCCGGACGACGCCGTCGTGGACTACCACGCCGTCGAGCCGTCGGCGAACGCGGACGTGTTCGAGACGGTCGTCGCCGAGACGGGTCGGAACTTCCGGACGACCGTCCACCGGACGACGGCGGAGGCGCTTGACCCCGCCGAGGTCGGCGGGGTAGACCTGCTCGTGTTCGGGAACGTGTTGTCGGAGTTGGACGCCCCGGCGGCGACGGTACAGCGGTACTGCGAGACACTGACCGACGACGGGACGTGTCTCCTGTTGGCGCCGGCAGACCTGGAGACGGCGACGAACCTCCGGTCGGTGGAGCGGTCGGTCGTCGACGGCAGCGAGTTCGACGTGTACGCGCCCACACTCCGGCTGTGGCCGGACGCGTCGCCGTCGGACGACGGCTGGTCGTTCGACGAACGGACCTCGGTGACGCCGCCGGCGACGCAGGAACAGCTCGCCGGGGCGGCACGGCCGGACGAGTTCCCCGACCGCGAGGACTTCGACGCCGAGCAGTTCCGCAACGGGAGCGTGCGGTTCGCGTACGCGTTGCTGCGTCGGGACGGGGAGCGACGGCTGCCGGTGCGGGCGAGTCCGGACCGCCACGCCCGGCTGGCGGAGGCGGAGACACACGTCACGAACCGGGTGAACTGTCTCGTGGTGAAGCTGTCGCGGAACCTCGCGGACGGCGGCAACCCGGTGTACCGCGTCGGCGACGGGTCACAGACGGTAGACCACTACGCCGTGTCGACGCGGGAGTCGGTGTTGAACGAGGAGCTACGGACGGCACCGTACGGCACGGTGTTGTCCGTCGAGAACGTGCTCGTCCTGTGGAACGACGACGAGGAGGCGTACAACCTGGTGTGTGACGCGGAGACGGTCGTCGACAGCCTGGGGTGATCGGAGTGGAGGAGACGCCGGACGGCACCCCGGTCGGAGTGGACGACCCGTACGATCACGCCGGACGGTGTGACCACCTGACGAACGACGGTCGGTGTCGGTACGCCCTCGACCACGCCGGCGAAGACCGGGCGTTCGCGGCCGAGCGCCGCCGCGAGGAGTACGCCTGTGTCGCCGCGGACGACGGGGCCGACTGGCAGGACTGTCCACACTACCGGTCGACCACGGACGGCCGGGAGTGTCGTCGCTGTGGGCTCTCGGAGGTACGGATGGCACACGACGACAGCCGGCCGTTGGTAGAGGAACACCATCTCTCGTACGGCGGCGGCGACGGGGAGACGGCCCACGAGATCACGGTGGCGCTGTGTCGGTGGTGTCACGCCAAGGTCCACGACGGCTGGGCGCGGGTGGACGACGACGTGGAGCCGGCGGCGGAGGCGGTCGCGGCCCGCGAAGCCCGTCGGAGCGAGGAGTTGGACGAGGCGGGGTTCTCGACGGCGGCAGAGCGGTTCGACACGGACGGAGGGTGACCGGCGGTCCGTGTGGGAGTGTTCTCGCGGCGTGACAAAGCGTGACGACCGTGGGGAATCGTTAAGTGATCGGCACCCTCGTCTCAGTGTACGACGAGAGTCGGACGATCACCCGTGATTCCCACTGATCCCCTCGGCCGGAAGGACGCCACCAGTGGCGTGTATCCGACGGGGGCTGGGTGGGGGATCCGGTTCGGTCGTCTCGACGAACCGTCCGCCTCCGACGCCGCGTGAAGACGGCACGACCGGGCCTCGGCCCGGACGGAGGCGGACACCTTCTCCGAATCCGTTCGGCCACCGGCCCGGTCGTCACACCACTCCCAGGGGTGACGGCCCACAGGTGCGTTCGACTCGCGCCGGGAGCGTATGTCGGTCCACAGACTGACCCTGGCCGACGCCAGCCTGACAGTCGCAGTGTCGCGTGACGGCAGCCAGAGTCTCGCGGACGGCGTGGAGTCACGGCTCCGCCGGATCGAGGCGGTGGAGTCGGTGGAGTCGCTGTCGCTGGACGGCGTCCAGCCGGGGCTGAACGACCTGACGGCAGAGGTGACCGCGACGCTGTGTGTCGACCCCGAGTGTGCGCCGAACGCGAAGGCGCTCGCGGGCCACCTGACGGAGCCGTTCGCCGTCTCGGCGGCGACGGTGACGGCGTTGCGCGACCCGGACTGCGACCCGCCCGACGGGGTGGTCGACGCGGCCTGACGAACGAAAGACCGTTCACCCCGCCCGGCGGAGTGGGTGGCGTGACGGACGACACCGACGCGGACGGCGAGGAGCCTCTGGCCCGGACACGGGCGTTGCTGTCCGGCGGGCCGATCTGTGACCACTGTCTCGGGCGGCCCTTCGCCGACCGCTCGTTCGGACTCGGCAACGACGAGCGTGGCCGCGGGCTCCGCACCGCGGTCGCGCTCGCGGACGACACGGACTACGACCCGCCGGACCCGGGCGACTGCTGGGTGTGTGAGGGGGTGTTCACTCGACTCCCGGAGTTCACCGAGCGCGCCGCGGCGGCGGTCGCGGACTTCGAGTTCGACACCTACCAGGTCGGCACGCGTGTGCCCGGTCTCCTCGCCGAGAACGACCGACTGCTCCGGGAAGACGCCGGGATGGACCCGGAGGCGGGCGAACCGCTCCGGAAGGAGCTGAATCGTGAACTCGGCAAACGGGTCGGCGCCGAGACGGAGACGGAGGTGGACTTCGAACGGCCGGACGTGCAGTTCCTGTTGGATCTAGAGGCCGACGACCTCGGGGCGACGGTCAACTCGGCGTTCGTCTACGGCCGCTACCGGAAGCTGGAACGGGACGTGCCACAGACGGAGTGGCCGTGTTCCGACTGTGCCGGCAGCGGCCGCGACGGCCGAGAGCCGTGTCCAGTCTGTGACGGGACGGGCTACCGCTACCCGGAGAGTGTCGAACAGCTCACGGCGCCGGTCGTCGAGGAGGTGATGGACGGGGTCGACGCGGCGTTCCACGGCGCCGGCCGCGAGGACGTGGACGCCCGGATGCTCGGCACCGGCCGGCCGTTCGTGATCGAGGTGGAAGAGCCCCGCCGCCGGACGGTCGACGCCGCGCGACTCGGCGAAGACATCGACGCCTTCGCCGACGGGACAGTCGAGGTGGACGGCCTGCGGCTGTGTCGCTACGAGATGGTCGAACGGGTCAAGGAGTTGGACGCCAGCAAGCGCTACCGTGCCGAGGTGACGTTCGGCGAACCCGTCACGGCGGCCGCGTTGTCCGAGGCCGCCGAGACGCTCTCGGAGACGACCGTCGAGCAGTACACCCCCAACCGGGTGGACCACCGCCGGGCGTCGCGCACCCGCGAACGGACGGCCTACGACGTGACGACGAGCCTGGACGACGCGGACCCGACGCGGGGCACCGTCGAAATCCACGGCGAGGGCGGGCTGTACGTGAAAGAGCTCGTCTCCGGCGACGACGGCCGGACGGAGCCGAGTCTGGCCGGCGAGCTCGGGGTCGACGCCGAGGTGACCGCCCTGGACGTGGTGGCAGTCGAAGGGGAGTCGGAGCCGTTCGAGCGCGAGGAGCTGTTCCGTGACGACCGCGACGTGACACCGCCGAGCGTCGAGGAGACGACCGGGGGCGACGAGGGCCTCCGAGCGGAAGACTCTTGACTGGAGAGCGATCACGTTAACACGGCACAAGAGCGTGCCGCCACACCCGAGAGTCGCACGACCCGAGGCGGGCACAGACGAGTGGTGCCGTCTGCGTCGGCCGTCGGAGGGCGTGCGCGGGCCGGGTTGTTGGGGTCCGTGGCGGATTCGCCACGGACTGGGTCCGAACCCTACAGCGGCAGGACGACACTCGTCTCGGCGACCTGACCGCCCAACAGGATCAGCGAGAACAGCATCGCGTTCCAGGTGCCGTGGATCAGCGTGGGGACGACGAGGTTGTCGGTGAGCTCGTAGGTGATCCCGAACACGAAGCTCGGGACGAGCAGAACGCCGATCGTCACCGCCCGAGCGCCGGCCCCGCCGGTGAGCGCGGTGACGTGGACCGCCGCGAACAGGACCGCCGTCAGCGTGATCGCCGTCGGCGCCGAGAACTCCTCCCGGAGGCGGTTCTGGACGGTGCCCCGGAACAGGGTCTCCTCGCAGGGGCCGATCACGACGAGCGAGGCGACGACCAACAACAACGCCAGCGAGTCCGACTGCTGGGCCACCTGGCTGGCGTTGTTCTCTGCCGGGGTGACTCCCACCAGTTGGACGACGATACTCATCCCGAGGACGAGCGCGAACACTGAGAACAGCCCCCCGACGACGAACCCGAGCTCCTTCAGACTCGGGACGCGGACGCCGAGGTACGACCGGACGTCCGACCAGGAGAACCCACGGTACACGGAGAGGTAGGCCAGCGGGAACCCCATGAACGGGACGTACTGCCCGAAGACGAGCAACACGACGATCCGGGCCTCCGTCGACACCTGCGCGCCGACCGCCCCGAGCGCGAACATGGCGAGCGCCGCGATCAGTCCGAGAACGAGCGCGAGAAGCGCTCCCCCGATCCCGAGCCCGTACCCGGAGAGAAACGCACGCGATCGAGCCGACAGCGTGACCATACTACGAGTCAGTGTCGCGCCGAACAAGACGCTTGCCCTCGGTCACTGCAGGTGACGACCGGCGGCGTGACGAGGTCGACCGGATTTATGAGCGGCGGGGTCGAACCGTCGAACGCATGGAACTCACTTGGCACGGCCACTCGACCTGGCACGTCACGCTCGACGACACGACGCTGCTGATCGACCCGTTCTTCGACAACCCGCACACGGATCTGGAGCCGGAGGACGTAGAGACGCCGGAGTTCGTCCTCCTGACACACGGCCACGCCGATCACATCGCACACGCCGGGGAGTTCGCCGACGCCACGCTGGTGGCCACGCCGGAGATCGCCGGCTACGCCGAGGCGGAACTCGGGTTCGAAGACACCGTCGGGATGAATCTCGGCGGCACGGTAGCGTGTGGCAACGCCTTCGTCACGATGCACCGCGCCGACCACACGAACGGGCTGAACACCGGGTACGAACACGAGGTCGGGATGCCCGCCGGCTTCGTGATCTCCGAACACCGGCCGACGCTGTCGTCGGACGACGACGCCGGGACGACGTTCTACCACGCCGGCGACACCGGGCTGATGACGGAGATGCGCGACGTGATCGGCGAGTACCTGGAGCCGGACGCCGCCGCCGTCCCGGCCGGCGACCACTTCACCATGGGGCCGACACAGGCCGCCATCGCGGTCGACTGGCTGGACGTCGACCACGCGTTCCCGATGCACTACGACACGTTCCCGCCGGTCGAGATCGACACCGACCGGTTCGTCGACGAGGTCGCCGCGACCGGCAGCGACGCGAACGTCGAGGTGCTGGACGGCGACGAGACGTTCACGCTGGAGTAGCGTCGGCTCGCCGCGACCGCCGACGTACTCTCGCTGGCTGGCCGTCGGGCCTCGAGTGTGCCCGCGGTCGACCCCGACGACCCGCACGAGCGACTACGACACACTGGAGTACAGTCTCGGGCTGAAGCGACTCTGAGGCGGTCACTACCACCCGGACGACGCGGCTGGAGCGTCTATCAGTCGTTGTCGGCGGTGTAGGCCCCACCGCGACGCTCGATCCGGGCGACCACCGTCCGCCGTTCGCCCTGTCGGAACGTCACGGACAGCCAGAACTCGCCGACGCGGACCTCCCTGTGTGGACTGTTCTGCAGTGGTTCACCGTAGTCCGGCGGGTCACGCCACGGCGAACTGACGGTCTCGTCCAGTCTGTCCAGTGTTCGCTCTCGCTCGTGAGCGTCGAGTGCAGCGAGGTCGTCTTCGGCGTTCGACGCCAACTCCCACGTCCAGTCGCCGTCACTCGTCGTCGTCCGCGCCGAACCGCTCGCGGGCCTCGACGGGGCTCGTGGTGCGCCCCCCGCGCATCTCTCCTTTCGGCTCGGAGCAACGCCACGAGTTCGTCGCGGTCGAACGCCGGAAACTCCGTCGCGTCCCGGGATGTGTGCCTGATGAACTCGCTGCGACTGTCGAACTCACGCCCCTGCCAGGCGTCGTCTATCTCGTCGGGAGACGACTGCGTGAGCTCGAAACTCACCGTGACGATCTCGTCGTCGTCGCCGGTCACTCCGGACAGACAGGCGTACTACTACGTCTCACTCGGTCTGTTTCGCCGAGTCGTGGCGACCGCTCGTGTGCGGAGAGGCCGTCGGCTCCGGCCCTCGATAAACCTCGATCCGTCGTCGCCGAACTACCGCTGCTCCCGTTGTTCCACCTTGTTCAGTTCGATCAGGAGTCTGAAGATCGCCTTCACCAGGTTCGAGTCCACCTCGAACTGCTGGGCGTTGTCGCCCGCGCGGTCCATCACGGCCTGTTCCTGTGCCTCGTCCGTCGTCGGGAGGTCGTGGGCGGCCTTCACGTCGGCGATGGTGTCGGCGACGTACGTCCGGCGCGCGATCAGCTCCACGAGTTCCCGGTCGATCGACCGAATCTCCTCTCGGAGTTCGTCGAGTGTCATCTCCTCGGGGTCCGACCCGCCGGCCCCGGCCTGTCCGCCCCAGTCGTCCGTCGTGTCGTCTGTCATCGGTGTCGGTCTCTTCCGCGTTCGCGTGTCTCCGTGTCCGTCTCCCCGTCCGTCGTCGTCACCGCACTCGTGTCCGTCCTTCCGTCCGTCTTCGCGTCGGTGTCCGTCGCGTCGAGTCCCCAGTCCGTCGGCGGGGCCCCGTCGCCGTGCGCGACGACCTCGGCGCCCGTCTCGCGGGTCGTCGTCTCCAGCACCTCGCCGTCGCGGTCGCGCCAGGCGTCCGCGACGGGGTCGAGCCCCTCGCCGACGGCGACGACGCTCGGTCCGGTTCCGGACAGCGACACGCCGGCGCAGTGTGGCATCGCCTCCACCGCCGGCGCCGTCGGGTACGACAGCGCCGCCGAGAACGCCAGCCCGTTGACCGTCATCGCCGTCTCGTACTCGCCCGCCAGCGCCAACTCGACGGCGTGGGACGCGACGGACGCCACCCGCTCGCAGGCGGCGGTGTCCGTCTCGGCGCTGTAGGCGCGTTCCGGCGGCGTCCAGACGACGACGTCGTGGTCGAACGCCGTCCGCGACAGGAGTTCGTCCGCCCGGTTGTCCGTGACGGTGACGCCGCCCAGCATACTCGCGGAGGCGTCGTCGAACGCGCCGGTGACGGTGACGCCCGCGTCGCGGGCCGCCGCGACACCCAGCCGACAGGCGTCCGCGAGCGAGACTGGGGTGTCGCCGTCTCTCTCGTCGCCGCTCTCCCCGTTCCGCTCGGCGACGATCGGCACGTCCAGCGCCGCGAGCGTCGCCAGCACGGTCGCGTTCGCGGCCGCAGACGACGACTTCAGCCCCGCCGCCGTCGGCACCTCGCTGGTCGTCCGAACCGTCCCCCCCTCGCCGTCGCCGTACCGTCCCGTCACGGCGGCGACACACCGCTCGATCAGCGTCGTGTCCCCGTCGGGTGCGCCGGCGATCTCGCCGGTCACCGTCTCTGTCTCCGGCGACAGCCGGACGGACGCAGTCGTCTCGGCGTCGATGGCGAACGCCGACCCGCGGCCCGTCGCCAGTGCGTTCACTACGGTGCCCGCGCCGGGCGCGACTGCACGACCGTACACGTCTCCGTAGGCGGCCCGTGAGCGAATCAAACTGGCGGTCCCGGCGGTCAGAGTTCCCGGTACTCCACGCCGCGGTACTGGAGCGCCAACTCGAACCGGTCGTCCGACTCCCGTCCACTGATCCGAGAGTCCGTCAGCTCGAACGTCTCCACCAGCCGCTCGCTGTCGCCAGGGCCGAACCCGTAGAACCGTCGTCTGACGTAGCCCACGCCCGCGAGGAACTGGTCGCCACCGATCGGGTCGTACCGAACCTCGACGCGGAGGTCGACAGTCCTGAACACCACGTCACCGCGGTTCTGGAGGTCGATGGTCACGTCACACAACGGTCCGCTGGGAGAGAACCGAACGTCGTACTCCCGCAGCTCGACGGCCAACGACCCCGGCGGCGGCGCCTGTGCCCCCTTCGGGGTCGGGCTCTCTGTCGCCGTCGGGGTTGGGCTCTCTGTCGCCGTCGGGGTTGGGCTCTCCGTCGCCGCCGGGGTTGGACTCTCCGTCGCCGCCGGGGTTGGACTCTCCGTCGCCATCGGGGTTGGACTCTCCGTCGGCGTCGGCATCGGGCTCTCCGTCGCCGTCGGGGTCTGCGGCGCAGTCGTGTCGACCGGCACCGGCGTCACCTCGTTGTCGCTGCCGAAGCCGAGACAGCCGCTCCCGACGCCCAACAGCGCGACGAGCAGTCCGCGTCGTGTCCGGTCCACACACGGCCGTTGCCGGGCAGACCGAATAAACCTGGCTCGACGCGCTCGGCTCACTCCCCCGCCAGCCAGGTTCGGTCGTGCGTCTCCCCCCAGCCGACGCGTTCCTCCCACGCGACCTCTGTCGCTCCCGTGACGAGCAGGTGTCGACCGGCCCGCGTGAAGTAGGCGTACGTCACGTCTCCGTCGAACGTGTAGTACACCCTGTTCCAGACGGTGTTGCCGACGAGCGTCGGACTCTCCCCGAACTCGTCGGTTCCGACGCGAGCGCCCGCCAGCGCCGCCCCCCGTCGTGCCGCGGCGACCGAGTCGTACGTCTGGACGTACGCTGTCCGGTCCGTGCCGACCGCCGGACTCTGGGTCCCGAACACCAGGGGCTCGCTCGCCACCTCTCCCGGGCCGCTCGTCTCCCCCTCGGTGAACGCGACGATCGTCTCGCGGCTCCGCCCTCGTCGCACCCGCAGCGGCGCGAACAACCGCAACAGCCCGCGCGTCTCCGCGTCCGACACGGCCGGTCGACCGAGATCGTACGGCGTCGGCGCCTCCGGCCGCGTCTCGTAGGCGTACGCGTCGAACCCCGTGTTCACGTCCCTGACCTGGAACAGCAACGGCGCCGTCGGGACGAACTCGCCACGCCTGGCGTACCGCACGGCCACGTTGTTGATCGGCTGTCTCGGCAGCGACTCCTCGTAGAACCGGTCGCTCGCCACTCCCTCCAGGTACTGAATCAGCCGATCGAGTTCCTCTCGAACCCGGTCGTCGTCACCCCGGCGTGCGAACCGCTCGATCGTCCCGCCGAACCCCTCCATCCGCCGGCGCAACAGGTTGTGGAGTCCGAAGTGGGGGGCGAACGCCGACTCCACTACCGCCACCTGTTCGCGGAGCGTCCGTCGGAGCCGGCGCGTCTCGGCCAGCGAGACCTCCGCTTCCGTTCGCAGCGCGACCCCCGCGTCCCTGGCCTCCCGCAGCGCCGCCTGCGCCCTGTCGACTGCCGCCGGGTACTCCGTGGCCAGCCACGTCACCTCGCCGACGAGCCGCCCGGTGCGGTCGGCGAGCTCCGGGTTCGGCGCCGGCGCCGGGGTCGCCGTCGGTGTCTCCGTCGGCGTCGTCGTCTCCTCTGGACCCACCTCCGTCCGTGCGCCGACGTCCCCGTCCGGCGCCGGCTCCGGCCGTCGGCCGGTGTCTCGGGCCACACAGCCGCCGGTCAGCGCCGTCGCCGCCACCCCCAGACGCAACGCCTCACGGCGATCCAGTCGCATACCGCTCCCTCTCGCGGGCGGGAGACGTAAACCCCGCGTTCGGGGGCTCTCCACGCGACCGGTTCTCTGGCCTCTCGGTCGCCGCTCGTCGCCCCCGACGGCTCCCGCGACGCGTCGGTGGGATTCAAACCCGTCGACCACTACGACCCGGACGATGCGTGCCGACCACGGCGTCACGGAGACGTTTGAGCAGAGGTTCGAGTCGTCGCCGACCGTGCTGTCGCGGGCCCCCGGGCGGGTGAACCTCGTCGGCGGCCACGTCGACTACAACGCCGGGATCGTCCTGCCGGCAGCCATCGACCGCGCCACCGTCGTCGCCGCCGCCCCGCGATCGGACGACACCGTCCGAGTGCACTCGGCACGAATGGACGACACCGTCACCGCGTCGCTGGGCGACGACCGCGACGACTGGGCCGCCTACGTCGTCGGCACCGCGACCGTCCTGGCGGACGACACCGATGTCTCGGCCGGGGTCGACCTGGTCGTCGGCGGCGACGTGATCGTCGGCGCCGGGGTCTCCTCGTCGGCGTCGCTAGAGGTCGCCGTCGCCGGCGCCGTCGACGCCGTCCACGACCTGGATCGGTCGCCCGAGGCGCTCGCGGACGCCTGCTGGCGCGCGGAAAACGAGGAGGTCGGGATGGCCTGCGGGATCATGGACCAGTTCGCCAGCGCGCTCGGCCAGGCGGACCACGCCCTCCGGATCGACTGCCGTTCGCGCGACGTGCGTCCCATCCCGCTCGACACCGACGCGGCCGAGCTGCTCGTCGTCGACACTACCGTCTCGCACGAACTCACCGACTCCGGGTTCAACGAGCGCGTCCGAGAGTGTCACGAGGCCACCGCCCGGCTGGACGAACTGCTGGGCAAGCGCGTCCGCTCGCTGCGCGACGTGACCCCGGACGAGGTGGCCGAACACGCCGAGACGCTCCCGGAGCCGCTCGCGGCTCGCGCCCGCCACGTCACCACGGAGATCCGACGGGTCCGCGCGGCCGCCGACGCCCTCGCAGACGGCGACTTGGCCCGCGTCGGCGACCTCCTCCGCGAGTCACACCGCAGCCTCCGGGACGACTACGAGGTGTCGTGTGCGGAACTCGACGCGGCCGTCGACGCCTTAGACACCGCCGCCGGCACCTTCGGCGCCCGCATGGTCGGCGGCGGCTGGGGTGGCAGCGCAATCGGTCTCGTCGAGCCCGACGCCCGAGAGAGCGTCGTCGACTCCGTGCGTGACGACTACCGCGACGCGACCGGGATCGACTGCGAGATCCACGCCGTGGACTTCGGTGACGGGCTGTCCGTTCGGCGGGTGTGAGTGTCCGTGAGAGGACATCTCTGGTCGCCTCGGCTGTCGGTCACTGCGTGACCGACCCCAGGTTCTATGGCGCGTCGAGTCTCCTCCAGAAGCGCCCCCTCACCCCCCCGCTAGCCTCTCGCCTCTCCTCTGACGGACGAACAGCCACCAATGTGAACGTGCGGAGAGACGACGGGTGCTGGACGATGACGCGATCGTGGTTCAGGCACTGATGGAGATGGAACCGCGTGCTACTGACCAGCGTCCGAGAGAGCTAAGATAGTTCACTCCACAGCTCATCTCTAGACGTGAGTCTAACAACCAAGCGGCGGGCGTTCCTCGCAACCGTGACCACGGGTTTCGCCAGTTCGTTGGCCGGGTGCGGTACACGGACAGCAAGTGATCCGATTGCGACCGCCCCGTCGGGTCACTGGCCCACTCGTGATCACGACTCACACAACACCGGCTACAGCCCGCGAGCAACGCCACCAGAAGAGAAGCCGACGGTCGTCTGGCGGACAACGGAACTTACGCGGTACAGCGACGCCGCCGTGACTGCCGGCCGGTTTTCACGCCCGACGCCGATCGTCATGGACGGCCGTCTGTTCGTCGGCGGTGAGGCGATCACCTGTTACGACGCCACGACGGGCGAGCGACAGTGGCGCTGTAATCGTGACAATCGGTTCGTCGTCGGCTGCGTCCACACGGATAGAGGCCTGTGTGTCGTCGAGCGAGCGAAGACGACACTGTCCGGAAGCTACTGGCCCCGAGGCTCGTTCGGTCTCGTCGACCCGGCGACGGGTACAGTCGAACACACCGTCAGCTGCGGTCTCGGCCCGTCTGCGCCCGTTACCGACGGCCGTCTCGTCGTCGTCCCAACGCAGCACGGACACGTCGGGTTCGCCGCGGACGGCACCCGCCGATGGCGTGTCGTCAACGAGAACGCCACAGAGCCGCCGGCACCGGCGGCAGTCACCGACGACTCCCTGTCGCTCCCGATGCCGACTACCGTCGGATACTACGACCGAACGGACGGCTGGCTGGCACACCTCCTCCCCGAGCCGACACGCCAGTGGAAACGCAGACCGGGACCGAGACGACGGTGGCGCTCACCCGTCGTGACCGGTGACGGAGTCGTCGTTCCGACGGTGCGTCTCGTCAATACGTTCGAACCGGAGAGTTCTGCCATCGCTCCCGGTCTCCACTGTTTCGGTGTCGACGGGGAGCGACGGTGGCACCGCCCGGTGCCGACAAAATGGATGACTGACGGTGGTCCACTGGGGTCGTTCGAGCAGTCGGTGTCGTCACCGGCGGTCGCGGACGGCGTCGGCTACGTCGTCTCTGCGCGTATTCCTCCACGCGACGACGGGTTCCCAGAGCGGACGAACACAACACTCCAAGCGTTCGAGACCGCGACTGGGGCGGAACGCTGGCGCAGGACATTCCCGGGTGAGGGGACTCGCGCGGTCGCGCCACTTGTCGCTGACGACCGAGTGTACGTTGCCCTCCCGCTGGACCGTGAGGGAGGCGGTACCGGACGCGTCGTCGCCTTCGACACACCCGGCGACCGACTGTGGTCGGTCGACGTTCCCGGTGTGCCCGTCCACCTCGCTGCCGTCGGCGATTTGTTGTACGTCACGCTCGCGCGCGGCAGGGTGATTGCGTACGGAGCCGCGTGACCGCCCCGCGGGTGGCATCTCCAACAGTCAGAGTCACACCACAGCCACTGTTCGCGCCTCCTGGCCCGCAACTGTCCCGTTCTCGCGGCTGCGTCCCCCGAACCGGCAGCGTTCTTGATTTCGGCTCGTTCGTCGTCCACTTCGCCCACAACAGAGCCTGGAGGCGACGAAGGGATTCGAACCACGGTCGCTCACTCCGTTCGCTCCCCGCTTCGAACCCCGCCTCTACGACTGTTCGCGGTCGCTCCGCTCGCGGTTCACTCCGTTCACCGCTCACGTCGCTCCCGCAGAACAGCCTGGGGCGGGATTCGAACCCGCGAAGTCTCGATTACAAGTCGAGTGCATGCACCGCCCATGCTCCCCAGGCGCACTCTGCCGTACCGCACCCGGATACGTGAGCGTGTCGCTTTCAGTCGATCAGTCTCGGATCTCCTTCTCCATCTCCACCCGGAACACCTCGTACCCGTTGCGCTCGTAGAACCGCCGTGCGTCCGTGTTTCCGGCCATCGCCTCCAACGAGACGTGCGTCACGTCGTCGGCTGCCAGCCGGTCTTCTGCGGCCGCGAGCAGGCGCCCGCCGACCCCGCGGCCACGGTACTGTTCGTCGACGAACAGGTCGTGGACGAGCCCCCGCCGGCTGTCCACGTCGTAGTCACCCTGTTCTTTGGAGAAGGTGACGAACCCGACCACCTCGTCGTCGTCGCGTGCGACGAGCAGTCCGCCGGTCACGGCGTGTTGGGCTGCGGCGTCCCGGGCGAGCTGCCGGTTCGGCTCCGCCAGGAGGTGTGAGCCGTACGCTCGTTGGTCGGTCGCGAGTCTGACCCACAGCTCCGCGACCGCGTCCACCGCCGAGATGTCGCCCGGCCGCACCCGCACGGGGTCACCGCCGTCCGTCGCCGAGCGCTCGTGTCCGGCCACGCCGCCGTAGACGGCTGCCGCCGGCTTGTGTCTTCCGGGCGGCTACAGCTCCGGCTCCGTCGTCTCCGTCTCCTCCAGGGACCGACTCTGGAGCGTCTCGCCGCTGTCGGCGTCGAACAGGTGGATCGCCGACTCCGGGATGCGCGCGACCGCCGGCTGCCCCTCGTCGACGCGACGCATCCCACCGACCGTGGCGACGAACGTCCGCTCGGAGTCCGCCGAGAACGCCAGGTAGACGTTGTTCTCGTCGCCCATCGGCTCCACCACGTCCACCGTCGTCTCGAAGTCGCGGTTGTGTTCCACCGCGCCGACGACCTCCACCGACTCCGGCCTGATCCCCAGCGTGACGTGGGTCGTGTCGCCCAGCGACTCCCGCGTGTCCGCCGAGACGGGGTAGGTGAACTCCCCCGCGGCCGTGTCGCCGCCGGGCGCGTGGACGAGTTCGTCGCCGCGGGCCTCCATCTCGAAGAAGTTCATCGACGGCTCGCCGATGAACCCCGCGACGAACCGGTTTGCGGGCTGGTGGTACGCCTCCAACGGCGTCGCCACCTGCTGGAGTTCGCCGTCGTTCAGGATGGCGATCCGGTCGCCCATCGTCATCGCCTCCGTCTGGTCGTGGGTGACGTACACCGTCGTCGTGTCCAGGTCCTCCTGGAGCCGTTGGAGCTCCGTCCGCATCTCCGACCGGAGCTTGGCGTCCAGGTTCGACAACGGCTCGTCCATCAGGAACACCTCCGGCTCCCGGACGATCGCCCGCCCGAGCGCCACCCGTTGACGCTGGCCGCCCGACAGCTCCGCCGGCTTCCGCTCCAACAGCTCCGCGATCTCGAGCAGTTCCGCCGTGTCGTCCACGAGCGTCCGGATCTCGTCGTCCGACATCTCCGTCGACTCCTCGAGTCCGAACGACATGTTTCCCCGGACCGTCATGTGGGGGTACAGCGCGTACGACTGGAACACCATGGCGATGTCCCGATCCTGCGGCTTCCGGTTGTCGATCACGCGGTCGCCCAGCCGGATGTGGCCGTCCGTCACCGTCTCCAAGCCGGCGATCATCCGGAGCGTCGTCGACTTCCCGCAGCCCGACGGGCCGACGAGCACCAGGAACTCCCCGTCCGGCACGTCGATCGATACGTCCTCGACGGCGACCACCTGGCCGCCGTCGTCGTCAGTGAACACCTTCGTCAGGTCGTCCAGTTGGAGTCGTGACATGGTTACGTGGCCACCCCCTTGGCGAACTCCTCGCCGAACAGCACGTACACCGCCAGCGTCGGTAGGGCCGCGACGAACGCCCCGGCCATCCGTAGTCCGAAGATCGTCCCGCTCTGTGACGCCCCCAGCCCGGCGAGGATCAGCGTAACCGGGGCCGCCGCCGACGACTCCGCCTGCACCAACACGAGCGCGAACAACAGGTCGTTCCAGATCTGGGTGAACTGGTAGATCAACACGACCGCGAACATCGGCGTCGACAACGGGAACACGATCCGCCGGTACGCCCGCCTGACGGTCGCCCCCTCGAGTCGTGCCGACTCCAGCATCTCCTCGCTCATCCCCTTGTAGTACGACCGGAACAGGATCGTACAGATCGGGATGCCGTACGCAGTGTGTGTGATGATGAGTTCTACGATCCCGGCGTAGGCGCTCTCGATCCCGAGCAGCCCCCAGATCCCCAGCTGTGACAGACCGAGGATCGAGAAGAACCGCGTCAGCGGCACCAGGACCGCCTGGTACGGGATGAAGATCCCGGCGACGAACAGGAGCAACACGCCGACCTGGCCCCGCCAGTCCGTCAGAGTGAGCCCGTAGGCGGCGAAGCTGCCGAACAACGCCGACAGGATCGTCGCCGGCACGGCGTACAGCAGACTGTTCACCATCCCCGGGAGCAGCTCGGACACCGCCGTCGCGTAGTTACCGAGGGTGAACCCCTCCAACGACGGCACGATCGGCGAGGTCGTGCTCACCGCGCTCGGCGTCTTCAGCGAGGTGACGATCCCCGTCTCGATCGGCGTCAGGAAGAACGTCAAGAGGACTCCCAGAGAGAGGTACAGCCCGATGCGGTACGGGTTCAGGTCGAACCCCTCCTCGTTCGCGTCGAGTGTGCTCACGCGACCACCTCCGAGCGGTGCGTCCGTCCGTGTTCGTGTGTGCGTGTCATCGTGTCGGTGTCAGAGGTTGTCGTTCGTGTACTCGTAGTAGAGGTACGGGCCGATCACGCCCAGCGCCATCAGGAACAACAGGATGGCGATGGCGGAGCCGTACGCCCAGTTCTGGTTCTGGAACGCCTCCCGCACCATCTTCGTCGCCAGGATGTCCGCCCCGTTGGGCGGGCGGTACCCCCCGACGAGCGCGAACAGGAAGTCGAACGCCTTCAGCGCGAACACCATCAGGACGACCGACGCCGAGACGGTCGCGCTCTTCAGCTGTGGGACGATCACGCGCCAGTACATCTTCAGGACGGAGGCACCGTCCACCCGAGCAGCCTCGAAGTGTTCCGTCGGAATCGCCCGCAGCGCGGCGAGGTACACCACCATCGTGTAGCCGGAGAACTGCCACACGAGCGCGAGCACCACCGCCGCCAACACGAGCGTCTGGTTGCCGATGAAGGCGAACGGCCCGACGCCGATCACGCCGAAGAGGTTGTTCAACACCCCGTCGTAGTCGTATATCCACAGCCAGAACTGTGCCGTGACTACGAACGACAGACTCATCGGCAGGAGGTAGATCGTCCGGAACGTGTTCTCGAACCTGATGTTACGATCGACGAGGATCGCAATCACGAGCCCGAACGCCAACGACACTACGGTGAACCCGACCAGCAACACGAGCGTGTTCACGCCCGCCGTCACCACCTGCGTGGACGAGAACGCCTGGGCGTACATGTCGAAGTCCAGGTCGGTGTAGTCCGGGTTGGCGAACCCCTCGTAGTCCGTCAGGCTGATGACGACGTTCCAGACGACGGCGCCGTAGACGAACAGCCCGACGAGCGCCGCCGGCGGCAGCCAGAACGGCGCCGACTCCAGGAAGTCCTCCCCCACCCGGTCGGCGAGACGTTCGCGGACGCCACTGTCTGCCGGGACCCCGCCGTCCGTGACCGTCTCCTCCTCGTCGTCGGTACCCACCACACGCTCCAGCACTTGTCGCACGTACGAAAAAGTGGTCATCGTTGGGCTACGTTACGACTGGAGCGTCGAGACGAACGACTCGGTCGCCGAATCGACGTTGTACGGCCCGGTGAAGTCGCTCGTCAGTGCGCTCTTCAGCGAGCTGACCTGCTCCGGCTGGGCCGCCAGCCCGTGTGCCAGCGTCGGCGGCTTCTCGTTCGCCTCGGCGAAGTCCTGGATCGTCTCCTGGAGGTACGGGCCGAACTCGCTCTCGTCGACGTCCGTCCGAGTCGGGATGGACCCCTTGAACTTGTTGAACGCCACCTGGGCGTCCTTGGAGCCGACGAACCGCATCCACGTCTCCGACGCCTCCGGAGACGGATTGTTCGACGGGTAGAGGAACGCGTCCGTGTGGAAGGTGTACATCCCCTCCGTCCCGGGGAACGTCTTGAAGCCCCAGTCTTCGTCGTACGCGAAGTCCTCTCTGTTCCGGAAGGCACCGGCCGCCCAGTTACCCTGGTGGATGAACGCGGCGTCGCCGTCCATGATCATCTGGTTGGCGCCCGTGAAGCCGGTGGAGGCGGCACCGTTCTCGATGTACTCGTCCAGCATGGTCTTCGTGACCGAGAAGGCCTCCCGGACGGCTCCCTTCGAGCCACCGTTGTTGACGAAGTCCATGTAGGAGTCGACGCCGCCGGTCGACAGCATCACCGCCGCCCACAGCTGGAGTGTCGTCCACGGCGCCTTCATGCCGTGTGCCAGCGGCACCGCGTCCGTCTCCGAGGCGACGGTGTCCATCGCGTCCATCAGCTTCGACGCCGAGTCCAGCGAGTCGGGATCGACGCCGGCGTCCTCCAGGACGCTCACGTTGTAGAACAGGCAGTTGAGCCGGTGAGAGCCGATGGGCACCGCGTGGTAGGTGCCGTCCTGTCGGCACAGCTCGGCCGCCTCTTCGACGTGTGCCTCCGCGAGGCCGTCGTCACCCTCCCAGACGCTGGAGATGTCCCCGAGGACACCCTCGTACCGTGCGAAGTTCTTGCCCGGCCAGTCCTGGAAGGCGCTCGGTGGGTCGTCGTTCGAGAACCGCGTGTTGAGCACGCTCTTGAGGTTCTGGTTGGCCCCTCCACCGATGGCCTTGAAGTTCGACGCCACGTCGGAGTGTTGCTCGTTCCAGACGGAGATCAGGTTCTCGACCGCCTTCTTCCCGTCACCCCCCGTCCAGGCGTGCAACACCTCTAGTTCGTTCGATGCACCGTCACCGCCGCCGCTCGCACAGCCGGCGGCTGCCAGTGTCGCTCCGACGCCTGCGGCACCTTTCAGGTACCGTCTCCGTGTGATTTCGTCTGTCATAGTGAGTCCTCGGTGGCACGGCGCTCCACGCGGACACAGTGCACACCACTGTGAGCCGTCCCCGTGAAACGTAGCCACACTGTCCACCTGGTGGGTAACACTTACTACATAAATTGTTTACGTTCGAAAATTCTCGGTCACCACAACAGCTGTTGTGGCAACTGCAGCACAGGCCGTGACGCCGTTCACGTCGCTCACGTCTCCCGGACACAGTCGTCGAGGTACCGGCGGATCGCCCGGCGCGTGCGGGCCACCGTCTCCGGGTCGTCGAGTGTCACCGCGCGTTCCAGTCCGCCGTAGGCGGTCGCGTAGAGGAACTCCGCCGTCTCCTCCGGGTCGACCGGCCGGAACACCCCCGTCTCCGTGCCCGCCCGGAGTGCGTCCGCCAGCAGTCCCAGGATCACCTCGTCGGATCGGCTGAACCGCTCGTGGAACGTCTCCGAGTGGGGCGCGTTCGCCCGAATCTCCAACAACGCCCGCCGGAAGCGCATCCCTTCTTCGTCCAACTCCGGCGGCAACAGCCTGTCGAGCACCGCCCACAGTCGTTCCTCGGGGTCGCCGTCCGCGGTCGCCGTCAGGTCCGACTCCAGTCTGTCCAGCATGAATCGGAGGAAGTCCTCCAGAAGCGCCTCCTTGTCGTCGTAGTGGTAGTACAGCAGCGACTTGCTCTTCTCGAACTCCGCCGCGATGGCGGAGATGGTCGTGTCGGCGTAGCCGTTCGCACACAGCGCCCGGTAGGCTGCCTCGACGATCGCCGCCTCCGTGTCGTCGGACACCTCCGACTCTGTCATTGTCGGACGTTACGAGAGCCCGGACATAACCCCGGCGCTCACCGTTCGAGCCCACCGTCGACCGACCACTCCGACGCCGGCCCCGCGAGCCACCCCAGCCGAGTCGCTCGCTCGCGCTCGCGGTTTTCCCGCGCGTTCGCAGTCGACGGGCAGCCGCGGCGTGCGCCGCCAGTCTGGCGTCCGGGGTGCCGACGCCCGTCACACTCCTGCGGGACGCCGCCGCAGTCTGTCGTACGAGCGACACAGACAGAGTCGTCGCAACGACGGTGCTACGGGAGGTACCGCACGGAGACGACCCCCTCCTCCGATCGCACCTCGACGTGCGACGCCCCGGCGCGGGCGGCCTGGAGCAGCCGCGTCTCCCGGTCGTTCACCACGTCGTCGACGGCGACCTCCGTCCGGTCGTCCGGCACCGTCAGGACGTGCAACTCCCCGTCGCCGGCGCGCTCCTGCCGTGTCACCTCGCCGACGGACTGCTCGGCGGCGATCTCGCGGGCCTGCGTCGTCGGCGTCTCCCCGCTCGCGCGCACGGCCACCTCGCGGCGCTCGGCCACCTCCCGGACGTCGTACGTCACCCCCATCGGCGGCTCCGGCGTCACCGTCGCCTCGATCACCGTCTCCGCGTCCAGACCCGGGTTCTCCGACAGCGTGTGGACCTGCCCGGTGTCGGCGTCCCGCAACACTGCCGACTCTTCGTCTGCGTGGGTCACGAGGAACGTCCCCGTGACGGCCTCGTCGTCCGTGTCCGCCTGCTCGTCTGACGCGTCCGACTCGTCGATCTCGGCGGCCAACTCCGCCGCGAGTTCGGCGGGGTCGACCGCCTCGCCCGGCGTGTCGTCTGTCACGGGTCGCAGTAGACGCTGCGTGGGTTTCGGGGTTTCGTCACGCGGGCGTCGATCAGCAGTTCGTGTACTCGTCGTCTCGTTCCGAGTAGTTGATCTGGGTGAATCCCATTTCGTCCTTGTGGCCCTGGTTGCAGTAAGAGAGGGTCATCTCTCCCTCGAAGCCCGTAGAGAAGCCGCAGACTTCCAGAGTCTCGTACGTGTGGACGTACTTACCGCCGAAAGTGGTCGACCCACTCCACCCGCTCTCCTTGGTGACAGAGCAGCCACCGTAGCCGGCAGCCGACCCACCCGATCCCAGGTTCGCGTAGTCGTCGAACTTGAAGCTCACTCCGTTCAGGGCGTTGTCGCGGCTGTAGAACGAGACGTTTCCGGACGTCTCTGCGGAGTCCTCGGCGTACTGGAAGGCGTCGGCCGGCCACGCGAACGAGAAGAGGTCCTCTTCCGGTTCGCCGGCCCCACTGCTCGCGTCCCAGTCGAAGTAGTACTCCACGTAGATGTCGTACGGATCTGGATTACAGTTGATGTGGTAAGCGATGATGTTCAGGCTGACACTCAGCTCACTGTCGCTCAACTGCTGTGTCGATGCTCCGTCGGTCGAGTTGGACTGGTGGTACAGTGTGTCCGTCGTCCCCTTCGACGTGGTGGCGTAGCCCCGTCGTTCGAGATACTGGAGGAACTTGTCGTTGTCTCCCGTGGCCTCACGAACCTCGCGCGCTTGCTCGATTACGTCGTCGAGTGTCTGATCTGCAGTGGCCGGACTGGACGCCAGCGAGAGCGAGACGCCAGCACCGAGTGTCTTGAGCACTGTTCTTCGACGTGGGCTCGTGGTATTCTCGTTCGCCACACCAAGAGACAATCTGAATCTAACTTAGTTGTTTCTAGCTCACTTTGCGACTTTCTCACTCTAGTGGTTTTTTATTCCTGGAAAGAACAGAATCCGGCGTGGACAGACGTACTTACGCTTCGACCCTGATTGCAGCTACTGCCGGGCTAGCCGGCTGTGCCACACTAGAGACGGAGTCTCGGTCCTCCACTGTCGCAGCCGACGACAGAGTAACACTCCGAGCTGTCAGGGTAAAAAACCATTCTGATCGTGAGTCGAAAGTCAACGTAACTGTCGTCCGAAACGGGTCGAACCAGTTCTGGTCGCAGTTGGACGTGCCAGCGGACGGCCAGAGGACACCTAACACGAACTGGCCGACATCGGGTGAGTCGTTCGTTGTCGTGTGCCAGTGTTCGACGTACACCAGCACGGAGATCGCGTCGATGGAGCACGAGAACAACGACAGGGGGGTCCCGTACGAGATGCTGTTCGTGATCGAGGAGGCGGGAGACATCGAACAGAGGTTGCTCACAGTCGAGGGGATCTGAACCTCACCGCCGGAGGTAGTGGACGACGGCGATCACGGCCGCGCCGGCGGCGGGAATCGCCAGCGCGTACACGGACGGCAGGTCGTAGAGGAACGACACGAGCGGCGCGAGCGGGCCGCTGGGGGTCTGTTGGAACTGTGCCGGCGCGCTGGCGACGACGAGTCCGTACAGCGAGACGACGAAGGTGTAGCCCGCCAGCGCCAGCCCGGCCTCGTAGCCGCGGCGGCGGTCGGCGCCACGCCGGCGGCTCCGCGCCACCAACAACACGGGCGTGACGGTCGGGGCGACCGCCGCCAGCCCGACCAGGATCACGAACGCCCGGGCGATAGAGAAGCGGGCCCCGGCGGTCGCGCCCAGCTGTTGGACCAGCGCCAGCGTGAACACGACGGCGAGGAACACCGCGACGAGCGCGCTGACGACGGCGTACGACCGGAACAGCCACGACTCCGACCGCCGGGCGGCGTACGGGAACGCGCCGAGGAGTCCACCGTACGCGCGTTCCCGGTCGTCGCCCGTCTCCGTCTCTGTCATCGACCGAGCTACGACGGCGGCCCGGAAAAGCGCCGCGTCTCGGACGGGCGGGCTCCCGGGCGCCCGCGACGAACGACCGAGTCCGACGAACGACCGAGTCCGACGAACCGATTACGACGACCGGTACGCGACGACGGGCTGCGGTAGCCACGGTTTTTGTCCCTCCCCGTCCCGGCTCCGGTATGGAAGTCGACATCGGGAACGCTCTCGACGGCGCGCTGGGGCTGACGGAGACCGACCTGGAGACGCTAGACGAGTCGGTGGCGACGGCACACGAACGGATCGAGCGGGGCCGCCGCGACCGAGACCACGGCTACGCCGCGCTCGCGCTGCCGGAGACGGTCGACACGACGGCGATCCGCGAGACGGCGCGGGCCGCCCGCGAGCGTGCAGTGGGCGACGGCGAACTGGACGCCGTCGTGACGGTCGGAATCGGGGGGAGCGCACTCGGCGCGGTGACGCTCACGGACGCGCTCGCGGCGGGGGACACGGCCGCGTTCGCGCTCGACAACGTAGATCCGGCGTGGGTCGACCGTCGGCTGGCCGAGGTCGACCTCTCGCGGACGGTCGTGAACGTCGTCTCCCGCTCGGGCACGACCGCGGAGACGCTGGCGAACTTCCTCGTCGTCCGGGAGGCGATGGCCGACGCCGGCGTCGACTGGACGGACCACACCGTCGTGACGACCGGCGACTCCGGCAACCTCGCCGCGGCGGCCGAGACGCACGACCTCCCGCGGCTGGCCGTCCCGGAGGGTGTCCCCGGGCGCTTCTCGGCGCTGTCGGCGGTCGGGCTGCTCGTCCCGGCGCTCGTCGGCGTGGACGTCGACGCCGTCGTCGCCGGCGGCGCTCGGGCTGCCGACTCGCTCGCGCCGTCGTTGTTCGACTGCCCGGCGTACGCCTACGGGGCGACGGCGTACGCGCTGGCCGAACGCGGCGCGGCGGTGAACGCCGTGCTGCCGTACGCGGAGTCGTTGGAGCGGTACGCGGAGTGGTTCGCACAGCTGTGGGCGGAGTCGCTCGGCAAGGACGGTCGCGGCCAGACCCCAGCCCGAGCGTTGGGTGTCACCGACCAGCACTCACAGCTCCAACTGTACCGCGCCGGCCCGGCCGACAAGCTCGTCACGCTCGTCCGGGTCGCAGACGGCCCGGACCGACCGATTCCGGCGACGGACCTGGACGGGCTGTCGTACCTCGCGGACGGTAGCCTCCGGGAGCTCCTGGACGCCGAACTGCGGGCGACGGAGGCCAGTCTGGCGGCCGCCGGTCGGGAGAACGTCCGGATCCAACTGGAGCGGGCCGACGCCGCGGCCGTCGGCGAACTGCTGTACGCCAGCGAGGCGGCGTGTGTCCTGTTCGGCGAACTCGCGGACGTGGCGACGTTCACGCAGCCGGCCGTCGAGTGGGGGAAAGCCGCCGCTCGCGGACTCCTCGGCGAGCCGACCGACGAGTCCGAGCAGGTGCGGGAGAAGCGCGAACTGATCGTCGACTGATCGGTCGCCCTCCCGCCGGCGGCTCCGACACGCTTTGGTGTGGCCCGCCCCACGCTCCGGACGTGACAGCAGACACGGACGAGAGCGTCGACGCCGACGTGACCGACCTCTGGGAGTCGCACGGGGACGAACGGCTGCCGCCCGGCCAGCGCCAGACGGACCGGTTCCCGGTGCTCTCGAAGTCCGGTACGCCGGACCAGAACCGCGAGGACTGGACGTTCGAGGTGTGGGGTGCGGTCTCCGAGCCGCTCGAACTCGACTGGGAGGCGTTCCAAGACCTACCGGCCGTCACCCAGCGCCAGGACTTCCACTGTGTGACCGGCTGGTCGAAGTTCGACTGTGCGTTCACGGGCGTGCCGTTCGGGGAGATCGCCGAGCGGGCGGGGGTCCACCACGACGCCGTCCACGTCATGTTCCACGCCGCCGACGGCTACACGACGGATCTCCCGTTGGCGGAGTGTGACCGCGAGGAGGTGTTGTTCGTCTACGGCTACGACGACGACAGCCTCCCGCGGGACCACGGCGGCCCGCTCCGGGTCGTCACGCCCCACAAGTACGCCTACAAGGGCGCGAAGTGGGTGACGGGCGTCGAGTTCCTCACGGAGCCCGAACGGGGGTACTGGGAGAAACGAGGCTACTCCGACACGGCCGACCCCTGGGCGGAGGACCGTTACAGCTGATCGAGCGTCGGAACCGGGTGACTTTACGTCGTGGGTCGACTCCACCCGGTCATGTTCGGTCTACGCCCGTCGGTCGTGCCGGCACAGCTCCTGCCCGAGGGGTTCGCGCTGCCGCCGACGCCGTACGTCGTCGGCTCGTTGCTCGCGGTCGCCGGGGTCGCCTGGGGGCTCTCCCGGCGTGACCTCGCCTTCGGTGAGGAACACGTTCTCGCAGCCGTGCCGTGGATGGTCGTCGGCGCCGCCGGCCACGTCCTGTTCGTCGTGGAGGCCGTCCCCGCGGTCGCGGCGCCGTTGTTCGGCACGCCGGCGGTGTACGTCACCGCCGCAGTCGTCGGCGGAGCCGTCTGGCTCGCCGCCGACGTCGTCGGTGTCTCGGTCGTACGGACGCTGGCGGTCGTCGGGAGCGTCACCGCCGTCGCTGCCGTGGGTGCCGTCCTCGTCACGGCCGAGACGGTCGCGGCGACGCTGCCGGCCGGCGGGCTCCTCTCCGGCGTCGGACTCGGCTGGCTCGCCGCGCGACTGCTCGCCCGGCTCCGGCCGGAGACTCGGGTCGCCGGCGCCGCCGGCACGCTCGCGGTCGTCGCCCACGGCGTCGACGGCGTCACGACCGCCGTCGGCGTCGACCTCCTGGGGTTCGGCGAGCGGACGCCGTTGTCGGCGTTGATCCTGGAGGCTTCGGCGGCGCTGCCGACTGCGGCGACGCTCGGCACCGGCTGGCTGTTCGTCCTCGTCAAGCTACTGGTCGCGGCCGTCGCGGTCGCGCTCGTCGCGCCGACCGTCGCCGAGACGGACCGCGAGGGGTACGCCCTGTTGGCCGTCGTCGCCGCCGTCGGTCTCGGGCCAGGCGTCCACAACGCGCTCCTGTTCACCGTCGCCGCCTGACCCGCCGGCGTGTGGAAAGCCTGATTGCCGTTCGGACCAAGGAGACATGTGACCGAACGACGACGCTTTCTCGGAGTCACCGGTGTGACAGTTGCGGCGCTCCTGACCGGCTGTGCCGGCCGTAGCACGGGCGGTGCAGAGGGGACAGAGACGGACACGGCGACCGTCACGGACAGCCCGACTGCGACCGCCTCGCCGACCGCGACCGACAGCCCGACCGCGACGGAGTCGGGTGACGGCTACGGCGACGGCTACGGCTCCGGCGGCGACGACTACGACACCGCGACCCCGACGGAGGAACCGACACCGACGGCGACGGCCGAGCCAACCGCGACTGCGACCGACGAGCCGACTGCGACCGCGACACCCCGCAGCGTGAACGTGGTCCTGAACAACGTCGGCGCGCGAGCCTGGCGGTTCGGCGACAGCGGCGTCGCCGGCGACGGGGAGAATCCGACACTCACCCTGGAGCCCGGGACGCGCTACGTCGTCGAGAATCGTGGCTACGGCGTCCACCCGTTCGCACTGTTGGACGGCAGCGGCAGCCCGTTGCTGTCACAGGACGCGACCGGCGGGTTCGAGGACGACCCCGCCGTCGCCTGGCGCGACGACGGCTCGGAGTTCGCGTTCACCGTCACCTCGGAGCTGGCCGCGGCCGCCGAGTCGTACGTCTGCACCGTCCACGGTGCGATGCGCGGGACAGTCGAGACGGCCTGACGCCGCGATCTGCTCGTCGCGCGCGGGAGTGGAGTCGCCGAGCGAGCGCGAGAGTGAAGTAGCCGGCGGGCGAGTCGGCGGACGTGAACACGGACCGTCTCCTGCCCGTGGCTACGCTGGCCGGCTACGCCGCCGCGACCGCACTCCTCTTGACCGGGCGTCGGACCCTGTCGCTCGTCGCGCTCGGCGCCGCGACTCTCCTCGGCGCGGCCGTCGCCTACCGCACGCTGGAGGAGCGTGACGGCCGACTCCCCTGAGGGTCGGTGGAGAAGTGGAATTACCACCCTGCCGCTACCCCGTCCACACGGCCGTCTCGGAGACGTTCACCCACAACGTCCCCTCGGCCATCTCCTCGTAGTCGAACGACACGCCGACGACGGCGTCGACTCCCGACTCCTCGGCGTCCGTCTGGGGGTCCTTCGGCGCCTCCTCGCGGGCGATTGCGACCATCTCCTCGTAGGGGCCGGAGCGTCCACGATCACGCCGCGGATGCCCGCCGCGGGGCCGCTCGGGACGTTCGCGTCGATCACGGCTTCGCCGGAGATCACACCGAGGTGCTCCGTCACCGTCTCGCCGTCGATACCGTCCGTCGTCGTTACGCAGAGACCCGAGATCCACTCGTCGATACGCCGCCTCGGAAGACGAGTGTACACGCCGACTCTCGGGGGCTGGCGACGGCGAGTGAGAACGCTCTTGTCGGTCCGTCGACAGTGAATCGGCGTGAGAGACAGTCGCCGTCGCGTCGCACTGGTCGCCGTCGCCGCCCTGGCGATCGGCGCCGCGGGCACCTACCAGTTCGTCTGGTCGTCGATCCGGCTCCCGCTCGGGAGCGCGCTCGGGACGGGGGAGACGCAGTTGGGCACCGTCTACACCGTCTTCCTGGTGTTCCAAGCCGGCTCGCAGTTCCCCGTCGGCTGGGTGCGGGACCGCTACGGTCCGCGGGTGCCCCTGCTCGTCGGCGCACCGTTGCTCGCGGCCGGCTACGCCGGCACCGCCGTCGCCGACGGGCTGTTCGCCGTCTACGCCGCCTACGCGCTCGGGGGCGTCGGCTGTGGCGCCGTCTACACGGTCGCCGTCAACACGCCCGTCAAGTGGTTCACGGAGCGACGAGGGCTGGCGACCGGGGTCGTCACGATGTCGTACAGTGGCGTGAGCTTCCTCCTGATCCCGGTGGTCCGCCGAGGGGTCGCCGCGGATCTGGCCGCCACGTTGCTCGCGCTGGGCGGCGGCGTCGGCGTCGTCGGACTCGCGGCCGCGGCCGTCCTCCGCGACCCGCCGGAGGGGGTCGCCGAGGGTGACGGGGACGGGCAGGGTGAGACTGACGGAGACGGCGAGCGAGCGGAGCCGGACGGCGGTCTCCCGGCCGGCACCTACGAGTGGCGCGACACCGTCCGGACGTGGCAGTTCTGGCTGCTGTACGCGGTGATGATCGTCGTCAACGGCGTCGGGCTGATGCTGATCGGGAAGGTGGTGACGTACGCCGACGCCGTCGGGCTGCCGGCGGCGGTCGCCACCGCCGGTGCCTCCGTCGTCGCGTTCGCGGACGCCGCCGGGATCGTCACCGTCGGCGGGCTCTCGGACCGGTTCGGCCGCGTCCGGACCGTCGCCGCGTCGCTCGTCTGTGCCGGACTCGCCTTACTGGGCGCGACCGTCGCGGGCGCCGCCGGCGCCGCCTGGCCGTTCGCCGCGCTCGTCGGGCTGGCGGCACTGTTCCGCTCGCCCGCCTTCTCCGTGTTCCCCAGTCTCGTCGGGGAGTACTACGGCGCCGCCAGGTCGTCGGAGAACTACGCGCTGCTGTACACCGGGAAGGTGTGGGGTTCGGTGTTCGGCGGCACCGTCGCCAGCCTGCTGGTCGTCTCCGTCGGCTGGACAACGTCTTTCCGCGCGGCTGCGGTCGTGTTGTGCGTCGCCGGGGCCGCGACGGCGCTGTTGCGACCGCCGGCGGAGAACGTGTCGTGAGACGCGACAGAGTACATAAGTCGGTCTGGCGAGACGAGCGAGCGTGAGCGAACGAGAACGGATCGAGTCGGTGGTCTTCCACCCGATCACGCTGATCCTCGTCGTCACGGCCGTCCTTCTGAAGCCAGCGGCCGTGTTCGTCACCCGGATGGGGTGGTCGATGCGCCCCGGGAACTTCGTCCTGCTCGTCTTACTCGTCGTCTCGTTGCCGTACATCCTCTGGGCGCACTCCAGAGCGGGGTGAGTCCGGTCGCCCGCCCGCGTTACGCCCGGGCGACGCAGTCGGTCAGTTCCCGACCTCGGCCGCTCGCTCGACCACGTCCTCGCCGTACGTGTCGGCCAACTCCGCGTGCTGGTCCTGCCGGTGCTCGTACACGTCCTGGAACAGCAGGATCGGCGTCTGGGCGGCCTGGTAGGTGGCCTCGTCCCACATCCGATCCGTGCTGATCTCGACGGTGACGCCGTCGATCTCCAGCGTCGCGGCGCGGGTCATGGCGATGGCACCCTTCCCGGCCTCCTTGGCGGCCTCGAACTCCTCCATCGAGTCGACCACGTCGTCGAGACTCGGGACGTACTCCGTCATGCCGACGAGCCGCTCGCGGAGTTCGTCGGCGTCCAGCGTCTCCGTCCGCCCGTCGACCGTCAGCTCGAAGCCGTCGGCCGTCTCTGTCAGGCCGACGGCGTCCCCGTGGTACACCTCGCGGCCGTCGACGCGGTCCAGTTCGACCGACTCGCCGCCGGCCTCCAACAGCCACGACCCCTCCTCCGGCGGGAGCGGGGCGGTGTTGGCGGTCGCCACCTGGCCGGGCGTGAGCGACCAGATCCCGGTCATCCCCATCGCACGATTCTCCCGCATCCGTTCGCGGTAGCCCGCCACGTCGCGGATGTCGTCGTACGGGCCGTCGACGGCGACCAGACCCGCAGCGCTGGCCCCGCGGGAGGTGTTGTGACGCAGCGTCTGCCACTCCGGCAGCCCGCCGGTGGGCGTCATCGCTCGCATGTCCTTCGTGTAGTCCACCTCGCCGTCCACGAGGAGGAACAGCCGTTCGAGGTTGTTGGAGGGCTTGCCCACCTCCTCTCGCAGGCGGTTGAGACCGATCTCGGCGGCCGCGCTCTCCACGATCACGGACATCGAGAGGCTCCCCTCCGGGAGGCCGTGTTCCGTCTCGACGATGGTGAGGAACTCGTCGGCCTTCTTCCAGTCGTCGAGGTCGCCCACCTCCGGGACGACGAACCCGTCGATCTGCTCGCCGGCGCCGTCTTCGGGGTCGGCGATGGCCATCATGTGCTCGAACCCGGTGTGTCGGGTCGTCGGGTCGTCGCGGTGCCAGACGATCCGCGGGTGTATCTCGCCGGGGAACTCGTCGCCGTGTTCGCCGACGACACTGATGATGTTCTCGACACCCTCCTCGCGCATCGAGGGGGCGGTTGCGTCCTCGTTGTCCGGCACCCACACGTCCGGTGCCTGCATCCCCCGCAGCCCCGCCGCACTCTCCAGCATCTTCGCGGAGTCGTCTTCACCCTCGACTGCCGTCGGCGACGTGAAGAACGTCCGCACGAACTCCCGGTCGTAGTTGCGCTCGACTGTCATCGTGTCGTGTCGATCCACCGCTCGTACCTTCATAAATATTTGTGATGGAACAGCAGTGTGGCGTGTGGTCACACCACACGACGGCGCGGGGGTCAGGCCGGCTCGATCTCGTCGAACAACGCGGCGACGCGGTCGGCGACCGTCTCGCGGATCGCCCGGACCGTCTCCGGGTCGGCGCCGTCCGGGTCCGGGAGGTCCCAATCCCGGATATCGACCGCGTCGTCGACGGTGCCCACGTCGAGCGTGGAACAACCCATCGTCGCCACCACGTCACAGTCGTTCAGTTCCGCGACGGTCACCTCGCGTGGTGTGCGGTCGGCGAGGTCGATTCCGGTCTCTCGCATCGTCTCGATCACGCTCTCGTGGACGGCGTCGGCCGGGTGGGTGCCGCCGGTGACGATCTCGACGCCGTCCAGTCCGCGGCGGTCTCGTTCTCGCTCGGCGAAGCCGGTCGCCATCTGCGAGCGGCCGGCGTTCTGCACGCAGACGAACCCGATTCTGTCGACCGTCGTCTCCTCGGTAGTGTCTCCTGGCATGGCTGTCGGCACCCGTGGCTCGTCCGTCCGTTCGGTGGACCGAGTGATAAGTGACGCCGTCGCGGCCGTCGTGTCACCGTCGGTGGAGTGTCGTGGAGCCGACTACTCCGTCACCGCCCCGCAGAGCGTCTCGGTGGCGGCGTCGCCGTCCTCGTTGTCGACGCGGACGACCGGCACCTCGGCGGTCGTCGCGTACTCGAAGGCGGCGGTGCGGTGGAGGTCCCGTTCGAAGTCGATCGCCCGCAGCGAGCCGTCGGGGTACGACCGGTCGGCGTCGGTGCGGCGCTCGCGGATCGTCTCCGGTGTCGCCTCGACGACGACGATCTGCTCGGGGTCGACGTCGGCCAACACCCCGTCCGGGAGCCCGGGGAGGAACCCGGCGTCCGTCTCCACGACGAGGTGTGTCGTGAGTAACACTTCGGCGGAGTCGCCGCGGTCGGCGACGAACTCTCCGGCACGACGCTGGAGTCGTCGGGTCTCTCGCTGTGAGAGGTCGCTCAGGTCCGACCGCGTCCGCGCGAGGTCGCGGACGGCCGCCCGTTCCAACATCACGTCGCCGAAGTTGATCACCTCGAACCCTTCGCCGAGTTCCGGCCGGACACGCTCTACGAGCGTCGACAGCCCGACGCCCGGGACGCCGGCGACGACGGTGACGCTCAAAACGACACCCCCTCCGTCTCCTCGCCGGGCTGTGCGCCCCGGTCGTCGTAGAACTTCCGCCCGATGTAGGCGTCGCCGACGAACGTGAGCAGGGCGTCGTACAGTTCGTCGGCGGACCGGAACTCCTCTTCCTGGCACCGACCCAACACGGTCCCGATCGTCTCCGACCCCCCGTTGGGGGCGTCTAACTCCTCGTCGCCGATCCGGTCGACGACCGTCTCACACGCCACCGGGAAGGTGAACTCCCGGGCGAACAGGTCGCGGGTCTCTGGCAGACGCATACGGCACGATAGACCGTGATGGACTGTATGTCTGCCGGTCCGCGCGACCCTCGCCGGCACGGGGGGACAGACGACGCCACCAGACTGAATACACTGCCGTCACACGGCCGAATCGATGTTGCTCGTCCGTCAGTGATCGGTGTCGGCCGGCCGGCGCGTCTCCCGCGCCCACCAGCCACGCGTCTCGCTCGGTCCACGCGCACCGTACGCTCACCACTCCGACGACAGACACAGACGATGACGGACACGGCAGACACCGACGGACTCGCACCGTACACGACCGACGCCGCGCCGACCCCGGACGCCGACGGCGGTCTCCCGGCGTTCGACGACGCGGCCGCCGACGCGGCGGTCGTCGGCCTCGGCGAGGCCAGCCACGGCGCCCGGACCTGTTTCCGGGCCAAACACCGACTGCTCCGGCGGCTCGTGACCGACCACGGCTGTCGCGTGTTCGCGCTCGAAGCGTCCGGCCCGGCGGTCCGGGCGCTGGACGCCGCCGCGAGCGGCGAGCGCGACCCCGCAGACGCCCTCGCCGAGCTCCAAATCTGGCCCTGGAAGACGGCGGCCGTCCGCGATCTCCTGGCGTGGCTCCGGTCGTACAACCGCGAACACCCCGAGGACCGCGTCCGCGTTCGCGGGGTCGACTGCCAGTACACGACCGGCGCGGTCGCGTCGATTCGACGATTTTGCGAGACACACCTCGGTGGCGTCCCGACGGGGTTGGCCGACGACCTCGCAGTCGGCGACGACGGCGGCAGTCCGCCGTCGCGCGACGACGACCCCGGAGCCACGGCGGCGGCCGCAGCCCGCGTCGCCGAGACCGTCCGCGGACTGCTGGCCGACACGGAGGCGCCGTCGACGGCCGTCGACCGCGTCCGCGCGGACTGTCGGACGCTCGAACGGGCCGCGGCGTTCCGCCGACCGTTCGCCCGAGCGGACGACGGCCTTCCGGACGGCGTCAGCGAGGTGCGCGACCGCGGGATGGCAGCCGAGGTGAGCCGGCTCGCCGGCGACGCCGACGGCCCGGTCGCGTTCTGGGCTCACGACAGCCACCTCGACCGACGACACAGACGCCCGACGACCGACGACACCGACCGGTCGCCGTCGGCCGGCTCCGTTCTCGTCGAGGAGTTCGGTGACGACTACGTCGTCGTCCGGTTCTCGCTGGGCGGGGGGGCCGTCACCGCCGTCACGGGCGACGGCGACGACCGCCGGCTGGACGCCGTCGACCTGGACGGACCCGTCCCCGGTACCGCGGAGGCGGCGCTGGCGCGTGCGGTCGACGGCCCTGCACTCGTGGACCTCCGGGCCGCGGCGGCCGCCGGTGTCGGCTGGGCGACGACGGAGCGCGACCACTTCGCCGTCGGCGCGACGTTCGACGGCGACCCGACGGAGCGGCTGACCCGTCTCGTCCCCGCTCGGGCGGCCGATCTGTGGTGGCACCTCCCGGAGACGGCCGCGACGGAGCGACTGGACGCGGAGTAGAGAGGGCGCGGCGCCACCCCGGTGTCTCACTTCCGGCGTCAGAGGCGTCGCGTTCGACGGCTCCACCGCCTCACTCTCGACGGCGAAGCCGCCGCACCCGTCTCCAGTACGCCACCCGCCGTCTGAAGTAACGTGCCGTCGCCGCGACCGCCGGCGTGGTCGTCACCAGGACGGCCGCGAGCCGCGGCACCGGCGTCACCCGGCCGACGAACGACCCGAGGTAGACTGCGACGACGACGAGCGCCGCCAGCCCGGCGACCACCAGGACGTCACCGGCCGCCTGGAGAACGCCACCGGGCCGCGGCTCGGGATCCGTCGTCACGCTCGTTCTCTCGACAGCGGCCGGCAAGAGGCTGTCGACGGTGGCTACCCGCTGTCGCGAGCGAACCGCTCTAACCCGACGGTAACTGCCGCCACCACGAGCAAGACGAGCACCGCGACGACCAACAACGTCGAGGTGACGCTCACGAGCGGGTCCAAGGAGTTCCGCAGCGAGTTCCACGCCTTCACGGGCACCGTCCGAGTGCCCTGGCCGGAGAGGAACAACGTCATCACGAACTCCTGGAGGCTGACGACGAACGCGACGATGCTGGCCGCCAACAGCCCGGCCCGCACGTTCGGGACGACCACCTCGAAGAACGCCCGCGGACGGCTCGCCCCCAGGTCCAGGGCGGCGTCCCGGACGGACCAGTCGTACCGCGAGAACGTCGCCCGCATGATCGAGAACGTCAGCGGCGTCGCCCACAGCGAGTGTGCCAGGACGATCGTCGACAGTCGCTGCTGGAGCCCGAACTGACTGAAGAAGACGAGCAGCGTCACCCCCAAGACGACCCCCGGGACGAGCAACGGCACCACCGCGAGCCCGGTGACGGCCGCCGCGACTCCGCCCTCCAGTCTGTCGACCCCCAGCGCCCCGAGGACGCCCAGCGTCGTCGCGAACAACGTCGTTCCGCCGGCGACGAGCAGACTGTTGCCGACGGCCTGGGTCCACTCCGGCGACGCGACCAACGCTCCGTACCACCGGAGCGACAGCCCCGGCGGCGGGAACGCGACCGCACTCGTCGACGACAGCGACGTGCCGACGACCACGACGACCGGCCCCAGGAGGAACAGGAAGACGGCGGCGTACGCCGCCCGGAACGCCCAGTCGCCGGCGGCGCCGACGAGCCGCGACCGGGCCGACCGGGAGCTGGATCGAGAGTCGGGAGTGGAGTTAGACACCGGCGTCCACCTCCAGTCTGGTGAGGACGACCCGCGTGACCACCAGCACCAGGAACACCGTCAGAGTGACGAGCACCGCCAGCGCCGCGGCCGCCGACCAGTCGAACCGGTTCAACAACAGGTCCGACACCGCCATCCCGGCCGTCCGCTCGGAGCTGGAGCCGACGAGCAACGGCGCGGCGTACGCCCCGACGCTCCAAGTGAAGCTGATGACGCCCGCAACGAGCATCCCCGGCACGGTGTGGGGCAACACGACCGCTCGGAACGTCCGGAGCCGACCGGCGCCCAGGTCCCGGGCCGCCTCCAGCAGCGACTCGTCTACCGTCGCCAGCACGGAGTACACCGCCAACACGGAGTACGGGACCACGACGTACAACTGCCCCAAGAGCGCGCCGATCACGTTGTTGACGAGCAACGGCGGCTTCGCGAACAGGCCCGTCGCCGTCAGGACACCCGCGAGCACGCCGTTCGGGGCGAACACGAGGATCGCCGCGAACAGCTTCACGACGATCGCGGTGAACATCGACACGAGCACGCCAGCCGTCAAGACGAGCCGGCGTACCCCCTCTGCCCGCCACATAGCGTAGGCGTACAACACGGCGATTCCGACGGAGACGACCGTGGCGACGGCCGCGAACCCCAGCGTGAACAGGTACGTCTCCCGGAGCGTCGCCGTCTCCAAGACGTACTGGAACCCATCCAGCGACCACGTCCCCTCCCCGTAGGCGGTCGCGGTGGTCCGTTCCGTCAGGCTGATCCGGAGGAGGTAGCCGAACGGCACCACGAACACCAACAGGTCGAACAACAGCAACGGCACGACCAACAGGGAACTGCTGCGGCCACCCAGCGCCCGGGCGAGCCCGGCCGGTCGCACCTGGTCTGCCAGACTCACCGCAGCCGCACCCCCTCGGCGTCGAAGTAGGTGATCGCGTCTGCCGCACAGCCGACGCCGACCGTGTCACCCTCGCTGACACCGACGCTGTCGTCCAGTCGGCGCTCCGTGACGAGCGTCGCCTCGCCGACGGTCAGCTCGTACCGGATGCGCGAGCCGCGGTGGAGCCGGCTCTCCACGACGCCGGTCGCCGACAGCCCGGTCTCGGCGGCCGACTGACCGGCGCCGTCCGCGACGGCCTCCTCCGTCGACAGCGACAGCCGCTCCGGACGAATCGACGCCGTGACCCGCTCGTCCGTCGACGGCCGACGACCCTCCGTCGGTGCGAACAACGGCTCGCCCAACGGCGTCGACAGCCGGGTGTAGCCCCCCGGCGCCGCCCCGTCGGCAACCGTACACTCCAGGAAGTTGGTCGTGCCGAGGAACGACTCCACGAACCGCTCGTTGGGGTCCGTGTACACCTCCGAGGGCGCCCCGACCTGGACGAGCTGCCCTCCGTCGACGATGCCGATTCGGTCGGCGAGCGTGAACGCCTCGTCCTGGTCGTGGGTGACGTACAGCATCGTCGTCCCCAGTTCGCGTTGGATCTCCTTGATCTCCAGCTGCATCGCCTCCCGCAGCTTCCGGTCCAGGTTCGACAACGGCTCGTCCAGCAACAACAGGTCCGGGTCCAGGGCCAACGACCGCGCCAGCGCTACGCGCTGTTGTTGGCCGCCGGACAGTTGATCCGGCCGGGCGTCCGCCTGACTCGTCATCTCGACCAGTTCCAGCATCTCGGTGGCCCGATCACGCCGAGTCTCGCGGTCGACGCCATCCACCTTCGGCCCGAATGCGACGTTCTCCAGGACGGTCTTGTTCGGGAACAACGCCCAGTCTTGGAACACCATCGAACAGTTCCGTTCGTTGGGCGGCACGTCTGTCACGTCCCGACCTCGGATCCGGATCGTCCCGGTGTCGGGCGTCTCGAACCCCGCGACCGTCCGTAGCGTCGTCGACTTCCCGCAGCCGGACGGACCGAGCAGACAGACGAGTTCCCCCTCCTCGACGCTCAGGGAGACGTCGTCGACGGCTGTCAGCCCGCCGAACGTCTTCTCGACACTGTCGAGCTCCAAGACGCTCACGGCGCCACCCCCGCCGCAGCCGGACGCACGCTCATACGTTGCTCTTCAGCTCGTTGAACCGCTCCGACAGCGTCTCGGAGTACTGTGCCACGTCGGCCCACTCCAGGAACGAGATGCTCTGGAGCGCTTCGTTGTCCAACGGGACGTTCTCCAGGGTGGCGTCCGGGTAGTCCGCCTCCGGGTTCGCCATCCCCATATTGAAGTTCTGGGCGTAGGTCGTCTGCATCTCCGGCGTCAGCATGAAGTCCAGGAAGTCGTGCGCCATGTCGCGCCGGTCGGTGCCGCGGACGAGGTGGTAGTCGTCGATGTACCCCGTCGTCTCGTCCGGGACGTGGAGTCCGATGTCCATCGACTCCGTGTTCTGTGACTTCTTCAGCGAGTAGGCGAAGAAGTACTGCCCGAGGTTGGCGATCCCCTGGTCGATCGACGTCCACATGTCCTGGGCACCGGTGTAGAACGTCGATGTGTCGATCTCCTTCAGCGTCTGGAAGATCGCGTCGTGCCCGTCCGGGCTGTACAGCTCCTGGTCGAACTCCATCTCCTGGGAGACGATCGAGGCCATCTGGAGCGAGTTCGTGAAGAACGAGCCCGGTAGCGCCGCGTCTTCGGCCTTCGAGGTGAGATCCGACCACGGCCCGGGGTCGAAGCCGATCGTCTCCTCGTCGTAGGCGTAACACATCACGCCGTACGCCAACGGAACGGACACCGGATCTTCCCGCAGGAGGTTGTCCTTGATCGCGCCGGCGTTGTCGAGTTGGTCGAAGTCGATCTGGGCCCAGAGATCCGACTGGAGCCCGACGTAGTGTTGTCGGTCACCCGTCACCGTGAGGTCGTACGGCGGACTGTCGGCCGGCGCCGACCGGATCTTCGCCAGGATCTCCGACCAGCCCGGGACGATCTCCAGAGTGCCGCCGGTCTTCTCCTCGTACTTCGGCTTGATCTCCTCGCGGAACACCGTCGCGTTGGTGCCGCTCCACGTGGAGAACCGCAGTGTCTTGTTCCTGAACGGCGCCGACGACTCCACGGTGCCGGTGGTGGTGCCCTCACTGCCGCTCGTCCCCCCACCGCCGAGACAGCCGCTCAGTCCCGCGACCGTGCCCGCGCCCGTCGCGAGCAGCGCCCGCCGTGTCGCCTGACGACCGTTGTCGGTGTCTGACATCAGAGTGATTCAAGGGCGGGAACGGTTAGTATCTGGCGGTGGCTCGATCGCCGATTTTTCCGGTCTCGAGCCGTTCTTCGCTTGGTTCCGTGTGAACGATGGACACCCCGAGAGCGACGGTGTCGTCGGGCTCGCTCGACGACTCGAATCCGGACCGCGGCGGCGTTCGTACTTTCGTTTTTCTCGTCAAAATGCTCTGCCTCCGAGGTCGATTTCGAAACTACGCACAGGGAGGAACTACGTGAGCGTGTACAGCTACTCACCGGCGGGGCGAGCGGTCGGCTCTCCAGGGGCGTGCGTGCGACTGTCGCCGGTCTGTCGGGAGTTGTCGTCGTTCGAGCCAGAGTAGTCGTCGCGTACACCCCTCCCGTGTGCCGCTCTTAGAGAACGTGACAGTCTACACGTCCTCCGGCGCCGGTTCGCGCTCGTAGCCGGAGTTCGTCCCAATCCACGCCTTCGTGTCCCGACGCGGGTCGTCCTCGTCGCCACCCATCTGGCGTCTACTTCGCCGACCGGCAGCGTCGATGGCTTCCCGCGCCTGTTCACTCACCCTGCGTCCGCAGGTAGTAGAACACGTACGTCTGTGCGTACCCCGCGAACTCGCCGCCGAACTGCTCGCGGATGGCCCGCGACGTGTCGGCGTAGTTCCCGCGGTCACAGTCCGGGAAGTAATCGCCGATGGCGGTCTGGATCCAGGTGTCCAACGGCACGGCTTCCAGGAACGACAACGAGAACAACAGGACACAGTCGGCCACCTTGTCGCCGACGCCGACGAACTGGGTGAGGTACTCGCGGGCGGCCTCGTACTCCAGGTCCGCGGCGGCGGCGGGGGTGGCCTCCCCGTCGGCGACGAGTTCGGCCGTGCGCTGGACGTACGGGGCCCGGTAGCCCAACGAGAGGTCCCGCAGTTCCGCCTCCGTCCGAGCGGCCAACTGCTCGGGCGTCGGGAAGGCGTGGTACGTCTCCCCGTCGAACTCGACGGGGTCGCCGAACGCCTCGGCCATCCGGATCTGCATCCCGTGGATCCGGGACACCCGCATCTGGGCAGAGCAGATGAACGAGATCAGACAGGCGAAGGGGGGGTCGCGGACCAGCCGCATCCCACGGAAGGCGTCGTAGGCGTCGGCCAGCAGGTCGACGTCCGGGGTCGCCCCCAAAATCTCGTCTAGATCGTCGTCCAGCCGGAGGAGGTGTGTCAGCAGTCGCTCGGCGTCGACGTTCGACTCCCACTCCAGTCTGGCGTCCGGGTCGTCGGCGTCGCCGACCTGGCGGACGCGGACGACCGCCGGCTCGGGGACGAGCGGGTCGGCGTCCGGGTCGCCGGGCGGTCGGAACGGTCGAACGACCGTCTCGTACCAGTGGTCGCCGCCGTGGGCGACCGGTGTCTCGTACATCCCGTCGTCGGCACGGTCCCACAGGTACGTCTGCCCGCTCTCGACGGTCGCCTGGAGGTCGAACGGCCCGTCGACCGTCGAGAGCGGGACGACTCCGGTCTCCATCGTCCGTCCTGTGGGCGGCGGTCGGTTGTCGGTTTCGGTCCGGTGTGGGCCACGGTGACGACCCGGAAACGGAAGCACGGGTGGGGAACTGAACGCTTTTCGGCCGGTCGGTCGTAGCGAGAGACGCATGACGGATGTCTCTGAGATCGAACTCGAGTCTGTCCCGCTGGGGGACACGGGGATTCGGACGAGCGAACTCCAGTTCGGCACCTGGCGGTTCGGCCGCGAGACCGCCGAGGGGAACCTGGAGATCGGCGAGGACCGCGCACACGAACTGCTGGACGCGTACGCCGAGGCCGGGGGCCGGTACATCGACACGGCGGACATCTACGGCGGCGGCGACAGCGAGCGGTGGATCGGCGACTGGCTGTCCGACCGCAACCGCGACCGGTTCACGATCGCCTCGAAGATCTTCTGGCAGATTCGGGAGGGCGACGCCAACAGCCGCGGGACGAACCGGAAGACCGTCCGCGAACGGATCGACGCCCTGTTGGAGCGGCTGGGGACCGACCACGTGGACGTGTTGTACATCCACCGCTGGGACGACGAGACCCCGACGTACGAGCTGATGAAGACTCTGAACGGGCTCGTCGACGACGGCAAGGTCCACTACCTCGGCACGTCCACGCTCCGGCCGAACGCCTGGAAGGTTGCGAAGGCGAACGAGCTCGCGCGCCGACACGGCTGGGAGCCGTTCACCGTCTCACAGCCGCGGTACAACCTCGTCGACCGGGAGATCGAGGGGGACTACCTGGAGATGTGCAACGAGTACGGGGTCGCCGTCTGCCCGTGGAGCCCGCTGGGACAGGGCTTCCTCACCGGAAAGTACGACCGCGAGGACGGCCTCACCGGGGAGTCGCTGGCCTCCGAGTCGCCACACTTCGCCGACAACTACCTCACCGAGTCGGCGTTCGACACCCACGACGTGCTGGACGCCGTCGCCGACGAGGTCGACGCGACGCCCGCACAGGTCGCGCTCGCCTGGCAGGTCCACCACGACGACGTCGCGGCGCCGATTGTCGGCGCTCGCACGGTAGAGCAGTTGGAGGAGAATCTCGGTGCCGCGACGGTCGATCTGACCGACGACCAGGTCGAACGGCTCACGGAGGCCCACGACGGGCCGTACGCCGAGCTGTAGCCCGGGTCCGGCGCGTCACCGGATCACCGTTCCGACGCGCTCGCCCGCGAGGAAGCCGGCGAGCGCGTCCGGGCCGAAGATCGACGCCGGCGCGTCGAGCGCCAGCAGTTCCCGCACCTTCGCCGCCATCCCGCCGCTCACGTCGGTCGCGTCGCTCTCGCCCAACACCGGCGCGACCGTCTCGAACGACGACACCTCCGGGATCACCTCGTCGTCGTCGTCCAGGACGCCCGGGACGGTCGAACAGAGCCCGACCCGATCCGTCTCGACCTGGCGGGCCAGCGTCGTGACGATCTCGTCGCCCGACAACACCGTCACCCCCTCGCCGGCGTGGGCGACCCCGTCGCCGTGGAGCACGGGGACGAACCCCTCCGCCAGCAGCGTGGTGACCTGCTCCGTCGGGAGGGTGAGTTCTCCGTCGGCGTCGCGGCTGGCCGCCGAGAGAGGGTGAACCGGCACCGCCGGCACGTCTCGCTCGTGGAGTCGCGCCCGGACGAACCGTTCGAGCGTCGCCATCGCGCCGTGAACGTCCGTGACGGCGGCGTGGTCGTGTGTCCCGTCGGTCGTCGACACGCCGTGTTCGGCGGCGTGGTGGTGGCCGAAGGAACCGCCGCCGTGGACGACGACCAGTTCCGTCACGTCGTCGGCCGCGAGCGCGTCTGCGACTGCGTCGGCCGCGGCGTCCAGCGTTGGGCCGTCCAGTGTCTCCGCCCGATCCTTCTCCGTGATTACCGAGCCGCCGAGTTTGAGTACAGTCGTCATCTGTGGTGTTCTCCTGTCTGCGTGTCCACACCGGTCGAACGCTGCCGTCGTCGGCACAGACGCGACCGTTCGGGTTGAGAGTGGCGCTTTCGCCGGCTCCGTCCAAGACCGTCTCACAGGTAACGTCGTCTCCATGCGCGTTCTGTTTGACACTATTCGAGATGCGGCCAGAAGATATAATCCACATCACCCAGATACTTATCGGCCGTGGCAAGAGAGACCGAGATCTACACGATTGGGTTCACAAAGAAAGGTGCAGCGGAGTTCTTTGGACTCCTCGAACGAGCGAGCGTCGAACGCCTGATCGACGTTCGAGTCAGGAACCGGTCACAGCTGTCGGGGTTTGCAAAACGAGACGACCTGAAATTCTTCCTCGAGGAGCTGCTGGGAGCAGCCTACGAGCACCGGACGGAGCTGGCACCCACAGAGGAACTGCTCGACGCCTGGCGGGACGACGAGATCTCGTGGGCCGAGTACGAGCGACGGTTCTACGAACTGCTGGCGGACCGAGCCGTTGAGGACGAACTGAACCGGTCGAGGTTCGAAGCCCCGACGGTCCTGTTGTGTAGCGAACACGAACCAGACCACTGCCACCGTCGTATCGTCGTCGAGTACCTGGACGACCACTGGGGGGCGACGCAGGCGAGACACCTCGTTGAGTGACATGACCCGGGAGATGGAACTCCTCGTCTTGGCGAGTTCACACAAGTACGAGGGCGTGTGTGTCGCCGGCGTCTGGCCAGACGAGTCACGGTGGGTACGACCCGTCTCCAACCAAGAGAAAGGGCAGATTCCCGAACACAAGTGTCTCACCAGTCGTGGGAAGGACCCAGAACCGCTCGACAGAGTGCGTGTCTTCCTAGAGTCGCGCTCTGCCGAACCGCACCAGCCGGAGAACTGGACTGTGGCCGACCGCACCTGGGAGATGGTCGAGAAAGGATGGACAGACACCGCTGTCGACTGTCTCGGCAACGTACTCCAGAACGGTCCCGAACTGTTCGGTAGCACTCATCGGAGCGTATCCAGTCAGCGAGCCCGAGAGGAGGTCGACAGTTCGCTCGCGCTCGTGATGCCGAGTGAGATTGTGTTCGTGGACGGTGAGAGGAACAGTCCCCGGGTGGGATTCACCCTTGATGGTGCCGACTACGAGCTCCCTGTCACGGATCGTCGGTGGAGCAGTCGTATCAACAACCACGAACTAGACCACCTCCCGCCGTCGGCAGTCGTCGGAGAAGAGACGGAACTGCTGTTCACGATCAGTTTGGCGATGGAGAAGAACGGGAGTCACCACAAGCTCGTCGCAGGAGTGATCGAACTGTCGCCAGGGCAGTTCCGGCGTGTTCGAGAGAGCCAATCGGACCGCTAATCACTCGTCGTCGACATCGAGTTCCCCACGCAGGTACGCGAGAATCACATCACCGTGACACGCCTTCGGCTTACACCAACACCCGAGCGTCTCGCCGCGAAGTTCCTCGACCGCCTCCCTGAACGCCGGGTCGTCATCCACCTGCCCCAGGAACCACTCTCGGTACGCCTCGACGCTGCCTTCGCGGGTGTAGTCGCCGCCGTCCTTCTCCAGTCTGAACGGGTTTCCGAACTGTGTGCTCCGGTCGATCATCCGAACCCCGTCACGGCCGTGGCGACTGACGTTGACCAGTTTCGTCTGCTCGTGGCCGGTGAGTGTCGACTGATACGCCACAACTCACTGTACGCCTACCACCACTTATCTGCGTCGGTCAAGGCGGCAATCGAACGCCCGAGCAGCTCGACCCGTCGACTTCTCTAGTCGGCCGGATTGCGGTTGTGCCGTCGTCAGCTACCACACACTCACTCGGACTCGATCCGCACGCCCTCCGTCGCCAACTCCGCCCGGAAGGCGTGTTCACACGCCGGTGCGAGCGACAGCGCGGTCTCCGTCGCGTCCGTCGGGTCCAAGGCGACGACACAGCCGCCGCCGCCGGCGCCGGTCAGCTTCGCCCCGGTCGCGCCCGCCTCCCGAGCGGTCCACACCATCTCGTCCAACGAGCGGGCGGAGACGCCGAGCGCCGACAGGAGTCCGTGGTCGACGTCCATCAGCTCCCCCAGCGCGTCCAGGTGGTCGTCGTCCAGTCCCTCCGCGTCCGCCTCCGCCAGCAGTGACTCCCCCGTCCGGGTGAGGTCGCCGATGGCGGCGACGGTGTCGGCGGCGAACCCGTGACGCTCCCGAAGGTCGCGGACGCCGGCGACGAGCTCACCGGTGTCGCCGGCGCCGCCGTCGTAGCCGATCACGAACGGGAGGCTCGGCGCCGACAGCCGTCGGGTGTCGTCACCTTCCACCCGGACGGCGCCGCCGACGGCCGAACAGAACGTGTCCGCTCGCGACGCCTGGCCGTCCTGGGCCTCGTACTCCGCCCGGAAGGCGCGGTCCGCGACCGCCTCCGGCGGTAAGTCGACGCCGACGGCGCTCGTGGCGGCCTTGATCGCCGCGACGACGACTGCGGCCGACGACCCCAGTCCGGCGCCCAACGGGATGTCCGACTCCACCGTGATGTCGAACCCTTGGTCGGGGTCGCCGACGGCGTCGCGGGTCTGTGCGACCGCCTCGTCGACGTACCGCATCGCCGCCTCGACGAGTCCCGGAGGGGCGTCCACGTCCGGCCGGTCGTCGACGGAGCCGCCCCAGGTGACGGTGAACCCGTCCAACGAGAGGTCACGCGCGTCCACCTGGACGCGGTCGTCCGACCGAGGCTCGGCGGTGACTCGTGCGCGACGCTCGACGGCACACGGCACCGCCGGCTCCCCGTAGACGACGGCGTGTTCGCCGAAGAGGTACACCTTCCCCGGGGCGCTACAGGTCGTCATACTCGGAGGAATCGGACGGAGGCTAACAGGCTTTCCGATGCGACGACGGACGGGCGGGGGACGGCGCCGTCACCGCCGCCGCGCGTCACCCCCCGGTTTCGTAGGCTTCTAAACCGCCGGCGCAAAAGTTGCGAGCGATGGAGACACTCCTGCTCGACAGCGACGACGTACACGAGAACGCCGACATGTCGGAGCTCGTGCCGGCGATCGAAGACGCCTTCGCCGCCTACGAGCATGGCGACGCACAGATGCCGGCCAAGTCCTACGTCGACCTCCCGCAGTACAACGGCGACTTCCGTTCGATGCCCGCCTACCTCGACGCCGGCGACTGGGACGCCGCCGGCGTGAAGTGGGTGAACGTCCACCCGGACAACGAGGACCGGTTCGACCTCCCGACGGTCATGGGGACGATGATCTACTCCGACCCGGAGACGGCGTTCCCGCTCGCGATCCTGGACGGGACGGAGCTGACGATGAAACGCACCGGCGCGGCCGCGGCCGTCGCCACCGACCACCTCGCGGTCCCGGACGCCCGGTCGCTGGGGATCGTCGGCGCGGGCGTCCAGTCGTACACGCAGTTGGAGGCCATCGCCGCGATCCGCCCGATCGAGGAGGTCGTCGTCAGCGACGTGGACGAGGAGGCCGTCGCGGCGTTCGTCGACGCCTACGACGACCAGTTCGACGTGCGGCCCGGCTCCGTCGCCGAGGCGGCCGGCTGTGACGTACTGTCGACGGTGACGCCCGTCCGGGATCCGATCGTCCCGCGGGACGCCGTCGCCGACCACACTCACGTCAACGCGATGGGTGCCGACGCCGAGGGGAAACACGAACTGGCAGACGGTGTCCTGACGGACGCCAAGCTCGTCATCGACGACTACGACCAGACCACCCACTCCGGGGAGATCAACGTCCCGTTCACCGAGGGGACGCTCACCGACGAAGACATCCACGCCAGCGTCGGCGAGATCGTCGTCGGCGACTCCGAGGGCCGCACGGAGGGAGACGGACTCACCGTGTTCGACTCCACCGGGCTGGCGATCCAGGACGTGGCGGCCGCACACGTCGTCTTCGAACACGCCGACGAACGCGACAACGGGACGAGATTCGACCTCCTGGGCGTTGCCTGACGCCTCGGAGCGCCTCGTCTCGGATCACTCCCCGCCGCGCGGGCCCGACGCCGAGAGGACTCGGCGCGTCGGCCACACCAGCGCCAGGAGCGGCAGGAACGGCACGGAGACGATCACCATCCCGAGCACGTACGTCGGCCCGACGGCGTCCGTCTCCGCGTTCGGCCGGCCGACGTACGGTGGCGTCACCGTGTCGAGCACCGTCTCCGCCGACGGCAGCGTGCCGTCTGTCCGACTCGTACCCGGGGCAGACACGGGCCGCAGTGGAGGTTCTTCTCCGGTGTCCCCCCTCGCCCCGGCGAGCGCCGTCGGCCCGGTCGTCGGTCGAGAGACACCACCACCGATACCAGAGTGAAATTCTATCCTGAGAGAGGTAATTCAGCTATTACTCCCAAAATATAAGTTGGTGTAGTAGAAACGGTCTGTCGATGTCACGAGATGGTGACAAGCCAGACGTCGACTTGGACGTAGAGATCGACCGTCGGAAGGTGCTGTCGGCGGCGACGACGGCGGCCGGCGGGGCGGCGGGCCTCTCCTCGGTCGTCGCGGCACAGGAGGACGGCGACGGAGAGATCACCGAGGCGGAAGTCGAGCGGGCGCTGGCGCAGTCGGAGATCCTGGCCGGCGACGTGTCGAAGGTGGACGCCGAAGAGAACGCCGACGAGGTCGACCTGACCGCCGACGACATCCCGGACGACTCGGACGTGTACGTCGGGAAGTACAGCAACGCAGAGGTCCCCGGTGAGCAGGCCTACAAGGTCCAGAGCTTCGACGAGTGGCGGCGCCAGGACGCTCCGACCGGGTTCGAGGTGCCGCAGACGCAGCTGCTCGACCAGCTCTACTTCCAGGAGAGTCTCGGCACGATCTCCGTGGCGGGTTACTCAATCACCGTCGGCGTCGGCGCGGGACTCAACATCAGCACGGCCAGCGACTCGTTCCTGAGCGCGACGCTCTCCCTGGAGCTGTTCGTCAACGGTGTGTCGTTCACCCTCATCGAGTACGGGGTCGGCTACGGTGACGACGGCCTCTGTGTCGACGTCCCGATCAAGTACGGCCCGATCCCCGGGCTGACGGTCGAGGGCTGCATCGCCTTCAGCCTCTACGAGCAGTTCGGCGACATCTGTCTCGACGCGAGCGTCGACCTCTCGCTGTGTGCGGACCCGTGCCCGCTCATCAGCTGTGAGGCCTGCGCCGGAGCGAGTTCACCGTCCGTCGGGGGTTGTGCGGACGTGCCGTTCTGACGCGCCCGCGTCAGATCGGCACGGACAGCTCCGGCACGCACCGACACCCGACCGCACTGATTCCTCCCGAGAGGGAGTCTCCTTCCGACGTAGCGTCCCGCTCGACTCACTCGATGTGGATCGCCGGCCGGAACGGCACCGCCTGCCCGGCCTCGTCCGCGGGGTCGACCGTCTCGGGGTCGTCTTCCACGTACACCTCGACGGTCGCGTCGAACTCTCGGGCCAGGAACTCGGCCGCGTCCTCGTAGGCGGCCTGCTCGTCTAACGCCGCCAGCCCGGCCAGCCGGTCGTCGTCGGCGCCGCGGACGAACTCGACGAGCTCCCCGACCAGGTCGTTGACCGCGTCGCCGCGCTCCCGCAGGTCCGGATCCGACATCGCCTCCGACATCGCCGCGCCCACGTCTGCGCCGGCCTCGCGGACGGCGTCGAACACGTCTCGCTTCCAGTCGGCGGCGACGTACACTCGGACGACCTCCGGGTCGATCTCCGTCACGTCGATCACGTCGTGGACGTCCTCCGTCAGCGCCTCGACGCGTTCCTCGCGTAGCTCTGCCCCCGGCGCGTCCAACTCGGCGACCGGCTCTGGCCACCCGGCCTCCTCGGCCGGGACACCCGTCAGCTCCTCGTGGAGTTCGTTCGTCAGGAACGGGACGAACGGCGCCAGGACCCGCAGGCGCGTCTCCAACACGGCCAACAGCGTACGGACGGCCCCCTCGCGGTCCGTGTCTGCCCGCCGGCGGTACCACCGCAGCTCCGTCTCGAAGTCGTAGAAGGCGGCCTGCGAGGCCGTCCGGGTCTCCGCTCGGTCCAGCGCGCTCGTCACCGTCTCGACGGTGTCGTTGAGCCGGGACAACAGCCACTCGTCGACCGGCTCGAGGTCGGCGTCCGTCAGCCGCGCCGTCGGGCTGTCCGGGAGCGGCCCACCGTCGGTGGCGTGGTCCGCGACCCCCGCCTCGCGGGCGGTCTGGATCGTCTCCCGGGCGCGGTCGTAGAACCGCGTCAGCTGGTCGTTGACCGAGGAGACGGCGTCGTCACGCCAGTCGTAGTCTTCCCACGGCTCCGCGGCGTTCAGCAGGAAAAATCGCACCGTATCGGCGCCGTACTCCGAGACGGCCTCGTCCGGTAGGACGACGTGGCCCTTCGAGGAGGACATCTTCTTCCCCTCCAACAGCCCCATGCCCATGATGACGACTCCCTGTGGCCACTCGGCCTCGTCGAACAGCTCGGCGTGGTGGTACTGGAAGAACGTGAGGTGGTTCTCGATCAGGTCGTTGCCGGAGAACCGGTAGTCGACGGGGTACCAGTACTGCCACTCCTGGCGCAGCGCCAGCGCCGTCTCCAGTTTCGCTGCGCGGTCGACCGTCTCGTCGCCGTCGGCCTCGTTGCTGGCCCGGCTCGCTGCGACCGCCGTGTCCGCGTCGGCGGCACCGTCCGTCGCCGCGCCCGCCAGGACCGCGCTCGGATCGTCCGTGTCGACCCCCTCCGGCAGTTCCGCGACCGCGTCCGTGCCGTAGAACAGGGCGTCGAAGAACTCACGATCCAGGCCGCCGACGGGAATCTCCCGAATCCGGTGGGCGACCGTGTAGTAGGCCATGTAGATCGTGGAGTCCGACAACGGCTCGATCACGAACTCCGGGTCCCAGGGCAGTCGCGTCCCCAGCCCGTAGTTGCGGATACACGGCCACTCGTTCAGCCAGTCGACCGTGTCCGTGTACTGCCCGCGGGTGTTCTCCGGGATGGCGTCGAGTCCTTCGATCACCCGCTTCGTCTCTGCCTTCCAGTCGTCGTCGTTGTACCGCAGGAACCAGGTGTCCTGTTTGGCCACCTCCACGTCGCCGCCACACCGGCAGACGACCTCCTCGGAGAACTCCTGCATCGTCCCGAACTGGCCGGCGGCGACCCCCTCGGCCTTGAAGTCGTCGCGGACGGCCTCGACCAGGCCGTTCGCGTACTGACCGTACGAGTCGTGGAGTCGCCCCTGGTGGAACTCCGCGTTGTACAGGTCTGCCGTCACCGACTCCAGTTCCGGGTCGTCGCTCGACTCGATGCCGGCCTCTTCGACGGCGCTGCGGGCCGGCACCTCGCCGTACCCCTCGATCGAGAGGATCGGCTCCGGTTCGACCGCCAGAACCGCCTCCGGGTCCAGCCCGTAGTCGGCGAACCGCTCTGGGTTCTCCCGCGCGTCCGCCTTCGCCTCCTGGAGCGCGACGTAGTCGTCCGGCGAGTGGGCGGGGACCGACATCACGACGCCGGTCGCGTTGTCGGCGTCGACGAATCCCGCGGGCAGGATCGGTACCTCGTCGCCCGTGACGGGGTTGGTGACGTTCGTCCCGACCAGCGTCTCGCCGGACAACGTCGACTCGACGGTCACGTCGCGTTCCTGCAGCCGGAACTTCTCTGCGGCCGCCTCCGAGACGACCCACTGCTCGCCGTCGACCGTCGCCGACACGTACGTCGCCTGCGGGTCGACGTAGGCGTTCGTCACCCCGCGGACCGTCTCCGGCCGCAGCGTCGCCATCGGCGCGATCACGTCCGTGCCGTCGACGGTCGCCTCAAACCGGACGAGCGTGTACTCCTGGAACTCCGCCTCCTCACCCTCCAACAGGTCGTGGGTGGTGACGGGCTGTTCCTCGTTCGTACAGTACTTCACGGGGTGGAGCCCGCGCTCCAACAGTCCGCGTTCCTTCAGCGTCTCGTACTGCCAGGTGACGAACTTGGAGTACCGGGCGTCCTCCGTGGTGAACTCCCGGCGCCAGTCGACGGACAGTCCCAGCTGCTGCATCCCGGACTTGTAGTGTTCCTCGATGAAGTGGCCCGCGAACCCCATCGGCGTCTCCATCTCCGGCAGCGTCTCCTCCGGAACCCCGTAGGTGTCACGCAGGACGGACAGTTGGTCCTCTTCCCTCTTCTCCAGGCGCTCTACGGCGCCGATGATCGGCGTCCCGGTGACGTGCCACGCCATCGGGTACAACACGTTGTCGCCCTGCTGGCGTCGGTACCGGGCGTACACGTCCGGCACGGTGTAGGTGCGACTGTGACCGATGTGCATCCCGCCGCTGGGGTACGGGTACGGAACGGTGACGAACGTGGCGTCCTGGTCGCCGTCCGCGTCCGGCTCCGGGTCGGGACGGTAGGCGCCCTCCTCGGCCCACCGCTCCCGCCAGCGCGACTCGATCGCCTGGGGATCGTACTCCGCTGTCATGGACGGACCGTCGGCCCCCGTCTAAAAAGGCGTGTTCATCCCCCCGCGGTCCCGCCGGCGTGTCAGTGCTCCAACGAGTCGGCGTACTCGTGGTCGACCGCGGTCGCGGTCTCGACGGCGCCGTCCAGCTCGATCTGCCACCCCTCCAGTACGGTCGGGTCCGACAGCGCCGCCTCCGTCGTCTGGCGCACGTCGGCCACGTCGACGCCGTAGAAGTCCCCAGGGAGCCCCGTCAGGTAGCCCAGCGCCGTGTCGAACAACGACCGCATCCCGGCGTCGTCCTCGAAGTCGAAGTGTTTGTACGCACCCGCGGCCACCTGGACCATCCCGTGGAGGAACGCGCTCTCCTGTGAGCCGCGCCCGTAGTTGTACCACTCGTCTTCGAAACAGTCGTGTGACTCGTGGAACTCCTCGCTGTTGTACAGCCGGACGCCGTGGACCGTCGCCCGCCGGAGCGTGCCGTGTTCCCAGCCGTTCGAGGTCGGTCGATTCGCCCGCCAGCCCGTCGGGTCCCCGCTGTGCGGCGGCGCGACGGCGCCCGTCCGGGTGTGTTCGTCCACGGGTGCGTATTCGTGTGGGGTGTGGTAACTCCGTCGCTATCGGGCACCACCGCGAGATGATGTTAGAATTTTATCAGAAACACATAACTAACTTGCAGAGTAGTCTGATCCCATGGGATCTAGTTGGGTGGCTTCCGACGCAACGAGTCACACGCTCGACGACAAACCGTTCAGTCCGACCAGTATCGTCTCGGTCGCGGTCGCGGTTGAAGACAGAGAGGAGTTCGGGTCTGAGTACAGGGAGATCGTCTCGTCGGTGTGTGACGAATACGACATACCCTACGAGAGGCCGGTAATAAAGAACGGTGAGATAAACACCCACATCGGAGAGTGGAGTCGACGAGCCGTTCGAAAAGAACTCGTTGAGGATCTACTGGGAATAGGGGTTCTCAAGAACGTTCATGTCACTGAAACAACACTCGGCCAGCCTGGCGATCAAGTAGTGCCGATATTCCAGACAGATGATAGCTCACGTCGTCTCGCGTCTCCGCAGGAAGTCAGAGACAAGATACAGCCGTACTACAACCTCGTCTCTATTTGGGACTACTTCGAGGAAATTGACAAAAGGTTCCAACACCGAAACGTACTCGTAGATGACTTCAGCGGGAACGACTCCCTGGTGTGGCGAAAGGTCGGTGAAGAATCAGATCAACTCAATGTCGTGCCGAAGGGGGACCGCGTTTACCCTCTCCTCTCGCTCGCCGACCTCACGATGGAGTACGTGAAACAGCAGGTCGACGACTGGTCTGACGATGAGATTCTGAATCTACTGGTAGAGGTCACTCCAGATGACTCAGCTTTCGTTCAGGCCAACTCACTCGACACTGTCGAGGATCTCAGGAAGATGGTTCCGCTGTCAGAGAAACCGGCAGACACGGAGGCGCACTATCCACATCCAATCGTGTTCATCCACGCTGGGGGGTGGCACAGACGCGAAGTGGAGTCACTCGACTTCTACGATCTCGCCTGTGAGTGGGCCTGCGAGCAAGATGGCTGCGTGAAGTTTCTGAACAAGGAGAACGACCGAGAGTACATGAAGGGAGGAGACTTGATCGTAGATGTCGACAAGACGGGAGACATCAACCACTACTCCGAATTCAATCACGAGCGGCAGGTGGAGATCCTCAAATTAGAGGAAGCTATGGAACGATTCACCGGGGACTGATTGGTGAATTGGAGTTACTGGTCCCGCTTAGGGACCAGAAAGTGGCGCGACTCCTCCTAGGGGCCACGCCTTCAGCTGATAGTTCGTCACGATCCTTATTATACTTTGTGTATCATAGGAGCTACACCTACCGCACATGCTGCCACGCCTCCAAGGCCACAATCCCACCGAGAACGCCGACCCCAGTAGCGAACCCGAAGACGACACCGGCGGCGACGGACGACTCCCGGAGGCCGCCGACGACCGCGCCCAGGGCCGCGGCGGCGAGCGCGTACGCCAGGGCCCGCAGGACAGTTCGTCTCACGAGAGCGGCCTCCAGGCCGTCGGCTCGGCCACGACCGCGCGGGTGTCCGGCGGCGGCGTCTCGAACCAGTCGGCCGCGAGCACGCGCTCGTCGTCGTCCAGCCGCTCCGGTGAGACCCCGGCTTGGCCGCCGACCCGGCGGCCCTCGAACACGACCGACAGGAGGTACCCACGGCGTTCGGGGGTCTCGCGGTCGACGTACCGCCGGCGCGCGGCCGCCCAGACGCCGGTGAGCTCCGTCTCGACACCGGCCTCCTCGAACGCCTCGCGGCGGGCCGTCTCCGCCAGCGTCTCGGCGGGCTCGTTGCCGCCGCCAGGGAGGCCCCAGCCGTCGCGGCCCCCCTCACGGATCAGGAGGACGCGCCCGTCGTCGTCTTCGACGCGGACCCGCGCAGCGCCGCGGAATCCGGCGCGGAACTGCTCTACCCCGCGGCGGAATCGCTCGGGGTCGTCGCGGAACGTGACCTGGATCGTCGGGAAGGCGCCGTACCGCGCCCGGAGCGTGTTCACTCGCTCGTCTGCGGCGCGGCGGCTCTCGACCGCGATTGGCTCCGTCACGCTCGGCACGGCGAGCGCGACGGAGGAGAATCCTGGGGTCGTGTCACGCGGGTGGAGACGGGGACGAGCGAGCGCCGTGGAATCACAGGATATTCAAGTGGCTCACGCGAACCGATAGACGCGTGCGAGGGTAGCCAAGCTAGGAAACGGCGGCGGACTCAAGATCCGCTCCTGTAGAGGTCCGTGGGTTCAAATCCCTCCCCTCGCACTGCACGCAGGGCCGCCACACCCTGCCCGTGGGGTCGCCACGCCCCACACAGTGCGGAAGACCGCCTCTCGGGGCGATCTTCCCTCGCAAAATCCTGTCGACGCGAGAGAGTGAGCGACGGCGCCGCCGAACGGCGGCGCTACGAGACACTACCGCGACTCCAGAAGGCGAGACACCGTCAGTCGTCGACACGACCGCCGTCGGCGGCGACGCCGACGACCCGGTCGGCGACGCGTTCTGCCGTGGCGGGGTTCGGCCGGGAGCCGGCGCGAATCTCCGCGCCCAGCTCCGTCGCCAACTCCGTCACGTCCGCCTCCGGGTGGTCGGCGACGCGGTCGAAGACGGGCCGGTAGCCGGCCGCACAGCGGCGACCGCCGTCGTCGGTCTCGGCGTCCACGACGTGTGCAATCTGTCGAACTGCCTCCTCCGGGTCCATACACGCACCCTACCGTCCCGACCACTTGAAACTACTCTGAGTCGAAACCGAGTTACATATCCTCGCGGTCGTCGTTCGAGCCGTCCCCGTCGGGGTCGTCCGCGTCCGCGTCGTCGCGAGACGCTTCGCCGTCGTCCCCGTCCCGCGCGGGGCTGTCGACGGTCGGGTCACCGTCCGTCGCGGCCGCGAGCCGCCGGTCGGCCGCGCGGACGTACTCGGCCGCGACGGCCGGCTCCTCCTCGACGGTCGCCAGTGCGCGGTCGTAGCCGTGGACGAGTCGGTCGCGCAGCGGCCCCGTCGGGAGCTTGTTGCGTGCGACCGTCTCGGCGGTCTCGATCGCCGCCGTGAACTCCGTCGCTGGGGTGGTGTCGCCGTCACTCGCCGGGGTGCCGGCCGCCTCGTCGCCGCCGGGCAGCTCGCCGGGTGACACTGTGTCGTCGGGCGACGCCGGGTCGTCGGCGTCGTCCCGCCGGTCGCTCTCCGGGGCGGGGTCGTGGCGCGCCGGCGCGTCCGACTGCGTCCCCACTGCGCCGACGGCGGCGGCGTGCAGTTGGGCGAGCACGTCCTGAACGTCCGCGGGAACCTCGCCGCTCACGGTCGAGTGACGGCCGGACGGTTGAAGTGTGTTCTCCACGAGCACGGCGACGAGTGGCCACGACGGCGGCCCCGTCGCGTCAGGTCTATGTCGCCGGAGTGTCACAGGCTGACAGTGACACTCGGAGATGTCGTGTCGGGGTGGCAGCGAGAGCGCACGGTCGTCGCCTGTGCGGCTGGCGTCGCGTCGTTGATCGCGGCCGGCACGGTCGTCGGGTTCGGTCGCCCGTGGGCCGTGTTCGCCGCGACGCGGGCCGCGTTCGCGGTCACGCCGGACGCGCTCGTCAGGGTCGGCATCACGGAGGTCGGCGGCGCCGCACAGCCGGTGTTCGCCGCTGCCGTCGCCGCCGGGCTCGTCGCCGGGCTCGCCGGGGCCGTCCCCCTCGGGCGCCGACTCGCCGACCGCGTCGGTGACCGACTGGCCCCCGCCGCCGTCGGACTGACACAGGCGACGCTCCTGTTGGCGGTCTCCGGCCGGCTCGTCTCGGCGGCCGTCGGCGGTGTCGCCGGCGGCGCGGTGGTGTTCGCGGCTGCGCCGACCGCCGACGCCGACGACGCCGGACGGCGTGGACTGCTCCGGAGCGTCGGCACCGCAGCGGCCGCGGTGGGGCTGGGCGTCCCCTTGGGACTCCGGGGGAGCGGCGGCGGGACGGACGGCCGAGCGAGCGAGGGGAGCACGGCAGACGGCAGCGACACCGACGGCCGGTCCGTCCGCGGCCAGCTGTTCCAGGCGGCAGAACGGCGCTCACTCGCGGTGCCGGGCGTGGACGGGCTCGTGTCGCGCGACTTCTACGAGGTGGACATCAACGCGGCGAACCCCCGCGAGCGGCGCTCGGAGTGGGAACTGAGGGTGACCGGCGCCGTCGAGACGGAACAGACGCTCGACTTCGAGGCGCTGTCGTCGCTACGGACGGAACACCGATTCGTCACGCTGCGGTGTGTCGGCGACCCTCTGAACGGGGAGAAGCTGGACACGGCGCTGTGGACTGGGGTGCCGGCCTCGGCAGTGTTGTCGGACGTGACGCTGGAGTCGGAGGCGACCCGAGTGATGGTCCGCGCGGACGACGGCTACTACATGGAGTTTCCAATCGAGGCGCTGGAGGACGCCTTCCTCGCGTTCGGGATGAACGGCGGGCCACTTCCGCGAGCCCACGGCGCTCCCGTCAGGCTGCTCGTCCCCGGCCACTGGGGGGAGATCAACGTGAAGTGGCTCGCCGAGTTCGAGTTCACGACGGAGGACAGACAGGGCTACTGGGAGAAACGCGGCTGGCACGGCACCGGGCCGGTCCACACCGTCGCCAAGCTCCACGGCGTGGAGACGACGGACGGGCGGGTCGTCGTCGGCGGCCACGCCTACGCCGGCACCCGAGGGCTGTCGGCCGTCGAGGTGTCGACGGACGGCGGCGAGACGTGGACGGAGGCGACGCTGTCGGAGCCGTTGCCCGGCCGGGTGCCCGCCGACGGCGACCCCCCAGAGGAGGTCGTCGCCGGGACGGCGACGGACGCCGCTCGACTCTGGCGTCACGAGTACGAGGCGACGGCAGACCACGAGGTAGTCGTCCGGGCGGTAGAGGCGGACGGCACCGTCCAGCCACGACGACAGGGTGACGGGGAACCGTTCCCCTCCGGCGCGACCGGCTGGGTGTCCGAGACCGTCGACCCGACCGGCTGAGCGTCCACGGCGGTGTCGTCGACTGCGTCACTGTCTGCGAGGGTACCACCGCCTGCGTCACCGTCCACGACGGTGTTACTAACGGCTGGGCCCGTCGTTCGGTAGCCTTATTAACGCCAGTCGTTCAGATAACAACGTGAGCACACAGACGGCGGAGACGGCGCGGGACGGAGACACGGCGGGTGCCGTCGGCGGCGTCGTCGCGACGGTGGCGTTGGTGGGCGTGTCGGCGGTCGCGGTGTACCTGGAGGCGGGCGACGGCCTGGCGCCGTTCGCGGGCGACACGCCGGTGAAGCTGCTGTGGATCGGGTGGATCGCGTTCGTCTCGATGGGGCTGTCCGCCTGGATCGGGGGTCGGGTGTCGCGGGAACGGGCCCGGACGCTCGTGTGGGGGTACGGGCTCGCCAGCGGTGCGATGGTGACGAGCGCGTCCGTGTTCCTGCTGCCACAGGCGATCGCACAGTCGAAGTCGTTCGGCGGCTTCGGCATCGCGCTGGGGCTGCTCGTTGGCTACTCCGCACACGCGCTGGGGCACCGGCTGAGCCACGCCGACCTCCCGGGCGACCGGGCGATCCTGGAGCTGAGCGCCCACGCGACCACCGCGGGGCTCATCGTCGGCGTGATCTACGGCAACGTCCCGGACCTGGGGCTGTTGCTCGGCGTCTCGATCGTCTCGCACAAGGGACCGGCGGGGTACGCCGCCGCCAACCGCTACGTCGCCCGCGGCGGCGACTGGCGCGCGGTGTTGATCCCCGCCGCCGGCGTCGGCGTCGCCAGCCTGGCGGCGTCGTACCTGGCGCTCCCGACGGACGCGGCCGTCCGCGGGATCGTCTTCGGGTTCGCGGCCGGCGTGTTCGTCCACGTCGCCACGGACTTCCTCCCACGGTGCGAGTTGGGTTCGGAGATCCACGAGGCGTTGTCCGTCGAGGGTGACGCCCACGAACTGCTCGACCGCCTCCGCGTCCACGCCGTCGCGTCGACGAGCCTCGGCGCCTTCGCCGTCTTCCTCGCCTGGCTCGTCGTCGCCTGAGCCGTCGCGTTCGTCGCCTTCGTTCGCGAGTTGTCCGTCGCGTTCGTCGCCTTCGTTCGCGAGTTGTCCGTCGCGTTCGTCGCCTTCGTTCGCGAGTTGTCCGTCGCGTTCGTCGCCTTCGTCGTCCAGCCCTCTCTGCTACGGTCCGGGGTACTCCCGTTCGAGGTCGAGGTCGTCCGTCGACAGTTCGTCGTCCGTCTCGCCGGACTGCTCGTCGCCCGGTTCGCCGTCCCCGTCGTCCTCGTCGGTCCGAGTGCCGACCTTCCTGACGCCGTCCCCTTCGAACTCCGGGCGGATGTCCGACAGCAGTTCCTCCTCGCGTTCGTACACCTCCTCCGGCTCCGGCGGCTCCGGCAGCGCTCCGGGCGCCTCGGCGACGTGTTCGATCCCCTCGTAGCCGTCGGGCGCCCGGCCGCCGTCGTCGAACCACTCGTGGAAGGCGTCTCGGAACGTCTCCTCGCCGGCGATCGACTCCCCGCCACGCTCCCGGAACCAGAACAGGAAGTCCGTCTCGTGGTCCGTACAGAGGACGACCTCCTCCATCGGCTCGCCGTACACCACCTCGGCGGCGTTGCACGCTTCCTTGTTCGTCTCCCCGTGGATCAGGTAACAGGCGTCACACGGCTTGCCGATCACCGTCTGGAGCCGGAGCAGTCGCTTGCGGGTGTCCGGCGTCATCGCGTCCAACGACCGCCAGTCGTCGTCTTCGTCGAACAGTTCCGACTCGTCGAACCGCCAGCCGTACAGCCCGATGCTGACCTTCCCCATCGGCCGGCCGTTGGCGGTCGAGACACATGAACGACCCGACACCACGACGTGACACTCTTGTCGGTGGGGTCGTCACGTTCGGACGTGGAGTCGGAACAGACAGAGACGGCCGACGGGGAGCCGGCGGGCGACGAAGGACGGCTGGCGGCGGACGCCGCAGAGTCGTCGTCTCCCCGACGAGGGGCCGTCGAGCCCGCTACGACGACGGACGTGGCCGAGCCACGGACGACGCGGGCAGAGACGGACGACGACGGCCGGCGGGCGAGTCGTCGCGCTGCGAACCTGTTGTCGTCGGTGGCCTGGACGGTGATGTCGTTGTTCTCGCTGGCGCTGGCTGCGGGGGCGGCGGTGCTGGCGCTCCAGCGTGGCGGGCTCGTCGCCGTCGGGCTCGCCGTCGCGGCGGTCGCGGTGGCGATGTCGGCGGCGTACTTCCTCTACCACCTCTGGGGTGGGGTGGACGTCGACGCACAAGAGTTTTGACTGCCAGCCGTCGTACGTTCTGTCGATGGCACTCACCGCGTCCGCAGCCGCCTCGCGGAGCCTCGTCGTTCGTCGCGTAGGGGCGTGACGCCCCACCTCACTCTCCCGACGGGACCCGCCCGTCACGGTCGACAGAACCGAGCAGTGACGACACCACCACGGACGACGATGCCAGAGACACGACAGCCACGACGGACGACCGGGGCGAACCGCCAGACAAAACACACCCACACGCGAACGGACGAACAGCGATGAGTACACCGGAACACCCGACAGAGGAGACTGACGGGGCGGACGCTCCCGACCCCGACCTCACCGGGGAGTACGACCCGGAGACGGCAGAGACGAAGTGGCGCGATCACTGGGTCGAGACGGGGACGTACCAGTTCGGCGACGGGGACGTCGACCCAGACACGGCGTACACGGTCGACACACCGCCGCCGACGGTGTCCGGGAGCCTCCACATGGGCCACCTGTACGGCCACACGCTCCAGGACTTCGCCGCCCGCTTCCACCGGATGTTCGACGGGGACGCCCTGTTCCCGTTCGGCTACGACGACAACGGGATCGCCTCCGAGCTGTTGACGGAACAGGAGCTGGACATCCACCACTCCGACTACACCCGCCGGGAGTTCCAGGAGAAGACCCGCGAGGTGTGTCGGGAGTACGAACAGAGCTTCACCGAGGAGCTCCAGTCGCTGGGGGTGTCCGTCGACTGGTCGCGGACGTACAAGACGATCGAGCCGCGGGTCCAACGCACCTCACAGCTGTCGTTCCTCGACCTCTACGAGAAGGGGCGAGAGTACCGCGAACGGGCGCCGACGATCTGGTGTCCGGACTGTGAGACGGCCATCTCCCAGGTGGAGATGGAAGAGGAGAAGCGCGACTCGGAGTTCGTCGACGTCGCGTTCAGCCTCGCGGAACTGGGGTCGGAGGCGCCCGAGAACCCGGAACGGGAGGAGAGCGACTACGCGGTGCCGACGGCGCCGGGCGACGAGATCGTCATCTCGACGACGCGACCGGAGCTCCTGCCGGCGTGTGTCGCCATGTTCGTCCACCCAGAAGACGACGCCAACGCACACCTCGTCGGCGGTACCGCCGAGGTCCCCCTGTTCGGCCACGAGGTGCCGATCTACGCCGACGACCGCGTCGAGGCCGACACCGGCACCGGGATCGTCATGTGCTGTACGTTCGGCGACCAGACGGACATCGAGTGGTACCAGGCCCACGACCTGGATCTGCGGGTCGCCATCGACGAGTCCGCGACGATGACGGACCTGGCGGGCGACTACGAGGGGTTGTCGACGGAGGCGGCTCGTGCGGAGATCAAGACCGACCTGGAGGACACTGGCGCACTGTTGGCCCACGACCCGATCGAGCACGTCGTCCAGGTCCACGAGCGGTCCTGTGACGCCCCCGTCGAGTACCTCGTCACGGAGCAGTGGTACGTCGAACTGCTCGATCACAAGGAGAAGTACCTGGAGGCCGGTCGGCAGATGGACTGGTACCCGGAGAAGATGTTCTCCCGGTACGAACACTGGATCGACGGGCTGGAGTGGGACTGGTGTATCTCCCGGCAGCGCGACTCCGGTATCCCGTTCCCGGTGTGGTACTGTGCGGACTGCGACGAGGAGATCCTCGCGGATCCGGACCGGCTCCCGGTCGACCCGTTGGTCGACGAGCCGGAGGTCGACGCCTGCCCGGCCTGTGGCGGAGAGACGTTCGAGCCCGAAGAGGACGTGTTCGACACCTGGGCCACCTCCTCGCTCACCCCGCTGATCAACGCCGGCTGGGACTACGACGACGACGCTGGCGAGATTCGGTTCGACGAGCCGGGGCTGTACCCGATGGACCTCCGGCCGCAGGGCCACGACATCGTCTCGTTCTGGCTGTTCCACACGGTCGTCAAGTGTGTCGAACACACCGGGGAGGTGCCGTTCGACGCGGTCCTGATCAACGGCTGGGTGTTGGACGAGAACCGCGAGAAGATGTCTTCCTCGCGGGGCAACGTCGTCCTCCCGTCGAACGTGATGGACCAGTACCCGACGGACGCCATCCGTTACTGGGCGTCCGGTTACTCCGTCGGCGACGACTTCCCGTACAAGACCAACGAACTCCGGCAGGGCGAGAAGCTGATCCAGAAGCTCTGGAACGCCTCGAAGCTCGTCTCGGAGTTGGCGGCCACAGAGCCGTCGGAGCCGGAGACGCTGGAGCCGGTCGACGAGTGGCTGTTGTCGAAGCTGGACGACGTGATCGAGACCTCCGCCGCCCACTTCCGCGAACACGAGTACGCCAAAGCCCGGACGGAGCTGCGGACGTTCTTCTGGGACACGTTCTGTGACAACTACCTCGAACTGGCGAAGCAACGCGACGGCGCGGCGGCGTCCACGAGCTTCACGCTCCGGACGGTCCACGAGACGGTGTTGCGGCTGTTCGCGCCGATCCTCCCGTTCGTCACGGAGGAGGTGTGGACCGCAGCCTACGGTGACGGCGGCGAGAGCGTCCACCGCCAGTCCTGGCCGGAACCGCGGGGGTACGACGCCCCGCTGGCCCCCGGCGAGCGGGCGATGGCCGTCGTGTCGGCGCTGCGGTCGTTCAAGAGCGACAACGGGCTGGCGCTGAACGCCGACTTGGCGGCCGTCGACGTGTACGGTGACGTGGCCGGGTTCGAGGACACCGTCGCCAGCGTCATGCACGTCGAGGAGTTGTCGGCGTACCCGGACGAGACCGCCCCACAGGCCACCGCGGAGATCACCGGGATCGACCTCGACTACGCGACCGTCGGCCCGAAGTACGGCGACACGGTCGGTGACATCGAGGGCGCCATCGGCACAGAGGAGTACGAGCTCGACGACGGCCGACTCCACGCCGCCGGCGAGACGCTGGCGCCCGAGGAGTTCGAGGTCGTCGAGACGCACAGCTACGACGGGGAGGGTGAACTGGTCGAGACGGACGAAGTCGTGATGGTCGTCCGGGTCGACGAGTAAGACGGCCTGCGGTCTCGTTCCGGCCGTCTCGTCGCCCGCCTACTCGATCACGTCCAGCAGCCGCTGGGGGGTGAGCGCGGCCCGCGCGCCGAGCGCCCGGGAGGCGACGGCGCCACAGGCGTTGGCGACCGCCAGCGCCGCTCGGACGCCGACGCCGTCGTCGCCGGCGGCCGTGTCTCCCGGGAGCCTCGGCCCCGGGTCGTCGACGTTCTCGCGGGCGGCCGCGAGAACGGCGTCCGGGAGGCTGCCGCCGCGAGCGGCGAGGTAGCCCGCGGCGAAGGCGTCGCCCGCGCCGGTCGTGTCCAACGGCGTCGCCTCGAACCCGGGGTGTTCGACGGTTCGGTCGCGGGTGTGGACCGCCGCCCCGTCGTCGCCGAGTGTGACGACCAGCGCCGCGTCCGGGCGGAGGCCGTCGCCCCACGGCTCCGTCCCGAGCGCCGCCGCCTCCCGTTCGTTGACGAAGACGAGAGCCGCCCGCGACAGTGCCGCCGAGAAGTCCCGGTCGGCGATCCGACGCCCCGGGGCCAGACTCACCGTCGCGCCGTGGTCCCGCGCCCGCTCGGTCAGCCCCGCCGCCACCGACGGCGCCTGGCTCGTCAGGTGACACACGTCGGTCTCCAACGCCGCCGGCGGGAGGTCGGCCGCCCGGAACGCCTCGTTCTCGCCGTCGCCGGACAACACCATCACCTCGCCGTTCCCGTCGACGATCAGGTACTTCACCGCCGTCTCCCCGTCGGCACGGACGAGGTGTGTCTCCACGCCGGAGGCGACGAGTTCGCGGCGCGCCCGCTCGCCCGTCTCGTCGTCGCCGGTCGAGCCGAAGACGGCCGCCGTCGCTCCCAGCCCCGCGAGGTTCACCGCGACGTTGGCGGCGCTGCCGCCGCCCGCCTCCGCCGTCCCGCGCAGCTGCACCTCGCCGTCCGGCGCCGGCAGCTCCGCCACTCTGAGGGTCACGTCCCAGTTGACGTGGCCCGCACACAGTACGTCGGTCACTCCGTTCGTGTTGGCGGCTGTGGGTGAAAGAGTTTGTCGTGGTGGTGCTGGGAGTGTCCCTCACCATCGGGCCCGCCACGCCGGGCGTGACTAAATTCCCACCATCGTTTAGTATGTCCGGTACATACGACGCGGTATGACTGCGAGTTCACGGAGTCCCGGAGCGGGAGACAGCACAGCCACGGAGCCAGACCGGATCGAGGTACCGCTGGAGCGGGTCTGTGACGCGGAGTTCATGCGTGTCAACACTGAGTTCGATAGCTTCGACGAGTTCCTCGACCAGAGCCCGTGGACAGTCGAGACGCACGTCGACTTCGAGGCCGTTCCGACCGCGCGTCTCGACGACTACGTCGCCGAGTACACGACGTTCGACAGTTGGGAGGAGATGCTGTTGACCGCCGGTCGTCGGTGGGCGACCGAGCGCTACGAGTCGTGAGACTCGTCTGACTCGCTCTCGTCTCCCTCGCGGGTCCGGGCCGACATGAAGATCACTGTCGACTCGTCGCCCGTCTCGACCTCCAGTTCGGAGAAACCCACGCGGTCTAGACGGAGGTCAGACCCTCTCCGTTCGTCCGTCTCGTCGTCCATCGTATACGAGTACACCGAGAGGCCGAACGACCCGAGCGATGCCGCCGCTAGCGTCCCCCGCCAGACTGCCGCTAACTGTGGTGTGACGTTTCCCCAGTCCGGCCGCAGAACGACGACTCGAAACTCGACGAGCGACAACGCACCGAACGACACTGCACAACACAGTCCGACAGCGAGACCAACGGCCGGAGAGAGGTCGGTGACGCCCGAGGGAGCCATCTTTGCGACTACTCAGACAATATAGCTACTAATAAATCCACGTAGTTCGGGTCGGCGAGAACCGACAGTGAGACCGTTACTCCTCG